>NZ_CP054141.1:3600000-4200000 GCF_013284035.1 Flavobacterium sp. M31R6
CAGAAAATTAATTATTCAAAAAAGGATTTATTAAAGCTATACCATAAAGATGAAATATTCTCAATTACAAGAAAATAAAAAATCTTAGTAACTTAGAATCTCAGAAACTTAGAAACTAAATAGAAAATGAACAAAACCAGAATTGAAGCCTTTAGCGATGGCGTTTTAGCCATTATCATTACCATAATGGTTTTAGAAATAAAAGCGCCTGAAGAAGATAGTTTTGAATCGTTAAAACACTTGATTCCTGTTTTCTTAAGCTACGTTTTGAGTTTTATTTATGTTGGGATTTATTGGAACAACCATCATCATATGTTTCAAGTGGTTAAAAAAGTGAATGGCTCTATTTTGTGGGGCAATCTTTTTCTACTCTTTTGGCTGTCCTTAATTCCGTTTGCAACAAGCTGGATTGGAGAGCATCATTTTGCAGCAGTGCCTATGAGTATTTATGGCTTTGTCCTACTGATGTGTGCTATCGCCTATAATTTGCTCCAAAATAAAATTATAAGACTCGAAGGTAAAGATTCAATTTTGCACCGTGCAGTTGAAAAGGACTTAAAAGGTAAACTATCGGCATTAGCCTATCTTTTGGCAATTCCCTTGGCTTTTGTCTCACCTTGGATTTCTGGTCTGCTTTATATTGCAGTAGCAATGCTCTGGATTGTTCCAGATTCAAGAATTGAAAAACAACTAAATTAAATTGAAATGAAGAAAGCAATATTCCCAGGATCCTTTGACCCAATCACTTTAGGTCATGAAGATATCATCAACAGAGGTATTTCGCTTTTTGATGAAATCGTAATTGCCATTGGGGTCAATGCCGAAAAAAAATACATGTTTTCACTCGAGGAAAGAAAACGTTTCATCGAAGAAACATTCAAAAATGAACCCAAAGTTACCGTCATCACTTATGAAGGCTTAACCATAGACTTATGCCATAAAATCAAAGCCGACTTCATACTAAGGGGATTACGCAACCCCGCCGATTTCGAATTCGAGAAAGCCATCGCCCACACCAACAGAAGATTGTCCAAAATAGAAACGGTCTTTTTATTGACCGCAGCACGAACTTCCTATATCAGCTCTAGCATCGTGAGAGACGTTATCCGAAATTTTGGTGAATACGAAATGCTGGTTCCAGAAGCCGTAAGGGTTAAATTGCATAAGTAGTATTGGTTAATGTTTTGATTTAGTACAAAGATTTTGAAGAAATGGAATTCTTTGAAAATTATAAACTCTGATACTACCAGAAGACACGAGCAAAACATAAACTTGCAAAACCTAGCATTTAAGCGTAATTTCGCAACCTAAAATAACACACACCTTATAATGAGCTTCGAAAGAGAATTAAATAAACGCAGCGGTTCCAAATGTGAATTATGCGCTGCCACTGAAAATCTAAAAGAATTCCAAATTTTGCCTACCAAAAAAGGTGGATTGGACGAAAGTATCTTTGCCTGCCCTACTTGTATTGACCAAATTGAAAATCCCGGTCACGAAGATTTAAACCACTGGAGATGTTTGAACGACAGTATGTGGAGCGAACATATTCCTGTTCAGGTTTCAGCTTGGAGAATGTTGAGTCGTTTGCGTAAAAATGGTTGGCCACAAGAGCTTTTGGAGCAAATGTATTTGGATGAAGACACTTTGGAATGGGCACAAGCCACAGGTGAAGGAGAAGATGACGAAAACAAAATCGTACACCGCGATGTAAATGGCGTGATTTTAACACATGGAGATTCGGTTGTTTTAATCAAAGATCTAAAAGTAAAAGGATCCAGTATGGTTGCTAAACAAGGAACTTCGGTACGTAACATCCGTTTGGATCATGAAAATGCCGAATACATTGAGGGAAGAGTAGATGGACAACAAATTGTGATTATTACACAATACGTTAAGAAAATATAATTTCGGTTTCCATAAAAATAAAAAACGTCCCAAAATTTATTTGGGACGTTTTTGCTTTATAATGTTATTTCAATTTAGCTTTTTTGGAACAATTTTTCAACTTGCTCTTTTGATAATGGTTCAGAAATATGAGTAGCACTAGCCTCTTTGTTTGAAACCATAAACTGTACAGTCGTTTTATCAGAGCTTACAATATAATGCAACCAAACAAAATTATTAGGTAATTCCAATTTTACATCATTCAAAGGACTTGCAGTAAAACCTTTTGAAATGATACCATAAAGACTTTGGTAAGCATTATCTACATTTTTAAATGTAAAAGCCTTTAAAGCTGACTCTTCATCTTCACTTTGAACAGTTGTATAAAAAAAGGTAAACTCATCTCCAATTTTTTGAACATAAAAACTATTATTTACTCTACCCAATTTTTCAACTGGCACAGTTTCAACAACTTTAATTTGGCTAAAACCAACAGAACTAATAAACAAAACAGCAATCGCAATAATTTTTTTCATAATTTATTTGGGGTTTAATGATATACTTTAGTAGGTAAGTATTTGTTAGCAAACATAATAATAAAAAGAAACAACTCCTTTCTATTATTATGTTTTTATCAACACTAATTTATTTTTTTTGTTTGTAAATTAAAACTGCAACTCATAAGAATTTAGATTCCAGATTTTAGATTGCAGATTGCATAGAAAATAATGATACCAGAAAATTCTAAATTCTGCACTCTGAAATCTGTAATCTACTCCTCTTCTTTCTTAATAACTTTTCTTGCTACTTCAATCTTGAATTTCTTCCCTTTCATTTTTTCATCTTTTACATGATGCAGTAAATCTTTGACTTTATTGAATTTCACAGCTGCAAATGAGATAAAATCTTTCACTTCAATTAATCCTAAATCTCCTTTTTCCAGTTTCCCCTTTTGGGAAAAGAAACCTACGATGTCAATTTTATTAAGTTTGTTTTTCTTTCCGCCACTAATGTAAATGGTTTGAAACTCGGGAGGTTTTGGCAGTGAGGTTGCGTTTTCAACATTAAACACTTCCATACCGTAATCCAGATAGTCCATTTTTTTCTCACTCTCATGAGCAATTACATATGCAGTTCCGGAAGCGAGCATACGAGCGGTACGTCCATTTCTATGGGTAAACTCATCTTCTTTCAAAGGCAAATGATAGTGAATTACATGTTTCATTTCGGGGATATCAAGTCCACGAGCCGCCAAATCGGTGGTGATTAAATAACTCATGCTTCCATTCCGGAATTGAATCAATGATCGTTCACGTTCGTCCTGATCCATGCCACCATGATAATAAGTGGCATAAATCCCTTTTTCGTTTAGGGTATCGCTAATACGTTCAGCAGCATCACGATGATTGCAAAAAACAATCGCCTGCTGAGATTTTAAAGAACATATCAAATTAAACAAACTTCCCAGTTTGTCTTTTTCTTTCGAAACAACCATTTTGGTGGCCAAGTTACTTTCTTGTTCCTCTTCAGTTGGGATAAAATCCAAGATTGTTGGGTTTACAACTCGAGTATATTTTGGAATTTCAATATCGGAAGTAGCCGAAACCAATACTCGTTTGTTTAGTTTGCTCAGTTTTCCAATTATAAAGGACATTTGTTCGTGGAAACCTAACTGCAGAGATTTGTCAAACTCATCCAAAATCAAAGTTTGGATTTTGTCCAATCGAAAAGTACCTCTGTCAATATGGTCTGCAATTCGGCCCGGAGTTCCAATTAAAACTGCTGGAGGATTACTTAAATTTTTGATTTCGGTATCAATGGAATGACCACCGTAACAAACGTTTACTTTGTAATCGGTTCCCATTTTTTTCCAAACCTGTTCGATTTGCAATCCTAATTCACGAGATGGAACCAGAATCAAACATTGAACCGATAAAATTTCGGGCTGTAACATTTCGAAAATTGGCAATAAAAATGCCAATGTTTTTCCCGAACCTGTTGGAGAAAGCAATAGAACATTATTGTCATTTAGGATGACATCTTGCGCAACTTCTTGCATTTCATTTAGGCTTTCGATACCTAAATTCAGTAATATATTGTTGGAGTGGTGTTTCTTATTCATTTTGCAAAGGTAATCAAAAATAACATTTTGATTTCTTTGCTAATATTTTTCAAAATTAAACATCGCAAAGACGCGAAGTCGCAAAAAAGAATAAGTCCTAAGCTTTGCTTCTTTGGGTCTTCGCGAGAAAAAACAAAGCTTAAATTAATCACATTGCCCTTTAGCCCCAATAGCAGTGAAAATCCTTTTTATTTTTCCTTTAAAAATAAAAAGATTGAAACGGATAGCGGGACCAATGCCGGCTAAAATGCGCAATCTTTCTGCTCCAAAAATTAATAATGCAATTTTTAAAAA
Source organism: Flavobacterium sp. M31R6 (assembly GCF_013284035.1). Classification (NCBI taxonomy): domain Bacteria; kingdom Pseudomonadati; phylum Bacteroidota; class Flavobacteriia; order Flavobacteriales; family Flavobacteriaceae; genus Flavobacterium; species Flavobacterium sp. M31R6. The sequence continues at coordinate 3,604,304 of NZ_CP054141.1, forward strand.
GCTTCGGTAATTCTAAAATAAATTCCCCAATCCCCACGACCCACTGCGGCATCAATTCCAGCATTTATTTTTTGACTGTCCTTTTCAATCACCTGATAACGTATTCCGGCACCAATGCTTGGCAATGGCTTACTCCAGGAAGCTCCAGAATTGTACCAATCTCCCGCAGCAGCACCGGTTTCTGACTTTCTGTAAGCGATTCCTAGTCCAGCAAAACCGACATATCCCCATTTTTTATAAAAATTATTTCGAAACTCAGATTGAACTGTATAGGTTTGATTTCCTCTATATTCCCCTTGTGTATATCCCCTCAAATCTGTTTGACCGATATAATCCTGTGCAGCAAAAGGGACGTCGCCAAAATTGGCTTTCATTGCAAAGCGACTGGCTAAAATTTTGTGCTCACCCAATTTTTTATAATGGTTTACATATAACATCGTTTTAACGAAATCTTCGTCGTTATCGAGCCAAGAGGGTATGCTTGCAATTCTACCGTCTATAAAAATACCTGAACTTGGATTATAGATACTGTTTCGGGTATCAAAACTAAAGGGTATGGCCAGTGAATTGGTATTATTCGGATCAACTAGTTCTGATTTGTCCGGAAGTGTGACAATCACATCTGTACGTATCATTGATCCACCTATTCCCAAATAAAAATTTTCAAAAATCCTTCTCTGTATCGCAAATGCAAATAGGCTTCCCTTTGTAGCATAAGGAGTTTCATAGACACTTGTCTGACTCCCTTCATCTATATCTTCAAAAGTTTGATAGGCCTGGAAATTATAGTTTATGTATCCTACTGCTGCGAGTATTCTCCAGTAATCTTCCTTAAGATAAAGACGTGTCCCAAATATAATGTAGTAAGAGTCATTTGTCGCATAATTCCCCACCGCCATTACTCTGGAAAGAGGCACCTTCTTTGAATTGTCAGCCTTGAAAAAACCCATTGCAATGACCCCGGCTCCAAGCCCCTGGGAACGGTCGTATGTCAAAGTAGGCATAGGCATAAAGGCAAATTTCTTTTCTTTCTTTTTTACGGTATCTGCCTTTTTTACGGTATCCAAATTACTAACCAATATTATCGACCGTATTTCTTTTTTAGAGAGTAGCGATTTTTCATTTTTCGAAAATGAAAAAACATAAAAAGTACTAAATAAAAATGCAAGGAGTAAGAAGCTTCTTTTCATTTGAAATTAAATTTTGGATACAAAAAAATGATAATTGTAAAAATTCAACTATCAAAAATAAGCATAAACAAGTTTAAAAACGATTTTTATTCCCCTATAAATTGATTAATTATCAACGAATTACAAACTACACATCATCAAAATTGGCATTCATGTTAACTATTCTTTTATAGTACAAAAAAAATACAATCGCAATTATCTTAATCCTTCATAAAAACCTTCTTCCAGATTTGAGACAAAAAATAATTATAAATTAATTACATTTGAAACCCACATTCAAAATTAACCTTATGCAATTAATACGCTTTTGTTTCCTACTGATCACAGTTTCTGTTTTTGCCCAAAAAAACAATAAATACAGTACTTTTTTCGAAAAAGGAAATGGAAACCAATCGGCTAATTATCAAGAAACAATTACTTATTATACCCTTTTGGCTCATGATTTTCAAACTATCAAAATGGAAAAAATGGGACTGACGGATAGTGGAGAACCATTATACATGATTACTTTCAATCCTGAAAAAAAATTTAATTTTGATGAAATTCAAAAAAACAAAGCAGTATTGTTTCTAAATAATGGAATTCACGCAGGCGAACCCGATGGTATAGATGCAACGATGCAATTGTTTCGTGATTTAGCTTTAGGCAAAATCAAAACACCTAAGAATACGGTAATAGTTACGATTCCAATTTACAATATCGGCGGTGCTTTGAACAGAAACTCAACTTCAAGAGCCAACCAAGAAGGACCTGAAGAATATGGTTTTCGAGGCAATGCCAGAAACTATGATTTGAATCGCGATATGATCAAGTCGGATACCCGAAATACCAAAAGTTTTGTTGCTATCTACCATAAAATAAATCCAGATGTTTTTATCGATAATCACGTGAGCAATGGTTCTGATTATCAATACAAGCTGACCTATATCATGACGCAGCACAATAAACTAGGAACTATTTTGGGAGATTACATGAACACTGAAATGATGCCCTTTATTGTAAAAGATTTGGAACAAAAAAACATTCCAACAACACCTTATGTCAATGCATTCGAGGAAACACCCGATAATGGTTTTGTGCAATTTTCGGACACGCCAAGATATACAACAGGTTACACTTCACTTTTCAATACTATTGGGTTTGTTGTTGAAACCCATATGCTAAAAAAATATGCTGATCGCGTAAAAGCTACTTATGAATATATGATTTCTACAATCGATTTTATTGATTTGAATTATAAAAAATTAAAAGAATTACGTGCCAAAAATGAAGAACAATATAAACCTAAAAAGTCGTACCCTATTGAATGGAAAATAGACAGCTCCAAGGCAACAACCTATTTGTTTTCAGGGTTTGAGGCTTCTTACAAAAAAAGTGAAGTTACAACAGGCCAACGATTATTTTATGACAGAACCAAACCCTATCAAAAGAACGTTCCTTACATCAAAGAATATAAATCAGTCAAAGACGTTACAATTCCGAAAGCTTACATTATCCCAAAAGGATATTGGAATGTCATAGATTTATTAAAAAGTAATGATTGTAGCTACACACAATTAAAAAAAGATACTATTATTAAAGTAGAAAGTTATAAAATTGCCGATTACAAAACTTCAAGTCAAGCCTATGAAGGACATTATCCGCATAGAAATGCAAAATTAACTACAACTATTGAGAATAAAACCTTTGCCAAAGGAGATTATGTGTTTTCTACTGAACAAAAAGCGGTAAAATATTTACTGGAAACTTTAGAACCCGAAGCGGTTGATTCGTTCTTCAATTGGAACTTTTTTGACAGCATTTTACAACAAAAAGAAGGATATTCAGAATATGTTTTTGAAGATTTAGCTGCTCAACTTTTAAAAGACAACCCTAGTTTAAGAAAGGAATTGGAAACCAAAGTCAATAATGACCCTGCATTTGCAAAAAATAGTGAAGCACAATTGGATTGGGTTTATAAACATTCTAAATTCTATGAAAAAGAACATTTACAATACCCAGTTTACAGATTACTCAACTAATTGGCTCTTATTCATTTGATCAATTTTTCTTCTTCAAATAGAAGCTTAATATTCTCGTATGAATTTTCCAATGCTTTTGGAATTTCACTTGGCTTAAACCAAGCTACTTTTTCAATTCCTTCTTCTAATTGTCCCATTGGAATGCCTTCAAAGGTAGATTGCATTTCAAACCAATGGGTAATTTTTAATTTGTATTTTCCATTTCGTTTAAAAACATGGTAAGTTTTCTGAAGTTTTTTAACAATTTTCAGTTCATTTACACCAGTTTCTTCTTCAACTTCTCGCATGGCGGTTTCTTCAATTAACTCTCCTTTATCGGTACCGCCTTTGGGTAAATCCCACTTTCCATTTCTAAAAATAAATAAAACCTCACCTTTTTTATTATAAACTAATCCACCTCCCGCTTTATTTACAGGAATTTTTGCTTTCAAAGTTTTCATAATCACACTTTCATCAGGGTGATAGAGATAGGCTTTCTTAATTTTATTTTGAAACATTTTCACAATAACCTGCTCGATATCAATACTATCCAGCAAGAAAAGTTGAAAATCAGTCTCCTTGGAGATTTGATTTGTCAAAAAAAGTGGTTTGTCGTTAACAAAAACTTTATACATTTGTATTATGATTTTTAATAAAGATACAGCCGAAAAAACAGCCGAATTGCTTTTGCAAATAAATGCAATTAAATTGAATCCAGGAAATCCTTTTACATGGGCTTCTGGATGGAAATCGCCTATATATTGCGATAATCGTTTAATCCTCTCGTTTCCAGCTATAAGAAATTATGTTAGGGACGAATTTTCTAAAAACATCGAGAAACAATTTGGTAAACCAGACGTTATTGCCGGTGTAGCCACTGGAGCAATTGGAATAGGAATGCTCGTTGCAGAAAGTATGGGACTACCTTTTGTTTATGTTCGACCAGAACCAAAAAAACACGGTCGTCAAAACCAAGTAGAAGGTTTTTTGCAAAAAGGACAAAGCGTAGTAATTATAGAAGATTTAATTAGTACTGGAAACAGTAGTTTGCTTGCCGTTGAAGGCTTACGGGGAGCAGGAGCAGTTATAAAAGGAATGGCAGCTATATTTACTTATGGCTTTGACGTTGCAGACCAGAACTTCAAAAATGCTAAAATTGATTTGTACACTTTAAGCAACTATCAAAATTTATTGAATTTAGCGGTTGCCAAAAAGTATATTACAGAAGAAGAAGAGCAAACTTTGAGAGAATGGAATGGAAGTCCATCAACCTGGAGCGTTTAAAATAGAAACTTTCTGATTTTAAATAAAATTCCTTTAAAACAAAATAACAAACAATACATAAAAATAATGAACTTAGAAAGTCCAAAAGTTACTGTTGAAAAATCAAGTCAAGAATTATTCGATTTATTGAGTGATGTAAAAAACTTCGAAAAATTAATGCCCGATAATATCGCAAAATTTGAAGTTATCGGAGAAGATGCTTTTATTTTTGGATTAAAAGGAATGCCCGAAATCAAATTAAAGATGAAAGAGAAAGTAGCGCCAAACAAAATTGTATTGGGTGCTGCAAGCGACAAACTTCCATTTACTTTAGTCGCTAATATTGATACCATTTCTGAGCAATCAAGCGCTGTAAAACTAGATTTTGAAGGCGAATTCAATGCGATGATGGCCATGATGGTGAAAGGTCCTATTGGAAAATTCATCGAGACCTTGGCAAATAATATGACAAAACTTTAATATCTTTCTATAAAGAATAAAAGCCTTTTAGTTTTTAGCTAAAAGGCTTTTTTATTGGCGATAAGAACAAATCTCGTTTTAATACAGCATTTGCACTTCTTTGAGGTTGTATTCGCAAATACTATCGTCTTCCAAAAGAATCTGAAGTTTACCTATTGAAGAAACCCCTTTTATAATTCCCATAAAATTGTTTTCATTTTCATCTGTAAACGCTGTAGGAACTCCCATTTTAAATAATTCATTGCTATATTCTTCCCATAGATCAGAAGCTATTGCATCGTAATTAGCTATCATTTGCTCCATTTCTGCAACTATACCCAATAGAATTTCTTCTTTATCAAAAAAGGAATTGCATATTAAAGCCAATGATGATGCTCTGGGCAAATTTTCAAATTGCATTTGATTTACATTCAGTCCCAACCCTACAATTGACGTAATTGCTCCAGTTCCTTTTATGCTATTCTCAATCAATATGCCACCTATTTTCTTATTAGCTGACATAATGTCGTTGGGCCATTTTACACTTAATTCAGGAATATTGTACTTTTTTAAGGTTCTAATTACAGCCAACGAAACCACTACGTTCAGGTTAAAAACTGCTTCATTATCAAACAAAAAATCCTTAACCAAAACACTCATTATAAGGTTTTTACCAGACTCAGAATCCCACTTAGCTCCCATCTGCCCTTTCCCTTTCAACTGATTTTCAGCAGTAACTACAGTAAAATTTTGGACCTCCTGTTTGTTCGACAAACCTTTTAGAAACTCATTTGTAGAATCTATGGCATCGAGTTTGATTAGCTTCATGTGTACTTTTTTTTGTAAAACATAATTTAATATTATGTTAAGGTTCAAAATTAATCACAAAAAATGGTAACTTTACAAACTTATATAAAAAATTAAATGGCGAAAAAGACTATAAACAATGATGTTCTGTTGGCGAACATTATAAAAGGAATAGAAGAAGTAAAAGGAAGTGATATCGATATTTTAGATTTAAGAGAAATAGACACCGCAGTTTGTGACTATTTTGTTATTTGCAATGGTAACTCAAACACTCAAGTGAATGCCATTGTGAACTCTATTCAAAAAACAGTTTCTAAAGATTTAAAAGACAAACCTTGGCATGTTGAAGGTTCTGATGTAGCAGAATGGGTTTTGATGGATTATGTACACATCGTAGTACATGTATTCCAAAAACACATCCGTGAATACTACAACATCGAAAGTCTTTGGGGTGATGCCAAAATCACTAAAATCGAAAACAAATATTAAAGAAATAATCTTCTAATGGCTAAAGATAATAATCCAAATTCAAATAAATTTAAAGTAAGTCCTTGGTTAGTTTACACTGCAATACTATTAATTTTTCTAGGAATAAGTTTTGTAACTGGTGGATCTAGCTTTCAAGAGCCTGCTCAATTAACTTCTTCTAAATTTAATTCTTATTTAGAGAAAGGACAAATCGAAAAAGTAATTGTTTACAATAAAAATGAAGCTGAAGTTTATTTAAATGCGAAAGCTTTAAGTGATCCAGAACATAAAAAAGTATCAAAAGACGTACTGGACAGACCTAACAAAGGTCCTCATTATTCGTTTGACATTGGTAATGACCAAATTTTTCAAACCAAATTAGAAAAAGCAGTTGCTGAAGGAAAATTAAAAGATTTTAATTTTCTGCAAAAAAGCAACTGGACTGATCTTTTTGTAAGTCTGTTGCCAATAATCATCATCATTGGTGTTTGGATTTTTATTATGCGAAAAATGTCCGGTGGCCCAGGTGGCGGAGGCGGTCAAATTTTCAATATTGGAAAATCGAAAGCCAAGCTTTTTGATGAAAAAACAGATATTAAAACTACATTCAAAGATGTAGCAGGTTTAGAAGGTGCTAAAGAAGAGATACAAGAAATTGTAGAATTCCTTAAAAACCCTGAGAAATATACCAATCTAGGAGGTAAAATACCGAAAGGAGCTCTGCTTGTAGGACCTCCGGGAACTGGTAAAACATTATTGGCAAAAGCCGTTGCTGGTGAAGCTCAAGTACCTTTCTTCTCTTTATCTGGTTCAGATTTTGTTGAAATGTTTGTAGGTGTAGGTGCTTCAAGAGTACGTGATCTTTTTAAACAGGCCAAAGAAAAATCTCCGGCAATTATTTTTATCGATGAAATCGATGCTGTAGGTAGAGCTAGAGGAAAAAGCAATATGTCAGGTGGTAATGACGAAAGAGAAAACACATTAAACCAATTATTGACTGAAATGGATGGTTTTGGTACCAATTCAAATGTAATTGTTTTGGCTGCAACAAATAGAGCCGATGTTTTGGACAAGGCCTTAATGCGCGCAGGTCGTTTCGACAGACAAATTTTTGTTGACTTACCGGATATTCGTGAGAGAGCCGAAATATTCTTGGTACACCTTGCACCTTTGAAAAAAATTGAAGGATTGGATACCGACTTTTTAGCTAAACAGACCCCAGGTTTTTCTGGAGCTGATATTGCCAATGTTTGTAATGAAGCTGCATTAATTGCCGCAAGAAACAATAAAGAAGCTGTTGACAAACAAGACTTCTTAGATGCAGTTGACCGTATTGTAGGTGGACTTGAAAAGAAAAACAAAATAATTACTCCAGAAGAAAAAAGAGCCATCGCCATTCACGAAGCTGGACACGCCACAGTTAGCTGGATGCTTGAACATGCTGCCCCATTAATTAAAGTAACTATCGTTCCTCGTGGACAAAGTCTTGGTGCTGCTTGGTATCTACCAGAAGAACGTCTAATTGTTCGTACAGACCAGATGCTAGACGAAATGTGCGCTACAATGGGTGGTAGAGCTGCAGAAAAAGTGACTTTCGACAGAATATCAACAGGCGCTTTAAGTGATTTAGAAAAAGTTACAAAACAAGCTCGTGCTATGGTTACCGTTTACGGATTAAATGATAAAATTGGAAATGTTACCTACTACGATTCAAGCGGACAAAGTGAATACAGTTTTTCTAAACCTTATTCTGATGAAACAGCCAAAGTAATTGACAAAGAAATTTCAGATCTTATCGAAAGCCAATACCAAAGAGCAATAAAGATTTTAGAAGATAATAAAGATAAATTAGAGCAGCTAGCTGCAATCTTAATCGAAAAAGAAGTCATTTTCAAAGACGATTTAGAAACTATTTTTGGAAAAAGAACTTTTGACAAAAACTTAGGTGAAGTAGTATCGTAATTACATAAAAAACACAAATATTTAAAATCTTAATTCAAAACCCTGTTTTGAATTAAGATTTTTTTATCTTTGAACGTTTTCAAGTAACACAAAACGATTATTAACAAATTATGAATCTTTTTAAAAAATTATTTGGTTCTAACGACCCCTCTTCAGATGAAGCTAGAAGCGGCCATTCAAACAGACCAAATCCAGATATTAATTCCCCTTTGGATGAGCAGTTTATCTATAATTTCAAAAAAAATGGGGGTAAATTTTTATACTGTGAAAACTTAAATGAAGTAAAAGAACAATTTGAAAATATACTTGAAGAAAACGATTGGTTTGAAAGTGAAGCTTTATGCTATGAACCTAAATTGCACTTTTTGCTAGATGAAAATAAACTCACTTACGGTCAAAACATAAATCCCAAATTTTTATTGTCGAGCTGTGAAAATCTAGTAGCCGAAGAAGGTTCCATTTTGTTTTCCTCAAATCAAATCAAACAAAAAAAACCTAATGATTTACCCACTAACATCATTATTTTAGCCAATACTAGCCAGATAGTAGAAGGAAAAAGTGATGGCCTTAGTGCTATTAGAAAAAAATACTTGACAGAATACCCAACAAATATCACAACAATAAAATATTTTGAAAAAGCAAAAGAGGAAGATTTTACTCAATACGGAAGCTCAGCCAAAAATTTATATTTATTGCTTTTAGAAGATCTTTAAAATGAATGAAACACTAAAAAGGTCAATATCTGGAGCTATTTACATTTTATTATTAATAGCTTCAATACAATACTCTATAGAAACTTTTTTCATTCTATTTGGAGTTTTTTTATTGATAGCGGTAATGGAATTTTGCAATTTAGTTCACTTAAACAAAATTGCCCCTATTGCAATTGCCCTTATATTTTACTTGTTTTTTTATAAAATTGCTGTAGCTGCAAAGGTAGACGGCATTTTTTATATATTACGCTACAGCAAAAATTTTGATTTGGCTGTACTTTTTTTATCACTAGTTGTTTCCTTAAAATGTATCGTATTTCTATTTGATAATAAAAATTTAAAAGTAGATACTTTTTCAAAATTTGCTTACCTAATTGGATATATTGTCTTACCATTTATTATAATTACAAAAATACCTTTTGGAATAAAAGGCTATAATCCAAACATCCTAATCAGTATTTTTATTTTAATATGGACCAATGACACTTTTGCCTATTTAGTTGGTAAAACTTTTGGTAAGCATAAATTATTTGAAAGAATTTCCCCTAAAAAAACCATCGAAGGCTTTTTGGGTGGAATTGGATTTGCATTAATTGCCAGTTATTTTATATCAAAATATTTTTTGATGCTCCCTGAAAAAAACACTTACATTTGGATCATAATTGCCTTAATAGTAGGTATTTTTGGAACAATAGGGGATTTAGTAGAATCCAAATTCAAACGAATTTCAGAAAAAAAAGATAGTGGAAACATAATGCCTGGCCATGGAGGCATCCTAGATCGACTAGATAGTGTTATCTTTGTAGCACCAATAATATTTTTATTTTATCAAATTTTAAGTTATGTTTCATAAAGAAGGAACTCAAAGTATTTTATTTGGCACTATTTTTACTGCCATCGTTTGTTTAGTATCAGATCGTTTTATTCAAACAGAATGGATTAAAATGACCATTGAAATAGCTGCTCTATTGCTATTAATCATCATTTTGCAATTTTTCAGAAATCCAAAACGAACAGTAGAAATAAATGAGAACCATATTATTGCTCCAGTAGATGGAAAAGTTGTTGTTATAGAAGAGGTATTTGAAACTGAATATTTCAAAGACAAAAGAATTCAGGTTTCTATATTTATGTCTCCTATAAATGTTCACGTTACGCGTTATGCTCTAAGTGGTATTGTAAAATTCAGCAAATACCATCCCGGTAAATTTCTTGTAGCTTGGCATCCAAAAGCAAGTGAAGAAAACGAAAGAACCACAGTTGTTGTTGAAAATAAAACATTTGGTGCGATATTGTATCGTCAAATTGCCGGTGCTTTAGCCAGACGTATTGTAAATTATGCCCAAGAAGGAATGCAAGTAGTACAAGGTACCGATGCTGGTTTTATTAAATTTGGTTCAAGAGTAGATATATTTTTACCAATAGGTACTCCAATTAATGTGGTACTTGACCAAAAAGCAATTGGAGGAAAAACTATAATTGCAATTAAACCTTAATGATTGAAAAAGATTTAGATAAACAATTTCTGGAAGCTGTTGAAATTGCTTCTTTTATGACCCAAGCATCTTTACCACAAGATGTCCAGTTACGTCTTTATGCCTTTTACAAGCATGCGACATTTGACAGAACCAAGTTTACCGTTACGGACAATTCCGACTTAAGAAATGCGTTCAAAACCAATGCTTGGATTCAAATCAGTCATCTAACGCAAGACGAAGCCAAACAACAATATATTGAACTAATTCATTCCTTAATAAAGTAATTGTATTAATCTTATGAAAAAAAATACTTTTCTAATAGCTCATTTGCTTTTTATTTCGGTTTTAATTTCTTGTAACGATAAAAAATTAACTGAAGTTGTCGAAGTCCCTTTACCTACAGTACAAGAGAAAGTTTCTATAGGCAATCCAAATGATTTAAAAGCGGATGAAGGATCTTTTCAATTGGAAAAAATTCCTTTTGGATATGATGCGTTATCACCTGATCTATCAGCTTTGACAGTAGAATCACATTATAAAAATTATTTGTATTATACCAACAGCCTAAACAAGGCGATTGTAGGAACTGACAAAGAAAACCTTTCGATAGAAGATATATTAAACAAATTAGACATCAACGATCCAGTATTACGTAATAATGCAGGTGGATATTACAACCATAGTTTGTACTTTAAAACCATAGGACCAAAAGCAGGTGGCGAACCAACAGACACATTAGCTTCAAAGATCACTAAAGATTTTGGCTCATTTTCCAATTTCAAAACCGTATTTAAAGACGCTGCAACTAAACAATTCGGATCTGGCTGGGTTTGGCTGGTAGTTGATAAAACAGGAGTCCTGCAATTATCCACAACTCAGGATCAAGACAATCCATTAATGACCTATGCTCCTGTTGCTGGATTTCACGGAACACCAATTTTAGGAATTGACCTCTGGGAACATGCTTATTTCTTGGATTATCAGTACAAAAAGAAAAAATATATCGATGCTTTTTTCAATATAATAAATTGGGAAAAAGTAAACGAAAATTATAAAGCTACTTTTAAAAAGTAAAGAATAAAAAAGCTGAAGTAAAATTAATTTTACTTCAGCTTTTTTATTTTATCGAGCACTTTTACAACTGGTAAATAAATGATTCTAACGGATGTATTGTAATAGACGTTTTTCCTTCTCCATTCACAACTTGTAATTGAATGATACTTTTTTCATACAGCTGATCTTTTATCGTATAACTTCCGTCTTTCAAATTCCATTTACTAATTATATCAGCAGGAATTTTTAGCTCAAAAGTATTAGAAGCTTCTGATGAAAAATTAGTAAGCACAATTAGTTTTTGATTATCTGACCAACGTACAAAAGAATACAGATGGTTAGGATCGTAACCAAGGCCAGCATTGCGATTTACTTCTTGAAGATCTTGAAATTGTCCCATTACTGCAGAACTTTTTGCAGAGAAATTGAGCAATCGTTTATAAAAATCACGTAACTCTTTTTCGCTTTGCGATAACTTTCCGCCATCAAATGCACCATCATTCATCCATCGTTGATGATTTGGAACTCCTACATAATCAAAAATTGATGTTCTGGAATGAGAGCCAAATCCACCATTTTCGTTGCCTGCCTCTCCTACTTCCTGTCCAAAATAAATCATAATAGGCGCTGAAGTTATCATAGTGGAAACTACCATCATTGGTTTTCCTTTTTCGGGAGAACCTGCAAATTCTGGACTAGCCAATCGTTGTTCATCGTGATTGTCCAAGAATTTCAACATGTGTATATCAATATCTGCCAAACCACTTTGAATATATGAAAGCCCATCTGGTGGAGTTTTTCCTTGGATGATATCTTTCAGTTTGTCGTAAGTCTCTACTTTATCGTACAAATAATCCATTTTTCCCAAATGGATATAATTGCGATACTCTTTCGGATTGTATACTTCGGCCATTAAGAATGCGTCTGGATTTACATTTTTTATTGCTGAGTTCATATAACTCCAAAATTCGTAAGGAACCATTTCGGCCATATCATATCTAAAACCGTCAACACCTTTGGCGGTCCAATACAAAGCAATGTCTCTAAATTTAGTCCAAGAACTAGGGACATTTTTATCTTTCCAAAAATCAAAATGTTCTTTATAGGATAGTTTATCATAGCCAGCCGGTAATTCAGGGAAGTCCTTTGAACCATCAGGTCGAATACCATAATTTACTTTAACCGTTTCGTACCAGTCATTTTTATCCGGTTTTGCCAATCGAGAACCATTTCCAGTCCACTTAGCTGGATTTTCTTCGAATTTACCGTCAATAAGCGGATTGCTTTCCCCGTTCAAAGGCTTGTCACCATCAGGTAATTGGAAAGGCGTATTGGGAATGTAATAAAAGTTATTGTCTCTTTTGTATTCCACAGTAACATCATCATCGGCACCAAAATCCCTCACTCCCTTTGGATTACTTTTACTTTCGTACTTACGAGCAATGTGATTGGGAACTATATCAATAATTACTTTAAGATTTGCCTTATGGGTTCTTTTAATCAAAGCTTCAAATTCTTCCAAACGCTTTTCAGGATTGACTGCCAAATCAGGATTCACGTTGTAATAATCTTTAACAGCATAAGGTGATCCTGCCCTTCCTTTTACCACTTCTGGATCATCATTTGAAACCCCGATAGCTGTATAATCTCGTATAACAGCATGGTGCGGAACGCCTGTGTACCAGATGTGGGTAGCACCTAAATCTTTTATTTCATGAAGCGCTTTATCTGTAAAATCGTTAAATTTTCCAACTCCATTTTCTTCAATAGTACCCCATGGTTTATTGGTTGTATTTTTGTTACCAAACAATCGAGTAAAAACTTGATAAACTACTGCTTTATTTCCAGAGACGGTTTCTTTCTTTTGTACACTCATTTTTACATCTTTAGTTTTACATGCAGTCGCTATAAGCAAAACACTTATTCCTGCCATTACTATTTTTTTTGTGATCATTTTTTTAAATTATAAAAAATTAAAAATATAGATTTGATACTATATTTGTATTCGGTATCAATCCATAAATTTAACGCTTTTTTCAAAAAAATAACCACCAAAACCTACTGATTCAGGTTAGTTTACAATTAAAAAACCACTACAACGTAATAGCTAATCCTTTTGTTTATAAATATTTTTTAAAAAAATCGCTCTTATAATTCAAATGACAAACTGTTATAAATAAATCCTAATATATAAGGGGTTTGCCCCATTTTTCATAAATTTACAAAAAAATTAAGACCATTGAAGAAATCTTTAAATTTCATTATCTATAGCCTAGTATTTCTTAGTGCAAATCTTGTTTTGGCACAAGCTCCCAAAAAAATACATATTGAACAGTCTGACTTTGCTGATGTCGATCAACTTAAGATTCCAGATGCGCTTTTGCTTACTGGAAATGTAAGAGTTAGTCACGACGGAGTCATTTTAACCTGTAATAAAGCTTATTTTTTTCAGAAAGAAAATTATTTGAAAGCTTTTGGAAATGTACAATTGGTACAAGGCGACACTTTGTATTTGAACAGTAATTATGCAGAATACAGTGGTGAATTAAAAAAAGCATTTGCAACTGGAAATGCAGTAATGAGTTCACCAGATGCAACTTTGGCTACGGACACAATCTATTTTGACAGAAACATACAAGAAGTATATTACAATACAAACGGAACTATCGTTAACAAAGACAATACCTTAAAAAGTAAGTCCGGAAGATATTATGTTACCCAGAAAAAATTCCAGTTCCTAACTGCTGTAACACTTACCAACAAAACATACGAAATCAAATCCAATCATTTGGATTATTACAGTAATTCAGGTCATTCGTACCTTTTTGGTCCATCAACAATAACAAGTAAAGCCAATTATATTTACACCGAAAAAGGCTTCTACGATACCAAGAAAAATCTAGCCCATTTTCTGGACAAATCTTACATTAGGTATGATGATCGAGTGATAAAAGGAGATAGTTTGTATTATGACCGAAACAAAGAATTTGCTTCTGCAACACGAAATGTAAAAATAACCGATTCTATTAATCGAGGAGTAATTCGAGGACATTATGCCGAATTATACAAAAAGAAAGACTCCATGTTTGTGACAAAAAGAGCCTTGGCTGTTAATTTTGTAGATAACGACTCGGTTTATATTCATGGCAAAAAACTCATGGTTACCGGAAAAGAAGGAAACCGAATCATTCGCGCCTTCAATAATGTTCGTTTTTACAAAACAGATATGAGCGGAAAATGTGATTCTATCCATTCCAGCTCAAAATTAGGTCTAACAAAATTGATTGGAAACCCAATACTATGGAATGGTGAAAGCCAAATTACAGGTGATGTGATGCACCTCATTGGAGATAAAAAGACCCAAAAACTTGATTCGCTCAAAGTGCTCAACAACACTTTTCTGGTCTCGAAGGACACTCTTGGTACCGGATTTAATCAGACAAAAGGGCAAAACTTATTTGGAAAATTTCAAGAAGGGAAACTCCATGATGTGGATATCATAAAAAATGCAGAAGTGATTTATTATATGCGGAATGATGCCAAGGAACTAATTGGTATCAACAAAAATGTGAGCAGTAAAATCAATATTCTTTTTGATAAAAACACAATAGAAACCATCACTTTTTTCAAACAAGTGGATGGCGATATTTATCCCGAATCCGAATTGCCCGAAAACGCGAGAACACTCAAAGGACTAAAATGGCGCGGAGATGAAAGAATAAAATCAAAAGACGACGTTTTTAGTGAAGAAGAAAATGCCGAAGAACTCAAAGTCATTGAAGCCACAACAAAAGACAAAGCTAAAAAAGCTGTCCCAATGAAAATTCGAAAAGAAACGTTGAATTACGATAAGAAGAAAAAGATTTAAGATTGAGGAATAACGATTTTTGAGTGCAGATTTAAACATCTAAAATGCTTCGCCAGTTCGCTATCGCTCGAGTCAAAAATCGTTAATCTTAAATCAGCAATCAAAACATTAATAAAAAAAGCACCGTGAATCCTGATTTCCTTAAATACCAAGCACAAACTTCACCCTATCCATTGGGCATGGAAGTTTCGCATGCCATTGGTTCTTATATTTTTGATACAAATAACAAAAAATATCTAGATTTTGTTGCAGGTGTTTCGGCTTGCACACTAGGACATCAAAACAAGAGAGTGAATGACGCCATAAAGGATCAGTTAGACAAATATTCGCATGTTATGGTTTATGGTGAATACTCCCAAAGCCCAGCGGTGGAATATTGTAAATTGATGGCCTCACTCCTGCCTTCTCCTCTAGACAAAACCTATTTAGTTAATTCGGGAACCGAGGGTATAGAAGGCGCCTTAAAACTAGCCAAAAGAGCTACAGGGAGAAGTCAATTGATTTCGTGCCTCAACGCCTATCATGGCAACACAATGGGATCGATGAGCGTTATGGGATTTGAAGAACGCAAACAAGCTTTTCGTCCATTGCTTCCAGATGTCGATTTTATAACATTCAACAACGAAGCCGATTTACAAAAAATAACTACCAGAACTGCCGGAATCATACTGGAAACAATTCAGGGAGGAGCTGGTTTTATTGAGCCTCATAATGATTTTCTGAAAAAAGTAAGAGCACGATGTACCGAAGTAGGTGCAATGATGATACTCGACGAAATACAACCGGGATTTGGAAGAACGGGAAAACTTTTCGGATTCCAAAACTATGATGTTGTACCGGATATCGTTGTTATGGGAAAAGGAATGGGCGGTGGTATGCCTGTAGGTGCATTCACAGCTTCAACTGCAATGATGGATTTACTAACCGAAAATCCAA
This sequence comes from Flavobacterium sp. M31R6, assembly GCF_013284035.1. Taxonomy (NCBI): domain Bacteria; kingdom Pseudomonadati; phylum Bacteroidota; class Flavobacteriia; order Flavobacteriales; family Flavobacteriaceae; genus Flavobacterium; species Flavobacterium sp. M31R6. The sequence goes on from NZ_CP054141.1 coordinate 3,620,501, forward strand.
AATTAGGTCATATCACCACATTTGGAGGTCACCCTGTCATTGCGTCAGCTTGTTTGGCCACTTTGAAAGAATTAACTGAAACCAACATCATGACAGAAGCTTTAAAGAAAGAAAAACTCTTTAGATCCCTTTTGGTACATCCTTTGATACAAGAAATAAGAGGAAAAGGATTGATGCTTGCTGCTATGACAGCGAGTGCAGACATTACGAATGAAGTCATTCTAAAATGTCAAGACAGAGGTTTAATTCTATTTTGGTTGCTTTTTGAAGGATGCGCGATTAGAATAACACCACCTCTTACAATTTCCGAAGAAGAAATCAGAGAAGGCTGCGCGATAATTCTTGAAGTAATGAATGAAATTAAGATTTAAGATTGCAGATTTCAGAATGCAGATTTTAGATTTTTGAATAGGTTTAAAAATTTGATATTGACATTGAAATTGCCATTGAAACCTGTTAATTAAATTGTTCACAACAAATAAAATTCTTCCTCATTTCAACAATACGTTTTCCTAATTTTATTTTAGGATAATTTAAAAACACACAGTATGCAATTAAGCAACGAAGAAGAAGAGTATAACTTATCCCTATCCAAATTTGAGTCCATGTTGAAAACCAACAAAGTACTCTTTTTTGACTCCGAAGAATTTGAAGAAATCATTCTTCATTACCTCGACATGGGCAAGTCAGCATTGGCCAAAAAAGCTTTAAAATTAGCTCTGGAACAACACCCAAGATCCAGTGGGCTTAAATTAGTTCAAGTAGAAATGCTCATTTATGACGACAAACTCGAAATAGCCGAAAAGTTATTGAATGAGCTGTATGCCATTGAACCCACAAACGAAGAAATTTACATCCAGAAAGCCAATATTTGCTCCAAAAGGGATCAGCATGAAAAAGCAGTAGAAATGCTTAAGATTGCTCTAGAATACACCGATGACTATGCAGATGTTTACAACTTAATCGGTATGGAATATCTTTTTATGGACAATCTAGAATTAGCCAAAGAAAGTTTCATTAAATGTCTGGAAGAAGATTTCGAAGACCAATCGGCTTTATACAATGTGGTATATTGCTTTGAATTTTTGGATCAAAACCAAGAAGCAATAGCATATATAAACAAATACATTGACAAAAACCCATATAGTGAGATTGCTTGGCATCAATTGGGACGCTTGTACTATGGCGTAAAAGAATACGAAAGCGCCATACGTGCTTTTGATTATGCAACTCTTATAGACGAGGAATTTCTTGGTGCTTTTATGGAAAAAGCAAAAGCATTGGAACGTCTAAAAAAGTACGACCTTGCCATTGAAAGTTACAATCGAACCATTGAATTGGACGATGCAACATCCTATGCCTTGCTTCGAATAGGGAAATGTTATGAAAAATTAGGCAACAAAGTTTTAGCCCTTAAATATTTCAACAAAACAGTACATGAAGATCCACTTTTGGACAAAGGATGGATTGCGATTACCGATTTTTATGTACGTCAAAAAAACTTCCAAAAAGCATTGTTTTTTGTCAATAAAGCTTTAGCCATTGACAACCAAAATAAATTGTATTGGAAACGATTTGCAGCCATCAACAAACAAATGAACTTGTTTGAAGAAGCCGAATTTGGATATAGAAAAGCAGTAGAATTTGGGGATTACCAACTCGACACCTGGTTATTCTGGGTTGACATTTTACAATTTTTAGGCGAATTCGAAAGCGCAATTCAAACATTATTACAAGCATCCGAGTACTTCCCAGAAGAAAACGAAGTAGAATATCGTTTGGCAGGATTGTATTTTATGATTTCAGACAATATCAAAGCAAAATTCCATTTGAGTAATGCTTTGCGTTTGAATTATAACAATTACATCCTCTTGGAAGATTTATTCCCTGTAGTCTGGGAGAAAAAAATGGTGCGAAATTATATTGACAAACATAAAAAACAATAATGATTGAAGTTTTAAGAAAACGTTTTGGTTTATTAGGCCGCAATATCAGTTATTCCTTTTCAAAAGGATATTTTACAGAAAAATTCAGCAAAGAACATTTTGAAGGATGCAGTTATGAAAATTTCGATATTCCCAAAATTAATGATTTTACCGAGTTAATAAAAAACAATACAGACCTTAATGGACTAAACGTAACTATCCCTTATAAGGAGTCTGTGATTCCTTTTTTGGATAAACTATCTAAAAACGCTGAACAAATTGGAGCCGTAAACACCATAAAATTCACCAAAAAAGGAAAACTAAAAGGTTACAATACCGATTATTACGGTTTCAAGAAATCTCTTGAACCGTTATTGCAACCACATCACAAAAAAGCACTTATTCTTGGAACCGGAGGGGCTTCAAAAGGAGTAGCTTTTGCATTGGATCAATTGGATATCACTTACACTTTTGTGTCTCGCGAAGCCAAACAAAATTGTATTGATTACAGTCTTATCAATGCCACAACATTTGACAACTACCAAATTATAATCAATTGTACTCCGGTTGGAACAAGCCCGAATGTTGATTTATTCCCACTGATTCCTTATGAATTCTTTACAGAGAAACACATTGCTTACGATTTGATTTACAATCCCGCAGAAACCCAATTTCTTAGTAAAGCCAAAGCACATGGCGCTCAAATTAAAAATGGCTTGGACATGCTTATTTTTCAAGCAGAGAAAGCCTGGAAGATTTGGAATAAATAAAACCCTCCCTTTTTAGATAACTCAAAAGCCCTCAAATGGAACTATCCTTTTGAGGGCTTTTTTTATAGAAAACCAAGACTTTAGAGATTCCCATGAATGTTTTTTAGCACACTTTTAATCCGAGTTCAAAGCATCAATTTTGGAGCAGAACCATTTTCCCCTTTTTGTTAGCACCATCCCGTTTTTCGTTGCAATCTTATAAGCCAAACCCTGACTTATAATGATTTTCACTTCAACCGGGGCTAAGAGTTAGCATCCTTTCTTTTTTGCCAACATCCAAAAAAAAAATAGTAATCGAATTCAGATTTCCAACAATTTGAATCATTGAGTACATAAATACATTACCGAACGAAATATTCTTTGCATGTAGATTATCTAAAAACTCTCTCATAATTATTTAATTTCTATTCTTTTTATGGTTTTCCACAATAGCGACAATGATATAATTCGTACATTTATATGACTATCAGGCTCTTGTTTTTAATTAATCATACGAATTATGCTAAAAAGAACCATACTTATCGAAAACAAATCTTCTATTAGTACCAAAAATCTGCAGCTTGTGATTAAATCTGAAATAAGGGAGAGCTCCATCCCAATAGAAGATATAGGTTTTCTAGTTCTTGACCATGCTGAAATTTACTTAAGTATCCCAGCCATGAATTTGATGGTAGAAAATAATACAGCCGTGATTATTTGTTCCAATAACCATCTGCCAAACGGCATGCTTCTAAACCTCAACAGCCATCACATTCAACAGGAGATATTCAAAAATCAGATTGAGGCTTCCATACCGCTAAAAAAACAATTGTGGCAACAAACCATAATGGAGAAAATCACAAACCAAGGTATTCTTTTACAGAAAATTACCCAAAACAAAAACACTTTCGAATTCTTGGCAAGCAAAGTGTTGAGTGGCGACACTTCCAATATGGAAGGAGTAGCTGCCCAACAATATTGGAAATCATTTTTTGAACATGATTTCAAAAGGGAACGATTTGGTGATTATCCCAATAATTTTCTCAATTACGGCTATGCCATTCTTCGAGCTGCAACGGCAAGAGCTTTATCCGGAAGCGGATTATTGAACACATTAGGTATTCACCACAAGAGCAAATACAATGCTTTTGCTCTTGCAGACGATATTATGGAACCCTTTAGGCCAATCGTGGACGAAAAAGTATATCAAATTATGCAACGCTACGATGAGCAAGAATTGAACACAGTGCTAAAATCAGAATTATTGCAAATTCTTACGCAAACTGTTTATTTCAAAGACGAGAAAAGCCCCCTTATGGTTGGATTGCAAAAAACAGCGAGCTCTCTGCAGCAATGCTTCACCGGACAAAGAAAGAAAATTAAATATCCAAAATTATGGAACTCAATGGGTACCGAATAATGTGGCTGTTTGTGTTTTTTGATTTGCCTACGGAAACCAAAAAAGACCGCAGGAATGCTTCCCAATTTCGAGGAAATCTACTCAAAGATGGGTTTAGCATGATGCAGTTTTCAGTTTACATTCGTCATTGCGCCAGTGGCGAAAGCGCCGATGTGCATGAAAAACGGATTCACAAACTCGTTCCTCCTTTAGGCAAAGTCAGTGTTTTAAGAATTACTGACAAACAATTTGGAATGATTATCAATTATTTGGGCAAAGCCAAACAAGATGCGGTAGATGCGCCCACGCAGTTGGAATTATTCTAGAAATAAAAAAATGCTCCAATCTAGCCTATCACGTGCCAAAAAGGAGCATTTTATTTTACGATATTTCTCTTTATTTTATTGATAATTAGAAGATAACAAGCCAACTAATATCGTGTTTTCTAATCTTTAATCAAACCACAACCGTATCATAAGACAACCCTCGAATCCCGATAATATCGTGTTTTCTAATCTTTAATCAAACCACAACTAATAATGTTTGTAAAAAAGTAAACGTTCTAATATCGTGTTTTCTAATCTTTAATCAAACCACAACACTGGAGTCCAATCACCAATAGAGTGGAAAAATATCGTGTTTTCTAATCTTTAATCAAACCACAACTATTGATTTAGAAATACACGCTCCACAATTAATATCGTGTTTTCTAATCTTTAATCAAACCACAACGATAATGAGCTTAAAAACGCAGCCGATGTAAATATCGTGTTTTCTAATCTTTAATCAAACCACAACAATTATTCAGTTGTTGATTTGGATGGTGCTAATATCGTGTTTTCTAATCTTTAATCAAACCACAACCGACTACGTAATGAACGATTACAACATCATAATATCGTGTTTTCTAATCTTTAATCAAACCACAACATACCGCAAACACAGGAATTGCCAAAGTTGAATATCGTGTTTTCTAATCTTTAATCAAACCACAACTTTATTGATGAGTGTAATCAAATTACATATAATATCGTGTTTTCTAATCTTTAATCAAACCACAACTTATGATGCCGATGCAATGAATTCTACTTCAATATCGTGTTTTCTAATCTTTAATCAAACCACAACTATATTACTCTTTGTTCCTCATCTGAAAAAAATATCGTGTTTTCTAATCTTTAATCAAACCACAACTGATACAAACGCAAATAAAAATAAATTTCAAATATCGTGTTTTCTAATCTTTAATCAAACCACAACCTGTTTCATCTCCTGAATTATCGTAAACATAATATCGTGTTTTCTAATCTTTAATCAAACCACAACTATATTCAGAATACTACTAAGATAAATTTAAATATCGTGTTTTCTAATCTTTAATCAAACCACAACTGGTTTGAAGTGAAGGATGGATATCCGTTTAATATCGTGTTTTCTAATCTTTAATCAAACCACAACTAATGATTCGAATGTGTTTTACAAAGAAAGAATATCGTGTTTTCTAATCTTTAATCAAACCACAACTAATCGCCTTGTAAGTCACCCATTCCAGTAAATATCGTGTTTTCTAATCTTTAATCAAACCACAACTCTACGTAGTAGCTTACTAATTTAACCCTTAATATCGTGTTTTCTAATCTTTAATCAAACCACAACCTAGATTTTAAGGCTAAAATTGCGCACCTCAATATCGTGTTTTCTAATCTTTAATCAAACCACAACTATTTTCTGCTATTATCCTATTTGTAAGCTAATATCGTGTTTTCTAATCTTTAATCAAACCACAACTATATTCAGAATACTACTAAGATAAATTTAAATATCGTGTTTTCTAATCTTTAATCAAACCACAACCATTACGATATGCTAATTTACCAAAGAGGCAATATCGTGTTTTCTAATCTTTAATCAAACCACAACTACAATCCTAGCATTACCCAGCGTTTGAATAATATCGTGTTTTCTAATCTTTAATCAAACCACAACTTACGCCTTTACCATCTTGTATGCAACATGAATATCGTGTTTTCTAATCTTTAATCAAACCACAACTTAGTACTATAGAGTAATATAAAAAATAATAATATCGTGTTTTCTAATCTTTAATCAAACCACAACATTGGTATTTGGAATACATCTAGCTGAACTAATATCGTGTTTTCTAATCTTTAATCAAACCACAACTACGCTGTTAATCTTAATTGTGGTAATTTGAATATCGTGTTTTCTAATCTTTAATCAAACCACAACTCCATTTGACGAATTACGTCATGACTGTATAATATCGTGTTTTCTAATCTTTAATCAAACCACAACTTATACCTTGGTCTACTCCTTCCGTTTGTTAATATCGTGTTTTCTAATCTTTAATCAAACCACAACCCAAAGAATATCATTGATATTTCTGAGCGAAATATCGTGTTTTCTAATCTTTAATCAAACCACAACTATCTAGCTTTACTTTTAATGTTCCCGAAAAATATCGTGTTTTCTAATCTTTAATCAAACCACAACTAGCTAAAAGAAATAGGATTTGCATCCTTCAATATCGTGTTTTCTAATCTTTAATCAAACCACAACTATCTTCGAGTGCGCGAACTTCGTTGCGGGAATATCGTGTTTTCTAATCTTTAATCAAACCACAACCTAGGAACTTTGTTATCAATAATTAATTCTAATATCGTGTTTTCTAATCTTTAATCAAACCACAACGCGCCAACACATACGGATAAGTATCTACTTAATATCGTGTTTTCTAATCTTTAATCAAACCACAACTCGCTTTATAGTACATTATCAACGGATCTAAATATCGTGTTTTCTAATCTTTAATCAAACCACAACCTAACCGAACAAGAGGCGCAACTTGCGACGAATATCGTGTTTTCTAATCTTTAATCAAACCACAACCAGAGATGGAGGATTACGATAGGATGAATTAATATCGTGTTTTCTAATCTTTAATCAAACCACAACCAATAACACAGGCTACTGTTAATACGCACGAATATCGTGTTTTCTAATCTTTAATCAAACCACAACTGAAAGCTACTGCATCCCTGCTGGGCGGATGCCATACCTTTCAGTTGTGGTTTGGCTGTTTATGACTACGAAAAAACTGTATGTCAAAGAACTTATTTAATTCAGACTAGACCTAATCTCTTTTTAAATTCTAATAGCATTTCTTCTTTGGTTTGCCTTTTTGCTAAACCACTTTTCTCAGCTCTATCTAATTTTGCTTGAATTTTCGCTATTTGTTCTTTTGTTAATTTTGATTCGTCCATAATTATATTTTCTCAAACTTCCCCGAAGGTAAAACTTTAAAAATCAATCCTTCCTGTTGATGTGATTTTAAATTCTTTTTTTATTAATAAAAAATCACAATTAGAAACTCTTAACCTTAACCAAGGCACTGGATTTTCAAAATCAACTTGCGAATTTTTTAAATTATTATCAGCCATAAATTTTACAATTGTCAATTCTTCTTTATTTGAACTACTTTGCTGCATTGCCGTTTTATGATGTCTGAATTGGATTCTACCATCTCCTTCAAAACCAATAACTTTGTACAATCTCTTCATTAAATCTTGATTGCCTATTTCATTTAACTCTTCTTTATTTTCTTTGTAAAACAAAACTAAATCTCCTTTTTTTATTTCATACTTCAATGGTAATTGCGTTTTTAAATGAATCATAGGAACTAATGGGTTAGAATTGTTGTTTTTATTACTTAACTTATAATAAGCTCCTGCGTCCATATAATTAACCGATTCAAAACTCCTTTTAACATTGCCTTTTTTATCAATTCCTTCATAAATAGCCATTGCAAAATTCTCATCATTCTGCCCATAAACTTTTTGCTTATGTTCATGTCTAGATTTTGACAATTCACTATGTGTTTTAATTTTTAACGGATTCTTTACTGAATTAGCATACAATCTAACTTTGTTTATTGGAATTCCTTTTTCTTGATTCATCCAAACTATACCTTCTAATTTATTTTTTTGTTGAGCATTGGATGAAATTAATAAAACCTTATTTGATATCGCATCTTTCACTTTCTCTTTTACCATTTCATCAACAATATTCTCAACATCAGATGCTTTGATACTTTCTAAATCTTTACGGATTACATAACGGATTTCTTCTGTATTTAACGGATTTTTAATGGCTCCATAAATACTGTCTTGGTGTAATGAACCTCGAATGGTATCTCCTTGTTGCAATCTTGGAATTCGCTTTCCTTCCTTATTAAGCCTGAAAATTATTTTATCATCGGCATCTTTTTGAACAATTGCCTTTCCATTTACATCCTTGACAGTTTCAGCAACATATTGCTTCTTCCCTCTAATTCTAACTATCTTTTTAGATTGCTTTTTAACATTATCAGGAGTGTAATGTGAAACTAAAATCTCTTCTTCAATCTTTATTAAATCTTCTTTAAAAGTTTTCCAAGGTTTTGAATCTGCTAATAGTTTTCGTGCTTCGCCAAGTTGCCCTTTGTCTTCGTGTGTCCAAGCGTTGGCTAAAGTATCATATTTCTCTTTGGTCATACAAGCAATTGTAATTGCATCGATGGTGTGATGTGTGTGTTTGCTTCGGTCTTTTTCGTGAAAATATTTTTTATCGTTTTCTTGAAAACTCTCTTGAATTCCCCATATTTTTCTGAACTCAGCAACCATTCCTCCTTTTACAGATTCTACTCTTTTGAAATATGATTTTAAATAGGCTTGGGAATACTTTGTAATAATTCCTGTATCTGGAATTTGACTATTTTTGAAACCAACTTTGGGTTCTTCCCAAATAAAACGGTCATATTTTCCTTTTAGATAGTCCCTTTTTAAAGTTAAATAATGTCTTCTCCTTATTTTTTTATCTTTAAGCTCTTTGGTAGCTGCTGCTTTTATGGAGCGAGAAATTATTTCGATTTCTCTAGTCAAATTATCTGATTCTTCTTTCCAATGTGCAATTCTTGGTAATATCTCAAGATAATTATTTAACTCAATAGGCATTTTATTTCCTTTTATCTCTCTATTGAACTTTTGACTACAAAGAGTCTTGTTCATTTGAGAATTATCTTGCGAGCGGCTTCTTGGAACTGTGTGCTCAAAATCATATTTTGGATCACTTCCTATTATATCACAAATACTTATGTTTCTTCCCTCTTCATAAATTTCTTGTTTATTTTGCTCTAACCAAAGTTGATACCTTAACAAATCGTCTTCTGTTGGTTCAATCTCTTTTTTGCATTCCTCAAAATACAATTTCCTTATCTCTTTGGCATATTCCTCTCGATTCTTCTTATTTTCATTTTGATAATCTTGAATTCCTTTTCGTTTATTGGCATCGTTTAATTCACGAGCCATTTCAATATGAATTATCGTTTTTTCATCAACCTGTCCTTCAAAAATCAATGTATTTAAAACTTTCCTTAATTGATGCAGAGCACGCATTGCCATTAGGTTTTTAATCGAAGAAGTTAAAGGACTTCCTAAAACCACTTTTTCATTTCCGAATTCATCTTTAATGATTTTCTTTTTAAATACCTCTATATCAGATGGATGATAAAGCTTATTTATTCGCTTTTCATTTGTACAGAATATTTCGCCATCATCATTTTTACCTTTTATAAAGTCTAAAACTTTTTCGTCTAAACGATTGATTTTAATATATTCATACTGTTTTAATTGCTCAATTAAAACAGGGAATAGTTCATTTACAATTGATTCTCTATCAGATTCAATTTTATGAAATTTAATAAAAGGAGTCAACTTTTTATCTAAATCCTGCCTGAACAATGATTCCGCTTCTTTAGAATAAAACGTTTTTTTCCCTTCTTCTTTATCTCCTGATTTATACTCTTTTATCAAACTATTAATTACTTCTAATTTTCCGTTTTCAAAAGTGTGATTTTCAATTATTTCAGCAATTTTATCTTGAATAAATTTTCTTTGATTACTATCGTTCCAAATAGACTCATCAACAATTTTTTCAATATTTGCCATAAAAACAGCGTGAGAATACAATAACCCTTCTTTTACATAAGGCAAAATCTTGGTAATTGCATTCAAACTCAAACTTGCAAAGTCTTTTTTCAATCGAATTTTACTAAATGCTTTTGCATTTTTATCATCCAATCCTAATTTTTCTTTTGCATATTGAAATAAGTAAATATCAGAAGTAGAAACGGACAGCAAATGCCATAAATCTTTATAATCTACAGTTCTATTTACTTCAATTCCTTTTGAATTTTTAGTTTTGTATGAAATGGTTTTGATTTTCCAAACTTCTCCAAAAACATTTTTTAATGATGCCGAAACTGGGCTTGCTGTTACAGTATCATAAGGTTTGTAATTAAACAAATAATTAACTTCATTTGCTTTTGAAGATTTATAGAAATTGAATGTAGCTCCTTTTGGAATAAGTTCTTTGGCTAAATCTTCAAAACTAAAATTATCTTTTTTTCTTAAAAACTTCGGAATTAAACTTTGTTTCTCTTCTTGTGATAAAAATCGTAAAGTCTTATCAGATTGAGTTCTAATTTTTATCGTATTTAAATAAGTCCACATTCTATATTCTTCAAAATCAGGATGCGAAATAGCACAACGAGTTTTGCTTTTTTCAAACGAACATTTTCCTATTAATCCTTTCTGTGATTTTAATGGTCTTTGGAAAAATATGGCTTTGTATAAATCTTTAGCTAATCCATTGTATTTTTTTTCAGGCAATAATTCATTGTCTATGATTTCTCCAATTCCTTGTGTCTTGCAAATTATATTGAACTCTTCAAGGTAATGCTCTTCCCTTGAAGTATATTGGTTTCTAATTTTGCCATTATTGTATAAACTAAAAAAATATTGACCTAATGTTTTGAAATTTCCGTCAAGCATAGCTTGGGTAATGTCTTTGATTTTACCTTTTACCTTTCCTAAATCTTCTTTTCTGTTTAATCTTACAATGATTTCTTCTTTGGCAGTAACAAACTTATTTTCATTGTTTTTAACTATACCTAAAAGAGCATTATATAAAGTTTTCAATTTGGCTTCCCCTTCGTCTAACTCTTTTTTGAAACCCCCTTTATTCGTTTCATCAAGAATTCCCTTGTCATAAAAATAATCTTTTAATTCAATTCGAATTTCAGTATTAGAATTACAATCTTCAATTATTGAGATAATTTGAGGACAATGTTCCTCTAATATTCCTTCAGCAGATTGATCCAATCGATTACTCAAAAAACCTCTTCTTTGTGCAATATGATAAAAAGCTCTACCCAATTCAAATAAAGAGACGTTTTGTTTACTGGCTCTATCCCTAAAAACATAAGGATTAATATTTTCTTCCTCATCAGTTCGTAACCATTTCAAAAATTCAGGATTCAATGGATATTTTTTAAATCCTGAATTTCTCCATTCTTCCACTTCTTCAATAGATATTGGACACATATTATTTTTAGAAAGTACTTTTAGAGTTTCATACTTTCTTAATTTTCTACGAAATTTTATTTTTCTTGCACTTCTAAAGCCTGTGCGTTCTGCTGCACGTGAACTTTCAACTCCTTTTTCTGACTTCACCCCTTCCGAAAATATTCGAACTCCTTTATCAATAAGAGAAAATTCTATCCCCTCTTTCTCCACTATCGCCCAACCAATCGAGTTTGTACCTAAATCTAATCCTAATATTTTTGCCATTTCAATCTGTATTTTGTAAGATTTTTTAAAGCTATGAAAAAAATAATTAATCACTTTACGGTTTTCCTCATCAAAACCTAATTACTTTTTATTTACATTTGTTACTGATTAAAATTTCTAATCTTTAATCTTATCACAATAAGGCTATATGCCGTAGATGAAAATCTTTAGTCCTGCTTCGGTGGGACTTTTCATTTTAAGTACTTCAGCAAAAAAATCAAAAAACAAGTCAATAAACTAGAAACATTTCAAATTACAGCAATAAAGAAAGATTTTTCGCTAAAACAAAACTATAAACAAATGATTTATTTTGAATTTTGACACACCTTTACTATCTTTCGCACTCAAAAAATAAAAACCTTATACATTTACAAAATGTTAGAAGAAAAGAACGATAACCTATCTCTAAAAGAAACTGAGATAGATGGAAAAACAGCCAATGAATTGCAAGAAACAATTCAATCAGAAGCGTCTGTAGTAACAGAAAGTGAAATCAGTGATGCTGCAGCAGAAGAAAATACGGTAAACCCCGTTTCTGAAACAGTAATTCCGAATGAAAACGAAACAGACGAAAAGCAAAACGTGATAGACGCCATAGCTGAAACAAATGCTGAAGAAAGTGAAGATGAAACGCTAAAAGAACGTCATGATATTCCAATGCTTGATTATGATGCATTACCGATGGAAACACTTGTAAGTGAATTGAAAAATTTGGTTACAAATGAAAAAGTAATGTCAATTAAAGAGCATGTTGAAGAAATTCGAAAAGCATTTTTAGCCAAATACAATCACCTCATAGAAGAAAAAAGGGAAGAATTCAATCAGGAAAATCAAGATCCTAACGAAGAATTCCAATACCATTCTCCACTAAAATTAAAGTTCGATCAATATTATACAATCTACAAAGACAATAAAAACTTACACTTTAAGAGTTTGCAATCTAATTTGAAAACTAACTTAGAAATTAGATTGGCTATTGTAGAAGAACTAAAAGAATTAATCAATCCACAAGCAAACATCAAAGACACTTTAAATCATTTTAATGAATTAAGAGAAAGATGGAAAAATGCAGGTGCAATTCCAAAAGATAAATACAATCACGTTTGGAATAATTATCATTTTCACGTAGAAAATTTTTATGATTATTTGCACTTAGACAGAGAAGCAAGGGATATTGATTTCAAATACAATCTAGAGCAAAAGCTAAAAATCATTGCACGTGTTCAAGAATTACTTAAAGAAGCTGACATCAATAAAGCTTTTAGAGAACTTCAAGATTTACACAGAATTTGGAAAGAAGACATAGGTCCTGTTTCAAGAGAACATCGCGATGAAATTTGGAACCAATTTAGTGAACTAACAAAAAAAATGCATGATAAGCGTGAAGTATTGTTTGAAAACTTAAGAGGAACCGAGCTTGAAAACTTAGAAAAGAAAAAAGAAATTATTGCCAAAATTGAAGTTTTAGCTACCGAAAAAGTGAATGCACATTCGCAATGGCTAGCCCAAATCGAAAAAGTAGAAGCTTTACGTTCTGAGTTTTTCTCAGCAGGAAAAGTTCCAGCTGATGTTAACGAAGCTACATGGGCCGCTTTCAAAACAGCCGTTAGAAATTTCAATAGCTTTAAAAATTCTTTTTACAAAGACATCAAAAAAGACCAAAACGACAACCTGAACAAAAAAATTGCTTTGGTAAAGAAAGCCAAAGAACTACAGGAAAGTCTTGATTTTGCCAGCACTACTCCTATCATGAAACAAATTCAGGAGGAGTGGAAAAAAATTGGTCACGTTCCAAGAAAATACTCTGATAAAATCTGGAACGAATTTAGAGAAGCTTGCAATCACTATTTTGACAAATTAAAAGAACACAAAAGTGTTGAAAACGTTGACGAAGTAGAGGCTTTTGACAAGAAGAAAGCCTACTTAGAAACGTTGAGAGAATTCCAATTAACAGGAGATCACAAAACAGATTTAGATGCTATCAAATTGCATATTGAAACTTGGAAAAACTTCGGTAAAGTTCCTTTCCCAAGAAGACATATCGAAGGTAAATTCAATAAAATTCTTGATGCTTTATTTGAAAAATTAAGCTTAAGCAAAAAAGATACCGAAATGATGCGTTTTTCTAACAGAATGGATCATTTATCTGAAAGCAATGACACTAGAAAACTCGATAATGAGAAGATTTTCTTGATGCGTAAAATTGAAGAAGTACAAAATGAAATTTTCCAACTAGAGAATAACATTCAGTTTTTCACTAACACAAAAAACGCAAAAAAAGAAAATTCAATCGTATTGGAAGTTCGAAAAAACATTGCTATCCATAAAGAAAGCTTAGATGTTTGGAAAGAAAAACTAAAACAATTGAGAAATTTAAACATCGAATAAGTTTAAATTCACAAATAGATACAAAGCCTCAAACCTTAATAAGTTTGAGGCTTTTTTTATAAAATATATAATTTTAACCCGTTGGGTGAAATTGTTTTAACAACATAGAAACATAGAAAATAGTAATAATTTAAAGCGTTTGATAGACGTTTTACTTTTCACATAGCAATCTATGAGAAAAAATGGCACTATTTTCTAGCTATTCTTTGGCACTAATTATAAATCTATGTCTCTATGTGGTTCATTTTTTTTATTCATTTTAATTTCACCCAACGGGTTAATTTTAACTTTCATTTACCATAATACACTCCTTAAACAAAAACCTATTCTCTATTTTTGCAATATGAGAAAGTTTTGGAAATTTATCGTATTTACAGGGTTACTGATTCAGTTTAGTTTTGCCTATAGTGCAAATCACGATGCTACCATTTCTTTTAGAAAGGATAACAACACTTCATTCAGTAAAGAAAGTTTAAGCATTTCTCATTTCGTCCAACCCAGTATAGAAAGAAACAATCCTGACCTAAAACACAACAACCGTATTCCAGTCAATATAGACGACTCCAATACGACACTTCCATTATTTTCAAGTTTTAAAGAAAGTAATCTTAAAATAGTTTTATCAGATCAAGACATCGATCGATGTAGAAAAATCTCGATTTTACTTTTCCCCTTCCATTATTTTTGGTGATTTAATATCATGATTCCGTATTATAAAAGTTAAAACAACTTTTAAATCCTTCTTGTTTTCATCTGAATCAAGAAAATAAATCATTATATATAATTACAAAAAAAATAAAAAATGGACACATCAGTAACCATAATAGGTCTTATAATCACAATTTTAATAGGTATTCCGTTAACTTTAGTCTTCCGCTCCAATATAAATAATAGAGCAAAAATAAAAGAGATAAAGAAACAATACAGCCAAAACAATCGTTATAATTTTGAATTAACGGAAACACAGAACAAAAAAATTCTGTCCATAGACCAGAAGAATAAAGGCTTTCTATTTATTGATTTCAGTTATAAGAAAGAAACAGTTTATTTTGTGGATTTAACAAACATTATTCTGTGTACTCTACTGGAAACTACCAGAAGCAGATTAGGCACAATGGAAAAAGTCGAAATAGAACTGGTTCATAAGAACACCATGAAGAAAGAAATGATTCCAATCTATAATATCGAAAATCATTTTTTAGATTTCAATTGTTTGTTTGAAGACCATAAACTGGCAAAAAAATGGGTCGGTTTAATTAATGAAAGTCTATAAAAAACTCCACAAAGAGGTTCGAATGAACCTCTTTGTTTGTATATGACTATAAACGAATATGATAAATATCATTTTAATCCTAAAAAAGTCACCTTAATTTTGACATCATATAAAATGCATATTTATGAAGACCTCACTTATTCAAAAATACAATGTTCCTGGGCCACGTTATACAAGTTATCCTACGGTTCCATATTGGGATGAGTCAGGATTTACTAATGAAACTTGGATACAAACCCTAAAAAAATCATTTCAGGAAAGTAATGACGAAGAAGGCATTAGTTTATACATTCATCTGCCTTTTTGCGAAAGCTTATGCACTTTTTGCGGTTGCAACAAACGCATCACCAAAAACCACAATGTTGAAAATCCTTATATTGATGCCGTTCTAAAAGAATGGACACTTTACCGTGATATCTTGGGCAAAAAACCAAAAATTAAAGAAATCCACTTGGGCGGAGGAACACCAACATTTTTCTCCATAGAAAGCCTTGAAAAATTAATAAACGGAATATTCTCGCTTGCCGAAAAAGCTGAAGGTTATGAATTCAGTTTTGAGGGACATCCCAATAATACTACTCTTGCCCATTTGAAAAAGCTATATGATTTGGGTTTTAGAAGAGTGAGTTTTGGGGTACAGGATTATTCTGAAAAAGTACAAAAAGCCATTCATAGAATACAGCCTTTTCACAATGTTGCTAAGGTTACTTTTTGGGCAAAAGAAATTGGTTATACTTCAATAGGTCATGACATTATTTTTGGATTGCCTTTTCAAGAAGTTGAAGATATCGTGGATACTATCGAAAAGACAAACTCCTTACAACCAGATCGTTTGGCATTTTATAGTTATGCCCATGTGCCGTGGATAAAAGGCAATGGACAACGTGGATTTCATGATGAAGATATTCCTAAAGACGACGCCAAAAGAAAATTATACGAAGTTGGAAAAGAACTGCTTTTTGAAAATGAATACTATGAAATCGGAATGGATCATTTTGCCTTAAAATCGGACAGTTTATATCATTCGTTTGAAGACAAAAAATTACACAGAAACTTCATGGGCTATAGTTCCTCCAAAACTCAATTGATGATTGGTTTAGGTGTTTCCTCCATAAGCGACAGCTGGTACAGCTTTGCCCAAAATGTCAAAACCATAGAAGAGTATTACAAAGTACTAGAATCAGACGAATTACCTATTTATAGAGGGCATTTATTATCTACTGAAGATCTAATTATCAGGAAACACATTTTAAATCTAATGTGCCAATTTGAAACCAGTTGGGAGGATTCAGCAAATTATGTTTCTGAAATCCCAGAAATTGTATTTCAGCTAAAAGAAATGGAAAACGATGGCTTATTGATTATAGGTGACAACAAGATCATTATTACCGAAGAAGGAAAACCATATGTTCGCAACATTTGTATGGCCTTCGATTTAAGATTAAAAAGAAAAGCGCCAGAGACAGCATTATTTTCAATGACCATTTAAAAGAAAACTAAGGATATCTTAAAAGAATATCATATTAATTTAATTCACCTGTTTTTTAAAGCTCTTTTGGGCGTGCCCCTCCGTAAAAACTGCGGGTCGTGCTGTACGTTCCCGCTTTTTTTTGATTCCTCAAAAAAGGAATCAAAAAAAGAGCTCCACTGCCATCACTCACGCAAAAACAGGAACTTTTTAAACATTCAATATTATGAGATACCAAAAAAAAGCCAATTAATGACAATTGGCTTTTTCTTGTACAAACAAACTCATATTCGAGGGAGAAACATAAGGAATCCCAAGCCCAAGCCCTCTTAGAATAAATAATACACCTATTACAATCCCAACATAAGGAATTATTTTTTGAATTCTATTTCGAATGGGAACAGTGATAAACGAATTAATATATACCACCAAACTCATCAAAGGCACGGTTCCTAAACCAAAAAGCAACATATATAAAACTCCAAAACCGGCGCTTTGCATTGCAATTGCACCAAATAGAGCCACATAAACCATCCCACAGGGCAAAAACCCATTGAGCAAACCAATAATAAAAAGCGATTTGAAACTTTTGTTTTTGAAATGACTACCTAGACTTTGCTTAATCTTTGAAATCCAACCGTAAACCGGTTTCGAAAAATTATATTGGGCAAAAATCTTTTCGGGAATCAGGATCACCAAAATCATAGCCACCCCAATAAAAATAGAAAGTTGCTGTTGAATTCCTGCCAAAAACAAACCTCTTCCCAACAATCCAAAAAGCAAACCTATACTCCCATAAGCCGTTAACCGTCCCAAATGATAAGTGATGACTTGAATTGCTTTTTTGGCTGGATTATTTCGCTCTACAGGCAACATCATAGCAATAGGACCGCACATTCCTATGCAGTGAAAACTACTGATTAAACCAAATAAAAAAGCGGTGTAAAACATTGTGATTTTAGATTGCAGATTTTAGAGTGAAATGATTTGAAACTAATTTTTCTTCTCTATTTCTTTTCTATTTAATATAAATCTCTTGTTTGGTCAAATAAGACTTTCCTTTATATTTCCATTCCATATTGATATCCCATTCACCACCAATTAGCTTATCCTTTGCAATAAATAATGAGGCTGAATCAGTAAACGAAAGTGGCAATTGAAAATCAAATTTCTTATTGGAAGGCCTATATAAAGCAACAGTTCCTTTGATATATTTTGGTGCAAAATCAGCCGGAAAAACAATCGTAATACCATTAGCACCGACAGTAATTACAGGCTTCGACTTTAAATCATGAGCATTTTGGATGCGTGCCATTTCATCTTGAAAATGAACATCATGTTTATAATACTCTTCAACCACCAAATCATTATCATACTTACTATCTGACTGCACTTTTACCACAAAATACATAATGAAGCTTATAAACAAAGCGAAAGCAATCACAATATAAGTTCCCCAATTAATTTTCATTTTTATTCTTTTTAAAGATTTCTTCTAATTAAATTACTTTTTTTAAAATGTACTATAGCTAATCAAAACTGCGGGGGCTTAAAAAATTAGTATATGTTGTCTCAATTTTTTTATTTCCCTCATAGAGATCAATTTCCAATTTAGTTCTATCACTTTCCAACAAAAACCTATTGATTTCGATAAACATAGTTCCGCTGGTCATTCCTCGTTTTGGAACTTGTAATTCCTGAACACCAACTACTTTTAAAGTACCTTTAATTCCAACCAATTTAAAATTCATATCCTTAATATCATGATTCGTCTTATTGATAATCTTAAAAGTATATATGTTACTAATATTATCCCCTTTATGTTGAAACAATTGACCTGGTAATCTCAAAATGGTGGCTTCGACTTCGGTTCTTAAAAACAGCAAACCTGTAAGTACACCAACTAAAATAACCAATATTGCTGTGTAACCTTTCATTCTAGCGGTGAACTTAAATTTCGCTTTGGTTTCAATTTCATCTTCCGAAGCGTATCGAATAAGTCCTTTAGGCAACCCAACACCTTCCATTATTGTATCGCATTCATCAATACAAGCGGTACAATTTACACATTCGAGCTGAACTCCATTACGAATATCAATACCCGTTGGACAAACATGTACACATTGTTTACAATCTATACAATCACCTTTTCCCGAAGCTGCCCTGTCTTCCTGTTTATTGAATTTGGCTCTACCAACTTCTTTCTCACCACGAACAAAATCATAAGCAACATTTATTGATTTTTTGTCCAATAAAACTCCTTGCAATCTTCCGTAAGGACAAGCAATAATACAAACTTGCTCTCTAAACCAAGCAAAAACAAAATAGAAAACACTGGTAAAAATCAACAGTGACACAAAACTGCTCGAATGGGCTAAAGGTCCGTCTTCAATTAAACGAAATAATTCATCGCTACCGATAAGATAAGCTAAAAACACATTGGCAATTAGAAACGAAATCACTAGAAACGCAAACCATTTTAAAGCTTTCTTTCTAATTTTCTCTCCATTCCATTCTTGTTTCTCTAGGCGGATTTGTGCTCCCCTATCCCCTTCTATCCAATATTCTATACGACGAAAAACCATTTCCATAAAAATGGTTTGCGGACAAATCCAGCCACAAAATATGCGCCCAAAAATAACCGTAAATAAAATAACAAATACAACTCCAATAACCATAAACAGAACAAAAATATAGAAGTCCTGTGGCCAAAAAGGAAAGCTAAAAATATTAAAACGACGTTCCAAAACATTGAACATCATAAATTGATTACCGTTTATTTTTATAAAAGGATTAGCAACGAGAATAATCAATAAAAAATAGCTGACCCATTTTCTATATTCGTAAAACTTACCGGAAGGCTTTTTGGGATAAATATATTTTCTATGACCCTCCTTATCAATAGTCCCAATGGTATCTCTGAAAGATTCGTCTAGATTACTTGACATTTTTCTATTTTTAAAATACTAAAAAAGAGCTTTCTCAAAAGTATTGATTTTTGACAAAGCTCTTCATTCTAATATATCGTTAAATTATTATTTTACTTGAGTACTATCTGCAGCAGGAGCAGCAGCACTTGCTGGAGCATTCTCATCAACCCAAATTTCTCCGTCTGGTGCTTTCGGATCTTTAGGATTACTTCCTCTTAAAGAGATAACATAACTTGCAACCGCCTGAATTTCCTTCGGTTTTAAAGTTCCTTTCCAAGCAATCATTCCCTTACCATCTCGACCACCATTAGTAATTGTATGAAATAAGTTTTTAATTCCACCACCCAATATCCAATGATCATCGGTTAAGTTAGGCCCAATTTGTCCTCCTGCATCAGCTCTATGACAAGCTACACAGTTCGTAGTAAATATAGCTTTTCCTGCATCTAAATCTGCGGGATCTGTCAATAAAGTTACTGTTTTTTCGTCCATCAAATCGGGAGCTGTTTTCATATATTCAGCAACTTCAATTTTGGCTTGAGCCATTTCACTTTTCAATTCAGCTTCTTGGTCTGGCGCACCCATGATTTCAAAACGAACCAGATATATCACTGCAAAAATAATACAGGCATAAAATAAATAGACCCACCATGGTGGCAAATTGTTATCCAATTCCTTGATTCCATCATAATCATGATCCATCAATAATTGTTTTTCGTCTTCAATTGGCACTGTTCTTGTCAAACGTTGCATTAAGTTTTTGTACCAAATTTTATCTTTCAAACTTAAACTATCTTCATGAGCTAGTTTTGCTTTCTCTTCGTCTGTTAACAATCTATAAGTAATTGTGTTAACAGCATTCAATGTTATTTCGATTGCAATCAAAAGGAAAAGCAATACAAATAAAAAGACTGCAACCATTGGATACTTTATAAAAGCAGGACGATCTCCAGAGTCTATAAAATATTCCATCAATCCTAAGACTGAGAAAAATATGAAAAGAACTCTTATATAAGGTGGAATTAATTTTTTCATTATTTATATTTTTTGAAATTGTACAATTTAATCTTCTAATGGGATTTGACTTATTTCGTCTATCGTCTCTTTTTTATAGGAATAAACCCAAAGTCCTAAGCCAAGAAAAAAGAAAAAGAAAATCAGCAACGATACTATTGGAAAAATTGCTACACCTGCAATGGTCTCCATATTGTGTTTTATTTGTTCGAACATAACGTTTACTTTTTTGTTATTCTTTAACTTTAATATCAGTACCTAGTCTTTGTATGTAAGCAATCATTGCTACAATTTCTCTTTCATTCATTGGAACGAATTTTTCACCTTTAGCCAGAGCTTTTTTCTTGCTATCCTCATAACTTTTTACAAAATCAGGATCATTTTTAAGACTTTCTTCAATTGCAATAGCTTGTGTTCTTAAATCTTTCAATCCGCTTGCAACCTGAGCATCAGAATAAGGAACCCCCAGAGTTACCATCGCTTTCATTTTCTTTTCGGTCAATGAAATATCCATCGCTTTATTGTCAAATAACCATTTATAGCTTGGCATAATAGAACCAGCAGAAATACTTTGTGGACTCCAAAAGTGATTAAAATGCCAATTGTCATTGTATTTTCCACCAACTCTCAACAAATCGGGACCAGTACGTTTAGAACCCCACAAAAATGGATGGTCGTAAACAAACTCCCCTGCTTTAGATTGTGGTCCATAACGCTCTACTTCACTTCTAAAAGGACGAACCGATTGAGAGTGACAACCAACACAACCTTCACGAATGTATAAATCACGCCCTTCTAACTCTAAAGGAGAATATGGTTTTACACTTGCAATTGTTGGAATATTTGATTTTACCATAATGGTTGGAACGATTTGAATGATTCCACCAATTAATATTGCTACTGTAGCGAATATGGCCATTTTGATTGGTTTTCTTTCCAACCAAGAATGATATTTCTCTCCTCTAAGTCTTCCAGAACTAATCGTTTGTAATGCTGGAGCTTCTGCTAATTCATCTTCTACTTCTTCACCGGCTCTAACTGTTTGGATAATATTGTAAACCAACGTTAACATACCTACCAAATACATAGATCCTCCGATTGCTCTCATCCAATACATTGGCATGATTTGAGTAACGGTTTCAAGGAAGTTACCATAGGTTAAGGTTCCGTCTGGATTGAATTGCTTCCACATAGAAGCTTGCAAGAAACCAGCCAAATACATCGGCAATGCATATAATATAATCCCTAAAGTTCCAACCCAGAAATGGAAATTAGCCAATTTAGTTGAATACAAAGTAGTTTTTGTCATTCTTGGAATCAACCAATAAATAATACCAAAAGCCATAAAACCATTCCAAGCCAATGCTCCAACGTGAACGTGGGCAATAATCCAGTCTGTATAGTGTGCTATAGCATTTACATTTTTAAGAGAAAGCATTGGTCCTTCAAAAGTTGCCATACCATAACCAGTCATTGCAACAACAAAGAATTTTAAAACTGGTTCCTCACGAACTTTATCCCAAACTCCTCTCAAGGTCAGAAGTCCGTTAATCATACCTCCCCAAGATGGTGCAATCAACATTACAGAGAATACAACTCCTAAATTTTGAGCCCAGTTAGGTAAAGCAGAATACAACAAATGGTGAGGACCCGCCCAGATATATAAAAATATTAACGACCAAAAGTGGATAATTGACAATCTATAAGAGTACACAGGGCGATTGGCCACTTTAGGCACAAAATAATACATTAACCCTAAAAATGGCGTAGTCAAGAAAAAGGCAACAGCATTATGACCGTACCACCACTGTACTAACGCATCCTGAACTCCTGCATAAACAGAATAACTCTTCATTGCAGAAACCGGCAACTCCAAACTGTTAAAAATATGTAATACGGCAACCGTAATAAATGTGGCTAAGTAAAACCAAATGGCAACATATAAATGGCGCTCTCTTCTTTTTAACATCGTACCAATCATATTGATACCGAAAGCTACCCATATTAAAGCAATGGCAATGTCAATAGGCCATTCCAATTCAGCATATTCTTTTGAAGATGTATATCCTAATGGAAGTGAAATTGCAGCCGCAACAATAATTAATTGCCAACCCCAAAAATTCAGGTTACTCAAAAAATCACTATACATTCTGGCTTTTAACAATCGCTGAAGCGAATAATAAATACCCGCGAACATTGCATTACCCACAAAGGCAAAAATTACTGCATTGGTATGTAAAGGTCTTAATCTACCAAAACTCAACCATGAAATACCTTCGGTCATGTTTGGAAAAAGGAACATAGTAGCCAATATAAGACCTACTAACATTCCCACTACTCCAAATAGTATGGTAGCATAAATGAACTTCTTTACAATTTTGTTGTCATAATAAAATTGTTCCATTTCCATATTTATAATTGTTTTTAAAGTTGTTTAAAATTGGTAATTGTTAAAAAGATTAAAGAGTAATTTAACTCTTAATTTCTGATTTCTTTTGGGAAGATTTAATCAATTCATCGTCAAAAAGCATTCTGACCGATGGTGTATAGTCATCATCATATTGACCTGATTTTACAGCAAAAACAAATGCAATAAAAAATCCAATCGCGACGAAAATACTAATAGCAATAAGCAAATAAATTACACTCATAATCTTAATATTAAGTTAACAAAATTATAGGTATCACTATTTACAAAAAATGACAATTATCATATTTAATGTAATATGTTAAAAATATGAAAAAAAAACTAAACAATTCCCTGTTAAACTATTTTATTTTCCGCGAATAATAATTACTCATTATTGTGACAAAACTTACTATCGTGATGGTACTCAACGGCATAATAATCGCAGCAACTAATGGCAAGAGGTTTCCTGTAATGGCAAAAGACAATCCAACTACATTGTATAAAAGTGACAAAGTGAAGCTCATTTTGATGGTCGTGATGGCTTTTTTGGATAATTTTAAAAAATAATGCAACTTTTGAAACTGTTTTGCGTCCAAAATTGCATCACAGGCAGGAGAAAAAACATTCACATTTTCGGATATGGAAACTCCGACGTTGCTTTGTGCCAAAGCACCGGCATCATTAAGCCCATCTCCTACCATCATTACATTTTTGCCTTGTTCTTGCAGAGCTTTTATAAACTCAAGTTTTTGTTCGGGTTTTTGATTAAAAATCATTTGTGTACCCTTAGGCAAAATCGATTCCAGCAGACTACGTTCCCCTTCATTATCACCCGATAAAACTTTCAGCTGATATTCAGCGCTAAGTTTACCAAACAACTCGGATAAACCATCTCGATATTGATTGTTAAAAATATATTTACCGTAATATTCCTCACCAATTTTTATATGAACAGTCGTTTGCTTGATTTCGTCTTCCCTGTTTTCAACAATAAAATTAGCAGATCCTATTTGTATCGAAACTCCGTCAATCAACGCTTGAATTCCTTTTCCTGTTATCTCTTCGAATTCGTCCAATTTCAATCTTTTGGTTTCAGGCAAAAAATCATACAGCATTCTGCTCAAAGGATGATTTGAAGCACGAAGTACACTTTTTAATATTGCCAAATTGGATTCATCAAGTATTTTACCTTCATAGGAAATATTCGATTTTGCATTGGTGGTAATCGTTCCTGTTTTATCAAAAACAATCGTATCGACTTTGGCCAATTGTTCAATTACCAAAGCATTTTTGAGGTAAAAATGTTTATTGCCAAAAATTCGCAACATATTCCCCATAGTAAAAGGAGCAGTCAATGCCAATGCGCAAGGACAGGCGACTATCAATACAGCCGTAAAAACATTGAAAGCGGTATTGGCATCAAAAAATATCCAATATCCAAATCCTGCAAATGCTATAAGCAATAGAATTGGTGTAAAATAACGACTAATGCTATCAGTGATGGTTTTGTGTTTTTGTTCTACCTTCTTCTGAAAAACATCATTACTCCATAGTTGGGTTAAATAACTTTGGGAAACCGAATGCAACACTTCCATTTCAATCACTTTCCCTATTTGTTTTCCTCCAGCAAAAACTTTGTCTCCCGATTTTTTGGTTATTGGAACGGCTTCACCTGTAACAAAACTGTAATCAATTTCAGCTTTATCCGATATTAAAATACCATCAACAGGAATCAGTTCTTGGTTACGAATCAACAACCTATTACCTTTTTCTATTTCATAAACAGGAATACTTTCTTCAGTAGAGTCTGTATTTATTTTGGTTATGGCTATTGGAAAATAGGATTTAAAATCTCTTTCGAAACTAAGAAAACTATAAGTTTTGATTTGAAACATCTTTCCCAAAAGCATGAAAAAGATTAAACCGGTCAAACTGTCAAAAAAACCGGAACCATAATTCATGACAATATCAAAAGTGCTTCGAACAAACATTACGACAATTCCTAACGCAATAGGAATATCAATGTTCAGCATTTTTGATCGAATACTTTTATAGGCCGAAACATAATAACCACTTGCCGAATAAAAGAAAGAAGGTAAAGACAAGGCGAAAATTAATCCCCTGAAAAATGGGCGGTAATTATCCAACCAAAATTCCTTTACTTCAAAATACTCCGGAAAAGAAAGCAACATGATATTTCCAAAACAAAAGAAAGCAACTCCGAGTTTGTAAGTCAAACTTCTGTCAACATTATTTTTTCCCGTTTCATAATTATCTAAACTGATGTAAGGCTCATACCCTATTGAGCTTAATAAATAAACAATGTTTTTTAAAGAAACTATCTCGGGATTGTAATTTATTCGGACTTTCTTTTCAGGAAAATTAACCTGCGAAGTGTTTATTCCTTTTTGAAGACGTTGTAGATTTTCCAAAATCCAAATACACGAGCTACAATGTATGTGAGGAATGCTAAGTGAAATAATAGCGGTTGAATCTTCTTGAAATTCCAATAATTTTGAAACGATACTTTCATTGTCTAAAAAATCATATTTTCCGTTAATATCTTGTGGAGTGGCACCTGGTGATTTCTCAAAATCATAATAACAGGTTAAATCATTTAGGCTGAAAATTTCGTAAACAGTTTTACATCCATTGCAACAAAAATCTTTTTCGTCAAAAACAATTTGTTCTTCTTTTACTATATCTAAACCGCAATGAAAACAGTTATTTTTCTCCATAAATTAGGGGGGTGATTAAACAGATACAAAATTCACAAATTGAATATGCCTCAACTATGATATTTATCATATAAATGTATAACTTTGTACGTGAAAATCCAATTCCATTATGAGTAAATGTGAACAATGTATCGTGAGAGAGTTTAGTTCTTTGAAAGCGCTAAATAAAGACGAACTTATTAAAATTGCAGAATGCAAAACCTCTAAAACTATAAAAAAAGGAGAAACTATATTTGCGGAAGGAGAAAATGTAAACGGTATTTTTTGCGTTAAGGACGGGATATGTAAAATGACCAAATTAAGTCCTAACGGAAAAGACCAGATTGTAAAATTGGTCACTAAAGGAGAATTATTGGGACAACGTTCCATGATAAGCGACGAACCGGCTAATTTGAGTGCCATCGCTCTAGAAGATATGCAAGTTTGTTTCATTCCAAAAACTGAAATATTAGGGTTCTTCGATAAAAACAATCAGTTTTCAATGAATGTTATGAAAACAATTTGCGGCGATTTGAAATTGGCGGATGACCACATGGTCAATATGGCCCAAAAATCCGTAAAAGAACGTTTAGCCGAAACTTTGATTTATCTGCATGAAACCTTTGGAATAAATACTGACAAAACATTAAAAGTACAACTTTCAAGAGACGAATTGGCCAGTATGATAGGCACCGCAACCGAAAGCTGTATCCGATTACTATCCGATTTCAATAAATTAGGGTTGATTGAATTGGTGGGTAAAAAAATTGTTTTAAAAGACATTAATAAATTAAAAAAGATTGCTGATTAAAGTAATCTTTTTACTGCGTTCTAAATACTGCTTGAACCTAAAGCTTCTTCGCTTCATTCCAAAAGACATCCATCTCGGCAAGAGTCATATCCATCAAGGGCTTTCCTAGTTGATCGGCTTTACTTTCCAAGTATTGAAAGCGCTTAATGAATTTTTTGTTGGTTCGTTCCAATGCGTCTTCAGGATTAATATTCAAAAAGCGAGCGTAATTTATCATCGAGAATAAAACATCCCCAAACTCGGATTCCATTTTATCCTGGTTTCCGGCAAGCACCTCATCTTGTAATTCCTGCAGTTCTTCCTGGACTTTATCCCAAACTTGATGCGGTTCTTCCCAATCAAATCCCACTCCTTTAACTTTGTCCTGAATTCTACTGGCTTTCACAAGAGCTGGTAGACTTCTAGGAACTCCTTCCAAAACCGATTTTTTTCCTTCTTTTAGTTTTAGTTTTTCCCAATTCTGTTTTACTTCTTCTTCATCCTTAACAACTACATCTCCGTAAATATGAGGATGCCTGTGAATTAGTTTTTCGCAAATATCATTACAAACGTCTGCCATATCAAAATCGTTCGTTTCGCTGCCGATTTTGGCATAAAAAACAATATGCAACAATAAATCCCCTAATTCATTTTTTACTTCATTTAAATCATTATCCAATATGGCATCTCCCAATTCATAAGTTTCTTCAATGGTAAGATGACGAAGCGTTTGCAGAGTTTGCTTTTTATCCCAAGGACATTTTTCGCGCAAATCGTCCATTATGTCTAACAATCTTTTGAAGGCTTCGAGTTGATTTTGTTTAGAGTCCATTGTAAAAGTTTAAATGGGTTATTAAGTTTAAAAGTTTAGCTTTTTACTAAACGGAATTATTGTAAAAACAAGAAATCCTGCTCAGAAAAATCTGGGCAGGATAAATATACTGAATTTGTGCAAATTACTCTTTTTTAGCTTTTGCTTTTTTAGCAGGCGCTTTCTTTTCGGCAACAACCTCTTCTGCAACTGGAGCAGCTTCTTCCACAACAACTGGGGCATCAAAAACAAGCAAACCTTTTTCTTGAAGCATGTTGTACCAATTAACTATTTTCTTTACATCAGATGCATAAACTCTTTCTTCATCATACTCCGGCAATACTTCTCTAAAATAAGACAACAAAGTAGCATTATCTTCCTTATGTGAAATCGTTTGTCCATTGTTTTCTTTTTTGGCAATGCTTTGCATAATTTCAGCCAAAGGTTTTTCACCTTCATAAGTATAAATAGAAATTTCGGACAACAGACTTACATTGCTTTTCAAACTTACCGTGATTTTTTTCCCATCCAATAATGACTCAGCAACAAAACCTGTACGTGTCTGTACTTTTAAAACATATAAACCTGGTTTCCCTGAAATCGATAATATTTTCTCTAAACTCATTTTTATTTTTTTTATTTATTCTTTATTAAAAATCTGAATACTTACTACTGCTAACTGCTTACTTAAAAATTACCTCCCCTTTTTGGCAAAAAACTTCATTCTATAATCTTGAAATGTTTTCCCTTCGGTAATGTTTTTTAATTTTTTTTGGATCAAACGCTTTTTCAAAGATGATATTTTATCTGTAAATAAAATCCCTTCGATATGATCGTATTCGTGTTGAATAACCCTGGCAATCAAACCATCAAAAACTTCGGTTTTCATCACAAAATCTTCTTCACAATATTCAATGGTAATTGTTGGTTTTCTGTATACGTCTTCACGTACATCAGGAATACTTAAACAACCTTCATTAAAAGCCCATTCTTCACCTTCTTCTTTTATGATTTTAGCATTGATAAAAGTTCTTTTGAAACCTTTCAATTTATTTTGTTCCTTATCTTCCAAATCCTCATCATCACTAAATGGAGTCGTATCAATAACAAACAATCGCAATGACAACCCCACTTGCTCCGCAGCAAGACCAACTCCACTTGCATTATACATGGTTTCATACATGTTTGCAATAATTTCTTTTAAATTTGGATAATCTGGAGTAAGTTCCTCCCCTATTTTCCTTAAAACAGGATCACCATATCCTATAATTGGTAATATCATTTGATTTATTTTTATTAATACCTAGCGCAAATAAAGGAAAAAATCCACTTTATTAAGTTGGCAAAAGTAGTAAAAAAATAGATAATGAATAATCTACATTTGATAATTAGCATATTTTTGTACAATTGTATTGATAGGTTATATAAAATCTTACGAAGCCATTTATAACTTATCTTTGTATTAAATGAAATTCCATGATTACCAAAATAGAAAAATTCACTGATAGCACTTATTTCACGAATGCATTAAAAGCAACTATATCAGCAGTTCTTCCCGTATTGATATTTACCTATTTTGGCCTTTTTGAAATTGGTTTTGTCATTGCATTAGGTGCTTTTTTGACTTATCCTAGTGACATTCCAAGTAGTTTAAAGCATAAGATAAACGGAATTATTGTCACCGCTTTTCTAATAGCGGGAGTCAATTTATTAATCAATCTTACCTACCCCATTCCTTTTATTTTCTATCCTTTTTTCTCCATATTGGTATTCATATTAGCTATGTTATCTGTCTACGGACAAAGAGCTACTTTCACATCCTTTTCTGCTTTATTATCGGTATCATTATCTTTTTCCCATTTGCATACGGGAATGGAAATGGTTCAACATTCGGCATTAATACTTGCTGGGGGTTTGTTTTACCTAGTCATTTCATTGCTGTTTCATTACTTAAGACCGTATCGCTACGCCGAATTACAAGTTGCGGAATGCATCAAATTAACATCCAAATACTTAAAACTAAGAGGAGATTTATGGAACAGCATTGCCGACAGAAAAGTAATTCTCGAAAAACAACTGCATTTACAAGTCGAACTCAATGACATTCATCATAATATTAGAAGAGTACTTATTGGAAAACAAATAAATGCTGTCTCTTCCAACCAAAATAGAAAAATGCTAATTGTATTTATTTCCTTGGTAGAAATATTGGAGTTAGCGCTATCAACTTCATTCGACCATAATCGATTACATCAAAAATTTGAAAAGCATCCCAAAACATTAGCCACTTACCAAAATTTGGCTTACAATTTGGCTTCAACGTTAAAACAATTATCGAAAAACATTGAAAAAAGAACCAATTATATCCCCAAGCATAAATTATCCAACCATCTATTAGCTCTAGAAACTGCTATAATTGAGTACGAAAACGAGTTAGGAAAAGCAGAAGCTTCTGAGGGTGTTTTGATGCTAAAAACCATGATGGAATACGCCGAGAAACAAATCGAAAAAATCAAAGTAATTGAACGCGCTTTCACGTCAGTATCGAATACTTACGATTTTAAGGGAAAAGATAAAGATTTAGAAAAATTTTTAACTCCCCAATACTACCCAATAAGTACATTTATTCAAAATATAAGTTTTTCGTCTACTATATTTAGACATTCCTTACGATTAACGGTTGCTCTTATTTTTGGAGGTATTATAGGTAAATTTCTGGCATTTCAAAACGAATACTGGATTTTGATGACTATCATCATCATCATGAGACCGGGTTACGGGTTAACCAAACAGCGATCCATACAACGTGTTATTGGTACTGTCATTGGCGGTATCATTGCATTCAGTATTTTATCCTTAATGCCTACTCATTTTTTATTAAGCATTTTGGCAATATTATGCATGCTGCTTGGATTTTCTTTCACACAGACCAATTACACTGTAAGTGCCACTTTTGTAACCATGTATATTGTATTCTTGCATGGAATTTTATCACCTGATTTTTTAAATGTCATCCAATTTAGAATTGCGGACACTCTAACGGGAGCATTGCTCGCTTATTTGGCCAATCATTTTTTATGGCCATCCTGGGAATACATCAAAGCCCCGGAATACTTAAAAAAATCTATTATTGCCAATCGAGATTATTTGAAAGAAATTTTTATTTTTTATACCCAAAAAGGGGAAGTTACGACCTCATACCGTTTGGCAAGAAAAAATGCATTTATTGAAGTTGGAAACCTGATGGCTTCGTTTCAAAGAATGTCACAAGAACCAAAATCCAAACAAAAGAAAATAGTTCTCCTGTATAAATTAACAGAACTCAATCATTCCTTGCTTTCATCGACAGCCTCTTTAGGCACTTATATTCAATCCCACAAAACAACACCTTCTTCCAAAGCCTTGACAATTGTTGTCGAAAAAGTGGTTAAAAACTTAGAGCAGGCGATTGCCTATTTAAAAGGTGAGTCAGTTAATGATTCGAATGAAATTACAAAAGAAGAATTGGCTAATCGTTTTATAGAATTAAAAAACATTCGAGAAAGCGAACTAAAAGAGGGAAATCCTATTGACGAAGAAGCTTTTGCCTTAAAAATGCAGGAAGCACAATTGGTAATAGAGCAATTAATTTGGCTAACCAATTTATCCGAGGGAATTTTAAAAAACACTAAAAAACTAATGGAGGATTGAGTAAAAAAAGAATGACAGCTTTTGGTTTCTTTTATTCGAAACCAAAAACTGTCATTTAATATTTATTAACCTAAGGTGGTTGCAATTACTAATCATTGCAAAAATGCCAAATCTTTATCTTTAGCCCTGATCGTAACGGCATCCTTTTCTTTTTTTCTTTAAAAAAGAAAAGATATAGTGTAGAGCAGGTTCTATGTGACTAAAAAAGCCTTATGCTGTTGCTCCAAAAATCAACAATCAGTTTAGCTTAATTTTAAAACTTCGGCTGTATTTTTTCTAATAGTTGCCAATAGCTCTGGATTTTCATTTAAGGACTGACCAAAAGAAGGAATCATAGCTTTCACTTTTTCCTGCCATTCAGGAGAACTAAATTGCTCTGGGAAACATTTGCTCACCAACTCAACCATAATAGAAACCGCGGTCGAGGCTCCAGGAGAAGCTCCTAATAAAACCGCCAAAGTTCCATCGTGTGTATTGATAATTTCTGTACCAAATTCCAATTTCCCAATTAGCTCTTCATCTTTCTTAATAACTTGAACTCGTTGTCCTGCTCTTTCCAGTTTCCAATCTTTGGTTCTGGCATTAGGGACATATTCGCGTAAGGCATTCATTCTGTCTTTTGGAGATTGACGCACTTGCTCAATCAAATATTTCGTAAGTGGGATATTTTTATAACCAGCAACAATCATCGGAATTACATTATCCGGTTTTATAGACAAAGGCAAATCTGAATAAGAGCCGTTTTTTAAGAACCGCGTAGAAAATCCTGCAAACGGTCCAAAAAGTAATGCTCTCTCTCCATCAATCATTCGGGTATCAACATGAGGAACAGACATTGGTGGCGCACCTACACTCGCTTTTCCATATACTTTAGCTTGGTGTTTTGCAATTACTTCAGGATTTGTGCATTTTAGCCATTGTCCGCTAACAGGAAAACCTCCGTATCCTTTTCCTTCGGGCACATTTGCTTTTTCCAATAATGGCAATGAACCTCCACCAGCACCTATGAAAACAAATTTGGTATATACTTTTTTCTTTTGACCGGAAGCCAAGTCAGTGATTTTTATTCTCCAAGATTTGTCTTCGCGTTGTTTTAATTTTTTAACTTCATGGCTGTAGTGTATGGTAACATTGTCCAATTTTGTCAAATAAGCCAACATGTTTCTGGTCAATGTACCAAAATTCACATCAGTACCAATTTTCATTGAAGTTGCGGCTACTTTCTCATCTGGATTTCTGCCTTCCATTACTAACGGCATCCATTTTTGCAATTCGGAAACATCAGTACTAAAAATCATTTCGGCAAAAAGAGGATTTGATTGCAAAGCTTTGAACCTGTTTTTTAGAAAGTCAACATTTTTATCACCCCAAACAAAACTTATGTGAGGAATACTTTTTATAAAATCTTCTGGAGTTGGAAGTTTTCCGTCTTTGACCAAATAAGCCCAAAATTGTCTTGAAACCTCAAATTGTTCGGCAATACTAATGGCTTTATTTGGATTTATTGTTCCATCGGCACTTTCCGGAGTATAATTAAGCTCACAAAAAGCGGAATGTCCTGTTCCTGCATTATTCCATGCATCAGAACTTTCTGCCGCTGCAACATCTAATCTTTCGTAAATATCAATCTTTAAATCAGGTTGTAATTCTTTTAAAATTAAACCTAGAGTAGCGCTCATAATTCCAGCTCCAATTAAAACTACATCTGAATTGGATCGTATTGTTGTATCGGACATTTTTGTGTTTTTTAAGAAGTTGCAAAATTAACTCTAAAAACCACAAAAAAAAATTATTTTTTGGTTACAAAACACCCAAAAAACATAACAGTTTGTTAAATTAAGATTACTATTTTCGATTCAAATAATCCTGAAGCATGATAGTGGCCGAAATCTCATCAATAAGAGCTTTGTTTTGGCGCTGTTTTTTACTAAGACCACTATCAATCATTGTTTGAAAAGCCATTTTGGAAGTAAAACGCTCATCAACGCGAATGACCTTCATATCCGGAAAATGATTGGTAAAATGAGTTACAAATCCTTTGATTATTGAAGCACTTTCAGAAGGTTCTCCATTCATTTGTTTTGGCTCGCCAATAAGAACAGCTTCCACTTTCTCTTTAGCAAAATAATCTTTTAAAAAAGCAATTGCGGTTGGTGATGGAATCGTAGTCAATCCCGAAGCTATAATTTGCAATTCATCGGTAACAGCTATTCCTGTTCGTTTTTGTCCGTAATCTATGGAGAGTATTCTTGGCATTTATAATGATTTTTTGTGTTTGATAAATCCAAAAACAGAAATGCAGTTTTGGTCTGTATCAATATAGTAAACAGAAATGTATCCTTTAAAAACATAATCTCTTATGTTTTCGTCGTCATAATATCTCGATTTTTTGAAATGAAAAGGGTATTTTAAATCTTTCTTGATATTTTTGATTAAATCAACTTTAAACTTCTTAGCTGCTTGAGGCTTATCCTTTGAAATATATCTAATCTGTTGGTCTAAATCAAGTCTATAATCTTTAGTAATCTCAATTTTCATATTCAGAAATAGTAGCTTCAAGAAATGCATCTAATTCATCCAAAGAGCAACATTCGGCGGTCCCATTTTTAACTTTAGCCAAAGAAGCATCTAATTTTCTTTTATTTTCATCGAAATAAGGGTCTTCCTGAACAATTTTTAGTTCATCCGAAGAGAACGAGCTTAATAATTCCAAGATTTTTGCTTTTATGTTAGGCTGAAATTCTAATCGAATAGTTTCCATAGCTTTTTATTTATTACACAAATATACCACTTTTTAAACAAAAAAATATTTCACAAAACAAATCTCGAACAAGTTAAATCTATAACATTTTCCATACAATTTCTCTTTTTTGCTATTGGTTAAAAATGGTATCTTTGCCAAAAATCTATCAAAAATGAACCCATTACAAACTATAATAGAACAAGCTTGGGAAAACCGTGCTTTACTACAAGAAACAACAACTACTGATGCCATCAGAGAAGTTATAGAATTATTAGATTCAGGAAAATTGCGTGTTGCCGAGCCTGTTGGTGAAGGATGGCAAGTAAACGAATGGGTAAAGAAAGCCGTTGTGATGTACTTCCCTATTCAAAAAATGGAAACATTGGAAGCTGGAATCTTTGAATACAATGACAAAATGCTGCTAAAAAGAGATTATGCCGAAAAAGGAGTTCGTGTAGTTCCTGGAGCATCTGCTCGTTATGGTGCTTATATTTCGAGCGGTGTAATCATGATGCCAAGTTACGTGAACATTGGCGCTTATGTAGATGAAGGAACTATGGTAGATACATGGGCAACTGTGGGAAGCTGTGCTCAAATTGGTAAAAACGTACACTTAAGTGGTGGTGTTGGAATTGGTGGAGTATTAGAACCATTACAAGCAGCTCCCGTTATCATTGAAGATGGTGCTTTTGTAGGTTCTCGTTGTATTGTAGTTGAAGGAGTTCATGTAGGTAAAGAAGCAGTTCTTGGTGCCAATGTATGTTTGACAGCCTCAACAAAAATCATTGATGTAACTGGTGATGAGCCTGTAGAAATGAAAGGTTTTGTTCCTGCCCGTTCGGTAGTAATACCTGGAAGTTATACCAAAAAATTTGCTGCTGGTGAATTCCAAGTGCCTTGCGCTTTGATTATCGGAACTCGTAAACCATCTACTGATTTAAAAACATCTTTGAATAACGCTTTACGCGAATATGATGTAGCGGTTTAAAATCATTTTATTTTATAAAGAAAAGAGGTCTTATTTTGTAAAATAAGACCTCTTTTTATATCAACCAAAATTCAAAACATCAACTATTTTTTTTTTGAATTTTAATTAGTTTGGCATATTTCATATAAGAAAAGAAACCTTGAATCATAGAAATAGTCAATCCGTCTAGCCCATTCAAAATTCCTTTCTTAAAAAAGTAACAACGTATGAATGCAACTGCCCCATTCAGAATTGGTTTATACCCTGATATTCTTACTCCTTGATCAAAGAGTTGCTGTGCATGCCAGCTTGAATATTGATTTTTTTTGGAAATAATTTGTTCCAAAGAATCCCAGCCATAATGCAGTATGTGAACAGCAACTTTCTTTTCATTGGTCGCAACTATAGTTTGGTGCACTTTTGAATCAGATGGATTTGCCGACTTTTTATTAAAAAACCGTACTTTATGATCTGGATACCAACCTGCAAAATCAATTAACTTATCACCCAAAAAATTTTTTATTCTAAAACTAAAGGCATCATAATCCCCGTTTAGGTATTTCTCTTTTAAAATAAAATCTTCAGCATCTGCGTCCAAAAACTCATCAGCATCCAAATTAAGAATCCAATCATTTTTACAAAAAGGTAAACCATGAGTACGTTGAGGACCATCTCCCAAAAAAGGCTGTTCAATGACTATTGCCCCTTTAGCTTTAGCTATCTCAACTGTTCTATCTTTACTCAAAGAATCGACTATAATTACTTCATCACAAACTCTAAAAAGTGCATCAATACACTTTCCTATCATTTTTTCCTCATTAAAAGTAATAATCAAACCACTTATTGCCATCGTAATATTTATTTGCTGCTACAAAAATATAGTTTTTCCCACTAGATTACTCCATTTATAATCTAGCTCCCACAAATATCTATAAATACTTTGTATTTTAGCACTCAAATTAAGTTTATTCAATATGAGAATTTTAGTTATTCAGCAAAAAAGAATTGGTGACGTGCTTACAAGTACAATAATATGCAATAATTTAAAAAAGCAATTTCCTTTATATACAATTGATTACATGTGTTATACCAATAGTCTTGACGTTTTAATCGGAAATCCAAATATTGACAACGTAATACCATTATCCCATAAAGTTAGAAAAAACTATTTCTCTCTATTTAGGTTTATTTTTGAAATTAGAGCTAAAAAATATGATGTTGTAATTGATGTTTACAATAAATTGGAAACAAATCTAATTACAATGTTTGCTGGTTCCCATATTAAAATAGCTTACCACAAATGGTACACTAAATTGTTTTATACACATAATTTAAAACGTTTTGAAAATACCGACACGCCAAAATATGGATTCGCCATTGACAATAGGCTTTTATTATTGGAGCCACTAAATCTAGATCAAAATAAAATAGACCCCCATCCCAAATTATTTGTGAGTCCTGAAGAAAATGAAGCAACAATTTTGCTTTTTGAAAAACACAAAATAAACAGAAGCAAAAAAACGATAATGATTAGTCTACTAGGAAGTGAGAAAAACAAAACCTATCCTCTAGAATACATGGTGAAGGTTGTTGAATATGTCGCAAACCATAAAGACGTAACAATACTTTTTAATTATTTTGAAAATCAAATTGAGGATGCCAAATCTATTTATAATTCCTGTTCACAAGAGACTCAAGAAAAAATACATTTTGATTTATTCGGTAAAGATTTGAGATCATTTATAGCTATAATGAATCAATGTGATTTAATTATTGGTAACGATGGGGGAGCGATCAATATGGCCAAAGCATTAAACAAACCTGCTTTTACGATTTTTTCTCCTTTTGTAGAAAAGAAAATTTGGGCAACTTTTGAGGATGGAATAAAAAATATATCTGTTCATTTAAAAGATTTCAAACCTGAGCTATTTGCTGATATTAATCACGATGAGATAAAGAAAAACCACACCTCTTTATATCAACAACTTTCTCCAGAACTTTTTAAAGACAAAATTGATTTTTTCATAGACAATAATTAACGATACGACTAAGCCTTATTAAATAAGTTCAATTTACACGACCAAATTCATCAAAAACTTATCCTATCTTATAATGGACGTTTCAATTATTATAGTCAACTACCGAAGTTGGAAGCCATTACATAACTGTCTAGAATCCTTACTTTCGATAGATAAAACAAAAATAAATTTTGAAGTAATCATTGTTGATAATTTTTCGAATGATGGAGAGTTTGATTCGTTTCAAAATAAATTTAAAGACTTTATTTTCATCAGAAACAATACTAATTCTGGTTTTGCGAATGGATGCAACCTGGGAGCAAAAGAAGCAAAAGGAGAATATTTTTTATTTCTGAATCCTGACACCGTAATTTCTCCCAATACCCTTACCACACTTTATACAACTTATAAAAACCATTCGGAAATAGGAATATTATCCTGTTTACAGGTTGACAAAAAAAATCGTTTTTTTTATCAAACCAACATTTTTCCATCACTAGCGCGCCTTTTTGCGATAAGCAGGTTTTTTTACAGAAAAATAATTAATAAAAGAACGAACACAATTTTCAACTCCAAAAAAGAATTATTTTATCCTGACTGGGTCACAGGAGCAGTAATTTTTATAAGTAAGGATTGGTTTAAAAAAGTGAATGGTTGGAACGAAGATTATTGGCTCTACTTTGAAGATGTCGATATTTGCAGAAAAATAGCCCAGAAGAATGGTAAAATGGCAGTGACTAGAGACACGACTATTTTACATGAACACGGTGGTTCTTCAAGAAACGATTTTGAAACAGAACATATCAGCAAAACCGAAGTTATCATTTCAAAACATGTATACATAAACAATAATTTTAAGCCAATAACCAAGGCACTAGCACATGGTTTTTTGACACTCTTTATACTTTTAGAAAAAACCTTCCTATCACTTTTAAGCTTATTTTTATTTTTTAATTTGAAATTAAAAACAAATAGATACATTCTCAAAAATCTTTGTTCTTATTATTTTTATGCGATAAAAAAACAAACTTGGTTAAGTAAAAGATCTCCAAACTATCAAAAAGTAGACTTATGACAAATAGCAATGCTAAAAAATTGTCTGTGTTAATTATAACTTTAAATGAAGAAGAACATTTAAAAGCTTTATTATCAGATTTAGATTTTGCAGATGAAATAATAATTGTCGATTCGTTTAGTACCGATGGAACAGAAATTGTTGCAAAAACTTTTCCTAAAGTAACGTTTACACAAAATAAATTTGAAAATTTTTCCGCACAAAGAAATTTTGCAATCTCACAAGCCAAAAATGACTGGATTCTGTTTCTTGATGCCGACGAGGTTTTAACGCCTGAATTAAAGCAGGAAATTATAGAAACACTACAAAACAACCAAACTTATGTAGCTTACTTTTTTGAAAGAATTTTTATGTTTGAGAATACTGTTTTAAAGTATAGTGGTAATCAAACGGACAAAATATTCCGCCTTTTCGATAAAAAATCAGCAAGATATGATGAAAAAAGATTGGTTCACGAAAAACTAATCGTTGACGGTGAAATTGGTTTTTTAAAAAATAAACTAATTCACCATTCCTATTCAAGTTACCAGGACTACCAGGAAAAGATTATTTTTTACGGAAAATTCAAAGCACAAGAAAAATTCATAAAAAAAGTAAAGCCAACATTATTACATCAATTTTTCCATCCCAGCTATAATTTTCTGTACAACTATTTCATCAGATTAGGATTCCTTGATGGCAAAAAAGGGATAATCATTTGTTACCTAAACGCTTATTCCATAGTTATTCGATACAAAGAGTTAAAAAAACTATGGAAACAAAATCAGAATCTTACTTCCAAAACTTAAGTTTCTTCTTCAATCTTTTCTTCCTGTGAAATCTCTCTTGAAAATCAGCAGTATATCGCCAAAGAGTTTCAAATATCAAATCTTCAGGCTCACCTGATACTTTTGCATATTCATTGCTCATTACGGCTACCATTTCTTTTACCGGTGTTAATCGGCAAAGATTTTTCATTCGCAATTCAAACGACATTTTTTCATGAAAATTCATTCTATTCAAATCAACCAAAAAGAAATCATACTGTCCTTCAATACTCTTTTTAATTAATGTATTCCCTGGAGAATGATCTTTAAACTCAATCCCCTTTTGATGCAAAGAATAAGAAAAGCGAGTAAACTGGCGTAGAATATTTTCATGGTCTGGATAAGTTGGGATTTCCACTAATTCTCTATAGGTCAAATCACATTGTAGATGCTCACTGGCATAATAACTGTCTTTCAATCCTATCCAATTATAATTCTCTAAATAAGCAATAGGTTGCGGCGTTCCAATTCCTTTTTCCAATAAAAGAGTTGCATATTCAAAAGAACGTCTTGCTTTAGACTTTCTAAAATACCTGTAAGCAATCTTGTTAATCAAATTTGGGATTTTGAAAGATTTGATATTAACAATTATATCTTCAAGTTCAAATAATTTAATGATATTTCTTTTTCCGTCACCAAAGATTTTTCCTGTAGTTTTGAAATCACGAATATAACTATCGATTTCAGTAGATTTTGAAGTAAATTTTGAATTTATAATATGAGACATTAGCTTTATGGCATTAAAATTTTGGTAAAAATACCAAATGATTTTTTTAGACCCCGAAAAAATTACGCTTTTTCTAATAAATTATGTACATATTGAGTCATAATTCAGTTCTTATTCAAAAAACTATTATTGTTATACTAATCTGATTAAGACCATGACAGATTATTTTATCTTTCTATATTAAATTCAATCTTTGAAAACTAAATAAAAATTGTATTTACAACCACACAAAATTTTACATACAAAATCTTATTAAAAAGCACTCTTTCCTTATTATAACCCCCTCAAAAATTGTACGCTTTTCATGTTTTTTATTTGTTACTTTGCAAAAATGAAATTTTTAAAATCAATTACTAGGCATATCATACTGAGATTGACTTTTTAAGTATTTTGTATAAACTGATATGGTGTTTCCAAGACCCCGCTTTTACCTAATCAAAATGATTTATGTAAATGTTGGTTTTTCTAAAGAAATAAAACACAAATTGACATAAATTTAAAATCGAAAACTAAACGATTTAAAAGAAACTCAATTTAGAGATAAAGAATAATTTTTTATGACAACGCAAGAAAAACACGACGTAGCTGTAATCTTAATAAACTATAATTCAAGCGAACACAGTATTAATTGTATTCATTCGATACTTAAAAATACATCTGATAGGTTAAATTTTCAAATCATCATCACAGACAATGCCTCTGAAGAAAAAGACTACTTAAATTTAAAGAAATTTTGCGATCAAGAAAACAACCCTAACATAAAATTATATCGCAGTAATATTAACACTGGTTTTGGAGGAGGAAATATGCACGGTGTACAATTTGCGAATGCTAATTATTTAGCCTTTTTAAACAACGACACATTGTTGCTGAATGATTGTCTTTCCATATTAAAAAAATTCTTGGAAGAAAACAAGAACACTGGTATAGTTGGAGGCCAAGCCTATAAAGAAGACGGAACATTTATGCTTTGTTCAGATCATTTTGCATCCCCTTATACTGAGATTTTTGGAAAAAAGATACTAGAAAAATTAAATCCTAAAAAATATCCTAAAAGCAAGAGACTTTACGACAATCCTACACGAGTAAACTATATAACAGGAAGTTTTATGTTTATGAGAACTGAGGACTTCAATGAAATTGGAGGATTTGATACAAATATCTTTTTATATCATGAAGAATCTGATTTATGTAAAAGATTACTCAATATATCCAAATTGGCCTATTTAATACCTGATGCAAAATTTATTCATTTACATGGTGTTAGCACCACACAATCTATTGCTATCAAGAAAGAGTTAAAAATATCTCTATTATATGTAATTCAAAAACATTACGGTTTTTGGGCACATAAAATAGTTTTGGTTTTTCTTACCATTAAATATTTTTTTAGTGGCATAATAAAATCTAAAAACAGAGCTCTTTTCATGTTAGTTTTAAATGGAGCCCCTTTGACTAAATCTTTAAAACAAATTCAAAAA
The DNA here is from genome assembly GCF_013284035.1 of Flavobacterium sp. M31R6. NCBI lineage: Bacteria > Pseudomonadati > Bacteroidota > Flavobacteriia > Flavobacteriales > Flavobacteriaceae > Flavobacterium > Flavobacterium sp. M31R6. The sequence continues at coordinate 3,661,570 of NZ_CP054141.1, forward strand.
ATCAAACAAGTTAATTAATATAATTAAATTGATATGATTTCAATTGGCTACAATTAGATGACTTGTATAAATTGGATAGATAAAAAACAACCGGTTACAAATGAAAATAACAGTTATAAGCTATGATAATTGGGGGCTAAATAGCCATCTAATAAATGCCTTAATACAGAAAGGCCATACTGTGCACCATATTAATTTTTTTGACTTTAAATATAAATATCCCAACATTCAATCTAAGATTTACAATTTTATTTTAAAAACTGTATCCAATAAAAATATTAAAAACATTTATTATGGTGATGAAATACTCAAAAAGCTAAAAGAAAATAACGAAGTCCAAGATTTAATTTTGACCATAAAAGGAGATTTCATTGGTCCTAAAGCTATTTTTGAATTTAAGAAGTATACCAAAAAATCGATTGCTTTTTTTAATGATAGTATTACTAGGTGTCCAAAAATTAAACACGTTATCCCTAATTTTGATGAAGTTTATTCTTTTGAAAAAGACGACTGCGAAAAACACAGTCTAAAGTTTCTTACCAATTGGATCTATCCTATTCCAAATAGTGGCACAAGGAATAAAGAGTATCAAGTTTTTAACATCAGTTCGAAAGATAAGCGTTTTTCATTAATAGTAAAAATAGCCTCAATTTTAAAAGAAAAAAAGATCAATTATAAAATAATTATTTTTGACAAAAAGAATAAAAGTCATAACTCTAGCGTTGAATACATATCAAAACAAATTCAATTGTCTGAAGTCAATGATTATTTACATAATACTCAAGTTTTACTAGATATCAATCGAGTCGGACAAAAAGGGCTCACTTTTAGGGTTTTTGAAAGTCTTGGACTAGAAAAAAAACTAATCACAACAAATGCTGACATTAAAAATTATGATTTCTACAACCCTAATAACATATTGATTATAGACGAGAAAAAACCTAACATTCCTTTAGATTTTTTCAGTAATAAATACCAAAAAATTCCGAAGGACCTATTCGAAAAATACAGCATAGAGGAATGGATTAATCAGATCACTAATTAAAAAAATAAAATGAAATTATCTGTTGCAATGTGCACATACAATGGGGATAAATTTATTGCAAGTCAACTTAGTAGTATATTAGAACAAACCATTCCTGTGGATGAAATTGTTATTTGTGACGATGGATCAAATGATAAAACTTTAGAAATCATATCCCGAATACAACAAGAAAATCCAAATAAAATTAATTTATTTAGAAATCCTGTCAATTTGGGCAGCACAAAAAATTTTGAAAAAGCTATAGATCTCTGCTCTGGAGATTATATATTTTTGGCAGACCAAGATGATATTTGGAAAAAAGATAAAGTGCAAAAAATTTTAGATGTTTTTGATCAAAATCCAAATGCAGAAGGCGTTTTCTCAAATGCAGACTTAATTGATGAAAATAGCAATCTAATCTCTTCAATGACCATTTGGGATACTGTCTTTTTTTTGGAAAAAGAATTACCTAAACCTATTGATTTTTTTAATGTAGTTTCGAAAAATGGAAATATTGTAACTGGAGCTACATTATGTATTCGAAAACATGTAAAAGATTTCATTACCAATTTCAAAGACGATGTTTTACATGATGAAAAAATAGCTACCCTTTTAATCTTAAGAAAATCCCTTTATTATTCATCTGAAAATTTAATCTCCTATAGAATTCATAATAAACAACAAGTAGGTATGAAAAACATGTACAAACTTGTTCACAAAAACAGAATGAAAAGAATCATTCTTGATTTAGAAAAACCGTCAAGTTTTTTAGAATATAGACATTTGTCAAAAAAAAAATATTTGAAATTTCATAAATCAAAAAAGTATCAAAAATTCAATTCAATAAAAATTGATATTCAAGATTTAATAACAAAAAGCCATACTGAATTTCATGATTTAAACATAAAGATGAAGTTAAAATTTCCTATTCGATACCGATTTGTAATGATTAGTGACCGATTGTTAGGTAAACGAAAAAAATAATCTTTTTTTTCTCATTAGATATCATAAATTTAATTCCGATATCATTTAATTAATAATAAGCATTGGGTTGTACTTCGATTATTTTTTTTCCGATTTCCTCTAAAAAACACATTCTTTTTTACTTTTCATTAAGCTATAAAAGTATCATTTAAAAATATAAGTCTAACTTTGCCATTTTTAAAACTGGGTATCGTAAAAACCTTGCAAAAGCCTTCAAACTATGAATATAAAATTTAGAATTATTATTTTTTTCCTACTAAGTAATTCCTTATTAGCTCAAAACATCCCCGTAGGTTCTATTGATATGATAGAACAAAGAAGTAGAAATGAACAATTATTAGGCAATGGAAATCCGCTCATCTCCTATACTTTAAGACCATTAGCATTAGAACTAGTAGACTCCTCACAAACAAATGATATTCATCCCAAAAAAATAACGATAAAGGCACTTCCAATAACCTTAACCCAACAATACAATACATTTACACCTTATGGTTGGAATGATGGTTCAATGATACCTGCAAAAGGTTATCAAACACAACTAACTGCAGGTTTATATGCTCAATATGGAATTTTGAGTGCTCAATTAAAACCTGAATATGTATTTGCTGCTAATCCAAGTTTTGATATTTTTCCATTAACAGAGACAAGTTTCGCTAGATTAGCGAACGTTTCTTATTTAAACACGACAGATTTACCAACACCTTATGGAGATAAATCCTATAGTAAATTGCACTGGGGACAGAGTAATATCAAACTTAATATCAACAAATTTTCTATTGGTGTTTCAACCGAAAACTTATGGTGGGGACCCGGATCCAGAAATTCATTGATTATGAGCAATAACGCACCTGGTTTTTTACATTTTACCTTGAATACTAGACAACCTATAGAAACTTTTATAGGAAGCTTTGAGGGACAAATCATTTGTGGTAAACTCGAAGGCTCCGGTTTAACTAGCCCAAAATCACAATTTATAATTGATGGCGTGGATTACGAGGTTCCTAAAAAAAATGATTGGCGCTATATCAACGGCCTTTCCATAAACTACCACCCAAAATGGGTTCCTGGATTATTTGTAGGAATGAACCGTACCATACAGGTTTATCGTGATGACATGGGTAGTGGTTTTTCAGATTATATGCCAATATTCTCACCTTTCCAGAAAAAAAATCTAAGTAACGAAGATGCTAAAAATAGAGATCAATTGGCATCACTTTTCCTTAGATGGGTCATGAAAGAATCTAAATTTGAATTTTATGCGGAAAGTGGCTGGAATGACCATTCGTCAACTATTTGGGACTTATTTGATTCACCAGAACATTCCAGGGCATATCTAGCTGGATTCAGTAAAATATTTATGCTAAATAAGGATAAAAATAAATATTTAAAATTTAATTTTGAAAGTACTCATTTGGAACAAAGTGCCGATCGCATAGTCAGACCAGCGGGGGCTTGGTACCAGCATGGTATTATTTTACATGGTTACACCAACAAAGGACAAGTTCTTGGAGCAGGAATAGGCCCGGGAAGTAATTTACAGACTTTAGATTTCAGTGTATGGGAAAAAGATCAAGTCTGGGGAATACAAGCAGAACGCTATGCCCACAACATGGATTTTTATTACGATGCTTATACAGACTTTAATCATAAATGGGTTGATTTAGCAATAAACACTTATGCATATAAAAAATTTGGAGATCTGGGTATTCAGGCTAAACTAAACTTCGCCCAAATGAGGAACTTTCAATATCAATTTGAAGACAATAAAATCAATATGCAATTTCAATTATCATTACAATATCAGTTATAAAAATAAGAATTATTGTATCCAAAATGTAGTTTTCATTTCATAACAAATAAAACATACTATGAAACTATCTGTTGCTATGTGTACTTACAATGGAGAAAAATATATTAAAGAACAGCTCAAAAGTATTTTAAACCAAACTGTAGCTATTGATGAAATAATCATTTGTGATGATGGATCCAATGATAAAACTATTGCAATTATTGAGCTAATTCAAATAGAAAATCCCAATAAAATATCTTTATATAAGAACCACGTTAATTTAGGAAGTACAAAAAATTTTGAAAAAGCAATTGGAATTTGTTCTGGCGAGTACATCTTTTTAAGTGACCAGGATGATATTTGGAAAGAAAATAAAGTCGAGAAAGTCGTTCAATATTTTTTAAAGAATCCATCAACTGAAGCCGTTTTTACTGACGGTGATTTAGTTGATGAGAAAAATAAAGAAATCAACACAAGCTCTCTTTGGGATTCTGTTTTTTTTATGGAAAATCAATTATCGAAACCAATTGATTTATATCAGCATATTTTATTTAAAGCAAATATGGTAACTGGTGCCACGCTTTGTATTAAAAAAGAAATAAAAAATTTAATTTTGCCCATTCCTAATATCAAAAAATTCTATCATGATGAATGGATTGCAATAATTATAGCCTCCCGAAACAATTTAAAATACCTAACCGATAAATTAATCTCATACAGAATTCATTCAAGCCAACAAAGTGGTATTAGTAGTAATCTTAAAATAAATAAATCAAAGAAATATCAACTAAAGAGTAATCATATTTTGGGTCATGATGCTCCCAAATCATTTCAGGAATATAATCAACTAGCTAAAGTCTATTATCGCAATTATTTAAAATTCAAAACTGCTTCTAAAGAAGTTAAGGACGACTTCCCGGTAAATTTTAATGAAATAGCCGAAATCTACTTAGACTTATTCAAAAAATGCAACGAATCGCTAAAAAAAGCCAATCCGATTTTTTATTTTTTGAGAAATTTAATCGACAGGATAAGAGGAAAAAGACAATTAAATTAAAACAAAAATGGACATCAATCAAGAAATACACAACGCATTCGAAGTCATAAAAGAAGGTGGAATCATCCTCTACCCTACCGATACCGTTTGGGGAATTGGATGTGATGCAACCAATCCAGAAGCTGTCGCTAAAATATATAAACTCAAGCAAAGGGCAGAAACTCAAAGCATGATTTGCCTGATGAATGGCGAAAAAATGATCTACAATGTTTTCAAAGAAATTCCAGAAGTAGCTTGGCAAATTATGGATTTTTCCGAAAACCCGACAACATTAGTTCTAGACGAACCCCGAAATGTTGCCCCAAACATTATTGCGCCCGATAATACATTGGGCATTCGCCTCGTCAAAGAGCCATTTTGTTTCAAACTGATGGAGCGCATGAAAAAACCATTAGTATCTACTTCGGCTAATATTTCTGGTCAGCCAACTCCAAAAAGTTTCAAAGAAATTAGTCCTGAAATTATAAAAGGAGTTGACTATGTTGTAAATTTGCACCACGATAAAATTGCTGGAAAACCGTCAACAATCATTAAATTAACTAATGATTCGCAGGTAAAAGTGATTCGTAAATAATTTTTTGTTCCAAGTTTCAGGTTTCAAGTTTTAGAAGCACTCTTAAAACCTGAAACTTGAAACTTTAAACTTTTAGAATGAACTACAGAGAAGCCTTAAATAATAAAATATTCGAAGTCATTTCGAAAGCATCCCAAGAACTTAATGTCGAAAGTTATGTAATTGGAGGTTTTGTACGTGATTTACTTTTAAACAGAAACTCAAAAAAAGATATAGACGTTGTAGCCGTTGGAAGTGGAATTGAACTGGCCTTGAAAGTATCTGATTTACTTCCTAAAAAACCAAAAGTACAAGTTTTTAAGACTTATGGAACTGCAATGTTGCGTTTTGAAGACACCGAAATTGAATTTGTGGGTGCTCGAAAAGAATCCTATAATCTTGACAGCAGAAATCCTATTGTTGAAAACGGAACGCTTCAAGATGATCAAAACCGTAGGGATTTTACCATAAACGCATTGGCTTTATCATTGAATAGTAATAATTTTGGTACCCTTTCTGATCCATTCAATGGTATTTCTGACTTGGAACACAAAATCATAAAAACACCTCTTGATCCGGACATCACTTTTTCCGATGATCCTTTGCGTATGCTTAGAGGAATCCGATTTGCGACTCAATTAGGTTTTGATATAGACAAAGACTCATTAGATTCCATTACCAAAAATGCCGAGCGTATCAAAATCATTTCGGGAGAACGCATTGTGGAAGAATTGAATAAAATCCTTTCTACCGATAAACCTTCCGTTGGATTTTTATTATTATTCAAAACAGGACTTTTAGACATTATTCTTCCGGAATTGACCGCTTTAAACCAAGTAGAAGAAATAGAAGGACATACACACAAAAATAACTTTTATCACACACTTGAAGTGGTTGATAATATTTGTCCCAATACCGACGATGTTTGGTTACGTTGGTCAGCCCTTCTCCACGACATAGGAAAAGCACCAACGAAACGTTTCTATAAAAAACAAGGATGGACTTTTCACGGACACGAATTCCTAGGTGGGAAAATGGCCAAAAAAATATTTGAGCGCCTTCATATGCCGTTGAATCACAAAATGAAATTTGTCCAAAAAATGGTTATCATGAGTTCTCGTCCAATCGTTTTGGCACAGGATATTGTAACCGACTCAGCTGTAAGACGCTTAGTTTTTGATGCCGGTGAAGATGTAGAGAATTTAATGACACTTTGTGAAGCCGATATTACGACCAAAAACCCAAATAAATTCAGGAAATATCATAGCAATTTTGAAATTGTTCGCAAAAAAATTGTGGAAGTCGAAGAACGCGATCATGTTCGCAATTTTCAACCTCCGATTTCCGGTGAAGAGATTATGGAAATTTTTGATCTAAAACCTTCCCGAGAAATAGGAATGCTTAAAGAAGCCATTAAAGAAGCCATCCTTGAAGGAGAAATTCTCAATGATTATGATGCCGCCTATGAATTTATGATGAAAAGAGCTGAGAAATTGGGATTGAAAAAAGCGGAAAAATAACTGAAAAAGATTAATATAATTAAAATGAAAAATAACAAATCCGTGATTATCTGGCTACTTTCAGGTTGCTTTTTAGTATTTGTAATGGTTGTTGTGGGTGGCATCACCCGATTGACAAATTCCGGTTTATCGATGACCGATTGGCATCTAGTTACCGACACGCTTCCCCCGCTAACCGAAACCAAATGGCAGGAAGCTTTCGACCAATACAAACAATTCCCTGAATACCAAAAAATCAACATCCATAACGATTTCACCTTATCCGACTATAAATTTATCTATTTTTGGGAATGGTTTCACCGTTTTATCGGAAGAATAATTGGACTCGTTTTCATCGTTCCGTTCTTTTATTTCTTAGCCAAAAAGAAAATTGACAAGGCCACTTTAAATAAATGTTTTGTGCTACTCGGAATGGGAGCTTTGCAAGGTTTTTTTGGTTGGTTTATGGTAAAAAGTGGTTTGATCGACAATCCAGATGTAAGCCATTTTCGTCTTTCCTTGCACCTTACATTTGCGTTTATCACTTTTGCATACACACTCTGGGTAGCCTTGGACCTAATTTATCCCGATAAAAAAGCGCCAATTGTTCCCTTAAAAAAAATAGCCCGAATCACATTGGTTCTTTTGCTTTTGCAAATTATATACGGAGGCTTTGTAGCAGGCTTAAATGCAGGACTAGTCCACAACCATTGGCCAATGATGAGCGACGGGCAATTCATTCATGATAGTGTATTTATCGAACAAAAAACACTATTCTTGAATCTTACTGAAGGGAAAAGTGGTGTTCAATTGGTTCACCGAACGTTAGCGTACTTTGTGGTTGGATTCATTTTATTCCTTTATTTTAAAAGTAAAAAATACCAACTGACATCACAACAACAAAATGGATTAAACGCCTTGGTAGTAATCGTTTTTCTTCAATTTACTTTGGGTGTTTTTACATTACTGTACAGTGTACCACTTTGGCTTGGTTTAACCCATCAAATTGTAGCGTTCTTTCTATTGACAGCAATGACATACACTTTGCACCGATTGAGCAAATAAGACTATTTTATAGCTAAAAAATGCTTTTAGAAACAGTTTCTTCAAAGAAGTTATTCTGTTTCTAAAAGCGTTTTTGTTATTTTTAACTACTGTTTACGATTCAAATACTTAAATTAGACTTACTTTTGTAGTCCGACTATATTGTCACATCTTGTTCTTTCATCTATTAAAATGTCTAAACTTGCTGCTCAAAATCAATTTCTTGATTTATCCGATTACGGTAGACCGCTTGCCAAAATATTTGCCAATCAATTAAAAAACACTCGTTTTACCCCTATTCACGTAACCCTTCTTTTTGGTATTTCCGGTCTGATTGCTATCTTTTGTATTTTACAAAATCACTATTTTTTGGCCTCTTTTTTCATTATTTTAAAATCAATAATTGATGCCGCCGATGGTGAATTATCACGAATTAAAAATACACCATCTTACACCGGGAGATACCTTGATAGCGTGTTCGATATAATCTTGAATTTTCTAATTTTGATGACCATTTGCTTTGTGTCAAAAACAACTTTTTGGATAACTTTCTTGGCATTTATCGCGATACAATTGCAAGGCACTTTGTACAACTATTACTATGTAATTTTGAGAAATAAATCTGTTGGAGGGGACACGACAAGTCAAATTTTCGAAGACAAATCCCCGCGTGCATTACCCGGCGAGAGTCAAAAATCAGTCGATATTTTGTTTGAAATTTACACTATCGTTTATGGTGTTTTTGACAAGATTATTCACGCTTTGGACAAAGAGGCCTACAAGGTAAAATCATTCCCAAATTGGTTTATGACTATACTTTCAATTTATGGATTGGGATTTCAATTATTGATAATTGCCGTCCTGCTTTCTTTAAACAGAATCGAATACATTGCCCCGTTCTTTATCATTTACTCTTTTCTTATTTTTGTGCTAATAGCGATAAGAAAAGCGTTTATACAGCCTTAAAACCATCATAATCAAAATCTATCGACACTACTTAAACAACATAAATTCAGTATTTTAAAATAAATCACATCAATAATAATTTGAAGTCACTTTTAACTTATCCAATTTTTAAAATCCGACACCTTTTCTCGACTTACAATCACCTCATCTTCTTTATAAGTTGGCAAAATAATCTTTAATCTGGAGTTGCTGTACACTACAATTTCCTTTATTGCCTTTAGCGGGATAATGAATTTTCTGCTGATTCTGTAAAAATCAGTAGTGTCTAATTCTTGCTCCAAAACTTCCAAAGTGCAGTCCATCAAATAATTTCTGTTGTCGAAAGTGTGAATGTATGTTCCCTTATTTTCGCTAAAAAAACATTCGATTTCATCGGTGGAAATCACCTTGAGGTGCTGCCCTATTTTAACGGTAAATCTTTTTTTGAATGTTTTTTCAAAAGGGTTGGAAAGCATTTTTCGGATCTGTTCAAAATCCAATTGTATGGATTCATTATCTGTCTTTTTTGAAAGCTGAAAACGGTCTTTAAATTTCGTTACCGCCACTTCCAAATCATCTTCGTCGATGGGTTTCAAAAGATAATCAATGCTATTTAATTTGAATGCACGCAATGCATATTCATCGTAAGCAGTCGTGAAAATAACAGCACTTTTTATGTCTGTTTTTTCGAAGATTTCAAATGACAAACCATCCGACAATTGGATGTCCAAAAAGATCAAATCGGGATGTTCATTTTCGGAAAACCAGCTCAAGGCTTCTTCAACAGAATGAAGCATCACTTCTACCTGAACATTTATTTTTTCGAGTTTGCGCTGCAACAATCTTGCCGCCGGTTTTTCGTCTTCTATTATTATTGTGGTCATTCTTTTTTGTTAGTGATTAGAAATTAGTGATTAGTGAATAGCTCTTAGTTGTTATAATTTAAAACTTTAAACCCTTAAACAACATTAAACCTTTAAACCCCAAACTCATTCCCACTTTTGGCTTTTGTCTTTATCCATAAACTCTTTGATTTTTCTTTCTTCCCAGTCGGCACCAAAAAATAGGTCTCTACCAAAAACAGACATTCCATGAGCCACCAAACCGATGCCCCAAAACAAAGCTGTTGAGAATGTTTCCCATCTAAAAAAAACTTCGCTTCCCAATACGCTCCTATTAAAACTAGAGACAATTATAAAAGCATTTACCAAAACATAAACCAGTAAATGAATATAAAACCCTTTGATTCTTTTCACTCTTTTATAAGCCAATTCATATCTAGTGTCTGGATTAAAATTTTCATCCTGAAAATTTTCAAATAACTGTTTTCTATATCTTCCCATTTTGTTTTTATATTATTAATTCCACGTTTTTTTTGCTTGCTCTTCTTTTTCCATATATTCTTTAATTTTTCGTTCTTCCCATTCTTTATTAAAAAACGGTGAATAATTAAAAACTTTCAATCCGTGAAAAAGCACACCAATCCCCCATCCCAATAAAGGCCAAAAGAACCATAAATACTGGGGTGATGTTACTAGATTTAATACTAATAAAAAGCAATTTACCACAATATATGAAATCAAGTTTCCATAAAAACCTTTAATTTCCTCAACCCTTTTTTTCGCTATATAATAGCGTTCTTCTTCTGTATATTGATTTTCCATGACTTTTAAAATTTAGATTTTAATCCCGATAGCTATCGGGATAGATTTTAGATTCGTAATGAATACCGAAAACTGAACACTACTTCCAACTCTGCTTGTTGTTTTCTTTGGCCAATATTTCCTTAATTTTTCTCTCTTCCCAATCGGTTCCGTATCCAAACACCTTAAAAGCATGCATCGTTAACCCAAATCCCCAACCCGCTGCAGAGAACCAGAACCAATGAAATTTTGGCATATAGGTGAGATTAATAAATATTAAAATTGGAATTACACAACAATAAGAAATCAAGTTCCCATAGAATCCTTTGAGTTGTTCTACTCTCTTTTTTGCTCTGTAGTAAGCACTATTTTCGTTGTAATTTGAAGTTGTTTCCATAACGCTAATTTGTTTGGTTAAAATCGGAATCTTAACCGTAAATGTTTTTTCATTTTGTTCGATTAACACTTTTCTATTGGTGATAATTCCATAGCGATCGACAATATTTTGCAATCCTACGCCTTGACGACTTTGAATTACTTCCTTCTTTTGAAAATCATTTTGAATTGCCAAATAATCCCTATCAATAAATATTCTGATGTGCAACGGTTTTTGTTCACTAACCACATTGTGTTTTACAGTGTTTTCCAGAAGCAACTGCAAAGAAAGCGGCACCACTTTGGCCTCTGGATTTATATCTGTTTCCGGTAATTCATAAAACAGACTGTTTTCGAAACGCATTTTCAAAAGATTCATGTACGTTTTGGCAAATGACAACTCTTCGGCAACCGAAACCAGTTCTTTGTCTTTTTGTTCCAAAACATAGCGGTATATTTTGGACAAAGAAGTGGTAAAACGTTGTGCATTTTCTGGATTTTCCTCAATCAATGAACTTAAAACATTCAAACTATTAAAAAGAAAATGTGGGTCGATTTGATTTTTTAAGGTTTCAAACTTGGCATTTGCAGTTCCGGCGATGATTTTTTGCTGAGTTACTTCAGTTTTTGAAGCCTGTTTCCATTTTACCATAAAACTTCTGGCCTGCATAAAAATTGAAACCCCTAATGACAAAATGATGTAAAAGAGATGAATCCAAACCATCCTCTCACTAAAAAACTGATCCAATGGCATTTTTTGTAAAACCACGAAAATGATATAATCGATTCCCAAAACAATCGGAATCGTGTACAAAACAGTAACCAAAATTCCGTAATAAACCCTCAAATTAGTCTGCTCCAACCAATCCCATTTTCTGTCAAGCAAATGATTTAAAAAACCATTTCCAAAACCTAAACCAAAAGAATACAAACAACTCAAAGAGAAGGTTATTAAAACATTTTTTATACTAAAATCACTCCCTAACAAAGCTGAAAAAATAACGGTAAAGACCATAGAAATTTTGAAACATGTAATCGTTCCACTTTTTAAATCAGAAAATGTATCTCTATAGTCTTTCATTATAATCAGCTTAAATTAATTTAATTATTTACAGTTTTTCTGAGCTTCTAATGCTCTATCCAATCCCCATTTTGGAGAAAAAGGCGTTTCCGGTTTAAAAGTAGCAAAAAGTTCGATAGCTTTATCAACTTGTGCACAAAGCGGTTTTGTATCAACACCAGTCCATTTTGCGCCTCCTAACTGATAATCAACTTCACCAAAAACTGCTCTTGGATTATTTGGATTTAAAGTTTTTGCTTTGGCGTAAGCCTCCATAACTTTAGACGAATATTTCATTGCGTTTGTCATCGGATCTATAACAACCCAAGCAGTATAAATCAAACCTTGCATTACGTACAACTCGGAGTTGTTTTGATCTTTTATCATTTCAACATCCAAGACATTCTGTGCTTTGGTCAGCAAAGCAGTAGCTTGAGTTTTATCCTGAGTTCCAAAAGAAGTGGTGGTGTTTACCAGCGCTACATAATAATTAGGCAACCAACTGGTTTTATCTGCAGAAGCAATACGCTCAAACATATCTGAAGCTTCGGTATTTTTTCCTTCTTTCCAAAGCTGAAGTGCCTTTCCCATTCCTTGTTCAAATTGTCCTTGGGCTGAACTTATTACAGCTACAAATAATGCGATAGTGGTGATAATTTTTTTCATTTTGATTTATGTTAAATGGTTATTTTTTAGTTATTGAATTTGATTTCTATTTTTGAATTTTTGTCGATGTTGAATTTGGCATCCTCATATTTTGGAGGTCCCATAAATCCTTTTGCATCGTTCGAGCAGGCAAAATCTTCTGAAGGGATTCCCATCATATTTTTGTCCAATTTTCCGTTGCTGTTTTCATCTTGATAGGTCGATATTCCATATTCTCCTTTTGGAATACCAACAAAAGTAACAATGGCACTGTTGTTTTTAATTTCAGAAGTAATGCTTTTGTAAGTTGATTTCAGAAACGTAGCATCCGAATTGTACAAACCTACTTTTAAAATTCCTGTATTGCTTTTTAAACCTGAAACAGAAACGGTAAGATTGACATTTTGAGCTGATAATAAGCTACAAATGAAAAATGCGATTGCGGTGATGATTTTTAACATGGTCTTTGATTTTTAGTTGTGATTAATGGTGATTGAAACTCTTTTTTTTATTTTTATTGAAATTGTTATTGCTATTGTTATTGCTATTGTTATTGCTTTTATTCTTGAACAAATTTATATTGACATTAGCTCTTTTAAAACTAAATAATACCGAACTGTCAATTTTGATGGATGAATTGTTTTTTTAAGTTTCTAAGTTTCTGAGATGCTAAGGCTCTAAGTTTTTTTCTTAGTAACTTAGAATCTTAGCGACTTAGCACCTTTATAAATTCTTTAACTGATTGTCGTTTTTATTTTTGCTGATGGTCCAAAAGAAACCGATAAAGAAGAATCTGTCCGCTGCCGGTTTGATGGCGCATCTTCTGTATTCTCCATTGGCGTCAGGTCGAACAACATAATTATATCCATACACATTATTTGCCCCTAAAACATTCGAAACCGAGAAATACAAAATCTTTTGAGTAGTCAACAAATAAGCCCAATTGAAGCTCAAATCGTTGTATGATTTTGTTTTTCCGTTCATAAATTGGGTTTCGTTCGGATTGTTATATGGTCTTCCCGTACTAAATGAATTGGTGAAACCCAGTTGGGATTTCCATTCCGGAATCCAATATTTGGTCACTATAGACAAACTATTGTTTGGAACAAAATTGGGAGTCACCTGAGTTGGGTAATTTTTATACAAACGCTCGGTATCTATATACGAATACGAAACCCAATATTCGAGATTCTTGATGGTTTTCCCGTCCCTCCAAAACAAATCCAAACCTTTGGCATATCCTGTTCCATCATTGGTAAATATTGAATTGTAGGCAACTGTAGGACTGTCAAATCGAGTCAGATTACTGTAATCTTTGTAATAGGCTTCAGCTCTAAGTGTACGCCCTTCTTTGCTGTATTGATAATTCAAAATATAATGGGACGCTTTTTCACTCTCAAACTGATTGTTTTTAGAAAACTTAATGTACTCGACACTTGGCGTTTGGGAGAAATCACCATACGCAAAAGACAATTGGCTGAATTTTGCCATTTTATAAGCAAATGAAATTCTTGGAGAAATAGAATTGTCATTTGTTAATTCATTTGCGGAAGCGCGGATACCAACTTTTGCTGCCAACTTTTTCGAAAAGAAAATATCGGCTTCGGTATATAATGCTCCAATGGTGTTGTCATATCCGTAATCAAAGGTGTTCCCTGCGTTTCGGGTAAAATCTTCAGTATATTTGGTAATAAAATAATCGGCTCCAAAAGACAATTTAAAACGATTGGAGATGTTCTTTTTTAATTTCAGCTTCATATTCACAGCATTTTCCACATTACCATAATTATCCAAATCAATGTCCGATTTCACTTGATTATAACCATAACTCAAGCCGGCAGTAATATTCCAATTGGTTCCAAAAAAACCATTGTATGAAGAGTTAAGATAGAAATTATCGTTTTTGGAATCGACCGTGATTTTGTCAATCGAATTGATATTTTCTTGTTTAATAACATATTGAGAAGCGTCAAAAGCAGCATACATCTTAAAAATTCCTCTTTCAAAATTGTATCTGTAGACCATTTCTCCTGACAAAGACTGTGGTGCGCTTTTCCATTCTACATCTTGGGGAACAAGTGCCTGATAAGGCGTTAAATTAATATAGGAAGTATTAATACTAAAAGAACTCTTTTCCCATTTTTGAGTATTTCCAAGACCGACACCTACAGTCATTACTGAGATTTCCGTTTTACTTTGATCTGGCTCATCTATTGTATTCAAAAGCAAAACACTCGATAAAGCGTCGCCATATTCGGCAGAATATCCACCTGTAGAAAAGGAAATACCGCTAAAAAGAAAAGGCGAAAATCGGCTTCGAGTAGGCAAATTATTTGGTGTCGAACCATAAGGCTGCGGCACTCGCATCCCATCGACATACGTTTGGGTTTCATTGGCTTCACCTCCTCGAACGAACAGTCTTCCGTCCTCTCCAACTCTTTGAGTTCCTGGCAAAGATTGCAAAGCAGCCACAATATTTCCTGCCGAGCCAGCTGTAGTTACAATATCCAAAGGTTTCAGTACAGACATGCGGGCTTTGCTTCCAGATTCCAAAGAGCCCGCTGTGATTATTACTGCATCAAGTGCATTGACATTATCCCTAAGTTTAATAGTTTGATTTTGAAAATGCGCTACATCTATAACAATATTTGAAGTTTCGTAAACCAATGAACTTGCTACCAAATTTTGATTTCCTGTGGCCGTGGTGGCAAATGCAAAGTCACCGTTTTCAGAAGTGGAAGCGCCATCATAACTGCCTTCAATATAAACATTGACACCTGCAATTGGAACTCCTTTCTCATTGACAATTTTACCTGAAATAGTGGTTTGCGAAAAAAGTGTGAAACTAAATAAAGAAACGATGGCGAATAAAATGGTTTTCATGATTTTGATCATTTTGATGATTTTGATGAGACAAATATCATCCAGAAAAAAAGGGAATTGAAATTGTTCTGACCCAATTGGGGAAAATTGGGGATGAGTTGTCAATTACTTATTTTGTATCTTAGCTATGAATTGCAAAAAATCATTGATATGTCAGAAAGTAAAAGAATTTCGAATCTATATCAGTCCATTTATGATGGCAATCCGTGGCTTGAAGTCACTTTGACAAACACTTTAAAAGATATAACTGCAGAACAGGCCTACAGGAAAATCAATCCTGATTTAAACACAATCTGGGAAATTGTCAATCATCTCATACAATGGAGAAGGAATATTTTGAGGCGTATGCAAGGAGAAACAATCACAACTCCTGACCATAATTATTTTGTACCCGTTTTAGACCCATCAGAAGTTGCCTGGCACCAATCACTCCAAAATCTGGCAAAATCTCAGGAATTGTGGAATGCTTTTTTTGATGATTTTGACGACAAAGATTTAGAAAAAATATATATTAACAACAATCATACGTATTACGAACATATTCACGGAATAATCCAGCATGATGTTTATCATTTAGGGCAAATTGTTATTCTCAAAAAGTTAATTTAATTTTCATTAATAGACCTTACTATGAAAAATTGTATTCTATTAATCGTTTTTTTGTTCGTTGCTGCAACTGGATTTGCACAAGAAGCTAATCCCACTTATGACGAAAAACTCGCCAAATCCCTGAATGCAGATGAACGCGGAATGAAACAATATGTGTTTTGCATTTTGAAAACCGGAAGCAACACCACAGCAACAGACGAAGAAAAAAACGAACTGTTCAAGGGACATATGGCCAACATTACTCGTTTGGCAAAAGAAGGAAAATTGGCTTTGGCTGGGCCATTTATGAAAAATGACAAAAACTATCGGGGTCTTTACATTTTTAATGTCAGCACGATCGAAGAGGCAAAAGAACTCGTGGCCACAGATGCAGCCGTAAAAGCAAATATTTTTGAAGCCGAATTAACACCTTGGTACGGAACCGCGGCATTACAGGAAATATTGAAGATTCACGAAAAAATAACGAAAAACAAAATCTAGTTTTTTTTAAGAGGTGAGTTCGATTAATAGTCCAAAAGCCATCCGAAGACTGTAAAAAACATTCCAAAACAGGTAACAACTTTACTGAAAATAACAAATCAAAAGATTAATTTAAACAAATATTAATATTATGAAAAAGTTACAATTCAAAGTAAGCATCAATGCACCTGTGACCAAGATTTATGATTTTATGCTTGGCACCAACAGTAAATCAACTTATGAGCAATGGACTTCTTTGTTTAACCCGACATCAACCTATGAAGGAAGTTGGGACAAGGGAAATAAAATTCTATTTCTTGGAGTAGATGAAAAAGGAGAAAAGGGAGGTATGGTTTCCAAGATAGCTGAAAATATTCCCAATCAATTTGTTTCGATTCAACATTATGGCCTTTTTAAAGCTGACAAGGAAATTACAGAAGGACCAGAAGTGGAAAAATGGGCAAACGGATTTGAAAACTATACCTTCGAAGAAAACAATGGGACTACAACCGTTACTGTTGACTTAGACACCGCAGAAGATTTTGTTGATTATATGAAACAGACCTACCCAAAAGCACTAGACAAGTTAAAAGAACTTTGCGAAAAATAACAATTTCAAGAACATCTTAAACCCAGCTATAAAGTTTTTAATAATTCTAAAAAAACAAAAACAAATGCCACACCTCCTAGCAACACTAAGAAATGTTCCTTTTGAAACCATCAAAGAAATTTTGGAAAATGACAGAGCCTTTCACGCTTCGGAAGAAATGTATCTGGAGCATATTTGGCAAAATGTCGATGATGAAAACGAAGTGCTGTTTCTTTTCAGGATAAATTCTATAGTGAACACAAAAAAATTAATTGATAAATTGCATACCAAAGCATTGGAACAAAATCCAGATGCAAATTTACCTAACATGACCTATCTACAATGATTACATTAAACAAAGTACACCACATTGCCATAATTGCTGGCGATTATTCAAAATCAAAACATTTTTATATTGATATTTTAGGATTGACTATCATTCAAGAAATCTATCGTGAGAACCGGGATTCCTATAAATTGGATTTGGCACTCAATGGAAATTTTATAATTGAGTTATTTTCATTCCCAAATCCACCAAAACGAGTTTCCGGTCCGGAAGCGGCCGGATTACGACACTTAGCCTTTGAAGTAAATAATATTCAGGAAACCCGAAAATACATTTTAGAACAAGGCTGCGATGCCGAAGAAATACGCATTGACGAATTTACCGATAAAAAATTCTTCTTCATGGCAGACCCGGATAACACGCCCATTGAGTTTTACGAGAAATAAAAACGACCGTACTCTATTTCTTAAAGAAATCACAAAACATTGTTATTATAACTGGCATCTAATACAATTCCAATTTTCTTTCTTTAGCTTTGTATTCCTAAAAAAATAAAACGGACCTTTTTATCTAGTTTAAAAGGTTCGTTTCTATCAAAATTAATCCAGCCTATCCGGTTTAAATAAAGAAAATGATACAAACAGTACGAAATTTTCAATTCTTAAAACTCCAAAAATTAGTTATCATTTCTATTTTAATTGGTTTTCTTTCGGCTTTTCTGGGAGTTGCTTTAAAAAAACTAACCGAATATTACGAAGAAATATTTGCTCACCAAGCCTCAATTAATCCTTTATATTATATCCTTTTTCCAATCTTTGGATTGTCCGTTATTTATTTTCTTCGGGAGTATCTTTTTAAGAAAAAAGAAAACAAAGGCATCAAGGAAATATTTGAAAGCACCAATTCCAAATCACAGAACTTACCCAATTACAAAATATCCTCCCATTTCATCAACGGATTATTGACCGTGATTTTTGGAGGCTCAACTGGAATAGAAGTTTCTACCGTTGTCGCATCGGCAACCATTGGTTCTGTAGCGCAAAGAAAACAGAATGTCTTCAAAGAATACAAAACCGAATTAATCTGTGCTGGCGTTGCCGCAGGAATTACAGCTTTGTTCAGTAGCCCAATTGCAGGAATTCTGTTTGCCTTAGAAGTTATTTCAAGAAAAGTTACCCGTGCATTCCTAATCAGTAATTTGATTGCAGTTGCTACCGCTTTTGGACTTATTTTTCTGTTAAATGAAAAACCATTGTTTAACGTTATTATTACGACTTGGCATTTAAAGGCAATTCCTTATTTCATCCTTTTGGGAATTTTGGCTGCATTCACTTCCGTTTATTTAACTCGATGTGTATTGTTTTTCAAAGTTCAATTTTCGAAAATAAAAACCCATTATTTCAAAATCATCATAGGTTCGAGTATTTTGAGCATCTCATTACTTTTATTCCCACAACTCTATGGTGAAGGCTATCACGCTATCAAGGAACTAATTGTAAATCCAAACGAAACACAGTTAACATTGTCAATCGTTTTGACATTCATTGGAATCTTAATCCTAAAACCGATAGTTACATCGGCAACCCTGGTTTCGGGCGGCGATGGAGGTGTTTTTGCACCAAGTCTTTTTATTGGTGCTTTTCTTGGATTATTGGTTGCCTTAGTTTTAAACACTTATTTTTCGGCCAATGTTATTCCAATAAACTTCATCATCATCGGAATGGCCGCAGTATTAAGTGCCAGTATTCACGCACCTTTTACATCCATTTTTCTAGTTTGTGGATTAACGAATGATTACACTTTATTCCTTCCTATTTTAGTAGTTTGTCTGATTTCGAAATACACTGCAAAAATGATTTATCCATTTACGGTTTATACTTATTCACCTGGTTTAGCAAAATAATATTCCTCTCATGCCGATTCAAAAAATAAAGCGAACCTATCGCAAAACAAAATACATCCTTTACAAAGAAACTTTAGTTGATTATAAAGAGCAATTTTGGTCATTTTTAGGATCATTTGTCGGCATCGGGGTTCTTGCTTATATACAATCCATCCATTTTAAAGGAAATGATGCTGTTTACTTAATTGGCTCTTTTGGAGCATCGAGTGTATTGGTTTATGGAATTATCCAAAGTCCGTTTTCACAGCCAAGGAATTTGGTTGGAGGACATGTAATTTCGGCTATAATAGGCGTTACCGTTCATAAATTAGTTCCCGATATTATTTGGATAGCCGCTCCCCTAGCCGTTTCGTTTTCCATAATTCTCATGCAAATCACCAAAACTTTGCATCCACCCGGAGGAGCAACCGCACTAATCGCCGTGATTGGTTCCGACAAAATAAAAGCCTTAGGATATATGTATGTGTTTTCGCCTGTTCTAATCGGTGTACTGATTTTACTCCTGACGGCTTTAATTTTTAATAACATGACTCCGAGTCGAACGTATCCGAGTCATTCCACCTACCACAAACACTATCATAAAATCAGAAAACGGTTGACGGGAAAGAAGTAAATTTGTTTCTTTTGGAGCAGAAAAATTTGGTGTTTTCAGCCGGCATTGGTCCCGCACACGAGGCTGAAGGCCGAATTGGCGAAGCAATCCGTTACAATATTATGTACCGAACCCCGGCACATAATGATTTTCACTGCTATCGGGGCTAAAGAAAGAGATTTCGCTTTTTTGTAATTATCCAAAAAATATCACGAAGATGCTCAAAGGAGACGCAAAGATTCACAACGAAAATAAAGAATTCTTTAGATTGATATAAAAAACTTTGCGAAGCTTTGTGTCTTCTTCGTGTTCCTTTGTGTTCCTTTGTGAAATAAAGTCTTGGGATTAATCAAATCAGCTTCCAACAAAATCTTTTCAACAAAACCCAATTCATAAATTTGAAATCTAAAATTAAACTTTACATTTGCTCTTTCAATAAAAACAAAGATTATGGTTTATAAATTCAGAGTCATTCTAGATGCCGAGGAAGACATTTTTAGAGACATAGCAATACTTGCAGAAGACACTTTAGAAGATTTACACAATGCTATTTTCAATTCATTTGGCTTTGACGGAATGGAAGTTGCTTCTTTCTATACCTGCGACGAAACTTGGAATCAAGAAGATGAGATTTCTATGTTTGATACGGGAGATGTTCCTGGTGAGCAAAAAATCATGAGTGATTATCAATTATCTGACATACTTGACGAGCAAAATACCAAGATTATTTATGTTTACGACTTTATCAATATGTGGACTTTCCTAGTGGAACTTGCTGCTGTCGAAGAACAAATTGTAGGTAATACGTATCCAGAAACTATATTTTCTCACGGAGAAATGCCAGACGAAGCTATCGAGAAAAACTTTGAAGCCGATATGCATGATGATATCTATGGCGAATTTGAAGACGATTTAGACGAAGACGATCTAGACATGTTCGAAGGAGACGATAGTTTTGAAGACTATGGCTTTGAGGAGAATTGGAATTAGTTTTTTTGAGTCGCTAAGTTGCTGAGGTGCTAAGTTTCTAAGTTTTTTTTTAAAAATTTGTAGGTTTTTTTACTCAAAAAGATAATAACTTAGGAGCTTAGAAACTTACTAACTTAGAATCTTAGAAAAAAATGAGCAACTTTAGAAAACTATTAGTTTGGCAGAAAGCCATGTCATTGACAACAAAAATTTACGACAATACCAAAACATTTCCCAAGGAAGAAATTTTCGGCTTAACATCACAAATAAGACGGTGTTCCGTTTCAGTCCCTAGTAATATTGCAGAAGGAATTGGAAGAGATGGTAAAAACGAACTCTTAAGATTCCTCACTATTTCTGTAGGTTCTTTATTTGAACTGCAAACTCAATTAGAAATTGCCAAAAACATACATTTTTTAAAAGAAGAAGAATTTATTAACCTATATGAGGATAGTCGAGAAGTGGAAAGAATGTTGATTGCTTTCATAAAAAAAATAAAAGAACGCGATTAAAATCTCAGAAACTTAGCAACTTAGTCCCTCAGAAACTCAAAAAAAATGATCAACCTGTACAACACGCACATTGAAACGTTATCCATACACCGTGTGGGAAACATGAGTCGTAACGAGCCTCTTTTTTTATCGGAAGAACCTTTTAGATTAAACGATGAGATTGTACCATTGATGAAAGAGTTTTTCTTTAAACCGTTTAAGGAAAAAGAAGAAAATTACTTTCAATTTGCTCACGAAGTGGATTTGGACTACAATGACATGTTTAAATATGCTACTGAAATTTTCAACAATCCAAGTGCTTTGCATGATGTTTCCAAAAAGATGACCAACCACCTTTTTGAACAATCAAACCACCCGCATATCAAAAATGGTGAAGTATATGTAACTTATTTGACCAATTTAAGTATTGACAACAATGTAGTTGATGCCATCGGTATTTTCAAAAGTGAGATCCAATCCGACTTTTTACAGTTTGAAGAAAAAGGAACACAATTGGAAATGATATTGCAACATGGAGTAAGCTTAAGCAAACTGGACAAAGGTTGTTTGATTTTTAATTACAAAAAAGAAGAAGGATACAAAATTCTATCGGTTGACAGCAATCGTTATGATGCCAGATATTGGTTGGAGCATTTTCTATCGGTAGATGCATTTGAGGATGAAAATTTTATCACCAAAAAATACTTGAAATTCTGTCAAGGTTTTGCTAAAGATGTTGTTTTCCCTGCCGAAGACAAAAAAGAAGAGGTAATGTTTATGAATCGTTCTGTAAATTATTTTGCAAAAAACGATCAATTTGAAGAAACCAATTTCTTGAATGAAGTACTGGACAACCCAGACTTGATTCCAGAATTTAAAAATTATAAAGTAGACAAAGGAGAAAAATACAGTATTGAAGACGTAACCTCTTTCCCTATTGCCAATGCAGCGGTAAGCGACGCCAGAAAATCAATTAAGAACGTAATCAACCTTGATACTCATATCCAAATAAAAATGGATTTTATTAATCCTGAAAGTGCCGAAAAATTTGTGGAAAAAGGATGGGACGAAGAAAAACAGATGTATTACTATTTGGTTTATTTCAATAAGGAAGAGAAATCTTAATAAGTATTCGTAAAGAATTATTTCAATAAAATCACAATCCCCAACTGCTTAGATAGTTGGGGATTTTTTTTAACAATAAACTCTATCGATTTTATATAAATAACATTATTGTAAGATTTACACTTCTTTCAGTAAAAAAACACGCATTTCATCGGTTTTATTTGAATTATAAGTGTTTTTTTTATACGTTTGTTGAAATTTATAACCCCCACACTATGAGCTTCTTAGATTTTATGTCGAAATTTGTCGATAAAAAAACTGCCTGTTCCATTTTTGGCCACAAAATAGTGACTGTCAGAAACGTAACAGGTCATTTCAAAGAATATAAATGCACCGTTTGTCAGGTTGAATTAACCAATGATTTACAGGACAGAAAAACATTTCTAACTCCTGAGTTAAAAAAAATAAATGAAACTTTATTGAATCATTACACTAGAAAGAGACTTTCGTCAATGTAATTGTTTTAAAATATTTTCTCTAAAATCCAGGTCTGAATAAATTGGAGCTATTGAAATTTCTGGTAACAAATTCAAAAGCGGCACTCAATACATTCCCCATTGATTTTGCATTTTTAAAATTCATGTCGTTCGTGTAACGATACAATTCCAATTTGAGTTTATTCAAGTTTTCTTCTGTAGAGATATTGTCATTACCCATAATTTTCATCAGAATCTTAATCCTGCTTTCGGCAGTATTAATTCTTTTGGCCAATGCCGAGCGCTCTTCATTTTTATATTGTTCTATAGAACGATCCTGAAGTTTGTTCTTTATATTTTGAATCATAGGATAGTTTTCTTTGAAAAACTGAGGTCGATACACTTTAAAATTTCCTTCATAACATTGTTGGTCAAAGTCAATTGGTCTAATTTTATAGACAACTTGATCAAAATCATGAATCGGAATAACAACATAATTATACGATCTCATATCTCCCAACAAACGAATCATACAACGCTCATTGAACTTTACAAATTCTTTGGCAATTTGTGCCTTTTCGGTTTCAGAACATTTATTCAATAAAGTTTGCATAAAAACGTCCCCCGGAATTCCAGTGATATGCTCTTCTATCAAAGTATCTTTAAATACCAAAAAATTAATTTTGTAAGGAGAGAGAAGATGCTCTAATTCTAAACCATAAACTCTGGATGCATCGGCTTTTTTGATGTAAAAATAAGTGTAGTTGTCATTCAAAATATTTCTGACTTTTATTCTAAATGGCTTTGAGTTTCCAAAAGTACAATAGTCAATTGCATCAACATTCAAGTACTTCAAAATATCGGTATTACCATCGGAATACAATAATGAATATACTTTCTTAAGATTCAAATCGATCTCTTCTCGTTCAAACTCATTATAATATACCCTAATCCATAAGGTATCCTGATCATTTTTATCAAAAACACTTATTGCACCCGAAAATCGCAAAAGGTCATCATAAACAACAGGTTCTTTGGATACAAGATCAAATCGCTCCAGATAATTCATTAATGAACTATTTATAGGATAACATGGTTTTTTAAAAAACATTAAAGGCGCCTCACTCATTTCAGGTAGATTTGTTACAAATTTACATCAATACGGTTGTTTATTCAAGGTCTTTCCCTTTTTAAATCAATAAAAGCATTTGATTTTAAGCTGCTAAACAGTTTCTTACCATCTCACAAACCAAGATTCCTCAGTAGAAAAAATGTCACGAAGATTCGCAAAGGACGCGCAAAGATGCGCAAAAGGAAAAACGAATTCTATAAATGGCCCATAAAAATCTTTGTGAAACTTTGCGAATTCTTCGTGGTCCTTTGCGTAATAAAATCTAATGCTGATTCTGGGATAAATGTGTTCTAAATGAAAATATTCGAATCCTTAGAGTAACAAAAACAAAGCAAACTCGTCCTATACAAAAAACACTTACTAATTTGGAAACAATTCTTTCAATACATAACCTCAACAAGCGTTATGGCAGTCTTCAAGCTTTAAAAAATGTTTCGTTAGAAATAAAAAAAGGCAATGTTTATGGTATTCTAGGCCCAAATGGAAGTGGAAAATCGACTACTTTGGGTATCGTTCTCAACGTAGTGAACAAAACTTCTGGTGAATACAGTTGGTTTGATGGAAATCTTCAAACACATGAAGCTCTGAAAAAAGTGGGAGCGATTATTGAAAGACCCAATTTTTACCCTTACATGACCGCTCAGGAAAACCTGAAATTGGTTTGTAAAATAAAAAACATCAATTACTCCAAAATTCAGGAGAAATTAGAATTGGTAGGTCTCAACGATAGAAAAGACAGCAAATTCAGCACTTTTTCTTTAGGAATGAAACAACGTTTAGCCATTGCTTCTGCCCTGTTAAATGATCCTGAGATTTTGATATTAGACGAACCTACAAATGGACTAGATCCTCAAGGAATTCATCAAATAAGGGACATCATCAAACAAATTGCTTCAAAAGGCACGACCATTTTATTGGCTTCACATTTGTTGGACGAAGTCGAAAAAGTATGTACTCATGTTATGGTTTTAAGAAAAGGAGAAATTCTTTATACCGGCCCTGTTGATGGTATCTCTGCCAATGAAGGATTCTTCGAATTGCAGGCGGATGACATTGACAATTTAGTTCGAGTATTGAATACCCATCCAGCTGTTGAAAAAATTACTGCATCCGAAGGGAAAGTTTTGGTTTACTTAAAAACAAAATTAGAGTCCAAAGATTTGAATCAGTTTCTATTTTCCAACAACATCTGTTTAAGCCATCTGGTAAAACGTAAAAACAGCTTGGAAGAGCAGTTTTTAGAATTAACGAAACAATAGCAAAAAGGCAATAGCAAATGTCAATTTCAATGGCAATGGCAATGCAAAAATCTAAAATTAAAAACATGAAACGATTACTCTCTATAGAATTACAAAAAATATGGCTAAACAAAGCAAGTCGTGTCTTGACTTTGACCTACTTTATATTACTTTCTTTTATTGCTTTGATTGCCTCCATTAGGTTTGACATTGGTAACATTCATTTTCAAGTTGCCGAAATGGGTATTTTTAATTTCCCTTATATCTGGCATTTCAACACTTATATTGCCGCTATTTTAAAACTCTTTTTGGCTATTGTGATTGTTTCGATGATGGCGAATGAATACAGTTACGGCACTTTAAAACAAAACCTAATTGACGGATTAAGCAAGAAAGAATTTATACTTTCTAAATTCGTAACCATAGTATTGTTTTCATTATGCTCAACTGTTTTTGTTTTTGTAATGACCTTAATTCTTGGTTATAGCTTTTCGTCATATACTGAAATTGGTATTGTCTTTTCTGATTTAGAATATGTCTTAGCCTTTTTTATAAAGTTGGTTGGATTTTTCTCTTTCTGTTTATTCTTAGGAATATTGGTAAAACGATCCGCTTTTGCATTGGGATTTTTATTGGTTTGGAATATTATCGAAGCCATTGCAAAAGGAATTTTGAACTTTCGTCTTTTTCCGGAAGGCAAAACAGCAGGCTATATCACTCAATTTTTTCCATTGGAAGCAATGTCTAATTTAATATTAGAGCCATTTTCCAGATTATCGCTTATTAAATCAATTGGCGACCAAATGGGCGTTGAAAATCTCAAGGATTATAGTGTTCCTTTTTCCGCAATTGTAATCGTTTTATGTTGGACCATTATCTTTCTATTCCTATCCTATAGAATATTAAAAAACAGAGATTTGTAGTATATTTGTTTCTATGAATCCTCCGAAGTTACTAGTACAAATTATTCTTTTGTTCACCTTGGGCATTGTAAATGCTCAAGTCATAACTGTAGATGATACCCAAACTGCTCAACAACTAATTGAGAATGTTTTGGTAAAAAGTACTTGTGCCAATGTTTCCAATTTCAATGCAACGGGAGACAACTTTACATCTGGTCAAAACAGTTATGCTTATTTCAATGCCGGTACCAGTAATTTCCCCCTTAAAGAAGGGGTTTTATTGAGTACGTCAAGCAGTAAAGAAGCTATTGGGCCATATCAAAACCAAAAAGGAGTAGGAAGTCCATCGTGGAAAGGAGATACCGATTTAGATCAAACATTAGGTATAACCAGCATTAACGCCACTGTACTCGAATTTGATTTTGTTCCTTTAACCACTTCCATCAGTTTCAATTACATTTTTGCATCCAATGAATACCAACTGTATTTTCCTTGCGAATTTTCGGATGCTTTTGCTTTTTTGATTAAGGAAAAAGGAAGTACAGATAACTATAAAAACATTGCCGTATTACCTGGAACCACAACCCCAGTATCTTCCAAAAATGTCCATCCTACCATAAATAATGTAGTAGATGCATTAGGAACCTCTCATTCAGGATGTCCTGCTATAAATGAATCCTATTTTGGCGGCTATAATAACGCGTCAAGTCCAATTAATTATAGTGGACAAATTGTAAAAATGAATGCCCATACTGATGTAATTATCGGTAAAACATATCATATCAAATTAGTGATTGCCGATGATAAATACCAATATTATGATTCAGCCATATTCTTGGAAGCAGGAAGTTTTTCGG
The DNA here is from genome assembly GCF_013284035.1 of Flavobacterium sp. M31R6. NCBI lineage: Bacteria > Pseudomonadati > Bacteroidota > Flavobacteriia > Flavobacteriales > Flavobacteriaceae > Flavobacterium > Flavobacterium sp. M31R6. Next base: position 3,688,642 of record NZ_CP054141.1, read on the forward strand.
CAGATATCGACTTAGGGCCAGATCGTACCGCTGCAACGAACAATCCTTTGTGTTATGGCGAAAATTTCACAATTGACACCAAACTCCCGACAAATTATGCTTACGAATGGTATAAAGACGGTTCAACAACTCCAATTCAAGGTGAAACAAAACCAACTCTTACTATTTCTGATGCTGGCACTTATAAAGTAAAAGTTACTTTAACTCCAGCGACTTGTACCGCCGAAGATGAAATAAAAATAGAATATGCGCCTCAAATCACTGTAAACAATACAACTTTATATCAATGTGATGATAACGGCGATGGAATCTCGGTATTTGATTTAACCAAAGTCGATAACATCGTAAAAAACAATGATCCAAAATTGACAAAATTGGTTTATTATAAATCGTTGTCTGATGCCCAAAATGAAATAAATCCAATAAAGAATCCATCGACCTATACTAATTCGGTTCCCAATGAAATTCTTACTGCCCGAGTAAGCAATGACTTTGGTTGTACTAATTATGCCCAATTGAATTTATCGATATCCAATAATCCCATCGCAACACAAAATCCAATAGAAAGTTGTGATGCAGATGCATTGCAGGATGGGATAACACAATTTGATTTGAATGCAAAAGTTACACCACAAGTGATTAATGGATTAGCTTCTGGTTTGACTGTTGAGTATTACCTAAATCAAATCGATGCCATTGCTCAAAAAAACCAATTACCCAATCTTTTTACCAATACAGTTCCAAATCAACAAATCATTTATGCCCGGATTGTTAATGGTCCGGATTGTTATAAAATCACTCCTGAAACACTTGTTGTAAACACTTTTGATCCACCCAATTTTCAGGACGAAACAACTGGACTATGTGATGGTTCCAGCAAAGTTTTGACTGTTGATAGCGGATTTTCCAGTTATCTATGGAGTAATGGCGCAACAACCAATACAACAAATGTGACATCTCCAGGAGAATACACAGTAATTGTAACAAGCTCAAAAGGGTGCCAAAAAACAAAAAAATACATCGTTACCCCTTCTGGCATTGGAACTATCACTGATGTAGCCGTTTCTGATTTTGCCGGATCCGAAAACTCCGTCTCACTGTCATATTCAGGTAATGGAGATTACGAATTTTCACTAGATGGTAATTTTTACCAAGACAGTCCAATTTTTAAAGGGCTCAGTGCTGGAATCTATTGGGCTACAGTGAGAGACAAAAACGGTTGTGGCACTTCTGTTCCCTACAAAGTCTATGTGTTAGATTATCCTCGTTTCTTTACACCAAATAATGATGGATTTAACGATATTTGGAAAATTAAAAATCTGGAAGCTCTCCCAAAATCAACCATAACGATTTTTGACCGCTATGGAAAATTATTAAAACAGCTCAACGCCACAAGCAATGGCTGGAACGGAACTTATACCGGAAAAGACCTTCCTTCAGATGATTATTGGTTTTCCATAACTTTTGAAGACGGAAAAATAATAAAAGGTCATTTTTCTTTAAAAAGATAGCTTTTATCAATATTTTTAACAAATGAAAAACACCTTATTAGTCCTCATATCCTTTTTCAGTTTAAGTTGTTTTGCTCAGTTCAGCAAAACGCATTATATACCGCCATTAATTTCAGCAACTGGACTTGTTGAAGATCAATATTTATACATCTCAACACCCAGTCTTACCAATGTAAACTTTAAGATAATTCCAAATGGTGGCAGCGTCATATATGGAACCGTAAACAGTAGCAATCCTTATCGCTATAGTATTGGAGCTGGTGATGATACCCAACTATTCACCCCACTAACCAATACTGGGATTGTAGCCAATAAAGGATACGTAGTTGAAGCCGAAGATTTAATCTATGTAAGCGCCAGAGTCAATGCTGGAATCAATAACAACAGAGGTTACAATCACGCAGGAGGATTAGTTTCTAAAGGGAATAGTGCACTCGGAACCACTTTTAGACTAGGTGCAATGTTGAATCCACTTTTTGATCCAACATTATTGAATTTTGCTTCTATACTCGCCACGGAAAACGGAACCAAAGTCACCATTTCAAACCTTCAAAACGGAACCAAACTGTTGGACGGCTCTACTGTTTCTGGCCCCATTACAGTTACTTTGAATAAAAACGAAAGTTATGTGCTCGCATTACAGAACTACGATGATGGTAGTACTATTTCAAATAGCTCAAAAATAATTGGTGCATTGGTAACCTCAGATAAACCCGTTGTAGTCAACTCGGGTTCGTTTGGAGGAAGTAACAGTTCAGTAATGGGAATGAATCCAAATAGTGGTGGCTTGTCTCCTGCAGGAAGGGATGTAGGTTTTGACCAAATTGTTTCATTGGAAAAAACAGGAAAAGAATATGTATTTGTAAAAGGAATTGGAACAGATGAATTGGAACGTGTTTTATTAGTGGCACATTCCGATAATACCCAAATTTACCTCAATGGCAATGCTACACCATTCAAAACACTTAACGAAGGAGAATACATTGCTCTCGATGGGAGCCAATTCATCAATGGAAATTTATATATTACCGCAACCGAAAATCTGTTTGCTTATCAGAGTATTGGAGGATCGGATTCTCCTGCCAATCAAAACTTATTTTTTGTTCCTCCCATAAATTGTTCTACACCCAATACCGTCGATAATATTCCTCAAATTCAATCTATAGGAAATACAACATTTAATGGAATCTTAAATATCGTAACCGAATCCGGAGCCACTGTTTTATTAAACAACGGCCCCATTACTTCTCCTCCAATTGCTATTACAGGAAATTCAAAATTCGTACGATACACTATATCAGGCTTATCTGGAAATATAGCGGTAAAATCAACCAAACAAGTATATGTATCCTATTTTGGAACAAATGGTGCGGCAACTTATGGAGGGTATTATTCTGGTTTTGATTTGAAACCAGAAATTGTATCCAGTAAAATAGCCGTTGCCAATTCCTCCTGTATTCCAAATGTATCTTTAAAAATAAATTCATTATCATCCTATGATACTTTTCAGTGGTATAAAGACGACCTCCTGATACCATCAGCTACCAACATCAGCTATACTCCTACAAATCCAGGTTATTACCAAGTACGAGGAAGTATATCCGGTTGTTTAAGTGATGTATATTCAGATAAAATACCTGTTAGTGACTGCCCGCTGGACTCTGACAATGATGGAGCCAATAATAATATAGATATTGATTGGGATAATGACGGAATTCTGAATACTGACGAAAGCAACTTTATTTTTGTAACTCAAGCAAATCCTTTATTGGGCAGCAACTTTAATGGATCAGTTACTGGAAACGGAACGGTAAGTGGTTATCCAACTTATGGTTTTGTTTCTACTATTCCCGAAGGAAAAAACAGTTCAAACACTTATACAGTCAACTTTACCAAACCTGAAAAAATATTTTTTCAGTATATTATAGATGGAAACGTACAAACTACACCAATTACTGACCTTGCCAATTCAGAAGGTGATTTTGTTGTATCTGTTCCTTCCAATGAGACATTAACAATAACCGACCCAAATAATCAACTACTCATCGATACTAATTTTGATGGGATTTATGAAAGTGGTGTCAAAGAATTTACTTCTTTTGAAATTCGTTTTCGTCTAAAAAGTACTGTCCCTGCACCAGCCGGTTCATTGACTTTTAAAATCGAGGGATATGACATCACTTCGTTAATTTTTAAACACAACAATCTTTCAGACACAACAACTAATAGTGCTTCATTCAGCATCAATACAAAAGATCCTTTTGATTCCGATTTAGACGGTATACCAGATGCCTTCGATATTGACAAAGACAACGATGGAATTCCTGACTATATTGAAGGACAAGGAAAAGGCTTTAAATCGCTTTCAGGTGTAGACAGCAATAAAGATGGATTGGACAATAATTTTGAACCTGGATTAAACCCAGTTAATTCTGATGCCGATCTTAATGGTAGCTATTATTATGTGAAAGATGTATTGGATTTAGATAGTGACAATGACGGCATTTATGATGTTGTCGAAGCAGGACACAACGCTTTGGATAGCAATAATGACGGAAGAGTTGATGGCAATGTTGGAACGAATGGCTTATTAGATATTTTGGAAAGCGCACCTGATAGCGGAGTATTAAAATACTCCATTGCCGATTCAGATGCTGATGGTGAATTAAATTATATTGAAAAAGACAGTGACAATGATGGCTGTAATGATGTAATTGAAGCTGGTTTTACTGATCCAGATTTTGACGGTCAATTAGGAAATACTCCAATTGTAGTGGATTCAAAAGGAATCGTAACCAGCAGAACAAACGGCTACACCGTTCCAAATACTAATTATATTGTAGCAACTCCAATTCTTGTTACAACACAACCTCAAAATCAATCTGTTTGTGAATTACAAAATGGCTCTTTTACAATTGAATCTAATGCCGATGGTTTTAAATGGCAATTATCTATAGATAGCGGAAATACTTGGAACACTCTCGTAAATGATCTTGTTTATTCAGGAACAAATACTAAATCATTAACTATTGCAAAAGTGATTCCTAGTATGAATGGGTATCAATATCGCGTTGTTTTAAGTAAAAACAATAATGTATGTGGACTAACTTCTGCAATAGCCGCTTTGGCTATTTACGCTTTACCCGTTTTAAATTCTCCAATTACCCTCGTGCAATGTGATGACGATACAGATGGGATTTCCAACTTTAATGTAACCGAAAAAAATAGCTTTATTTCGGCTAATTCTACCATCGAGACTTTCACCTATTACACCACGATGGCAGGAGCAAATACAAAAGATGCTTCGGTATTTATAACAAATCCTATTAGCTTTACTAGTGGCAATAAAAGTATTTGGGCAAGAGTCGAAAATTCAAATGGCTGTTTTAGTATAGCACAGTTGAATCTAATCGTTTCCACAACCCAGATCAATTCCAACTTCAAAAAAATCCTTGAAACCTGTGATGATTTTATTGATGCAACAAATGACGACAAAGATGGTATTTCATCCTTTGATTTCAGTAGTGTAATAACTGACATTCAAGCCTTGCTCCCATCTCCTAGTTCGAATTATATCATAAAGTTCTACCCTAATGGAGCTGATGCCTTGGCTGAAACTAATACCATTCCAAACCCTTCTAATTATAGAAACACAACACCGAACCAACAAGAAATTTGGGTACGAATAGACAGTAATCTCGACAATGCCTGTTTTGGATTAGGATCTTATGTTACACTTCAAGTAAACCCAAAACCAAATATTGATACCAACGACAATCAAAATGCCAATCAATTAGTCTGTTCCAATTTACCAAGCTTTTTTGTCAAACTTGATGCTGGAATAATTGACAATACACCAACCAGCGATTACAAATACATTTGGTCAAAAGACGGCAGTATCATTCCTAGCGAAAACAATTACACATTAAATGTCAATGAAGAAGGTATTTATACGGTAACCGTTGCTACAGCAAAAGGCTGTGAAAGAACCCGAAGTATAACAGTAACTGCTTCAGATATTGCACATCTTAACTCGATTGCGATCTCAGATTTATCAGACTCCAATACGGTCACTGCAAACATTTCAGGTCAAGGAAATTATGGATACAGCATAGATTTACCCAACGGTCCCTTCCAAGAATCTAATATATTGGAAAATGTGTCCCCAGGCATACATGAACTTTATGTCCATGACAAAAATGGATGTGGTACCCTTCAAAAAACCATCGCAGTTTTAGGAATTCCTAAATTTTTCACGCCTAATAATGATGGCTATAATGATTATTGGAATATTAAAGGAGCTAATGAGACATTCAATAGCGGAGCAAAAATTCTAATATTTGATCGTTATGGAAAACTAATCAAACAAGTTCTGGCCGCAACTGAAGGCTGGGATGGAACTTTCATCGGGAACCCAATGCCTGCAGATGATTATTGGTATACCATAAAACTGGAAGATGGCCGAGAAGCCAAAGGGCATTTTTCATTACAAAGATAAAAACAAGAGTTTGGGCATGCCCCCGTTGAGCAAAGTGGCTAAATATTGATACCGCCTATACAGCCACTTTACACAACGGGGTCGGGCTATCCGTGTTACTTCGGTAACTTACTCCTATCCCTCACGCAAAATGCATTGAACCAACAGAATATTTTTATTCAAAGATCTTTTTCCTAAACGCCTTGGGTGTCATCCCTTTTTTCTTCAAAAAAACACGATTAAAATAACTTAAATTTTCAAATCCACATTCAAAAGCAATACTATTTATAAGCTTATCTGTTTGCAACAGTAATTGACAGCTTCTGTTTATCCGAATAGCATTCAAATAATCTGAAAAGGTCTTTCCGGTAGCTTTTTTAAAAAAATTACAAAAATTATTTTCCGTCAATGGAATCAAATCGGCAACTTGCTTCAATGTTATGGATTCGGCAAAATGATTTTCCAAAAAATTACAAACTACATTGATTCTATTTTCACTTTCCGCAGAATTCACTGTTTGAAATGGATTCGAACACAATACCTTCTGTTCACAAACTGTCAATTGATTCAAAATTTTAATCAAATCAATGATCCGATTAAAACCATTAGAATCTACCAATTGTACCAAATCAGCTTTTAATTCCAAATTTTTTGCCGGAAAAAACAAACCTTTTTTGGACTTCTCTAGCAGCGACTTTAAGGCAATACTCTCTTCAAATCCTAAAAAAGAATCAATAAAAGTGGGTGAAAATTGTATTACAACAGCATCAAAATCTTCAAAATCATTTGATTTACCAACCCAAGTATGTGGCAAATAGGAACCTGACAAAACCAAATCACCGTCTCCAAAAGTCTCATGACTATTCCCAATCAATCGATATCCACTCCCTTTTATAATATACGTCAATTCAAATTCAGGATGATAGTGCCATTTAAATTCAAAATAAGGAATTTGAAATCGGTAAGCATAAAAACTAGCAATGCCTTGATGTGAATTTATGTCTTCATAAATGGGTTTCATACACTATACTTTCAATTTATAAGTAAAAATAATTAAAATAATTGAGTATAGTATCATAAATTAATAATTCCGAATTATAAAATCCAACGAAAAGGAATTAATTTTGAATAAAATAACTTAAAAATGAAACACTTAGCAATTACAATCTGTTTATTTACCTTTAGTTTTATGAATGCTCAAGAAAAAGTAGCCGAAAAATATCAATTATTACCTTTTGGCAGCATAAAACCAAATGGTTGGATTAAAGTACAAATGCAAAAAGATATAAACGGATTTGTGGGTAATTTGGATCAATTGGTGCCTGACTTAATTAATGATCCAATTTATGGCACAGGAAGGCTTCAAAAACATTCTAAAAACAAAGAGTTAGGAAATCTAAAAGAAGGTGATGCCGAAGGAAGCGAACAATATATGTGGTGGAACAGCGAAACACAATCCAATTGGTGGGATGGATATATTCGGAATGTAATACTGCTTGATGATAAAGCGGGTATAGAAAAAACAAAAAAATATGTTTATCGTATTTTGGCCACACAAGATGCTGATGGCTATCTCGGAATTTATGATCCCGAATTGCGTTATAAATTCAATTCAGAAAATGGAGAACTTTGGTCAAAAGCTACATTATACAGAGGGCTGCTCGCCTACTATGACTATTCTAAAGACCAAAAAGTTTGGAATGCATTGGTTAAAGCAGTCAATAATGTAATGGAAAATTATCCAATAAATGCATCGAGTCCATTTTCATCAGGTGAAAAATTCAACGGTGGTGTATCGCACGGACTAACATTTACAGATGTATTGGACAAAATGTATCAAATGACTGGAGACAAAAAATACGTGGATTATGCTTTGTTTCTGTATTTAGATTTTTCTAAAACCTATCAATCCGAAAAGGATGTTCAATTAGCCAATATTCTTAATCCAAATTACAAGTTACAATCTCATGGTGTTCATACTTTCGAACATTTACGTCCATTGATTGTGGCCACTTATGCAACTGAAAATCCAGAATTGAAAAAAGCCTTAGCCATTTATATACAAAGAATTGAAAATGCAACAACCCAAACCGGTGGAGCAATTGGCGATGAATGGATTGCAGAAAGAAATGCAAATGCAACGCATACCGGTTATGAATATTGCTCTTTGCACGAATTACTGGATAGTTATACGGTATTAATGCAAAAAGAAGGTCAAATAAAAACTGCCGATGAAATTGAGACCATTTTCTACAATGCCGCTCAAGGTAGTCGGGACCCCAAACATTCTTGTATTGCTTATCTCAAAACCGATAATTCGTATGAAATGTTAGGCACCAAAAATGGTGAAATAGAACCCGACCGCAAACAAACCCGCTATAAATATTCACCCGCGCATCAAGACGTAGCCGTTTGTTGCAATCCAAATGCAGGAAGAATTACACCTTATTTTTTAGAAAAATCATGGATGAAAGAAGGAAATAATACATTGGTCGCTACAGTACTTTCTCCAAATGATGTTGAAACAACGATAGACAATAATCCTATTCGAATTGAAGAAATCACTGAATATCCTTTTAAAAACAAGTTTACATTTAAAATTTACAATCCAAAAAACGGTAACTTTAAACTAAAAATTAGAAAACCCAGTTGGGCAACACAAGTTGAAACCAAAGAGAAATTTACACAAGAAAATGGATTTATTGTTCTAGACAGAAAATTCAACAAAGAAGACCAAGTACAAATTGAGTTCAAGGCTTCAATCATAGTGAAAGAAGATGCCAATCAAGAAAAATATTTCACTTATGGCGCACAAGTTTTTGCTAAACCAATTAAAGCAAACGAACTTAAGGGTAAAATATACAAGGGAGATTTTTATGATGTAACTTATAGTCCGATAGAAAATACAAAATATCAATTCATTGAAAATAACAATGCAAAATTTGAGAATGATACAATCAACGTAACCTTAAAAAACACCGCTACCGATCAATTAGAGAATGTTGTTTTAGTTCCTTTTGGACAAACGGTATTAAGACAGGCTTCTTTTTAATCTAAAATATTTTAAATCGACATTTACAATTTAAAAAATAAAGTAGATCAAATTATATCAACGAACAAATTCTAAATAAATGAAAAAATTTGCAATCCTATTTTTAATTATAGCAAATAGCCTAAACGCACAAATCAGTCGTATTGAACCCGGAAATTGGTGGGTTGGAATGAAACTAAATCAAATAACCCTTTTGGTTTACGGAACTAATATTCATAATTTAGAACCTGAAATAAAATACCAAGGAGTAAAAATTGTAAAAACTGAAAAGGTAGAAAACCCTAACTATTTATTTGTAACGATAAATATTAGCCCAGAAACTGTTGTTGGGACTGCCAAAATAAATTTCAAAAACAACAATAAAACCATAATCACTAAAGATTTTCCATTATTGCCGAGAGAAATCAATAGTGCAAACCGAGCTAGTTTCGCTCCAAAAGATGCTATTTTATTACTAATGCCCGACCGTTTTGCCAATGGAGACCCTAAAAATGACAATACAACTGGTAGTTTAGAAAAATCCAATCGCTCTGATGAAAGCGGCAGACACGGCGGTGATATTCAAGGAATCATAAATAATTTAGATTATATAAAAACCTTAGGCTATACTCAAATTTGGAACACACCTCTTGTAGAAAACAATATGCCAAAGTATTCCTATCACGGTTATGCTGCTACCGATTTTTACAAAATAGACAGCCGTTATGGTACTAATGAAGATTTCAAAAGACTGGTTAGTGAAGCAAAAAAAAGAAACATTGGTGTAATTTGGGACGTAGTTCTCAATCATTGTGGATCCGAATATTATTTTGTCAAAGATTTACCTATGAAAGACTGGCTTAATTTTCAGGAAACCAAGACAAGAACCAATCATATCAAATCAACTTTGTTAGACCCTTACGCAACCGAACAAGATAAAATTGGTTATACGGATGGCTGGTTTGATACTTCCATGCCCGATCTCAATCAGAGAAATCCTTTTATGGCGAGTTTCCTAATTCAAAATACGATTTGGTGGGTAGAATATGCAGGACTATCTGGCTTTAGAGAAGATACTTTTTCTTATGCCGATAAAGATTTTTTGGCTAAATGGACGAAGACTGTTTTGGACGAATATCCTAATTTTAATATAGTGGGAGAAGAAATGACCACAGTAACTGAGCTTTCGGCCTATTGGCAAAAAGATAAAGTGAATGTTGATGGTTATAAATGCTATTTACCAACTTTGATGGATTTTGCTTTAACAGAAAACTTAGTAAAATCCCTCACTACAAAAAATGATTGGGAATCTACTTGGAAAGAACACTATAAAGGAATGGGGCAAGATTATCTCTATCCAAATCCTAACAATTTATTGATTTTCCCGGACAATCATGACATGGATCGTATATTTTCTAGGCTGAATAAAGACCTTGATAACTGGAAAATCGCCATGGCACTATACACCACAATGAGAGGAATTCCTCAATTTTATTACGGAACCGAATTATTATTTACCAATGAAAAATCAGGAAATGACGGTCAAAGACGAGCTGATTTTTATGGAGGCTGGCCTGGAGACAGTAAAAATGCTGTTACAGGAAAAGGACTTGACACCAAAGAACTTGAAGCCCAAAAATACTTGAGTAATTTACTCAATTGGAGAAAAAATGCAGCTGTCATTCATAACGGTAAATTCATCCATTATGCTCCAGAAAAGAATGATGTTTACGTCTATTTCAGATACAATGACAAAGAAAAAGTAATGGTGATTTTGAATAAAAACAAAGAAAAAGTAAATCTCGATATGAATAAATACAATAAAATGGTACCTAATACATTCAATGCCAAAGAAATTATTAGCAATAACGACATCACCGTAAATAATACTTTAGAAATCGCTCCAAAAAGCGCCATAATTCTAGAAATAAAATAAACATAATAGTTTTAAAATGAAAAAATCTATAATCTTATTCATTGTAGGAATGCTTAGCTTCCCTTCAAACGCTCAAGAAGTCAAAGTTACTTCCGGAAAAGTACAACGCATGGCAAATTTTCAATCCAGACTAATTGATGCCCGAAACATCGATATTTGGTTACCAGACGGATATTCAAACAAAGAAAAATATGCCGTTTTATACATGAATGACGGTCAAGCCTTGTATGATGCCGAAAGTACTTGGAACAAACAAGCTTGGGAAGTTGACGAAGTTGCAGGAAAATTAATCGGAGAAGGCAAAACTCAAAAATTCATAGTTGTCGGAATTTGGAACAATGGCGCCAAACGACATCCCGAATATTTCCCCCAAAAACCTTATGAAAGTTTAACACAAATTCAAAAAGACACGGTCACTGCTCAATTACAAAAAGCAGGAAGAACCAAAGAAATCTTCACTCCCTATTCGGATTTGTATTTAAAATTTCTGGTAAACGAATTAAAACCATTTATTGATAAAAATTTCTCGACAAAGACCGATCAAAAGAACACATTTATAGCGGGATCCAGTATGGGAGGACTAATATCTATGTACGCCATTTGCGAATATCCAAAAATTTTCGGTGGTGCAGCCTGCCTGTCAACGCACTGGCCAGGGACATTTTCTGCTATCAATAATCCTATTCCAGATGCTTTTGCCAATTATTTAAAAGCAAATCTCCCAAACCCAAAAGACCATAAAATCTATTTTGACTATGGAGACCAGACCCTTGACGCCATGTATAAACCTTTGCAAGAAAAAATAGATATTGTAATGAAAGCCAAAGGTTTTACTAACAAAAACTGGGAAACTAAATCCTTCCCTGGAGAAAATCATTCAGAACAAGCATGGGCTAAGAGATTGGATATTCCACTGTTGTTTTTATTAAAAAAGTAAAATATGCAAAAATTATCAATCTTATTTTTTTTACTATTTCTTTCCTTAGAAAGTTGTTCAAGTAAAGAAGAATCTAAAGATTTTACCCAATTTGTCAATCCCTTTATAGGAACTGATGGAACAGGTCATACTTTTCCTGGTGCTTGTTTGCCTTTTGGAATGGTACAGCCCAGTCCAGACAATGTTGATATAGGTTGGGATTACACTTCGGGTTATCAATATAAGAATCCTGAAATTCTAGGCTTTTCCCAAACCCACTTGAGCGGAACCGGCATTAATGATTTAGGGGATGTTCTATTACTCCCGTTTGTAGAAAACAAAACTGAAAATTTCAAAACTAGTTATAACAAAAAAACTGAAAAAGCCAGTCCAGGTTTGTACTCGGTTACATTAAACGACAGTATAAAAGTAAATCTAACAGCAACTGAGAGAGTAGCCTTTAATCAATTTATCTATCCCACAAACAAAGCTAAATTATTGATTGACATTCAACACGGATTGCGTTTTTTAACGGACTCATTGGTATTGGACAGTAAAGTTAGCATTGAAAGCAACACAACTATTTCAGGCTATTGTCATAACAAAAACTGGGTAGAGCGAAAATATTTCTTTACATTGACATTTGATACTCCGTTTTCAAACGCAATAGAATTACCTAAAAAACCCAAAGAAAAAGCGCCTAGATATATTGTTAATTTCGAATTAAAAAACAAAACGTTACAAGCCAAAATTGCGTTTTCAACGGTAAGCATTGAAGGAGCTAAAAATAATTTAAAAATGGAATTGCCCCATTGGGATTTTGAACAAACGGTAGCCAATGCCAAAGCCAAATGGAACAGTTATTTAGCTAAAATCGAAATTGAAGCTCCTCAAAAACAAAAAGAAATATTTTATACTTCCCTGTACCATTTATTTACTCAACCCAGCAATATTGCCGATGTAGACGGAAAATACCGTGGTGCCGATGATAAAATTGCAACAGCACCCAACAGAGAATATTATTCGACACTTTCGCTTTGGGATACCTATAGAGCTGCAAATCCTTTATACACTATACTTGTTCCAGAACGTGTAAACGGTTTTATAAACACAATGCTCCTTCATCATAAGGCTGCGGGATATTTGCCTATTTGGACAGTTTGGGGACAAGAAAACAATTGCATGATTGGCAATCATGCAATTCCAATAATAACAGATGCTTACATCAAAGGATTCAAAGGTTTTGATGCTAATGAAGCTTTGCAAGCTATGATTGAAACTACTACCAAAAATCACCCCAATAGCGATTGGACTTTATACAGTAAATATGGGTATTATCCATTTGACAAAATAGATAACGAATCCGTTTCCAGAACATTAGAAAGTGGTTATGACGATTACTGTGTGGCGTTATTAGCCGAAAAGTTAGGCCGTAAAACGGTTGCCAAAACTTATTATAAAAGAGCCTCTTATTACAAAAACATATTCGACAAAGAAACGGGATTAATGAGAGGAAAAGATACTCAGGGTCATTGGAGAACGCCATTCGACCCTTTAAAACCGACCTCTCCTATGAATAATCCTGGAGATTATACTGAAGCCAACGCATGGCAATATTCCTGGGCTTCTACTCAACACGATATTACGGGAGTTACAAACTTATTAGGGGGAAAAGAACAATTCACCAAACAGTTGAATACTTTTTTTACACTAAATGGTGAAAAAGACAACAGACATCTTGGTCAAGAAGGAATGATTGGTCAATATGCCCATGGAAATGAACCTAGCCACCATATTTCCTATTTGTATGCCTACTCGAACGAACCTGAAAAAGGTAAAAAATTAATTACTCAAATCTATAATCAGTTTTACAATAATACCCCAAACGGAATTACAGGCAATGACGATTGTGGTCAAATGAGCGCATGGTATATTTTCACCACTTTAGGTTTTTATCCCATAAATCCTGCTACTGGTGCATTTGTTTTTGGAATGCCACAGGTCAAAAAAGCAACTATACATCTCGCTGAAAATATAACTTTAAGCATTATTTGTGATGAAAAATCTTATAAAAAAACTACCTTGAACGGAACCAAAATTAATGGAATCGAAATCAATTACAAACAAATTATGCAGGGTGGTGAGTTGAAATTTGAGTAAAATATAAAAAACAAGCTGCTTTTCAAAGTCTAAGAAAACTTCTAAAATGAAAAATCCCAAATTCCAGTACTTAGGAATTTGGGATTTTAAATATTGAAATTTAAATCTTTTAGATTTTAAATCTTTTTCTATCTGTTTCTGTCAAATAAATTTTTCTCAAACGAATAGATTTTGGAGTTACCTCAACATACTCATCTTTTTGAATATATTCTAAAGCTTCTTCAAGAGAGAAAATGATTGGAGGAATAATTCTCGCTTTTTCATCATTCCCAGAAGAACGAACGTTAGATTGTTTTTTCTCTTTAGTTACGTTTACACACATATCATCACCACGAGAGTTTTCTCCAATTACCTGACCTTCGTAAATTTCGGCATTTGGTTCAACAAAAAACTTACCACGATCTTGTAATTTATCGATAGAATAAGGAATAGCTTTTCCTTTTTCCATAGAAATCAATGAACCTTTGTTACGTCCAGCAATTTCTCCTTTGTAAGGTTCGTATCCTATAAAACGGTGTGCCATAATAGCCTCACCTGCAGTAGCAGTAAGCAATTGATTACGCAATCCAATAATTCCACGTGATGGAATATTAAATTTTACAATCATACGCTCCCCTTTAGTTTCCATACTCAGCATTTCACCTTTACGCATAGTAACGAACTCAACCGCTCTACCTGAAAGAGTTTCTGGTAAATCAATTGTCAATTCCTCAATTGGTTCACATTTTTTACCATCAATTTCTTTAATGATAACCTGTGGCTGACCAATTTGCAATTCGTAACCTTCTCTTCTCATTGTTTCAATAAGAACAGACAAGTGAAGTACACCACGACCAAAAACCATAAACTTATCAGCAGAATCAGTTTCACCCAATTTCATTGCTAAGTTTTTCTCTAATTCCTTTGTCAAACGCTCTCTAATATGACGAGAAGTTACAAATTTACCCTCTTTTCCAAAGAAAGGAGAATCGTTAATTGTAAACAACATACTCATTGTAGGCTCATCAATATCAATTGTTTTCAACGCTTCTGGATTTTCAAAATCAGCGATAGTATCTCCAATTTCAAATCCTTCAACTCCAACAATCGCACAGATATCTCCAGCAATTACTTCTAGTACTTTTTTACGTCCAAGACCTTCAAAAGTATGAAGCTCTTTAATTCTTGATTTTATTATTGTACCATCTCTTTTAACCAATGAGATTGGCATACCTTCTTTTAAAACTCCTCTTTCTAGACGACCAATAGCAATACGTCCTGTAAAAGCTGAGAAATCTAAAGATGTAATCAACATTTGTGGAGTTCCTTCGGAAACCTTAGGAGCAGGTACATTCTCAACAACCATATCCAACAATGCTTCAACATTATCAGTTACGTTTTCCCAGTGATCAGACATCCAGTTATTCTTAGCTGAACCATAAACGGTTGGGAAATCCAACTGCCATTCTTGAGCACCTAATTCGAACATTAAGTCAAAAACTTTTTCATGAACTTCTTCAGGAGTACAGTTTTCTTTATCTACTTTGTTGATTACAACACAAGGCTTAAGACCTAAATCAATAGCTTTTTGTAATACAAAACGAGTTTGTGGCATTGGACCTTCAAAAGCATCCACCAAAAGACAAACACCATCAGCCATGTTCAAAACACGCTCTACCTCACCACCAAAATCGGCGTGACCAGGAGTATCGATAATATTGATTTTGGTACCTTTATACTGAACCGAAACATTTTTAGAAGTAATAGTAATACCTCTTTCGCGCTCTAAGTCGTTGTTATCAAGGATTAAATCACCTGTGTTTTCGTTGTCACGAAATAATTGACAGTGATACATAATTTTATCAACCAAAGTTGTTTTACCGTGATCGACGTGGGCAATAATTGCAATGTTTCTAATAGCTTCCATCTGTGATTTTTAATGGGTGCAAAGGTACACTTTATTTTGATATAAAAAACCTTTACGCAATAGTTTGCTATTTTGTTAACACATAAGCACTTATTGTAAACTTAAAATTATGATGTCCGAATTTATTTAAATCGATGTTTTAAATTTTAACATTTATTAATTATATTTGATTAATGAAAAACAAAGCCAACCAAATAACCTTAATCTACACCCTTTTCGCATTATTTTTAGCTATCATTAGCTTTAAATTAGCCAAACAATATTCTTCGCATTTGGATTGCTATAATTTCAGTTTCATCAAAGACATATTTTTCATCACTATTACAGGAATTCTCTTTAGATACATCTTGTCCAAAAACGACAAAAGAAATACTGAAATCAATAAAAGTCTCAGACAAACTAATGATAAATTAAAAGAATCAAACGACAAATACGACATCGTTGCCAAAGCCACTAGCGACACTATTTGGGACTGGAAAATCCCAGAGGATCACATCACCTGGAATAAGGGAATCAAAGGAATATTTGGTTACAGCCAAGATCAAGTGGGAAAAAATTCCAAGTGGTGGTTTGATAATATTCATCCTGAAGACAGTATAAAAATGTCGGTTAAACTTTATTCTTTTTTGGAACAAAAAACAGAAAAATGGCAGGATCAATATCGCTTTAAATGTGCAGACGGCACATACAAATATGTATTGGACAGAGGTTTTATTCTAAAAGACGAAAATGGAAAAGCCGTCCGAATGATTGGTGCTATACAGGACATCACCAAACAAAAGGAAGAAGAAAATCGCTTAAAATTACTTGAAACCGTTTTTACCGAAGCCAAAGATTCTATCATCATCACCCAAGCATTCTCAGACGACAATCAAATTCCAAAAATAGTTTTTGCCAACCCTGCTTTTAGCAAAATGTCAGGTTATGAGCATTCCGAAATAATAGGCAAATCCCCTAATTTCTTTATGGGTAAAAATTCCGACTTGCAAGAAATTGAAAAACTGACAGACTCCATAAAAAACAAAACAGAATGTTTTCTGGAAATCATCCTTAATAAAAAAGACCAATCCGAATACTGGGTCAGACTATCCTTTATTCCAGTTTATAATCTTGAACACGATCTTTCCCACTGGATTTCCATACAAAGAGATATTACAGAAGAAAAAAAATTAGAAAAAGAAAAAGAAATACTCATAAGAGAATTAACCCAAAACAACAAAGACTTAAAACAGTTTTCTTATATCACCTCTCACAATTTAAGAGCCCCCCTATCCAACTTGACTGGATTATTGAATCTAATTGAAGACTTTACAATTGAAGACGAAGAATTAAAAGAAATCCTTAGAGGCTTTAAAATATCAACACACTTACTCAATGAAACCATTAATGATCTCGCCAAGGTAATTACCATAAAAGACAGCACATCCATACAAAACGAAGAATTACAGATACGAGACATTTTCAAAAACATTCTTAACCAACTCCATATACAGCTCGAGAGCATAAAACCACAATTAAATATCATTTACGGAAATGTTGTTAAAATAAACACAAACAAAGCCTATTTTGAAAGCATCTTTATCAATTTACTCACCAATTCTTTAAAATACAGATCAAAAAACCGAGACTTAGTAATTGACATTATAATAGCTGAAGAAGAAAACGACACTATAAAAATCCTTTTCAGAGACAATGGCATAGGCATCGATTTAGAAAGAAATAAAAATAAAATTTTCGGACTATACCAAAGATTTCACGATTACCCAGACAGCAAAGGATTAGGCTTATTCTTAGTCAAATCACAAATAGAAACCATGGGAGGCACTATTAGTATACAAAGCGAGGTTGAAAAAGGAACTGAATTCACACTAACATTTAAATCCTGATAAAATGTTGGAACTTATCATGTGCATTGATGACGACCCTATCACATTGATGCTATTCAAAAAAGTAGTACAAAAAGCTTCTTTTGCAAAAGAAATAACAAACACTTTTAATGGCCAGGAAGCTATTAATTTAATCAACACAATTAACAACAATCCCAATCAAGAAAAAAAGCCACAATTAATCTTTTTAGATTTAAATATGCCTGTCATGGGTGGATGGGAGTTTCTCGATTTGTTTAATGCTTCCAATTATTTTAACCTAAACAATACAAAAGTTATCATTTTAACGTCAACCATAGATCCAGAGGACATCAAAAAATCGAAATCATACCCCAATGTCATTGGATTTCTATCCAAACCCATCACTGTTGAAATGTTGGATTATTTAAATAGCAAACTTTAAAAATATTTCAAAATTTAAGAATTTGATTCACCAAGAATCAGACATAAAAAAAAGCCCCTTAAAAAGGAGCTTTTTTTTATATAAATTATATTACTTACAATTTAGCAACATGCTTAGTTAACTTAGACTTCAAGTTTGAAGCTTTATTATCATGAATGATGTTTTTCTTTGCTAATTTATCGATCATAGAGATTACACTTGACAATTTTGAAGTCGCATCAACTTTATCAGTTGCAATTCTTAATGCTTTAATAGCATTACGAGTCGTTTTGTGTTGGTATCTATTTAATACTCTTCTCTTTTCGTTACTTCTAATTCTTTTTAGAGCTGACTTATGATTTGCCATTTTGTTATCTTTTTATCTTAATTATTTCATTTTTTGTAGTCCGTAAGGGAATCGAACCCCTGTTACCAGAATGAAATTCTGGCGTCCTAACCCCTAGACGAACGGACCATTATCCCTCTAAGTTCTGGAACATTCTAGATCAAAAAAAATTGTAGTCCGTGGGGGAATCGAACCCCCCTTACCAGGATGAAAACCTGGCGTCCTAACCGATAGACGAACGGACCGTTGTTTTTTTATTCTCAGAAATTTTTCAATCTAAATACTTCTTGTAGTCCGTGGGGGAATCGAACCCCCCTTACCAGGATGAAAACCTGGCGTCCTAACCGATAGACGAACGGACCCTACTTCTGTAATGCGGATGCAAAAATACAACTATTTTTGAGAAGCGCAATAGTAGAGGCAAAAAAAATTTATTTTTTTTAATATGCCTTAGCAAACAGCACCCTTCCAACCGAACTTTTACCAGTAAACACACAGCTTCCCGCCTGTTCAACCCTATCCAAAGGAATGCATCTTATCGTTGCTTTTGTCAATTCTTTAATTTTCTCTTCGGTCTCCGCAGTACCATCCCAATGTGCTGAAACAAAGCCTCCTTCACCATCAAGAATAGCCTTAAACTCGTCAAAACTATTTACTTCTGTAATGTGAGTATTTCTATAATTTAATGCTTTTTCGAACAAATCTTTTTGAATTTGCTCCAATAAATCGCTTATATAAGTTGTGATTCCATCTTTTAAAACCACTTCTTTGGTCAAAGTATCTCTTCTAGCTACTTCAAAAGTTCCGTTTTCCAAATCTTTTGGACCTACAGCTATTCGCACAGGCACTCCTTTTAATTCCCATTCAGCAAATTTGAATCCTGGTTTTTGAGTTGTTCTATTATCGAATTTTACCGAGATATTTAATTTTCTTAACGCTTTAACCAAAACATCCACTTCGCTTGAAATAACTTCCAATTGTTCATCACTCTTATATATAGGAACAATAACAACTTGAATCGGAGCTAAATTAGGAGGCAACACCAATCCTTGGTCGTCAGAATGCGTCATTACCAGCGCTCCCATCAATCGGGTCGAAACACCCCATGAAGTTCCCCAAACGTGTTCTTGCTTACCTTCTGCATTAGCAAATTTAACATCAAAAGCTTTTGCGAAATTTTGACCCAAAAAGTGAGAAGTTCCAGCCTGCAAGGCTTTTCCATCCTGCATCAAGGCTTCGATACAGTAGGTTTCTTCAGCACCGGCAAAACGTTCTGTTTCTGTTTTCAATCCTTTTATAACTGGAATTGCCATAAAATTCTCGGCAAAATCAGCATACACATGCATCATTTTCTCTGATTCTTCTACAGCCTCAGCTTTCGTTGCATGTGCCGTATGTCCTTCTTGCCATAAAAACTCAGCAGTTCTCAAGAATAATCGGGTTCTCATTTCCCAACGCACCACATTGGCCCATTGGTTAATTAACAATGGTAAATCTCTGTAGGATTGTACCCATCCTTTATAGGTAGACCAAATAATAGCTTCACTAGTAGGACGGACAATTAATTCTTCTTCCAGTTTTGCATTGGGATCCACCATTAGTTTCCCAGGTTTATCCGGATCATTTTTCAATCTATAGTGAGTAACAATGGCACATTCCTTGGCAAATCCTTCAGCATTTTTCTCTTCGGCTTCAAACATGCTTTTAGGAACAAATAAAGGGAAATAGGCATTTTGATGTCCTGTTTCTTTAAACATTCTATCCAATTCTGCTTGCATTTTTTCCCATATAGCATACCCATATGGCTTAATCACCATACATCCTCTAACTCCTGAATTTTCAGCTAAATCGGCCTTAACAACCAACTCATTGTACCATTTTGAATAATCTTCTGCTCGTGTCGTAAGGTTCTTGCTCATTTTGAATAATTTGGCATAATATTTGTTTATATATAATTTAACTAAATAATTACGCAAAACTAACTAAATTTGTATTGTCCAACAATAAAATAATCTACCGAAATGAAAACAAATGCATTAATTACTCGGAAAACACCACTTTATTTCTTAATCGGCTTTTTGAGTTTAGTAGTAACCTCTTGTGGCTCTTACCAAAATAGTTCCTATTACGATAATGACGGAGTTTATAGCACAAATGGAGAGAAAATTGTGATAAAGGACAACCAACCCAATTCAGCTTCAATTCAATACAAACAATACTTCAGTTCATTACAAAGCACTGGAGGTTCTGGTGAAATATTTACAGATGTAAATAGTTATGGCAGTAACTATAATACCGAAAATGATTCTATACAAGCACCATCAACAGGCTATGCATCCTGGGGTAGTTCTCCTCAAGAAACAACTGTAGTTGTATATCCCGACAGTTATTGGTCAATAGGATTTGGTTGGGGTTACCCTTATTATGGTTATGGATATGGATACCCATATTATGGCTGGGGATATCCTTATTATGGTTGGGGATACCCGGGTTACGGATGGGGATATCCAGGATACGGATGCGGCTATCCCGGTTATGGTTATGGATATGCTCACGCAACACCTTATGCTTATAATTACAGTAGAAGAGGTTCCTCTTATGGCGGAAGTTATAACAATTCAATTTACAACAATAATAGAGTTAGCGCCTATAGCAGAAACGGTATTACAAGCAGAAATAGTACTTACAATAGAAACAGTACTAGCATAAGTAGACAGGCTCCTACTTTCACGAACCGAAATAGTAATACTTCATCGAGAAATTACACTCAAAATCAATCAAGAAGTTCTTACACACAAAGCCGATCCAACTCCTCCAGCAATTACCAACGATCAAGTTACTCTCCTAGTAGCAGTAATAGTTCATACAGAAGTAGTGGTAGCAGCAGCAGTATGTCTAGCGGTGGAGGTGCCAGAATGTCTAGCGGCGGCGGCGGTGGCGGTAGAATGGGTGGTGGCGGCAGAAGATAGAAAAATCACTGAACTAGAAATTAACCAACCCTAAGACCAACCAAATGAAAAAGAACCTATTGTTATTTTTAGTAGCAGGGCTAACGTTCTCTACAATACACTCACAGGAAATTAAAGATGCAATGCGTTATACACAAAGCGAATTGCACGGAACAGCTCGTTTTACAGCTATGAGCGGTGCTTTTGGAGCACTGGGAGGAGATTTATCATCCATCAATGTAAATCCAGCGGGTTCGGCGGTATTCAACAACAATCAATTTGCCACTACAATGGGGAGTTACAGCACCAAAAACAATTCTGATTATTTTGGTACTGGCACTTCGGCAAGTGATAGCAATTTCGACCTAAATCAAGCAGGAGGTGTTTTCGTTTTTAAAACCAGAAACCCTAATAACGATTGGAAAAAATTCTCGATGTCCATCAATTATGAAAATACTAATAATTATGACAATTCATTATTTTCAGCTGGAACAAGCCCTGTAAATTCAGTTGCAAATTATTTTATAAGTTATGCAAATGGAGTTCCTTTAGATTTACTCGAAAATGGTAATTATGCTAGTTTAGACAATGGAGCACAGCAAGCTTTTCTGGGCTATCAAGGCTATATCATCAACCCAGTAAGCAACACTCCCACTAATACATTATACACATCAAATGTTCGCTCAGGAGGCAATTACCATCAAGAAAACAGTACTTATTCCCATGGTTATAACGGGAAACTTATTTTTAACAGCGGATTACAATACAAAGATTTCTTGTATTTTGGTTTTAACCTGAATTCTCACTTTACTGATTACGTACAGAACACTAACTTCTATGAATCCAACAATAATCCTTTGGATGCAAATTATGAAGTTAAGAGCTTGAATTTTTCAAATAGTTTACATACTTATGGAGCAGGTTTTTCATTCCAAGTAGGAGCTATTGCAAAATTAACTAATGAAATGCGTTTGGGTTTTGCATATGAATCACCAACATGGTATAATTTACAAGACGAACTTTCGCAAAGATTAACAGCCATTAGCAGCAACATCGCAGAAACACTTCCTCCTGATGTGGTCGATCCATTTGTTATTAATTATTATGCTCCTTATGATTTACGCACTCCCGGAAGTTTAACCGGAAGTTTTGCCTATATTTTTGGAAAATCGGGGTTAATAAGTGTAGATTACAAATACAAAGACTATAGCTGTACAGAATTTAGCCCAACAAACGATCCTTATTACAGAGGTTTAAATAGTGCTATGCATAATGCCCTTGGTAGCAGCAATGAAGTAAGAGTGGGTGCCGAATATAAAATACAAAACTTCAGACTAAGAGGCGGATATCGTTTTGAAGGAAGTCCTTATAATAATTCGGCTACTGTAGGCGATTTAAACAGTTTTTCTGGTGGTTTAGGATATAGTTTTGGCTCCATAAAGCTTGATTTTTCGTATGTGAATGTTCATTCCACATCACAAAATCAGTTCTTTTCGCAAGGTTTTACAGAAAGCGCCAGAATCAATACGTACAAAAACAATTTCACTATGACTGTCATATTTGAAATGTAAAAAACACTCACTCCATATAACTGAACCACTTTTGAACATACTCAAAAGTGGTTTTCATTTTTTATGGTAAAAATGATTTAATATTGAATATAATAAGGAAGAGTTTTTGATTCATGTTATGAAAAACTAAATAACTAGTCAAGCCCCGATAGAAGTAAAAATCCTTATAAGCCGGGGTTCGGCTTATAAGATTGCAACGAATAGCGGGATTAATGGTCTTGAACACATCAAATGTGCTGCTCCAAATTATTTTTATGCTATCAAAAACAGGCATTTTGAGAGGAAACAGGCAGGGTTTGCCCAAAAAATTGTAATTTTGCAAATTCCTAAATTATCAAGGATATAATACTATGAGAACGAAGTCTTTAAAAAAGAACAAAATAAATGTGATCACGTTAGGGTGTTCCAAGAATGTGTATGACAGTGAAGTGCTAATGGGACAACTCCGTGCGAGCGGAAAAGAGGTAACCCACGAAGCCAAAGCAGAAGATGAAGGGAATATTATCGTGATTAACACTTGCGGTTTTATTGATAATGCAAAAGCCGAATCGGTAAACATGATTTTGGAATATGCCGATAAAAAAGAGAGAGGACTTGTAGATAAAGTTTTTGTTACGGGTTGTTTATCTGAAAGATACAGACCGGACTTAGAAAAAGAGATTCCAAATGTGGATCAGTATTTTGGAACTACTGAATTGCCTGCATTATTGAAGGCTTTGGGTGCCGATTACAAGCATGAATTATTGGGAGAACGTTTGACAACCACTCCAAAAAACTATGCTTATCTAAAAATTTCAGAAGGTTGTGACAGACCTTGCAGTTTTTGTGCTATCCCGTTAATGAGAGGAAAAAACGTTTCCCAAACCATTGAAAAACTGGTAAAAGAAGCCGAAGGACTTGCTAAAAACGGTGTGAAAGAATTGATTTTAATTGCTCAAGACTTAACTTATTATGGTCTTGATTTATATAAAAAAAGAGCGTTGGGCGAATTGCTTGAAGCCTTGGTAAAAGTCGAAGGAATTGAGTGGATTCGTTTGCATTACGCCTTCCCTACCGGTTTCCCAATGGATGTTCTTGAAATCATGAAACGCGAACCTAAGATTTGTAATTATATTGATATTCCGTTGCAACACATATCGGATTCAATTTTAAAATCAATGCGTCGCGGAACTACTCAAGAAAAAACCACACAATTATTGAAAGACTTTAGAGCAGCGGTTCCTGGAATGGCTATTCGTACGACTTTGATCGTTGGTTATCCTGGAGAGACTCAAGAAGATTTCAACATCCTGAAAGATTTTGTCCAAGAAATGAAATTTGACAGAATGGGTTGTTTTGCTTATTCCCATGAAGAAAACACGCATGCTTATTTACTTGAAGACGATGTTCCGGACAACGTAAAACAAGACCGTGCCAATGAAATAATGGAACTGCAGTCTCAGATTTCATGGGATTTGAACCAAGAGAAAGTGGGTAAGACTTTTAGATGCATTATTGACAGAAAAGAAGGAGGCCATTTTGTGGGAAGAACAGAATTTGACAGTCCAGATGTGGATAACGAAGTTTTAATTGACGCTACAAAACACTATGTTAAAACTGGTGAATTTGCAATGATTAAAATTATTGAAGCAACAGAGTTTGATTTATACGGAGAACCAGTTTAGTTTTTAGATTGCAGATTATTTGGTCAGTCCGCCCTTTGGGCTAATGTGCAGAATTTTAATTTTTTAAATTTTTATAATTATGAAAATATTTAAAACAGTACTTTTTATAGCTTTTTTATTCTTGTCAGCTAATACCATTTCGGCTCAATACGGAAATGGATACGGCGGAAACGGTTATGGCGGCGGCGGATACGGCGGCGGCGGATACGGTGGGAATGGTTATGGCAGATCCAACCAAATGTCACAAATGTCACAAAGCAATCAACAAAACAAACCTAAAGAGATTCCGGTGGAAGTAACTGCAGCCAAAATTGTAGATTATTACAAAAAGGAACTTAGTTTGGATGATCTTCAAGTAATAGTACTCAATAATATTTATACCAAATCACTCAAAAAACAAGAGGCTCTAATCAAAAAAGAGAGCAGTGACGAGGAGAAAGAAAAAGAATTTAAGGTTCTTGGCGAAATGACGGATTTGGAAGTAATGGAAATATTGAACAAAGACCAAAAAGCAAAATATCAAATCTTGAGTGAGGACCGAAAAAATAAAATAGAATCTAGAAAACACTAAGAGTTTAGTATAAAACTTTTTTGAAATGCCTACCTTATGAAAAAGCACTTTTACAATATCATTCTTCTTCTTTTTATTGCTTCCTGTGCAACAAAAAACCCTCATAAAGCAACCGAAAAGGAATACAATGCTCAAATAAAAAACTTAAAAGAAACTATATCCGCAAAAGAAGCTATTCCATTAAAAAGTGAACCCAATGTAGTAATTGACAGTGTTGCGTATCGATACAAAAATCAATTACTTAACTATAAGGATACACTTTCTAAAACTGATACCAATATTCTACAAAATGGCATTGCCTCAGAGTGGGTGGGTACAGTCAATTTTAATTTAAGAAAGCCTAATTTCATAATTCTCCATCACACAGCGCAGGATTCGATACAGCAAACTATAAAAACTTTTACTTTAAAAGACACTAAAGTGAGTGCACACTACGTGATTGCCAGAGATGGAAAAGTAGTTCATATGCTCAATGATTACCTAAGAGCTTGGCATGCCGGAAATGGATCCTGGGGAAAGGACACAGACATAAACTCCAGTTCCATCGGAATTGAATTAGACAATAATGGCTCTGAACCCTTTTCGGATTTACAGATAAATACTTTATTGGCACTTTTGACCAAATTGAAAAAAGACTACAATATCCCTACACAAAACATAATTGGTCATGCAGATATTGCGCCAACTAGAAAAAAAGATCCGAGCGCCTTATTTCCATGGAAGCTTCTAGCCTTGAATGGTTTTGGAGTTTGGCAAGACGACACTTTACCTTGTCCACCCAGTGACTTTAATGTGGAACAAGGTCTACAAGTAATAGGATACAATACCAAAAATCTTTCGGCTGCCATAATGGCCTTCAAACTTCATTACATCCAAACTGAAGTTAATGATATTTTGGACGAAAAAACGATTAGCACTATCTACTCGATTTACAAAAAATAAAATTTTCACTTAATCTATAAAAAACGCTTTTTGGTCGATTCAAAAGGCGTTTTTTTGTGTTTCTACGTCAACTTTCAACATTTTTTTATACATTTAATCAATAAGTATCAGATGTTTAGCCCAAATTCTACTTTTCAACTTCTCTATTTTGAACCTAAAAATGGGAGTTTGAAACGCGGAGCTATGAGATACAGTTCGTGAAATTTAAATAATCAAGACCTCAAAAATCATTAAAACTATTTTCCTTTTTAAAAAGCGTATTTGATGATAAAAAAGAAAAAAGTAGCTTTTATAATTCCCTCTCTAGAGGCTGGTGGTGCCGAACGGGTTGCAGTCACACTAGCCAATAAATTTATAAATGAAAATGAAGTTTTTCTCCTTGTTTTGAATAAAACAAAAACGATGTACACTGTTGATAACAGCATTCAAATTCATTTTTTAAAAGAAGCTTACATTCCAAGCGTAAATTGGTTCATAGCGCTAAAAAACAATTTCAGGTTTATCAAACAACTGATAAAAATAGTAAGGCACAATAAAATTGATATACTTATAAGTTTTACCACAACAGCTAATATCTTAGTTATTTTAAGTAATTTTTTTATAAAAAGTGCTTCTTATATTAGCGAGAGAAACAATCCCGAAGTATATCAACTTTCTTTGTTCCGAAAAATTTCCGTACGCATTCTTTATCATTTTACTGATGCACTTATTGTTCAGGCCTCTTTTTCAAAAAAATACTTTCAACATTTTTTGAAACCAAAAAAAATTCAAATTATTCCGAATCCAATTGATGAAAATCTTTTATCTAGACGGGAAGAATATGGAAAAAGAGACAATATTATTTTGACAGTAGGTCGATTGGATGCCAATAAAAATCAGAAACTACTTTTAGAAGCTTTTGCCAATTTGAACACAAAGAATTGGAGACTTGTACTTGTTGGAGATGGTGTTTTAAAAACGGAATACCAAATGTTAGCCAAAAGATTAGGCATTGCAAATAAAGTTGACTTTATTGGAACAGTAAGCAATATTGAGGATTATTACAATAGTGCTAAACTATTTGTTTTTACATCCCAATCCGAAGGTTTCCCAAATGCTTTATTGGAGGCCTTATCTTTTGGAATTCCATGCATCGCTTCAGATTGTAATTCTGGTCCATCCGAAATGATTAAACATACAGAAAATGGTTTTCTGTTTGAAAACAACAATCAAAAACAATTGGAAAAACAAATGTCTAAATTAATGGAAAATGAGGAGCTGCGTTTAAAATTTAGCTCGAATGCCATACAATCAACGGCTAAATATCATCCAGATGAGATATACAAACAATGGAAATCATTAGTATTTCAAGGAACCTAAAACATTATAAATGCAAAGTTTCATTTTGAAAAAAAAAAACATTTCCCACTTCATTAAAAACCCAATATTAATAAATGTTTTCACTGTTGGATTTATGACTCTAATAGTGAAAGGAATGGGTTTTTTTAAAGAGATGGAAGTCGGGAGTACTTTCGGCCTTTCCGAGATACTGGATACTTTCCTCATCGCGACATTGATACCAGGGTTTATAAACACTGTTTTCATGTCCTCTTTCCAAAACGTTTTTGTACCCAATTACATTGCCGAAATGAAAACTTCATCAACAGCTGCCTCTTTTCTTAGTGCCTGTGTTATCCTTACTTTTGGTTTGGGAATAGTCCTTATGCTTGTGTCCTATCTTTTTACCGATTTATTCCTGGAATCTGTTTTTAAAAATCATAGCTTACAGTATTATCATCTCATTCGGTCTCAATTTTATGTTGTATTGCCTTGCATTCTTTTTTGGTCCTTCTCTTCTTTATTCAGTTGTCTTTTAGAAATAAAGGGACTATTTGGTTTTTCTTCCATTTCGTCCGTTTTTACTTCAATCGTAATTTTGGGTTGCTTGTTTTTTTTCAAAAATCAAATGGGCTATACCCTTCTGGCAATCGGAATGCTCGTGGGAAGTTTTCTGGAATTGGCTTATGTTTTGATAGTATCGGTTTATAAAAAAACCTTACAATTTGCAAAGCCCAATTTCAATTCATCGAATATCAAAATGATTTACAAACAATTGCCTTCAAAAATAGGTTCTGGTTTTTTAACCGGCTCCACTGGTTTTGTCAATCAGTTTTTTGCAGCTCAGTTGGCAGTAGGTTCTATAGCCTCATTCAATTATGGTATGAAAATTCCATCCTTTCTGGCCACCGTTCTAGTGATCTCGATAGGAAATGTTATATTACCTTATTTTTCAAATCTAGTGCAGGATAACAGGCAAAAAGCCTATCGCGTTTTATACCAATCCATAACAACTGTTTTCTTTACCTCATTAATTATTGCTGCTTTTCTATTCATTTTTTCAGAAACCACTATTACACTCTTATTTGAAAGAGGGAATTTTACTGCCCAAAATACATTGGTAGTATCTCAAATTCAAAAAATAATTTTGATATACGTTCCATTTTATATTGCTACTATTATCATCATAAAATTCCTAACCAGCATCAACAAAAACATTCATATGTTTTATGCTTCAATAATCAATCTGGTTTTGAATGTAATACTCAATTATTATTTTGCCAAAAAGTATGGCATTTATGGACTCGCAATTGCCACCACTCTAGTATATAGTATCAATTTTATAGTTCTTTTTGTATTCGTTAGATACCAACAAAAAAAAGATCTTTCACTATGACATATTTAAAAATAGTCATTCTAACATTACTCTTTTGTAATCTGCCTAGCTTTTCCCTGGTACATCTGGATGCTACTACCGGAGCTTTTTTGAGTTATGGGACTTTCTTTCTTATTATTATTTATTTTCTCCATAAAAAGGAAATGCCAATTGTCCCTTTGGTTATTCTTGGACTATCGTATTTCTTAATTTCGATCCTCATCGATTCTCAGAATTCAGAAGGGTTCATGGCTACTTTTATCAAATATTTAATTTTTGTAACCATGGGGGCCAGTGTGATAAAAGATGTTACAAAAAATGAAATATTCACTTTGCTATTGATTGGCGCATTCAGTATCATATACGAATCAATCTTTGTAATAGATATCGGAGGCCGTTATAGTGGTTTTTACTTGAACCCAAATTTTGCCGGTTGTATCTGTATTCTTGGCTACTGTTTTAGTTTTTCAATTTCTGACAAAAAAATAAAAATTATTGGGCAAATCTTGTTTTCCTATGCAGGTTTTGTAACCTTTTCAAGAACTTTTTTATTGCTTTGGGTACTCGTTAATATTCTTTCCTTATCCATCAGTTATAAAAATTCCTACAAAATTATTTTAGGAATTGTATTGATTAGTTTTTTTGTTTCTTTTGGAAATAAATTTGATTTTAATACAAAACGTCTTGAGGCATTCGCCACTATACTCGATGGAAAAATTAGTCAGGATTTAGCCGAAAATTCAAGAACATTAACTTGGGCTAAATATTATGATCGGATTTTAGATCATCCATTTTTCGGAAATGGATATTTGAGTTTTAGTGGAAAAACATACGGAGAAGATGACAAAGCCTACGGAATAGAGGGTGTGCACAACACTCCGCTTTTAATAATTGGCGAAGCTGGGATATTTGTTTTTCTATATTTTTTATGGCTTTACGGAGGGTTCGTTTTGAGTGGCATTCATTATTTCAAACAAGACTTTTTACTTTTATTAGTCTCTTTTTCTCTATTTATTTATATGCTAACGACCCATAATTTTTTCAATAATTACATTTTGTTGTCCATATCCATATGGCTTTTTCAACAGATAGAAATAAAGAAAACAGAAGAATATACATGTTTGGAAACCCTACTTCATTAAAACCCCAAATAATATGTGTGGTATTTATGTAACTAATATTCCCTTTGTAGAAGAAGAGGTCAAAAACAAACTAGCATCCATACAATTTAGAGGCCCTGATAATACCGGAATCCAAAAAAAAGGTGATCTGACCTTTGGACATCTACGTTTAGCTATTGTCGATTTGGATGTTCGTTCCAATCAACCAATGCAATTTGAAGAATTTACAATCGTTTTTAATGGCGAGATATACAATTTTGCAGCAATAAAAGAGGAATTAATTGCACTTGGTCATACATTTCGCACCACTGGAGATACAGAGGTTTTATTGAAAGGGTACCGACAATGGGGAGAAAAAATAGTCCCAAAATTAAATGGAATGTTTGCATTTGCCGTCTACAATGCAACTTCAAATAAGCTATTTTGCTCGCGAGATCGTTTGGGTGTCAAACCTTTTTATTTTTCTTGGAGCAACGGAAAATTCGAAATTTGCAGTCAGTTACGTCCCATTTGCCAAAATAAAAAATTGAATGAAGCAGCTATTTCTATGTATTTGGATTGTACTTATATTCCAAGTCCATTTACCATTTTTCAAGATGTACACAAATTACCTCCAGGAAATAATTTAGAAATTGATTTAACAACAAAACGGTATTCCATATCAAAATATTGGGATTTAGAGCCTGTCAAAATATCGAAATTAACATACGACGAAGCCAAAGAAAAGCTACACGAGCTAATACAAGATGCAGTAAAAATTAGGTTGCAGGCTGATGTTCCTTTCGGGACTTTCCTTTCGGGTGGAATTGATTCCGCATTGGTTTCCAGTATTGCTTCAAAAATTTCAAAAGAACCGATTCATACTTTCACCATTGGCTTCAAAGACCCAAAATATGATGAAAGTAAAATTGCTAGTCAATTTGCAACAATTATCAAATCCCAACATTTTGAGACCATTTGTAAACCAGAAGATATCATGAAACTAATTCCTAAGTTAGTTTCCGTTTATGATGAACCTTTTGGAGACAGCTCGGCATTGCCTTCCCTATTATTGAATAAAATGGCCAAGCAACAGGTAACGATGGCTTTGTCCGGTGACGGGGGAGATGAAAGCTTTTTGGGTTACAATCATTTTGATTGGGTTTCCAAATTCAAGATGCTTCTTAAAATGCCTTATTACTTAAGAGTTTTGACAAGCCACCTGTTGATTTTTGATGTTTTAGGAAAAAGAACCGAACCCTTGAAACGAATTTTAAAAACAAAATCCAAACACGATTTTATAGCAGGAATATTTGTTGGTTATAATTCGCTTTTAAAAAATCGGAATTTAGATTGGCTTTCTTTTTATAATGGATTTAAAAAAAAATCCGAAGATTTACATCAAGCCACAGCCGACTTAAATATCAAATTATGGTTGGAGAACGACAGCAATGTAAAAGTGGATCGAGCCAGTATGGCCTATTCAGTCGAAATTCGCAGTCCCTTTTTAGACTATAGAATTATAGAATTGGCCAGAACATTGCCTGTTTCTTATCGGTACCAAAAAGGGAGAAAGAAACGAATTCTGAGAGATATTTTGAAGGAGTATATACCTGAAGATGTTTTTGAACAGCCCAAAAAAGGATTTTCAGTTCCAATGGATTCTTGGATCCGCAATGAATTAAAAGAAGAATTTCTTCAAAATTTACCTGATGCTTTTTTGGAGCAAGTTCCCAATTTGAATGTTCCAAAATTCAAAAAAATGCTTCAAAACCATCTTAACGGAAAACAGGATTACTCCTCCTATATCTGGCGGGTTTATGTGTTATCCAAATGGTATCAGGAATTTGGCTATTTTAAAAAATAATGGATAGAAAAAAAATACTATTTGTTGCTCCCACTTTGAAAGCAGGTGGAGCTGAACGCATAACTGCTTTTCTGGCTCAGAATATAAACACAACTTTATTTGAAGTAAAATTAATCGTTATTGGTTTTGAGAAAGATGCTATTTATGACATTCAAAACATCGAGACCCATTTCCTTAACAAATCCAGATATTTAAAAGCCATTCCTTTATTGTTACAAATGATAAAAAAAGAAAAACCAAATATTGTTTTTAGTTCCTCTGGTCATATCAACAGTACAATGGGGCTTTTTAGTTTATTTTTTTCCAAAATAAAATTCATCATCAGGGAAACCAATATCGTTTCTGTAGTGAATGAATTTCCGCAGGAAAAAAATCGTCTGTTGTTTTTTTTGATGCAACAATTGTATCCATATTTGGATGTCATCATTTGCCAAAGCCATGATATGAAAACTGATTTGGTTCAAAAACTGGCCATTGATTCATCCAAAATCACCGTTATAAACAACCCAATTATAAACGAAATCCAAACCGTAAAACCTAAAAATAAATCGGGTACCATACGCTTCATTACTGTTGGGAGAATGAGTTGGATCAAGGGACATTTGCGTATTTTAAAAATATTATCCCAACTAAAATATGATTTTCAATATACCATAATTGGAACTGGATTGGAAAACGAATGTCAGATTATTCAAGAAGAAGTCCTGAGACTAAAATTGGAAGAGAAAGTTCATTTTATTCCTTTTACATCTAATATTTTAAGTGAAATGCAACAGCATGATTTCTTTTTGCAAGGTTCCTATGTAGAAGGTTTTCCAAATGCATTACTCGAAAGTTGTTCTGTGGGAACTCCTGTTTTGGCCTTTGAAGCTCCTGGAGGAACAAGAGAAATTATCCAAAACGGTATCAATGGCTATTTGGCAAAAAATGAAACTGAAATGCTTTCGATTTTAAATAATTTGGAACTCATTCAAAAAATAAAAGCAGAAGACGTCATCCAGAGTGTCTCCAAAAAATTCGACAAATCAAGTATTCTAAATCAATACGAAACTTTGTTTTTATCTGCATGACGATGAAAGCATTAACCATTTTTACGGCCACTTACAACAGAGGATATTGTTTGTACCAACTTTATGAAAGTCTGGTAAGACAAACCCATTCTAGTTTTATTTGGATGGTTATTGATGATGGCTCAACCGATAACACAAGTTCATTAGTACAGTCGTGGATTAAAGAAAATAAAATAGAAATTCTGTATATCCATCAAGAAAACAAAGGGATGAATGGCGCTCACAATACCGCTTATGCCAATATAAGAACATCGTGGAATGTCAGTATTGACTCGGATGATTATATGCCAAATAATGCTGTGGAATTAATCTTGAAAAGCATTCCAAATTTAGATTCCAAATTCGCAGGAATTGTAGGATTGGACAGTGATTTCAAAGGAAATTTAATTGGTACCAAATTTCCGAAAAACATAATTCAAAGCACCCTTTCAGATTTATACCATAAACATGGTGTAAAAGGAGATAAAAAAATAGTCTATCGCACCGAAGTCATACAAAAATACGCACCATATCCAATCATTGAAGGAGAAAAATTCATTCCTCCTGGCTATTTGTATCGATTAATTGATCAAGACTATGTTCTCAAACCCATTAACGAAATATTTGTCATTGTTAATTATCAAAAAGATGGTTTTACAAAAAACCTATTTTCGCTGTATCGCAATAATCCGAGAGGTTTTGCTTTACATCGAATCCTTAAAATTAATTTAAGCACTAATATGAAAGAGCGATTTAAGAATATGGTTCATCTGATTTCTTGCTCCCTTTTTGCAAAAGATATCAACTATTTAAAACAAACCAAGAGTCCTTTTTTGATTGTATCTGCATTCCCATTTGGCCTGCTTTTGAATGGTTACATTAGATTAAAACAAAAATAATCTGATTTTATTAAATGAAAAAAATACTGATCATTTTACCCAACGACACTTTAGGAGGCGCCGAGCAAATCTTAAAGATGATCGCTCAGTATTATTCGGATGCATTGGTAGAAGTACAATTTTTGAAGCACAAAACGAATAAGGAATGGACAATAGACAATCGATTTATCCAATTAAAATATCAAAATACAGACTCAGAATATTGGGGTGCTTTATTTTATGCTTGGAATCTTTTGATAAAACCTAAAAAAAAGTACGATTATATATTTACCTCACACGTTTTTGTTACCGGTATGGTAGGAGTTTTTGTTCGTTTGGGACTCATTCAAAAAAAACATTTTATAGGGAGAGAATCTACTCGAATATTTGAGCGTTTTAATGGTTACAAACTCTTTTTATATGAAAAAATGTACCAATTGGGTTATCCGAGTCTTGACTTATTAGTTTGTCAAACCCAACAGATGAAAAAGGATTTGATTACCAATTTGCCTTGGATTGATCAAAAAATAAATATTAAAGTTATTCCCAATCCGGTTAATTTAATTCCAATAAAAACAGCCGAAGCTTTACATATCGAGTTTCCATTCATTGTAAGCGCCGGAAGATTAATACCAGAAAAGGGATTTGATATTTTGATTAATGCTTTCAAAGAAATCGCAAAAACACATCCTGATTTACTATTGATTATTTTGGGGGAAGGCAAAGAAAGACAAAATTTAGAACTTCAAATAAAAGAACTCCATTTAGAAAGCTCAGTAATTTTAAAAGGTCATGTTTCAAATGTTTATCCTTATTTTAAAGCAGCCAAAGTTTGTGTGGTTTCGTCAAGAATAGAAGGTTTTCCGAATGTTTTATTACAAATGATGTCACAAAATAATCATGTGGTTTCGACAAAATGCACAGATGAGATCGATTTGATCCCTGGAATTTCAACTGTCGAAACTGCAAATGATATAAATTTAAGCAAGGCAATATTAAAATCGTTGAGTGATGATCACTCCAAAAACAGCATTCTTTTTCAATCCTTTCTTCAGGAAAGATCCATAGAAAATTTCATTGTAACTATAGAAGTAGAACTTCAATAATGAAAAAACTCACCCGCATCACTACCGTTCCAATTTCTCTTGAAAAGCTGTTAAACAATCAACTGCTTTTTATGAAGGATTATTATGAAGTTACTGCAATTTCATCAGATAAAGAAACCTTAGAAAGAGTGGGAAAATCACAAAATGTTCCTGTTTATGTAGTAGAAATGACCAGAAAAATAACGCCTTGGCAAGACTTAAAAGCGTTGTGGCAACTGTATCGTTATCTCAAAAAAGAACAACCATTAATAGTTCATACACATACTCCTAAAGCCGGAACAATCGGGATGATTGCCTCAAAATTGGCCGGTGTTCCGCATCGTTTACATACTGTTGCAGGTCTGCCTTTACTGGAAACTAATGGTGGTAAACGAAAACTATTGAATTTTGTAGAGAAAATAACCTACTCCTGCGCTTCCAAAATTTATCCTAATTCCAAAGGGTTGAAAAATATTATTATTCAAGAAGGTTTTTGTAAACCTGAAAAAATAAAAATTATCGCGAACGGCAGTACCAATGGGATAGATACCCAATTTTTCAATCCAGAGAAAATATCAAATGAGGTTTTGTTCCAATTAAAAAAAACTTTAGGAATAAACCCCGATGATTTTGTTTTTGTGTATGTTGGTCGATTGACGGGTGATAAAGGCATAAATGAACTGGTGGTTGCTTTCCAAAAAATTATATCAGAATTTAATCATGCTAAACTGTTATTAGTTGGTTTTTTCGAATCAGAATTAGACCCACTCCATAATGACACATTATTTGAAATCAAAGATAATGAGCGAGTAATTTTTGTACCATTTCAAAAAGATATCCGTCCCTATTATGCAGTTTCAAATGTTTTGGTTTTTCCCAGTTATCGCGAAGGTTTTCCCAATGCCGTTTTGGAAGCAGGTGCAATGGGTTTGCCAAGCATTGTAACAAATATCAATGGTTGCAATGAAATAATTGAAGATTACAAAAATGGAATTTTAATTCCTCCCAAAGATACTGTTGCACTTTTTATGGCAATGAAAAAAGTAATCTCAGACACTAATCTGCGAAGTTATTTACACCAAAATGCAAGACCAATGGTTGTTTCTCGATTTGAACAAATTGTGGTTTGGAAAGCCCTTTTAGATGAATATCAAAAACTGGAAGGTCATGTATAATCCTTTTTTCAAAAGAATAATTGATATAATTCTAGCAAGCATAAACCTAGTGTTACTTGCACCATTATTTTTAATTATTACAATTGTGCTTTTTATTGCAAATGAAGGAGAACCTTTCTTCATTCAAAAAAGACCTGGAAAAAATGGCCAAATATTCCATATCATTAAATTCAAAACTATGACTAATAGAAAAGATGCTAATGGAAACTTACTTCCCGATTCCAGAAGAATGACCAAATTAGGCAACTTTGCCCGAAGAATGTCACTAGATGAAATCCCTCAACTCATCAATGTAATCCGAGGTGACATGAGTCTTGTGGGACCAAGGCCTTTATTACCCGAATATTTGCCTTTATATAATGAAACTCAAAAACGACGCCATGAAGTGAAACCTGGTATGACTGGATGGGCTCAAGTCAATAAAGAAAATATCACTTCTTGGCAAACAAAATTTGAATATGATTTATGGTATATTGAAAATAAAAGCTTTTTTTTGGATTTAAAAATTGTATTTTTAACTCTAAAAAAGGTACTTATACCACTGAAAACCAATACAACAACGACAGAATCGTTTAACGGTAAAAATTAACTATGAGTAACATCTTAATCACTTGTGCAGGAAAAAGAGTCTCCCTTGTTCGTTCGTTTAAAACTGAACTGAAACTTATTTTTTCGGATTCAAAAGTATATACCACTGATTCCTCACCTGAAAAATCAGCTGCTTGCAGAGTTTCTGATGGTTACTTTAAAGTATCCCCAGTTACCCATTACAATTATATTGACGATCTGCTTCAAATTGCAATTGACAATAACATTAAACTAATCATACCAACGATTGATCCTGAGTTACTTGTTTTATCTCAAAACATAGATCTATTCAAAAAACACCATATCGAAATCCTAATTTCGGATTATGAGAATATCGAAACATTAATAAACAAAAGGCTTACCAATGTTTTTTTTAAAAAATTAGGAATTAATTATGCCAAAGAATTTGACAAAGACAATTTCACTTTACCGCTTTATATAAAGCCAATCGACGGTAGTCGAAGTATTGATAATTATATTGTAAAAAAGGAATCAGAATTGACAGCTTATCATTTCTCAAATGAAAAATTATTATTTTTTGAGTATTTGGAGCATACCGATTTTACAGAATATACCATCGATATGTATTTTGACAAAACAAATAATCTAAAATGTTTGATTCCTAGGGAGAGACTGGAAATTCGCGCAGGTGAAGTCAATAAGGCCATAACAAGAAGAACTTGGTTTATTGATGAAATTGCCTCAAAGTTCAAACACATTTCAGGATTAAGAGGATGTATATCTTTACAGTTATTTGTCAATAATGAAACAGAAATACTTTATGGTATCGAAATTAACCCCCGGTTTAGCGGTGGATTTCCGTTAAGCTACCTTGCAGGAGGAAACTATCCAAAATGGATTATACAAGAATATATACTGGGAGAATCCCAATTAGCTTATCATGAAGATTGGGAGGAAAATCTAATGATGTTACGCTATGATGATGAAATTTTGATTCGAGATTATGATTCTGTTCGTGAAATAAAATTCAATACCAACAAATCCGAAAAAATAACAATTGATAAAAAAACCCTTTAACGTTACTAACTACCATCTTGTTTATTTTAGAATTTTAATGAATAAAATATCAACAAAAAATGGATATAATTAGAAGACTTTTTCTAAAAACACTTAAGGCTACAGCTATAAATACAACTATTACCCATCACTATACAAATAAAAAATTCCTCATAAACACCTATCATCATAAAGGCTATTGGTACTTTGGGAAAAAAAGAGAAGAAAACACTATCCGAATATTTCAAAAATGGATTAGAAAAGGTGACTATGTTTTGGAAATTGGTGGACATATTGGTTATTTCACTACTTTATATTCCATATTAGTTGGAGAAACAGGAAAAATTGATGTTTTTGAACCCAGTGAGCTTAATTTATTTTATTTAAAAAAAAACATTGGGTTTCTGAAAAAAAAAACACAACAAATCATAGCTGTAGAAAATGTCGGAGCCGGAAATGTCAATGGAACTTTTGATTTTTATATAGACCCCATATCTGGCCAAAATAATTCATTCATTAAGAACTTCGATGGGTTTTTATCCAGTCGAAAATTATCCGCCGAAACTTCTTCGGAGATGATTGTTACTCAAGCAAAAGTAATTACTTTAGACAGTTATTATGAAAAAGCTATTCGTTTACCCGATTTTGTGAAAATTGATGTTGAAGGATATGAATGGAATGTATTACAAGGATTTAAAAATACTATTGCTAATCATCGACCAAAAATAATGGTAGAGATCCAAAATGAAGCTAAAAATATTTTAACTTTTTTTAAAAAATATGATTATACGATCTACAACGACAAATTAGAAGAGATTATTGACTATAATGATTATCTAAATAAAAAAACCCCGAATATATTCTTCCAATATTACCATTAAAATGAACAACCAAAAAATATGGCTATCATCCCCACACATGGGAGGAACTGAACTCAATTACATTCATGAGGCCTTTGACACTAATTGGATTGCACCATTGGGAGCAAACATAACCGAATTTGAACATGATTTAGAAAAATATCTATCCCATGGTCTTTTTGTAACGGCTCTCAGCTCAGCAACTGCAGCTATCCATTTGGGTCTAATTCTCTTGGGAGTAAAGACAGGTGATGTTGTTATCTGCCAATCACTCACCTTTTCGGCATCGGCAAACCCTATTCTTTATCAAGGTGCAACTCCCGTATTTATCGACAGCGAGCTTGAAACTTGGAATCTTTGCCCGATTGCTTTAGAAAATGCTATTGTGGACTGTATTTACAAAGGACAAATACCAAAAGCAATCATTACTGTTCATTTATATGGTATTCCATATCAAATAGAAAAAATAAGAGCTGTTGCCGACAAATACAACATCCCTATTCTTGAAGACAGTGCAGAGGCTTTGGGCAGTAGCTACAAAGGAAATAAATGTGGCACTTTTGGAGACATCAGCGTTTTTTCATTCAATGGAAACAAAATCATAACCACTTCTGGAGGTGGCGCAATTGTTACCTCAAATCATCAATTAAAGAAAAAAGCTCAGTTTCTAGCCTCACAATCAAAGGATGAAGCTCCTCACTATCAACACAGCGAAGTAGGATATAATTACCAGATGAGCAATATTTGCGCAGGCATTGGTCGAGGACAGATGAGAGTATTGGATGAACATATTACTTTAAGGAGGGCAATGCATGATTTTTATGTATCCCTTTTTGAAAACATTCCCGGAATTACTGTTTATTCTACAACAAATCCAGATTACTTCGCCAATTACTGGTTGACTTCCATACTTGTAAATCCTAAGGAAACCAAAAATGGAATCGATCGGGAGACCATCCGATTGACGTTGTTGGATTCCAATATAGAATGCAGACCCTTATGGAAACCCATGCATCTGCAACCGCTCTATAAAAACTATCCTTTTTATGGAAATAAAATTGCCGAAACACTGTTTGAAAACGGACTGAGTTTACCCTCAGGTTCTAATCTAACTGATTTGGATAGAGATCGAATAGGCACTGTTTTGCAAAAATTATTGGGATAATTCGGTTAGAATTATTAAATATTGACTTCGAAAAATAGATCAACATATGGATTCAACTTTATCATTTAAAAAAATATCTTTATTATGTCTAACCCTACTCCTTTTTTCCTGTGCTTCTCGGAAAGATATAGTTTACTATCAAGATATTGATAAAACTTCTTTACAAGAAAAAACCAATTCATATGAAATAAAAATACAACCCGATGATTTGCTTATGATTATCGTTTCTGCAGAAGATTCCGAAATTGCAGCTCCTTTTAATTTAAAAACTTACACAACTGTAAATCCAAACAAACAAGATGTTGCCGGTGCTCAAACTACCCAATTGTATTTGGTCGATTCCAATGGATTTATTGATTTCCCAATTTTAGGACGATTAAAAGTAAGTGGAATGGCAAGGTCGCAAGTCATACAACTTTTGCAAGACAAAATTTCGGTCTATATCAAGAACCCCATCATCAATCTTCGCATCATGAATTTTAAAATTTCGGTACAGGGAGAGGTAACATTACCAGGCACATATACTATTTCATCGGAACGCGTGACCCTAATTGAAGCTTTATCGATGGCTAAAGATTTAACCATTTATGGAAAACGTGATAACATCTTAATTATACGAGAAATTGACGGCGTAAAAACCTATAACAGAATTGATATTACAAAAGCTGATTTCATGAATTCTCCTTTTTACTATTTGGCACAGAATGATGTTGTTTATGTAGAACCCAATAAAAATAAGATTAACGGATCGGCAGTAGGTCCAAACACAGGAGTCATAATTTCAATCACTTCCTTATTGATTACATTAATAACTTTGATCGTAACGACCTCAAAATAATCCTTCTATGGAAAGAAATCCTTCAAATGAAAATCAGAATAGAGAATTTCTATTACGAAACTTCATAGATCACTATTTAATTCACTGGAGATGGTTTTTAATTGGAACCCTTATAAGTTTTATTATAGCCTTTATTTACTTGCGCTATACAACACCTCAATTCAAAGCTACAGCCATAATTTTGGTAAAAGATGAAAAAAAAGGCGGTATGTTATCTGAACTTTCCGCTTTTTCGGATATGGGAATTGAAAGCGGTTTAAAAAACAACCTCGATAACGAAACTGAAATTTTAAAATCAAGAACGTTAATAGAAAATACAGTAAAAAAACTGCATCTGAATATTTCGATATTCATCAAAGGGAACATTATTTATTCTGAAATGTTTAAAGAAAAACCCATTAACATTCATTTTATCCCAAAGTCGGTTCAATTTTATGAGACCAATACAACGCTTCGCTTTATAGAAATTTCACCCACATCTTTTCAATTAGAAAACCAACTTGACAGTGAATCATCTAAAAATAGCTTATTAAATAAAAATGAATTTCAATATGGAGAACTTATAACAACTCAAAATTGGAATTTGGTCATAACTAAAAATCCAAGCAAATTATTTAAAGCAACCAATCGGGAAATTACCATACAAGTAAATCCAATGGATGAAGTTGTGGACGGTTTTAGGAATAGACTTACTATAAATCCGCTCAGTAAAACCAGTAGCGTCGTAGAATTATCATTGGTCGATCCCGTATATGAAAAAGCAGAAATTTTCTTGGATAATTTAATCCAAATTTACAATCAAGATGCCATTACCGATAAAAACCAAATTTCCGAAAACACCTCAAAATTCATAGCCGAAAGGCTGTCGTTAATCACACGAGAATTGGACGGTGTAGAACAGGATGTTGAAAGTTTTAAAAAGACTAATAACCTAACCGACATCGATTCGGAAGCCAAACTTTTTATAGAAGGATCAAATACTTATGACAAAAAAGCAGTAGAAACGGAAATACAACTTAATGTAGTCAACTCAATGCTAGACTACATCAAAAAAAGTAACACTACCGATTTGCTTCCTACCAACCTTATAGGCGGGGAAGAGGATGCCGCAAGCATAATCAATATGTATAATGAGTTGGTTTTGGACCGCAATAGAATCTTAAAATCGGCAACTCCTGCCAATCCAACCGTTTTGAAAATGGATCAACAAATTGTATCTTTAAAACAAAACCTTCTCGCGAGTCTAGACCGTTTAAAATCCAGTTTAATTATCCAAAAAAGAGATTTAGACAGCCATAAAGGAATTATGGATACCAAGATTGAAAAAATTCCAGTTCAAGAACGTCAATTTAAAGTCATTGCCAGGCAACAGAAAATAAAGGAGGAACTCTATTTATATCTCCTTCAAAAAAGAGAAGAAACAGCTATTTCTTTATCAGCTACAGAGCCTAACGCAAGAGTAATAGACGCTGCAAAAGCCTCCCATCTTCCTGTAGCACCCAAGAAAAAAATCATCTACTTGGTTGCTTTTTTAATTGGAATTCTAATTCCTTTTGGAATTATATACCTCATCGATTTATTGGATACCAAAATAAAAAGTCGCCTCGATTTAGAAGGAAAAACTACGATTCCATATCTCGGAGATATCCCAACATCCGATGCAAATACCCAAATCATAAAGTCAGAAAGCAGAACCAGCTCTGCCGAGGCCTTACGAATCATTAGGACCAATCTGGAATTCATGCTCAGTAAAGTTCCAGAAAATCAGGCCAAAACCCTGTTCCTAACCTCGACATTTTCAAAAGAAGGTAAAACGTTTGTATCAGTGAACCTAGCGGCAACCTTTGCATTATCCGGTAAAAAAGTATTGCTTATAGGAATGGATATTAGAAACCCAAAACTAGACGATTACATTTCCTTACCAGATCAAGGACTCACCAATTACCTCTCAAACAAAGACATACCCTTGGAAGATTTAATCATCAAACAAAAAGGTTACGAACACTTTTATATCTTACCGGCAGGTTTAATTCCGCCCAATCCGGCCGAATTATTATTGAGCCAAAAAGTCGATACCTTATTCAAAACCATCAAAGCCCAGTACGATTACATAATTGTTGATACCGCTCCCGTAAGTCTCGTAACTGATACCCTCTTAATAGCAAAACATGCCGATTGCTTCTTATTTGTCATTCGAGCCAATTTTCTGGAAAAACGAATGTTAAATATAGCCAATGATTTATATATGGAAAAAAAGTTGCCTAATATGTGCTTACTACTCAACGATACTGATTCAACAAAAGGTTATGGTTACGGTTACGGTTACGGCATAAAAGCCAAAAAAAGACCTTGGTACAAAAAATTATGGGCTAAATAAAAAACAAAAAATCAATAAAAACCTTTTACTTCCTCAGTTATTTAAGCTAGTGTGGGAGTGTCACCAATAAAAAAAGAGGCCAACTCGCCACACGTGCTAGTTGCCTCTTTTTTTATTGCTGTCGGGCTATCCGTGCTACTTCGGTAGCTTACTTTTATCCCTCACTCACAAATCAACAGCTTCATGTTTGGAAAGATATTTTGCTTTAAATTAAATAATTACAAAAAAAATAAACCCTACTACATTCTAAAAAACTGATTATTCGATATCACTTCTTTGAGTGCTGTCACATCTTTCAGTTTTACTTTTTCCTCAAAAGAAGCTATGTGCTTACTATGATGAACATCCGATCCCACAAAATCATACATACCTTTTTGCAGTAATTGTTCGGCCATTTTAGCGATTGATTCCCCATAATATCCCACAACCGCCAACAGATTTAGCTGAAACAAACAGCCGACCCGTTTCAATTTTACATATTCATCAAAATTATTATGATAAAAAGTATACCGTTCGGGATGAGCCAAAACAGGAATATAGCCCGCCACCTGCAAATCAAAAAGTATATTATACAATTGCATCGGTGCATTTATATATGACATCTCGACCAATACATAATTATCTTTCAAAGTCAACAACTCTCCTGTCTGAAAAAGTTTTACAAATTGAGTATCCATCAAATACTCTGAAGCCGCACGAAAAGGAACTCTTATTTCATTTTTTTCCAGCTTAAATATTGTTTGATCTTTAACTGCAAGAATACTTTCTTTTGTGTTGTCCCAAACTTGGTACATAATATGAGGAGTGGTAATAAACTGTGAAACTCCAAAACTTTGAAGTGCTTGAACCAACTCAAGTGTTTGCTCAAAAGTGCG
Organism: Flavobacterium sp. M31R6; assembly: GCF_013284035.1. Lineage (NCBI taxonomy): Bacteria > Pseudomonadati > Bacteroidota > Flavobacteriia > Flavobacteriales > Flavobacteriaceae > Flavobacterium > Flavobacterium sp. M31R6. The sequence goes on from NZ_CP054141.1 coordinate 3,732,455, forward strand.
AGCACCATCATCAATATCTGGCAGTAAATGAGAATGAATATCTACATGATTCGACGGAATCAAATCTTTTAGCACAGCTTTATTTTTGAAAAATAAAAACAATTGAACCTATTTAAAAATGAACTACAAAGGAAGTAAAAATTAAACAAACCATAACTAATAAGTCCTAAACAAAAAAAGCTGCCAAAACCACTAAGGATCTTGACAGCAAAAAAAAAATATTTTTTAATATTTATCAGTCTAAACTCACTTGAGAATAGCTTTCAATTAGAATCCGTAAACTACGGCCAAAAGTACTTGAGAAGCAGAACTAGTAGGAGCCAAATCCGAATTAACAAACATAACATCATCTGAATTGGTATCAATTCTAAACTCAGGAATAATAGTCAATCCACTTACTTTATAGTTACCTGATAAAGTAAAAGCTGTTACATCAGTATCTCCAGAACCTTCTTTGTATTTAAAATATTCAGCACGTATTCCCAAAGCGAAAGCATCACTAAACGCATAAGATGGGTATATCGCAGCTCCTGTGTAACCTACGTCGCCTTCGTTTGAAAAATCAGCTCCGTTTAAACCTAACTTGAATTTATCGGTAAGTTGGAATGTAGCTGTTAAATCAAAAATAGTGCCACTTACAGAACCATCCATAAAGTTAAGATAAACACTGCTTGCTCCAGAAGCATAAGACAATTGACCTCCTACAGCATTTAATCCTTTTGCTGGATTGGCTTTGTATGAATTCCAAGAGTCATTAAACACCCCTAACATTGCACCAAATTTGTCTGTTATCTTATAATTGGCTTTAACACCCGCATTTTGAAATGGTCCATTGGTAAACAAATATGAAGTTGAATAAGAGAAATTACCTACAGGTGAAATTACCTCATAACCAATATAAGTTCCCATATATCCAGCGGTAAAACTTAATTTATCCGAAACTGCATAAGAAGCATATAAATTTTGAATATGGAAGGAATTTGCATCGATTCCATCACCATTTGGGATTGATTGATATTGCCCTCTTGGACCGAAAGATATTTCTCCAACAAAAGACACTTTTTTTATGGTTTTCTTCAAAGCAATATCCAGCATTCCTAAAGAAACTGAATTTTGGTCTGTTCCAAAACTTGTTTTAATATTTGCTGTTTTTGCGAAATCATACTTGTAATACAAATCTCCAGAACCTGAAATTTGCAACGGAGTAGTTTCTGGAGCATCTTGTGCAAATGCAAAATTTGTAGTCAAGGCTAACACTAAAATAGTAATTACTTTTTTCATATTTAATCTGATTTTTAGTTAGTAATTCAATTAGGGTAATTGAATCGAATTTGGTTATTTTTTCTTTTTTCTTGGAACGAAATTATTAACTTTTCGTTAACAGAAAAATTTTTTTAAAACTTTCAGAGAAGAATTATCGATATCCAAAAATCATCTAAAAATAATATGTATTTCCTATTTTTTTTAAATTATATTATAAATTCAATAATCATGTTTTTGCAAAATACTACCAAAATTTAAAGTAGTTTTAAATTTTAAAGTTAAAAAAACATAGTTTTAGACTAAATTTTAAAACAAAAAAAATACAACCCCTATAAAAAATAGGGGTATAAATAAAAATGTATAAAAATAAAAATTAAGACTAATAGCAAAATAAAAGCATTCCTTTAAATCGATAAAACAAAAAAAACCTTAAACTCACACACTAATAATAAGTATGAGTTTAAGGTTTTTAAAATCGACAAAACAAAACTTCCTTGAAAATTTATTTCATTCCAAATATTCCTTTATTAGAAATAAAATAGTTTACTAATTTCTGTATTCATAAAAATCATTATTCAATAATCAATGACTTCATATTCATAAATTCTTTGATTCCAATCTCGGATAATTCCCTTCCGTATCCCGATTTTTTTATTCCTCCAAAAGGAATCCTAGAATCGGATCGAACCAAAGAATTAACAAAAACATTACCTGCTTCAATTCTTCTGGCGAAAGCATACGCCCGTTCTCTATCTTCGGTCCAAATCGCCGAAGCCAACCCATATCGGTGATTATTTGCTATTGCAATAGCATCATTTTCATCCCTGGCTCTAATAATAGTAGCCAAAGGACCAAAAGTTTCTTCTTTAAAAGCAATGTTATTAGTATCCACAAAATCAATTAGCGTAGGCTGAAAATTGCAATGATCACGCTCACCTCCCATTACCATTCTTGCCCCTTGCCTTAAAGAATTTTCTAGTTGATAGCTTAACTTCTCGGCCAAATCAATTCTCGCCAAAGGCCCCATATCAATTCCACTCTGCAATGGATTCCCTTGTTGCAGAGCAGTTATTTTATTAGCAAAAAGTGCAGTAAATTCATCAGCGACTTTTTCAGTAACGATAAAGCGTTTTGCACAAATACAAGCCTGTCCCGCATTTAGCATTCTGGATTTCGTAGCCACTGTAGCTGCTTTTTCTAAATCGGCATCATCCAAAACAATAAAAGCATCCGATCCTCCCAACTCCATCACTGATTTTTTGATATATTTCCCAGCCAATGCAGCAACCGAAGAACCTGCCATTTCGCTCCCCGTCAAAGTAATTCCAGAAACGATATCTGAAGCAATCACACTTTCCACTTGTGAAATATCAATGCTTATTTGTTGAAAGACACCTTCTGGAAAACCAGCTTCCAGAAACATATTCTCTATAGCTTTCGCACAACCAATAACATTTGGCGCATGTTTTAAAAGAGTGACATTCCCCGCCATAATTGCTGGTGCTGCATAACGTAATACTTGCCAAAAAGGATAATTCCATGGCATAATAGCAAACACAGCACCCATTGGATCATAAACCGACATGCTCTTGAAAGGCGTGTCATAATATTGATCTTTGAGCATTTTCTCTATATTTTCAGCATAGTAATCACAATTTCCAGCTGATTTTTCAACCTCAGCAATTGCTTCAGGAAGAATTTTACCCATTTCATTGGTAATAAGCAATCCCAATTCGTTTTTGTTCTCTCTAAGTATGCCAGCCAAATTTTTCATTTTATCAGCTCTTTCCATAAAAGTCGTATTTCGCCAACTCTTGAAAGCCAATTGAGACAATTCCAGTTTTTGAGCCAATTGAGAATTGGTTAAAACTTCATGCTCCCCTATAATGGATCCCGTAAACGGATTTATAGATTTAAATATTTTATTTGTATTATTCATTTTGTTAACTTGATAATTTTGTTAATTCCAAATCAGGTTGTGGTATTTTGTAAACCTTCATATACTTATTGCTTTTAGCATCAAAACATATATTTCACTTCCACTTATTACATTCAAATTTAGTCAATCATTTACACTAAACTATAATTATATAGTCATAACACCAATATTCAATTTTGTTTCTTTTACTCCAATTTTCAGGCAATCACAGTATCATTTTTTTCCAGAGATATTATTGCTTAAATGTTTTTTACCAAAAATCAGCTTATTACAAAATCACAGAACTTTCCGTATATTCAGGATTAATTGTTAAACCTCTTCCGGAAGATAGTAGATTTAGATTTTTTAGAAAATAAACAAACTAAAAAAAAATTCACAAATTAAGATTGGAAACTAAACTTCAATATCCTTAAAGTAAAGTTTTTTTTGTAAATTTAGTTTTCCAACCACTAAAAGCCAACACATTATGATACGAAAAGCTACTACTCAGGACTTAGATCAATTGACGAATCTCTTTGATCAATATGCTGTTTTCTATAAAAATCCATCCAATTACGAAAAACATTATGCCTATCTAAAGGAACGATTAGAAAACAATGAGGCTACCATTTTTGTCGCTTCCGATGAAACAAATGAAGATAAACTTATCGGTTTTGCTCTAATTTATGTAACTTTTTCTTCATTGGCACTCAATAGAATACTTATTCTTAATGACTTATTTGTGGACTCTTCTGCCCGAAAAAAAGGAATAGGTGAAAAATTAATTTTACAAACTGTTGAATTAGCCAAAGAGTTAGGCGCTCATGACATACGATTAAGAACTGCCAAAAACAACACTGTAGCTCAAGGATTGTACCATAAAATGGGCTTTATAAGGGAGGATTTTTTATATAGTTACGACCTTGCAGTGAATTAATAACAAAATGCAAAAATCAATTATTTAGCAAGTTTTGACTATTCCTGATGAACATTTGGTATAAAATTATAGAGTCAAAAAGAAAGAGGATTTCAACACGAAATCCTCTTTCTTTTTTCGAATAAGATCAAACTTAACAAATGGCCTTATTTTGAAATACTTGATTAATTAATTCGAATATTTTTTCTTTATCAAGAGGTTTGGTGATATAACCTGAAAAACCAGCCTTCATAATACTTTCTTTCACTTCGCCTGAAGAATGTGCTGTTTGAGCTATTACAATTCGATCTGGATTGTCTTTTTTTATCATTTCAAAAGCTTCATAACCGTCCAAAACAGGCATCTTTATATCCATGAAAATTAAATCAATATTCGAATCCGATGCGCTCATATCAACAACTTCCTGACCATTTTTAGCTCTCAAAACAATATGGTTTTTCTTTTCCAATATGGTTTTCAGCAACAGAAAATTAATATTATCATCTTCAGCCACCAAAATGGTTTTGCTTTCAGACTCATTATATGCTATTTCTGGCACGCTATCATTTTCCTCATGAACCGTTTCGTCATAACACAATGGAATAGTGAATTTAAAAACTGATCCACCCCCAAAAACCGATTCTACTGTAATTTCTCCACCGAGCATTTCTACATAGGCTTTGGAAATTGACAATCCCAATCCTAAACCACTAAGCGAAATAGAATAATCATCTTCAACCCTTCTGAAGCGGTCAAATATGACTTTCAAATCCTTTTTACCAATTCCAATCCCAGTATCTTCAACCCTAAATTCCAAATAATTATTATTTGGACAAATGCTATACCCAAATGCAACATGACCGCTATCCGTAAATTTTATGGCATTGGTCAATAAATTAACAATGACTTGTTTCAATTTAATTTCGTCAGTCAAAACATCATTCGGTAGTTTAACGCAATTTTCCAGTTGATAGAACTTTATGTTTTTATCATCTGGTATTGTAACTTTTAGCGTATTATATAATTCGTTTAAACATTTTTCGATGTTCAATCCTTTAAATTTTGGTGCAATTTGTTTGGCATCAATTTTGGACATCTCTATCAAATCTTCAATAATAGACACCAGACTTTTACCACTGGTATTTATGATTTTCAGATACTTATTTTTTAATTCATCACTTAATTTATCATCCATCAGTAAATCCGAAAAACCAATAATTGCATTCATGGGAGTTCTTATTTCATGTGATAAATTGGCCAAGAAAGTTGATTTGAGTTTATCGCTTTCTTCGGCTTTTTCTTTTGATTTTTCCAATTGAAATCGATTCTTTCTGTGATCTTCAAACAAATTACCAATATAACCAAATTCACCAGGCTCCTTTTTCAGGAGACTGATTGAAATTTCACGATCGCTTTCTAAAATAGTAGTAACCAATTTCAAAGGTTTATACACCCATTTTCTGGAATAATGAACAGCAGCAATAAGACTGATTAAGGTTACAATTACTATAATCAACAACAACTCTTTGGTTTTTTCAAAATTAAGATGAGAAGGTCTTTCAAACAATAATTTGGCTACTACCATATTATCTGCATTTCTCAATTTTACTACAGAAGTTACTTTTTTGTTCCCAATGGTATCCATATCTACTTTATCCAAAAGTTGAATTTTGGAACTGGAGATATCTTCTAAATTTTTAAAATATTTTTGATCCAGTAGACGCGCCATAAACATATAACCTGATGGCTTCGTTTTTACTTTTTTAGGATCATTTGAAGCGTGGATGGTTCCACCAAATACTTCAACCACCCCTTCGGGAACCCGCATATAAAACCGAGAAAACTTGGTTCTATACAAATGCATCATTGCTTGACTTGGTACAAAATCTTTGGATTTAAAATTAGATTTTGATGTATTGACAATAAATTTTTTATTTAAATTATAAACCCCAATATAATCCACTTCGTAAGTAGGAAATTCATTTACTATATACCTATTAAACCAAGTTGTATCTTTTGACTTTGTAAAATTGACCAAAGCATCCCAATACGTAAGATCATTTATGGTAACAATCTGTGTTTTTGAATTAAAATCAAATAACCGATTTACTTCCGTTCTATACTGATCAGAATTGGCTTTAAAGACGTCCTTTTCTTGCTGAACAGTGTATAAATAAAGAGATATAAACAGTAATAAAAATAACGAGCAAATCCCTATGATCAACAATACCAATTTAGAATAAGTCGTTAATTTTAATGTCAACTTCATTTATTTACAAGTAATTATGTCAAAAACAGTGTTGCAATATACTGTTTTATTTTACAACATAAAAAAAATCCAACATGTCGAAGAGTTGGATTTTTAAGTTAAACAAACTAATTCTTGCCATTGTATTTTCTTAAAAATTTACGTGTTTTCAACCCAGACTCTTTAAGGTCTTCATCCTTCCAATTTCCTTCTGAACTTGCAGATTTCTTTACCATCGAACAGGTTTCGTCTTTATCCGAAATGGACCAAGTAATCCAACTTAATTTTCTCGCTTCCATCCAATCGATGTATTCTTGCCAAGCTACATAATTCATTGGTCCATCACCAGAAGCTTCCATCCCAGCCGATTCAGAAACAAAAATTGGCAAGCCACTTTTTATTGCTTCGTCAGTTTTGTCTCTAAGTTCTTTTTTATGTGTCGCCGCATAGAAATGCATGGTATACATTAAATTAGTATAGCCTTTTATGGGATCCGCAGCTGGTAAATTGACGTCTTGATCCCATCTCGGACTTCCTACCAAAATAATATTGTCCGGATCATTGGCTCGAATCACTTTGATTACTTCCTCGGAATAGGCTTTTACTTCAGGCCACGTTTCATAGTCCGGTTCGTTAAAAACCTCATAGATTACATTTGGGTACTTTCCGTATTTCTTGGAGATTCCATCAAAATATTCCTTGGCTTCTTTCAAGTTAATATTATGGCTGTGCCAATCGATGATTACATAAATATCAGATTTGATGGCTCCTTTTATAACCGCTTCGATTTTATCTTTAGAAAAATCGGGTTCCTTCATATAAGGATGCTCCCCAATTTCGATTCCCATTGCAGCCCGAACAATCGTGCAATCGAAATCTTTTTTTAACCAAGCTACCGTTTTTTCATTATAAAACCTTGGCCAAATGCTATGCCAGCCAAGACTTACCCCTCTCAAAACAATTGGCATTTTATTTTTATCTACCAATTGAGTTCCTTTTACGCTAAGCTGCCCGTGCTTTTTGACGAATTGTGCGTTTGCTATGCTAAAACTTAATGCCAGCAGAAACAAGATAATTTTAGATTTTAATTTCATATCTCTAAATTAAGGAATTAGTCTTAGTGTAATTGCATCATGTGAAGCAATATCGGCAGTGAAATTCTTTTTGGTCGTTCCTACTTCTTTGTTTTTCCAAAGGTCTTTGATTTTGAAGTTTGTTTTATTGAAATCGGCTTCAAAACCAAAATCAGCATCTTTGATTGGATTTTTCTTCCAATCGTAGTTGATTTTTCTCGGTGCATCGGTTCTGTTTAAAAAGGTGATTGCCCAATTTCCATCGGATAAAGGTTTTACCCAAACTTCCAATCCGTCTTCGGCAGAAAGCTTGAATCCTTGTATTCCCAATTTATCCTGATTCACGGCAATCAACTCTTTATTGGTCAAAATAGCCAATGTTTCTTTGGACATTTTTCTGAAATCATTTCCGGCAATCAAAGGCGAAGCCATCATACACCACATCGAAAAATGGGTTTTATCTTCGGTATTGGTCATTCCGTCACCCACTTCCATCATATCAAAATCGTTCCAATGATCCGGCCCGGAAAATTTACGGATGTCTTTGCGCATTTCGGCAATTTTCATGAATCCCCAAGACGACCAATTCCCTTCCTCGTGATGGAACTCGCAATCAAAACATGGATAAATATCACCCGATATTCTCCAAAGGTTTCCTATTGGTTTTCCCCAATCCCAAGGTTTGTTGTCACCCCATTCGCAAAGACTGAAAACAATAGGTCGCCCTGCGGTTTTAAGAGCGTTACTCATCGTGGCATAAGCCTCGGGAGCGTTGATTCCTGCAGTATTACACCAATCGTATTTTAAGAAATCAATTCCCAAATTGGCATAAAAGCGTGCGTCTTGGTACTCATATCCTCGCGTGCCTGGGTAACCTGCGCAAGTGTGGGTTCCGGCACAATTGTACAGACCAAATTTTAGTCCTTTAGAATGTACATAATCGATTAAGGATTTCATTCCGCTTGGGAATTTGATTGGGTCTGGGACTAGATTTCCATCAGTATCACGCTCTTTTGTCATCCAACCATCGTCGAGAACAATATAATTGTAGCCTGCCGCAACCATTCCTGAGGCAACCATAATATCGGCGGTTTCTTTGACTAATTTTTCATCGATGTTCGTTTCGAAGGTGTTCCAAGAATTCCAACCCATTGGTGGTGTCATCGCAAGGCCTTCGAATTTTCCAGTGCCTTGTTTATAAACATTTCCTTGAGAGAATCCCTGAATTACGATGCTTCCTAAAAGAAAGCTGAGAAGTATTTTTTTCATTTTTATTTTTTTTAATTCTATTGTTTTAATCACTAAATTTCTTGTTCTGCAGAATTTGCGTGAGGGCTATCGGGATTGTGGTCACGCCCTAAATATTTTTATGGTTTTGTTGCATTTATTTTTATTTCGGCTTTTTTGAGCCCGTTGCTGGTCGCGGTCAACGTAATTTCGCCAGTTTCTCCAGTTGATTGCACAATGACTTGTGCCAAACCACTGAACAATGTGCGTTTCCATGCGGGCGCCGGCGTTAGGATTTGAATTGTTCCTGGATTGGTGTTGACAGTTCCCCACTTGTATCTGTAAATTAAAGGTACGGCAACAATCGCAATGGTGTTTTTCCCTGCACGGAGATTGGATTTGTCGAGTACGAAAGTGTCTCCTTTTTTGTTTTCAGGAATAGCATTTGCGATTAATTTTCCGTTGATGTAAATGGATTGCGATTGACCGATGCTATTATAAAACAGATTGATTTTGGTCTCTTTGTAGTTTTTGGGCAAATCAAAATCGGTCCGATACACCACGGCTTTAGTTTTCTTGCCAAAAATGGTGTCACGGCTGTCTTTGAAAGCCTTGTCCCAATTGGAAACATCGAGATTATCTACTGTCTCGGCAGTTTCTGAAATAGAATTGACGATTTTTTCTTTTAAGTTCGAAATATTGATAACCGCGTTAGTTTCCAAAAATTGGTCAGGTTCTACGGAAGTGGGCTTCCCGTTTCCAATACCGATTATTTTTCCCGGACCTGAAATGGTAAAGGCGATTTCGTTTTCGGAAATGAGTACTTGCAGGCCTGATTTGTCTTTGGTATCGACGGTAATCATCGCAATATCCACGTTATTTGCCTTAATAGTTTTTGTATTGGATTGCAGACCAATGGCGACTGCATCGGAAGTAGTTTTTACGGTTTCGGTTAGGGTTTTCTTTCCATTTTTAAAGCCAATCGCTTCCAAAGTTCCGGGTGCATAATTGACTTTCCATTCCAAGTGACCATTTTTTTCCATCGCCTTTTTTCCTAAACTTTTTTTGTTTAGAAAAAGTTCCACTTCATCGCAATTACTATAAGCCCAAACGTCAATGGGCTGTCCTTCTTTTCCGTTCCAGTTCCAATGCGGCAAAAGGTGCAAAACGGGTTCGGTTCCCCACCAAGATTTTAGGTACCATGCGTTGTCTTTGTAAAAACCACATTGATCAACCATTCCAAAATAGGAACCTGTCGCCGGCCACACATACGGAGTGGGTTCGCCACGGTAATCAAAGCCTGTCCAGATAAACATTCCGCCTAGATATGCTCTTGAATCATAGTGTTTCCAACCTTGTTCGATGCTATGCGCATTGGCCGATTGCGGAAAATCGTAGGCAGGTTTGTATTGTTTTTCGTTGTCTTCAAAATAAATGCCACGAGTTGCAAAGGTCGAGCCTTCCTCGGTTCCCCAACTGGCCAGATTAGGAAATTCGCGATGGTGTTTGTCGGTGGTCTCCTTGCCTCCGTGTTTGATGTAATTATAGCCTACTACATCAACAGCTGTGGCAATTCCGTTATCCCAATTACCACTAATTCCTGCCGTTATTCCTCTTGTAGTATCAATCGTTTTGGCAAAATCCTGCATGGTTCTGGCCATTCGGGTGCCAATGATATTTCCTTCTACGCCCCATTCTTCATTGGCGATGGACCAACTTATGATGGACGGATGGTTTCGGTCGCGGAGCATCATCCGTTTTAATTCACCCAACTGTACATTAGTAATTCCCATCAATCGGGTTTCGTCTATTACTACCATTCCCAAACGGTCGCAGGCATCTAGTAATTCGGGTGTTGGTGGATTGTGAGAACAGCGATAGGCATTGGAACCAAATGATTTTAAAATGGCGATTCTGAAATCCTGTAAACCATCGGGCATTGCCACTCCTACTCCCGCGTGGTCTTGATGGTTATTGGTTCCTTTTATTTTTAGGTGTTTACCGTTTAAGAAGAAGCCTTCGTTGGCATCAAAACGTAAGGTTCGGATTCCGAAAGTAGTTGTATGCGTATCGACTAATTCTGTTCCAACATAGATATTAGTCACCATTTTATGCAAATACGGATTATCTACCGACCACAATATCGGATTAGTCACCGCCAATTCTGCACTGAATTCTTTGGTTTCCATTGGTCTCAAATTCAGATTATCGATAGTTGCCGTGGCGATTGATTTTCCTGCACTATCGACAACAGTCTGAACTATTTTGAAATCTTGAAATTTATCTCCCTCATTGATTACCGAAACTTTAGAAGTCAGTTCGCCAGTATTTTCATTGAGTTTGGTTGTGCTCACAAAAGTTCCGTCTGCGGGTACGTGCAACGAACTGGTTTTGTTTAACCAAACGTGACGGTAAATTCCTGCGCCTTCGTAAAACCAACCTTCTTCCATCATGGCATCTACCCGAACGGCAATTGTATTTTCGCCCCCATAATTAACATAATCGGTAACATCGTATTCAAAACCCAAATAACCCGACGGATTATTTCCCAGATAATGCCCGTTGAACCAAACTGTCGAATTACGAAAAACGCCATCAAAAGCAATGTGTATTCTACGTCCCAAATCTTCTTCTGGAATCGTTATTTTTTTGCGATACCAACCAATGGTGGCTTCAGGAAATAATCTACCTATATTTTTGAATCCGTGGCTGTAACTCGCTTTTTCGCTAAATCCCTGCTCTATTGCCCAATCGTGCGGCAAATCTAATTTTCGCCAAGAGCGATCATCAAAATCGGTAGCAGCAGCTCCATCTCCATAAGTGGTTTTTGCCAAATAGGAGAAATAACCGGTTCCTGTATTAAAATCTTTGGCTGTATCGAAAGGATGACCAAAGGCAAATACCCAATTTTTATCTATGGAAATATGCTCCCGATTCCTGCTGTTTGAAGTCGATTGTGAAAAAACAGAAAAGGAAAAACTAAAGGATATAAAAAGCAGAAAAGGTATTGTATTGGGGTTTTTCATTTAATAATTTTTACAAAAAAAAGAAGAGTTCAACTTACAAGGATACTCAATAGAAACTAAAGATAGTGATACTTTTTTTTCAAAATATGCTTAAAAAACAGCAAAAAAAGAAAACACAAACTGTTCTAAAAAAAATATTCCCCAATTTTTCAATTAGGGAATATCTTAAACTAACTCAATAAACAAAAACCAAATTTTATTTTAATACAAAACCAATATTGTCAATATAGAATGTGTTCTCAACACCATCGCCTGCTGCATTTTTAGACATATTTTGGAATGTAATATTTTGAACATGATCTGCGTTGCCCAACTCCGCCCAGGTAAATACAAAAGTATTCCACCCAGTTGTAACAGCCATCATGTTTCTTTCAGACCAATCTCCATTAAAACATAACTTAAGTGTTCCTGGATTATCTGCTTTTATAGAAAGTCTAATTCCTTTATAATCGGATATTTGATCATACCAAGACCAGTTTCCTTGTACATTGTCCCAAGCGGCCATTTTCTTTTTGATATTAATTAAGCCTTGATCAGCTTTACCATCCGACTCATAGGTAAGATTATTCCAATCTGGAAAATCAAAACCATAATAAGCTATATCATCATAAATTGCGGTACCAATGGCATACTTAGAAGTTGCAGTACCCGAAATATTGGTTACTGAAATATACTTTTTATCAGCACCAGCAGGTAGCTTCACTTTAATTTCAGTTAAAGTAGAAGAAATTACAGGTACAGTTTCAGTTCCAATTTTAACAATCGGATTTAAGAAATAATTTCCATAAATTGTGATTAGGTCACCTTCTGCCGCATTAACTGGTTGAAAACTTCCAAAAGTTGGTGATGGCGGAGATACCACAAAATCGTAAACTATTGTACCCAATTTTGTAACAACTTTTAATTTATTACTTGCACCTGCATAAGGTGTTTTTTCATCTATTAATACAAATATTTCAGTATCTGTAACTAGTACAGGATTAAAATAAGTGTCAAAATCATTAAAGTAAATTTTTTCAACAGTCGTAAATCCAGAACCTCTAATAATATAGTAATTTTTTGGATCACCTTGTGTAACCGGAACTAAATCTCCTTCTTCGGCTTTGGCCACACTAGTAATTGCCAATGTCCCTGAACCTGAATTGGAACTATCATCACTACATGAAGAAAAAACACCCAGTACCAAAAGGGCCATTGAAACAATGGACAATAGGTATTTTATTTTTATATTTTTCATAATATCAATTTTAAATAATTATTTAAAGGTATATGGAACTGGTGGCTCTAGTAATTTTGGATTCTTTGCCACCTCATTATCTGGATAGTCCATATAAAAATCATTTGTTGCATGATCCTCGCTATATACCGGCGTATAGTAACGTGCTCCGTATCTGTCTCCTCTGTTTTGTGCTGACATAATTGCGATTGCTTTTGTTTTATCGATACGTCCTAAATCGAACCAATAGTCTCCTTCGAAACACAATTCTTTTCTTCTTTCAAGAAAAATATCATCAAAAGTTACACTTGTCAAATTACTCAATCCAGCTCTTCTTCTAACAGCGTTAATTGACTTCAAAGCTGCTGCATCAGTAGTGCTTCCTCCACCTGCCAAAACAGCTTCGGCATGAATTAACAATAACTCGGCATAACGCATTATATAAGTATTGTTGTCCATCATGGCCCAAGCATCTGCTGAACCTGTAGCAGCTCCGTTTACAACACCAATACAATATTTTTTGATTGCTCCACCAGATCCTTGCGCTAAATCTTTTCCGGTAGGCACTGTAAAACCAATTCCTTCGGTTGTTTTCATGTTTGGATAAGTATCTCCTGCAACCATGATCGTTTCATGTTTTCTTTTATCTGTAGCATCATATAAAGTAAAGATCTCTTGACCTGGCCCAAAAACTCCCGCATATGAAGCATTTGAAGTAGACAAATCTCCGTCTTTAAATCCAAATTGTGTATTACAGTTATTGGCAGAACCATAAGAACCATCACCTTTCCACTGAATGGCAAAAATAGATTCTTCGTTATTGTTGTTTGCATAAGTAAACAAGTCGGCAAAACTTTTTGATGGCAATTCATCACCACCTAGCAATTTAAATTCACCGCTATTAATAACTTCCTCAGCCATCGCTCTAGCATTAGCATAATCTTTTTTATACAAATATACTTTGGCTAACATTGCTTTTGCAGAACCTTTAGATACATGTCCGTTACTGGCATAATTAGCACCTCTAGTTTTGGCAACCAATAAATCAGCCGCTTTTAAGTAATCACTAGTTATCAATTTATATATGTCATCGACTGTATTTGTATTTACATAAGGATTACTTGTGAAATCTAAAGGGTTTTCAATAATTGGAACTGGCCCCCAAAGTCTTACTAAATCAAAATAAGCAGTAGCTCTCATAAAATAAGCTTCTCCAATAGCATTGTCCAATACATTTTTATCAACATCTGGCCCAACTCTACTGGCCAAAAAGTTAATAATCATATTAGATTGTTGCACATTGGCCCATAATGCCGACCAACCGTTTACCAATTCAGGATCACTTCCATTCAAAGCAAAAGTTCTTAATCCACTAACATCAGGAGATCCCGAGTACATGTTTCCTGAACCTACTTCAATAGCCCACCAAAATTTGTTATACATCTGAAACCAAGTTCTGCTGTACATCCCATTGGTTGCCGAACTTACTTGATCATTTGTGCTGTAATAAGAATCCAAACTTATCCCATCTTCTGAAGGTCTTTCTGTAAAATCTTCCTGACACGACCCAAACACAAGGAACGTTACCGCTACGAGCAGTAAACTATATCTATTTAAAAACAATTTCTTTTTCATTTTATCTTTTTTTAAAATTCTACGTTAAGTCCAATTGTAAATGTTCTGGCTACTGGGTATCTTCCATTATCAATTCCTGACAAAAGCACATTCTGATTAAATGAACCAATCTCTGGATCATAACCTGAATAATCAGTAAACGTAAGTAAGTTTTGAGCTGTACCGTATAATCTTAATCTTGTTACTTTAAATTTAGAAATAACGTCAGAAGGCAAAGAATACCCTAGTGTAACGTTTTGAATTCTTATATAAGAACCATCTTCAACATAACGATCTGAAATCAATAAGTTATTATTTGCTGAATCCGCAATAGGTCTTGGATTATTACTTCCTGTATTCGTAGCAGAATAATAATCCATAGCATCTACAAGCTGATTGTCATATAAAGACGCATTTGTTGTTCCCGCTCTTTTTGTCAAGTTCATTACATCATTACCGTACGATCCTTGCAAGAATATAGAACAATCAAAGTTTTTATATTTGAAATTATTTGTAAATCCAAAAGTCAAATCCGGATGAGGATTTCCAATAAATGTTTTATCATTTGCATCTATTTTACCATCTCCATTAATATCTTTGTATTTTACATCTCCCAAAGAAGTCTCTCCTGCCCCTGTTCCAACTGGCTGACCAAACTGAATTGGAGCACTGTTTAAAGTTGCTTGATCTTTGAATATTCCATCCGTTTTATATCCGTAAAACATTCCGATAGGATTATTAACCGTTGTATTGGTAACAACGACAGGTTGGTATCCATTAGTATTAACTTCTTGCGTCAAAATAATTCCGTTGGCAATTTCATCTAAATTATTTTTGTAATGTGATACAACCAAAGAGGTATCCCAATTAAAATTGCCTGAAGATTTAAGATTATATCCTAAAGTAATATCATATCCTTTATTACTCATCGTACCTAAATTAGAATAGGGTGCAGAAACCCCTCCGTATTGATTTCCACCTCCAGTTAAGTATAGAGGTAATGGCACTTGAAACAAAAATCCTTCTGATTTTTTATCGTAAAAATCGACGCTACCAAACAATTTAGATTCCAACATTGTAAAATCAATACCAAAGTTAGTTTGATTCAATGATTCCCAAACTAAATTAGGATTTGGATAATTCGCCGGTAAAAACCCGCTTCCCAATCCTGAGTTTTGAACATTCAACATCGCAGAATAGCTATTGTTTGGAATCTGTTGGTTACCAGTTTCTCCATAACCCAGTCTGAATTTAATATTATCCACATATTGACGCGTTCCCTCCATAAAAGACTCATTAGAAAGTTTCCAAGAACCAGAAATTGCGTTAAACACCCCTTTTTGGTTGTCTGTTGTAGGGTCAAATTTAGACGAAACGTCTTGTCTTGTAGAAGCTGTGATACTGTACTTGTCATTAAAGTCATAAATTACACGAGCAAAAAGAGACGAAAGAGAAGCGCTTCCTTTATATTGGGTTACTGTATTATTATCAACATCGGCCAAATTTAAGGTATGAATAGAATTTGTTTTAAAACCTTGCGCAGATGCTATTAATCCTTCCCAATGCGAATCATTTGCTTCTTGACCTAATAAAATTGTAAAATGATGTTTATCGAAAGTTTTATCATAAGTCAGTAAGTTTTTAATATTCGTAGAATACCAATTTTGTCTTCTAACATCTAGATCTGCTAATAAATTTTCTTGACTGCCCCATTTATAAGAAGGTCTAAAATCGTCATTTTCAGAAAATTCAGTATTTGCAGCAATCTCTATACGATATTTCAATCCTTTAAAAAGATCTGCCTCGGCATACATATTTCCTAAGAAATTTTTTCGAACCAAAGTATTTTCTCTAGTCAAAGCTTCTGCAACCGGGTTATAATAGGTAACACTTTGTTCTGATGACGGTGGTCCTGCAAATGTTCCATCAGCATTTCTAACTGGTATATCTGGAGATTGCAATAAAGTATTCGAAATTAATCCAGAAAAACTTTGGTTTACTGTAATATTCTCATTGGTAATACCTCCAGACATATTTCCTCCTACTCTTAACCAACTTTTAATTTTAGAGTCCAAATTTAATCTTACAGTATATCTTTTTAATCCAGAATTAATGATAGTTCCCTCATTATCCAAATAACTTCCAGATAAATAGTAACTAGTACCATCTTTAGCACCTGAAAAAGATAATTGGTGACTTTGTGAAATGGCTGTTCTATATACTTCATCTTGCCAATTTGTTCCAGGTCCTAATAATTCAGGATGTGAAAATTCCTGACGCGTTTGAAATCCCCATAATTTAGCCAAATCTGTTTTTAGAGTAGCATACTCCGGCAAAGTCAAAACATCTAATTTATTGGTAACATTACTAATTGAAGTGAAATTTTCATAAGCAACTCTACCTGTACCCTTTTTCCCTGATTTGGTAGTAATAATAATAACTCCATTAGCACCTCTTGAACCGTAAATTGCTGTTGCAGAAGCATCTTTCAAAATATCCATAGATTCAATATCACTAGGATTGATCATTGATAATGGGCTAACTGCATTGTTTCCGCTTCCTCCTGATGAAGAAAATCCATCTCTACCGGCCAAAGGACGACCACTTGTAGATTTTCCTGTAGCATCTCCAGAAACAGGAACACCGTCAATTACATATAAAGGTTCATTAGTTCCAGATATAGAAGTTGTCCCTCGAATCCTAACAGAAGCAGCACTTCCAGGAGCACCTGAGTTATTCGTTACACTTACCCCTGCAGCCTTACCTTGAAGCATCTGGTCAACACTTACTACTTTTAGGTTCTCAATATCTTTGGCTTTTACAGTAGAAACAGATCCATTAAGATTACCTCTTTTTTGAGTTCCATAACCAATTACAACGATTTCTTTCAAGTTTTCAGAAGCAGATGTCATAGTAACATTTAGCTTAGAACTTCCTTTTACCCCTACTTTTTTGCTGTCAAAACCAACAAACGTAAATGTCAATATAGCATTTGCAGGTACATCGATTGAGTATTTCCCGTCAAAATCAGAAGAAACTCCTTGTGCAGCACCTTCTGCTTTAATATTAACTCCAGATAACGGCAGATTATTAGCATCTGTAACAACACCTTGCACCTTAAGCTGTGCATTCATGATACCACAGGTAAATAGTAAGAACATCAATGGAACCTTTCTGTGGTTTACTTTCCAATGAATCAAGTCGGACAATAATTTTTTCATAATTAAAATTTGTTAGTTAAGTTTAATAATTTCCGAAAGGGTAATTCGGCTATTATTATTGGCATTAATAAATATGATTTATAATTAACAAATTTATAACAGTAGTTAACATCAAATTAATATTATTATATCATTTCATGATAATATATTTTCAAAATGAAAAATTTAATTACACATAACAAAATTATAATCAGAATTTTTTAAATTATTACTATTTAATACCTATAATATATGTCATATAATTAATTTTAAAATAAAAAATGCTTCCTGAAAGACTCTCTCAGGAAGCATTTTAACAAAAAAACTGAAGTGCGTTACAGGATTCTCTTTAATCCTGAAAAATCATCTCGGTATTGACTAGGGGTACATTTTTTAAAAGCCTTGAAACTTCTATTGAAATTGGCTATGTTATTAAAGCCCGACTTGAAGGCAACCTCCGAAACACTAAGGTCTTTCTCCACTAACCATCTGGCCGCATAACCGATCCGAATGTCATTAATATAATTGACAAATGTTTTTCCGGTGCGTTTTTTTATAAATCTATTAAAAGAAATCGTCGTCATGTTCGCCACGCCCGCTACTTCTTCCAGTGATAATTTTTCTGCAAAATTCTTTTGGATATAATCATAGATCAATTTCATTTTGTCATACTCTTCAAAAGTATCATTTTCAACGGTAAAAGTTGATAAAAGTCTTTGATTACGGGAGTTTGCGAGATCATATAATATGGAGATGATTTCCAAGAAATAATCCATCCCATCCAATTTGGATATCTTTATTAACCTCGGGGTGAGCATTTCGGCTACTTGATTTGAAAATAAAATACCATGTACCGAACGATTAAACATCTCCTTTATAGGTGTCATAATTCGCCTGGACAATAAAAATTCATGAAAAAGATCATTATGAAACTGGATTGTTATTTCGTGAATATCTTTGTTTTTACATTTATGCTGTTCCCAGCCATGATACAAATTAGGCCCAACCAATACCAACTCTATATCGTCAATCTCTTCTATATTGTCACCTACAACGCGTTTCACCCCTTTTCCGTTCAATATAAAATTGATTTCAAATTCGGGATGATAATGCACCGGATAATCAAATTCATCTTTAACTCTATCAAAAACCAAAAAACTATCTTGTGCTGCAAGTGGAACTATTTCTCTATGAAAATTTTTAAAAGCGCTCATAATTCATTTTTTTATTTGCAATAATAAGATATAAAATTGACAAAATAATATTAATCCAAAAGATGTTATTACTATATCTTTGAAAAATGGATTTATGTATTTTAAACTAAAAATATCATTAAAAAATACAAATCATTTTAAAGAGGTTATTTTTTTAATATTTTGACAAAAAATTAATAAAAACATAAAATTTTAACTTTAAAATTTTAATCATTTGATATTCAATTCGAATCGATCTTGATTATATTTTAAGCTAATAAAAACTCATTACAATAGATATGACAAAAACGAACTATATATTCTCACTTTTTTTAACTTTTAGTACATTTTACTCCTCTTACTCACAGAGCAGTGATACTAAATTATCATTATCTGACAAAAAAGCTACAAAAAATACCATACAGTTATATCAAAATTTATACAAAACAGCCAATAAAGGAATATTATTTGGTCATCAAGATGATTTGGCTTATGGTGTAAACTGGAAATACGAAGAAGGAAGAAGCGATGTAAAAGATGTTGTTGGAGACTATCCAGCAGTTTATGGATGGGATTTAGGAGGACTTGAAACTAAGTCAGATAAAAACATAGACGGTGTTCCTTTTGACAAAATGAGACAATACATCATTGACGGATACAACAGAGGAGGCATTATCACTATTAGTTGGCATTCTAATAATCCTTTAACAGATGGAAATGCTTGGGACACTACTCCAAAATCATTAGCTTCGGCTTTACCTGGAGGTCAAAGTCATGAAAAATACAAAGCTTGGTTAGACGAAGCTGCAAAATACATCTTAACTTTAAAGGATAAAAAAGGCAATTTAATTCCTTTGTTGTATCGCCCGTTTCATGAACTTACCGGAACTTGGTTTTGGTGGTGCAAAAACAATGGAAGTCCGGAAGAGTTTAAAAAACTTTGGAAATTCACTATTGATTATTTCCAAAAGAAAGGCGTTCATAATTTAATATATGTGTACAATACCGCCGATTTTAATTCTAGAGAAGATTTCTTGGAATACTATCCGGGTCCCGAATATGCTGATATTTTAAGTTTTGACAAATACATTTACAACGACCCTTTGAAGGATAATTCGTTTGTGGAAAATTGCCAAAGACAATTTGGAATAATAGACCAAATTGCCAAAGAGCAACATAAAATCATTGCTTTTGCAGAAACAGGTTATGAGGCCATTCCTTATGACAAATGGTGGACAGACACTTTGATGAAAGCAATGGGATCCTACAAAATATCCTATGTGTTAGTTTGGAGAAATCACGGCTGGCAAGAGAAAGAACAAAAAATGCATTATTATGCACCGTTCAAAGGACAAGTAAGTGAAAAAGATTTTATTCAATTTTACAATCTAGATAATACTCTTTTTGAAAAAGATGCCGCAAAAATAAACCTTTATAAAAAATAAAACCATGACAACAAACCCCAAGAAAGTAATGGATAGTAAAATCAGTTTAAAAGAAAAAGTTGGTTACGGATTAGGAGATGCCGCTTCCTCCATGTTTTGGAAAATTTTCAGCATGTATCTTATGTTTTTTTACACCGATGTCTT
This sequence comes from Flavobacterium sp. M31R6, assembly GCF_013284035.1. Lineage (NCBI taxonomy): Bacteria > Pseudomonadati > Bacteroidota > Flavobacteriia > Flavobacteriales > Flavobacteriaceae > Flavobacterium > Flavobacterium sp. M31R6. Next base: position 3,752,938 of record NZ_CP054141.1, read on the forward strand.
TGGGATAGCGCCTGCCGTGGTTGGAACCATGTTCTTGATTACCCGTATCTGGGATTCCTGCTTCGATCCATTGGTTGGAATTATTGCAGACCGTACCAAAAGCCGTTGGGGAAAATTCAGGCCTTATTTATTGTGGACGGCAATTCCATTTGCCATAATTGGAGTACTGACTTTTTACACTCCAGATTTTGACGAAAAAGGAAAAATAATATATGCATACGTTACTTATTCCTTAATGATGATGATCTATTCTATCATTAATGTGCCATACGCTTCCTTGCTGGGGGTAATGTCTGGTGACCGAAAAGAACGCACAACCCTTTCCTCCTATCGTATGGTTTTTGCCTTCGGCGGAAGTTTATTGGCTCTTTGGTTAATTGAACCATTAGTAAATCATTTTGGTGGAAGTTTAAGCTCCAAAACAGGCTGGTTATATACCATAATCGTTTTTGGAATCATTACTACGATATTCTTTTGGTCTTGTTTTTTCTTAACAAAAGAAAGAGTACTCCCTATAAATGATGAAAAACCAAATTTAAAAGAAGATTTAAACGATCTTCTTAAAAACAGACCTTGGTGGATTTTATTAGGTGCGGGAATTGGCGCTTTGGTATTCAATTCAATCCGTGATGGGGCTGCAGTTTATTATTTCAAATATTATGTAAGCAGTACCGTGAGTTATAGTTTCAACATTTTGGGAGAAAATTTTGCAATGACTCCAACCACACTTTATCTGGTATTGGGACAAGCCGCAAACATCATCGGTGTGATTGCAGCCACTCCGATTGCTAACAAAATTGGTAAAAAGAAAACTTTTTTTGGTGCTATGGCACTTGCTGCAATCTTAAGTATCTTTTTCTATTATATCGGAAAAGAGAACATCGTACTTATCATGGTTTTCCAAGTAATGATTAGTATTTGTGCAGGTTGCATCTTCCCATTAATCTGGTCTATGTATGCTGATAGTGCTGATTACTCCGAGTGGAAACAAGGAAGAAGAGCTACTGGTCTTATCTTTTCGGCTTCCTCAATGTCTCAAAAATTTGGTTGGACAATCGGTGGGGCTGCAACAGGATGGCTTTTAGGGTACTTTGGCTTCCAAGCAAACGTAGTGCAAACTATCACTGCACAAAACGGAATATTATTAATGCTGAGCATTCTTCCGGCAATTGCTGCAGCACTATCTGTACTTTTCATCCTATTCTACCCATTATCCGAAGAAAAACTGCAGACCATTGAAGACGAACTTAATCACAAAAGAAATTTAAACAAATAATACTTGATTTTAGAAAATTCAGTTATGAGCACTACAAAAATAAATGACGATTTAAAACATATAAAAATCGAACTCGACAAGCAATTCAATACTTTAATTCAAACAAAAAACGAACCACAAGACGGTATTGGAAACGGAATATACACTCGCTACAAAAACCCAGTTTTAACAGCCGCACACACACCGCTGGAATGGAGATTTGATTTTAATCCAAATACAAATCCATTGTTTTTGGAGAGAATTGCCATAAACGCCACATTCAATGCCGGAGCCATAAAATGGAATGACAAATACATCCTTGTTGCCCGCGTGGAAGGTGCCGACAGGAAATCATTCTTTGCTATTGCCGAAAGCCCAAATGGTGTTGACAATTTCAAATTTTGGGATAAACCTTGCGTGATTCCGCAAACGGAAGAACCAGACACCAATGTGTATGACATGCGCTTAATTGCCCATGAAGACGATTGGATTTATGGAATTTTCTGCACCGAAAGAAAAGATCCATCAGCGCCAAAAGGCGACACCAGTACTGCTATTGCCAATGCCGGAATTGTACGCACCAAAGATTTAATCAACTGGGAAAGATTACCCGATTTGATTTCGAATACAGGACAACAAAGAAATGTAGTTTTGCATCCAGAATATGTAAACGGAAAATATGCTTTATACACTCGTCCACAAGATGGTTTCATTGATGTAGGAAACGGTGGGGGAATTGGACTTGGCTTCGTGGAAGACATGACCAATCCTGTCGTAAATGAAGAAAAAATCATTTACGGAAAACAATATCATACTGTATATGAATTGAAAAATGGTCTTGGACCAGCTCCTATCAAAACTGAAAAAGGTTGGTTGCATTTAGCCCACGGTGTTCGTAATACTGCCGCCGGTTTGCGCTATACACTGTACATGTTCATGACGGATTTGAATGATATTGCAAAAGTAACACATGCTCCTGCCGGACACTTTATGGCACCAGAAGGCATTGAAAGAGTTGGAGATGTTTCCAATGTTTTATTTTCTAATGGATGGATTGAAGATAAAGATGGTACTGTTTATATCTATTATGCTTCTTCAGATACCAGAATGCACGTAGCGGTTTCATCTGTGGATAAACTGGTGGATTATGTTATCAATTCTCCAGAAGACACTTTTACATCTGCAGGTTCTGTCAATACAATTATCAAGCAAGTGAATAAAAACAAAGAAATTTCATAATTGTGCAAACCGATTTAAAAAATCTAAAAATAGAACTAAAGTTGGAGCTTCAAAGTATTCTTTCCTATTGGATGGAAAATACAATTGACACTAAAAATGGAGGTTTTATTGGTCAAATAGATTACAATAACACTAAAAATGAAGAAGCAGAAAAAGGGTCTGTATTAAATGCAAGATTGCTATGGACCTTTTCTGCTGCATATAAAATTTCAAATAACAAAGAACATTTAGAAATCGCAAAACGTGCTTTTGAATACATTTCGGAACACTTTTACGACACTGAATTTGGAGGCATTTTTTGGAGTATCAATTATGACGGGACTCCAAAAGACACCAAAAACCAAATTTATGCTTTGGCCTTTACCATTTATGGATTGAGCGAATATTATTCAATTTCCAAAGATGATAAAGCCTTGCAAATAGCCATTTCCTTGTATCAAAAAATTCAAAAACACAGTTACGACTCCTCAAAAGGCGGTTACCTTGAAGCTTTTACCCGTGACTGGCAACCTATTGAAGATTTACGCTTGAGCGAAAAAGACGCCAACGAAAAGAAAACAATGAATACCCATTTGCATATCGTTGAAGGATATGCTAATTTATATACGGTTTGGAAAGACGAATCGTTACGAAAGGTCATTATTGAATTATTGGAAACCATCGAAAAATATTTCATCAATACCGAAACAGGTCATTTACGATTGTTTTTTGATGAAAATTGGATAGAAAAGAAAGACGTTATCTCCTATGGTCACGACATTGAAGCAGCTTGGCTTTTATTGCAATGTGCCGAAATTTCAGGAGATTCAACATTAATTGCCAATTATAAAAAACATGCCATTCAAATTGCTGAAGTTACCAAAGAAGGAATTGACTCAGATGGCGGATTATGGTATGAATACAATCCAGAAACCAAAGAATTGATGGCCGAAAAACACTGGTGGCCACAAGCCGAATTGATGATTGGCTACTTTACTGTCTGGCAACTTTCCGGAGAACAAGAGTACCTGAACATTGTTTTCAAAAACTGGGACTTCACACAAAAGTATATTATTGACAAAGAAAAAGGAGAATGGTTTTGGGGAGTCTATGCTGATTATTCAACCATGGAAAAAGACAAAGCCGGATTCTGGAAATGCCCTTATCACAATAGCAGAGCATGCATTGAATTAATTCACAGAATTTAAAAGACAACATGAAAAACCTATTTCTTAAAAGCATAGTCTTCAGCACAATAATAGCATTAAGCAGTTGTTCCAAAGACGATCCGGCACCCGATCCGGTTGTGGTCATTCCACCAGTAGTGGTTACTGATGTGCTAACAACACAGAACGTAAAAACTTATATGGTCGACAAAAATGCGACTGCAGAAACTACTGCGTTATTTTACAACTTAAAGAAATTGGCTAAAACCAAATTTGCCATTGGTCAGCAAGATGCTTTTAATGGTTTTTACAATAATGGTTCTTCATCTGAATCAGACATAAAAAAAACAACAGGTTATGACCCCGCGCTCTTGGGTTCTGATTTTATGTTTATTACCGATAAAAGTAATAATAGTCAGGCCGATAATTGGTTTTACCAACAGGAAATTATTATAACGAATGATGTCAAAGAAGCCTATGCCAAAGGAATGATTAACACTTTTTCTTGGCACATAAGAGAACCTAATAAAGAGGATAGCTTTTATGCCGCCGATATGACCACGGAACAAAAAACTACAGCCTTCAAGAGTATTTTACCTGGTGGTGTAAATAATGCTTGGTATAAAACGAAACTGGATAAAGTAGCCAGTGTGGTATCCAATTTAAAAGGTTCCAAAGGAGAATTGATTCCGATTATTTTCAGGCCTTTTCATGAATTTGACGGAAGCTGGTTTTGGTGGGGAGCTGATTTCTGCTCGCAAGAAGATTACAAAGCTGCTTATCAATTTACCGTTGAATATTTAAGAGATACCAAAGGAGTTCATAACATTTTATATGCCTTTTCTCCTGATAACTCCTATGCTACCTCGACCAATTATTTGAACCGATATCCCGGTGATGCTTATGTAGATGTTTTGGGTATGGACAATTATGGCGATTTGAACAACCAAGGTCAAACAGGAGCTGACAAGGCTACTGCCAAGTTAAAAATGCTATCAGATTTAGCCACAACCAAAGTAAAAATTGCCGCAATGACCGAAACAGGTTATCGAGTTACAGCAACTATTGCACCTGTGACCAATTGGTTCTCAACTTATCTGTACAGTACGCTAACAGCAAATAGCATCCAAATAAGTTATGTTATGTTTTGGAATAATAATCTAGATGGTTATTATGTTCCTATTCCGACAGCATCGAATGCGGCAGATTTTAAAACTTTTGCAACCAAATCAAAATCGGCTTTGGTGAATACGTTACCAAGTATGTATGTTTTACCAAATTAATCCAAGCAACATATTTTAAAAAATTTGCAGTAAATAAGATCCAAAACGGAATGCCCTAGCCCTGATAGCAGTGAAAATCCTTTTTTGAGGTTTTTTCAACCGAGAAAAAGATTGCAACGAATAGCAGGAAACAGCTCCTAAAAATTAAATTAATTATGAAGAAATCGGCGTTAAAAATAGTTTTGGCTCTTTTATGTTTCGCGAGCTTTTCTTGTGAAGCTCAAAAACAACAAGCCAGAATCACTGTGAAAGGAACTCAATTTTACAAAGGTAACAAGCCGTATTCCTATATTGGAACCAATTATTGGTATGGAAGTTTGTTGGCTTCGAAGAAAGTGGGAGACCGAAAAAGACTGATTCGAGAACTGGATTTAATGCAGAAAAACGGTATTGATAATTTGAGAATTCTCGTTGGTGGTGATGGTGGAAAATACGATTATACTGTTCGCCCAGCTTTGCAATATGAACAAGGTAAATACGACCAAGATTTACTTGACGGCTTAGATTTCCTTATCGCCGAAATGGGAAAACGCAATATGTACGCGGTTTTATTTTTGACAAATAACTGGGAATGGTCCGGCGGAATGTCGCAATACCTGGAATGGAATGGAAAAGGTGCAATTCCGGTTCCTGCCATCCCACCAAATACTTGGCCACAATTCATGAGTTATACCGAGAAATTTCATAGTTGTGAACCGTGTATGGAAGCGTTGAACAATCACGTGAAATTTATTTTGGGCAGAACAAACGCCTACACCAAAAGAAAATATACCGAGGACAATACGATTATGGCGTGGCAAGTTGGAAATGAACCGAGGCTTTTTACTGTCGAAAATGAAGCAAAATTTACTGTTTGGCTCAACAACATTGTCAATTTGATTGATAGTTTGGATAAATACCATTTGATTTCAACTGGTTCTGAAGGAAAAAACAGTTCCAACGACGATATGGGAATTTTTGAAAGAACGCATCTGAATCCGAATATTGATTATTTAACGATGCACATTTGGCCAAAAAACTGGAATTGGTACAAAGCCGAAGATGCCGAAAAAACATTGCCAACAACGCTAGAAAATGCAGGGAAATATATTGATTTACACGTAAAGGTGGCCAATGATTTGAAAAGGCCAATCATCATCGAAGAATTTGGCTTACCAAGAGAAAACGAAGGTTTGGTTTCGACAACTTCTGTAGCCAACAGGGATGTTTTTTACAATTATATATTCCAAAGAGTCTCGGAGAGCCATAAAAATAACGGGGTGCTGCAAGCAGCCAATTTTTGGGGATTTGGTGGTGAAGGAAAAGGGGTTACCAAAGACGGAAAATGGAAACCAGGTGATCCTTTGACTACAGACCCACCGCAAGAACCACAGGGTTTAAATTCGGTTTTTTCGACTGACAAATCGACTTTGGAATTGGTGAAAAAGTATAATCTGGAATTAAAAAAATGATAGTCTGAAATAAAATAAAAACACAACATAAATTAACAAATTAAAGACAATGAAAAAGAAATATGCTGTGGGATTGGACATCGGCGGAACTCATATTACCGCCGGAGTCATCGATACTACCAATATGAAAGTCCTTAAATCTTCGATGCACAAAGAGTCTTTTGATTCTAATCTGCCGGTAGACCAGGTTTTGGATATCTGGGAAAAAACGATACGCACTTCATGGAATAATTCAGGTGCAAAAAGCCTGGCTGGCATAACGGTATGCATGCCTGGCCCATTTGATTATGAAAATGGCATTTGCTGGATAAAAGGCCAATCTAAATACGACCATTTCTATGGACTAAATATTGCTGATTTACTTCGGAAAAAACTCAATCTTTCGGATGATTTTAAGATTCTTTTTGAAAATGATGCCGTTTGTTTTGGCAAAGGTGAAGTCTATAAAGACAAAAATAACCTTTCGAAAAAAGTAATGGCCATTACACTAGGAACAGGATTAGGTTCTTGTTTTATCGACAAAGGAACCTCAGTTAGTTCCGGAAATCAAGTACCTACGGATGGTGAAATATGGAATCTTCCATTTAAAAATGGAATAGCCGAAGATTATGTGTCATTAAGAGGACTTATCGCCAAGTATTCCGACTTTAAAGAAACAACAGTAGAAAGCGGATTAGAGCTTTATAATCTTGCTATTTCCGGAGACAAAATAGCGGTTAAAGCATTTGAAAAAATGGGCGAAGATTTAGCTGAAATTGTGATTCCGTGCTTTAAAAATTTTGCTGTTGAACATTTTATAATAGGTGGCAAAATCGCCGATTCAAACGCACTATTTTTACCAGCTTTCAACAAAAAAATTAAAGATGCAGGTTTAGAGATTACCATACAAATCTCTGAGGACAACGAAAATGCAGCTTTATTGGGTGCAGCAAGTTTATTGTATCATAACACTAATTTAGAAACTACATTGATCGGGTAAAAAATTGTAGATCATGTACAGAGACCCACTGCAGTGCCTATCTGTACATGATCCAAAACAATTTATTTTAAAATAGTTTCTATCGCAACCAATTCTTCTTCCGAGAAATCCAGATTCTGCAACGAATCTATATTATTATTTAATTGTCCCACAGAACTGGCGCCAATCAAAACAGAAGTAACTCTGTTGTCTTTTAGTAACCAAGCCAAAGCCATTTGTGCCAAAGACTGATTTCTTTGTTTTGCAATATCATTCAGTTTAATTATTTTTTGGATTCTGTCCTCAGAAACCTCATCTTCCTTTAAATGCCCATTTGGATTGTGAGCACGAGAATTTTCTGGAATTCCTTTTAAGTATTTATCGGTTAAAAGTCCTTGTGCCAAAGGTGAAAAAGCAATACAGCCCAACCCTTTTTCTTCAAGAACATCAAGCAATCCCTCTTCGGGAGTTCTTACAAACATCGAATATTTTACTTGGTGAATCAAACAAGGTGTTCCCAATCGTTTCAGAATTTCAGTAGCTTCTCTCGTTTGCTCTGGATTGTAATTAGAAATTCCGGCATACAAGGCTTTTCCGCTGCGAACAGCATAATCCAATGCCATCATTGTTTCCTCCAAAGGTGTTTCTGGATCAAAACGATGCGAATAGAAAATATCTACATATTCCAAATTCATTCGTTTCAAACTTTGATCCAAACTCGATAGCAAATACTTGCGGGAACCCCAATCACCATAAGGTCCATCCCACATGGTGTAACCTGCTTTGGTTGTGATTACTATTTCATCGCGAAGATTTCCTTTAAAATTATTTTTAAGAATGGCACCAAAATTAGTCTCCGCCGAACCCGAAACTGGACCGTAATTGTTGGCCAAATCAAAATGAGTTATTCCCTTATCAAAAGCTGCTTTAGCAATGCTTTCCGCATTTTCAAAACTATCTACTGAACCGAAGTTGTGCCATAATCCCAAAGAAATTTGAGGCAATAACAAGCCGCTTTTTCCACATCTGTTGTATTTCATTTTTTATTTTTTTATACTAATAGTACAATTTAACTCTTAATTTATTTTAAAAATACCTACGTACTTTTTTTGTAAATTTGTATCAAACGATAAAAATATGAATAATAATTGGCAAAATTCAATTTCAATAGACTCCAATATTCGATTTGGCAAACCCACAATAACTGGGACTAGAATTTGTGTATCTGACATTTTATCCTGGCTTTCTCAAGGTATGTCCATTGAAGAAATTCTTTTGGACTTTCCAGAACTAAAAAAAGAAGACATTCTTGCTGCTTTAGCTTTTGCGGCTAATAGGGAAAATATCACCAAAATAATTGCAGCTTAATGAAACTACTTCTTGATGCCAATATTTCTTGGAGAATTATAAAAATCATTGAAAATGCATTCCCAAATTGTTTACATTCCAAAGACATAAATATTGAACAACCTGCAAAGGATAATGAGATTTGGAAATTTGCAAAAAAACACAATTTCACCATACTCACACACGATGAAGATTTTGAAAAACTATTACTTTTGAACGGTGTTCCTCCAAAAGTAATAATCTTAAAAACTTTCAATCAAAATACCAAACAACTTGCCCAAACATTAATAGATAAAAAAATAACTATTGAATCTTTCATTCTGAATAATGAACTAATGATTCTTGAAATTTATTAATTATTTCAGTTCAAAACCACTTTCCAAACCTGTGTCTGAGCTTCCTCCCACCCAAATTTTGAAAACTCCTGATTCTACCAAATAATTGCCTTCATTATCAAAAAAACCTAATTCCTTGTCAGTCAAAGTAAACGTTACGGTTTTGGTTTCACCCTTTTTCAGGACTACCATTTCAAAACCTTTTAATTCTTTTACAGGTCTGGCCAAACTTGCAGCAACATCCTGAATATACAATTGTGCCACTTCTTTACCGTCATAATTACCCGAGTTAGTAATATCCACAGTAACTACAACCGGCTCCCCTTTTGCAAAAGCGGTTTTATTAAGTTTTAAATTTTTATAATCGAAAGTAGTGTAACTTAACCCAAATCCGAAAGGATACAAAGGCGTTTTTTCTACATCGCTAAAATGCGACCAGAATACATTTTTATCACTATTTACAGGTCTTCCCGTATTGTAATTGTTGTAATAAATAGGCACTTGACCAACATTTCTTGGAAACGACATTGGCAATTTTCCACTTGGATTGTAATCACCGTACAACACTTGCGCCACAGCATTACCCGTTTGGGTTCCCAAATGCCAAGCCTCGACAATAACTGGAATATGTTCTGCTGCCCAAGGCAAAGCCAGTGGTCTTCCGTTGTTTAAAACCAAAACAATATTTGGATTCACTTTGTAGATTTCCTCCAATAATTCTTGTTGAACTCCTGGCAAATCAAGATTTGTTCTACTGCGTCCTTCTCCCGACTGAAAACCGTGTTCTCCCAAAACCATCACAACAACATCAGCATTTGAAGCTACTTTTTTGGCAGCATCAAATCCGCTTTTGTCTGTGGTATTAAAAACTAATTCATCCACAAACGCCGTTTTACCAATAGTCAAATCAGCTCCTTTTTCAAACATCAATTGATTGTCTTTGTACTGTTGCATTCCTTCCAGAACCGAAACTGCAGTATTATCATCAGAAGCAATTCTCCAACTTCCCAATGGGCTGTTTTTGTCATTTGCCAAAGCCCCGATCAAAGCAATTTTCTGTCCTGATTTTTTTAGCGGAAGCAAATTTTTATCATTCTTCAACAACACAATAGATTTTTTGGCCATATCCAAAACACCGTCATTGTTTGCTTTGTTACCTATCGTTGCTTTTTCTCTTTTCTCGTCACAATATTTGTATGGATCGTCAAATAATCCCAATTCAAATTTCACGCGCAATATTCTTCGAACGGCATCGTCAACCAAAGCTTCTTTTACTTTACCGTCTTTCACCAGTTTCACCAATTCGGAAACATACAAATGTGATTCCATATCCATATCAGAACCTGCAATAACTGCTTTGGCAGTCGCATCCGCACCATCTTTGGCAAAACCGTGGGCAATCATTTCTCGTACCGAAGCCCAGTCCGAAACCACAAAACCATCAAATTTCCATTTCCCTTTTAGAATATCTCTTTGCAAAAAAGAATTTCCGGTTGCAGGAACTCCATTCAAGATGTTGAACGAATTCATCATAGTACGAACGCCAGCATCAGTCGCCGCTTTAAACGGAGGCAAAACCGTATTGTACAATTTTGAATTACTAATATCCACCGTATTATAATCCCTTCCTGATTCTGCAAAACCGTATGCTGCAAAATGTTTGGCGCAGGCCGCAATCGTATTTACTTTTTGCAAATCGGCTCTCGTATCACCTTGAAAACCTGTAATTCTTGCCTTTGCAATTTTACTTCCCAAATAAGGATCTTCTCCCGCACCTTCCATCACACGACCCCAACGCGCATCCTGAGAAATATCGACATTTGGCCCAAAAGTCCAGTTGATTCCAGATGCCGAAGCCTCGTCTGCCGCGATCTGAGCCGATTTTTTAATCGCTTCCAAATCCCAACTCGCCGCTTCAGCCAGCGGAATCGGACTCAACGTTTTGTACCCGTGAATCACGTCAAAACCTATAATCAACGGAATTCCCAATCGGGTTTCCTCAACTGCAATTTTCTGAACTGCTTTTACTTCTTTCACTCCACGAACCGACAACATTGAACCTACCCAACCGTCACGCAAATGTTTGTATTTTAATTCGGCATTACCACCTTTTGGCGCTGGGCCGGTTACTTCCCAAAACCCATTGTATTGATTCATTTGCCCGACTTTCTCTTCCAGTGTCATTTGTTTCATCAACAAATCAATGCGTTCCTCAATCGGTTTTGTTTTTTCTAAATGTGGTAATTTTTGTGCAATCATATTTCCTGTGCTAATCAGGGCAAAAATCCCTGCAATAATTAATGTATTCTTTTTCATAATTTGTAATTTCTTTTTGGGCGTGCCTCTTGTCCTGAAGAAAAATCAGGACAAGAGTCGGGCTATACGGCTTTATCTCTCCGCTACGCTGCGAGGATACCGCCTACTATCCCTCACGCATAATATGATTTTTGAATAAAGATTAACGATTTTTGATTTCTGATTTTACGTTAGTAAATAAAAAAAATCGATTCTTTTTAAGATTTCACACATCTAAAATCTTCAATCTAAAATTTTCAAAATTATTCACTTATAAAACTCGAAGCGGGTAAATTCGCTTTATTGAAAAGAGTCGACTGATCAGTATTCTTCCAAGAATAACGCACTTTTACAGGCAATTTCACCTTATCCGATTGTAACACTATTGCATTGTTTTTGATGACAGCTGTCGCTTTATAAAACATATTGTCAGCTCCTGCAACTTCAAACAAATCAGCTTTCTTGTCTTTAAAATACAGCCCCTCAGCAAAATCAAAAATCACTGTCACTTTATTTTTATTAATGGCAATTCCTTTATAAAGCGGCCCGTTTACCAATGAAGTATTGGTTTTATAAGTATTCGCCAAAGCCAAATTTGCCAAACGAATTCCAACCGATTTTTTATCTTTTGGATGGATTTCTTCAACAGGCGAAATATCACTGGTCATCACCATTCCCGTGTTCGAAACTTCCTTCAATACTTTGCGTTGTGCATCACGAATAATGGCTCCTCCAAAATGGTCTTCCCCATATTTATAGGGCGCGATCTGAACAAAATAAAACGGGAAATCATAGCCCCATAATTTTCTCCACGAAGTGATGAGTGCCGAAAGGGTTTTGTCATAAACCGTCGAACCCACATTACTTTCTCCTTGATACCATAATGAGCCGGCAATTTTGAATTTAGTCAAGGGATAAATCATTGCATTAAAAGCACGCGCTGGTTGGTTTGGACCGTAGATTTCTTCTTTCCTCGTTTTCGCCGATTCCAATAAAACAGCATCGTTTTGAATCACTTCTTCCGGCATCCAAATCTCAGCCGGTGTTCCTCCCCAATTGGACGAAATCAAACCGATAGGCACATTTTTCAATTCTTCCTGCAAGCGCTTTCCAAAGAAATACCCCACGGCACTAAAATACTTCATCGTTTCAGGCGAGCATTCCGTCCAAGTTCCTGATATATTATTTTGAGGAGTAGTGGCGGTTAATTTTGGAACCAAAAACAATCTAATATTAGGATTTGTTGCATTTTTGACTGCTTCATCACCGTTTTCAATTCCCCAACTGGCATTCATTTCCATATTAGATTGCCCGGAACAAATCCAAACCTCACCAATCAGAATGTTTTTCAAGACAATTTCATTATACCCTTTTATCGTAATGGTATATGGCCCTCCTTCTTTTGGTGTTGGAATTGCAATTTCCCATTTCGCTTGATTGCTGGCTTTGATTTTGTACGTTTCATTATTCCAACTTGGCGTAATTACCACTTCTTCCTGTGGATTTGCCCAGCCCCAAATGGTAACTTCTGTATTTCGTTGCAAAATCATATTATCCGAAAACACATTCGGCAGCGTAACATTTGCGAAAGCGGCATTCGAAAGTATCAGGAAAAGAACAAAAACAATTATACTATTTTTCATTGAGTAACTTTTTAAAGAAAGGAATTAATTGTTCAGCCATCACTTTATCATCGGCAATATCGGGATGATAGCCACAACCTTTTGGACTCATCGGCTGGAATTCGAACAATTCAATTGGCTTATGAGCTTTATCACTTTTAAAATTATGAATCACTTTTTTCAGGCATTTTACCAAAGTCACATTTCTTTCTCCTGAAACCATCGGACTGTTCAACAAAACTATTTTGGTATTGGGTGCGTGTTTGTAAACTGTTTTAATGAAAGCAATATAATTCGTAACGTATTTATCTTCATTAAACGGCAATCTCGTTTTTTTACCATCACCATCTGAAAGGTCATTGGTCCCCAAACAAATACTCACTAAATCGGGTTGAAAAGCAAAATCATAGGGTTTGGAACTGTCTCTATTCAGATATAAATTTTCGTAAACATCGGGAATATTAGGCTCGTCAAGATGATCGTCATTCCAGTTGCGATACATTCCGTATCCAGAAACGGAACTCAATACAAAATCGATATTCAACGCTCTTGAAAGTATAGGCCCGTAAGCCCAATACCCATTATGCTGATCATACCAATCTCCGCTGCCACAAGGAATCGTGGACGCATCGTTTCCATAACCACAAGTTATCGAATCACCTATGAGTTCTATCTTCTTTCTGTTTTTGGGCGCAGTATTTTCAACTAACTTCGCTAAAGTTCCTGCAAATAAAACGCCTCCATTGGCAGCTTCTGTCGCTTTATAAATGGAAAGATGATGTGTTTTTTTGTTATTGGTGGCTACTATCGGAAAGGATTTTACATCTCCTTTTTCAATTCGAACTCTCCCAATATATTTACCGTCAAGTTCAAAAGAAACATAGTTTTGATGATTTTCAACACTTTGCAAAGAAATGAAACAGGAATTCCCTTTAAAATCGAATGACACTGAAGAAGCAGAACCTATGAGAACAACTTTATCGTCTTGCATTTTTTCAATTCTTCCTTGATACTCAAAAAGTGATTTGGCATCTGCCTTTTTTTGGGCAACCGAAACACACGAAATGGAAATCAGTAAAAATAAAAGGCATTTTTTTATATAATTCATAATCTTTTGGGGCTTTTCACAATAGTATAGATAGCAAATATAAAACGATTGCGATTCAGGATTAGATACTATTTTTTCAAACTATAATCAAAAATTTACATAGCTCTTAATACAAACAAAAAAACCACCTTTTCAGGTGGTTAAAGATCATTTAATGATTCTAAAATTAACTTTTTACTGCAGTAGATGCAGCAACAACAGTTCCTTTTATAGTTAAAACGTTAGGTGCAGTTTCAATATTCGTAGTTACCGATACTGTTTTGGTAAATGCTCCAACATTCGCTGCATTATAGGTCGCAGTAACTATACCTGATTTCCCAGGAGCAATTGGTGTTTTGGTATAATCTGTTGCCGTGCATCCGCAAGATCCCAGCACATTGGTAACTATGACAGCCGTTTTTCCGGTATTTTTGAATTCAAATACAATAGGTTTTGGAGTATTTTGAGGAATAGTCCCTACATCTATACTTTCACTTTTCCATACTATTGAAGAGGCAGTTGCAGCCAATTTTGATACTAAATTTTTCACGGGAGCAACAGCCGAAAATGACATTAATCCTAGAGTTAATGCCAACATTGAAATTTTAATCATTTTCATATTATTGTGTTTTAAAGGTTATCGTTTGAATAATCCAAAAGTAGATTAGAAACACACACCCCTTTGTTAAGCGGTATTCAATCTTTGTTAACGACTTGTTAATGCAAAAAAGACTGCTAAATTTTGATTAATATTACATACAGAAATTGTTTTTATGAAACTAACAAAACTCAATAGTTGCATCTTAATTGGATTAATCGCAATTATTGGAATCCTAATAGCACAATTGCTTTGGACTAAAGAAGCCTTTACTATTGAAGAAAAAAAGTTTAGCCAAAAAGCACACGTAGCCTTACTGGAAGTAGCAAAAAAACTATATAAAGGAAATAATCAAGAACTTCCTGGTAAAAACCCAGTCCGAAAAATATCCAATGATTATTATATTGTCAATATTGATAACGATTTTGAACCCGAAATTTTAGAATTTTATCTAATCTCCGAATTCAAAAAAATGAATATCACAACGGATTTTGAATATGCCATGTACAATTGCCAAAGCGATGAAATGGTATATGGCAACTACATATCGCTATCAGAAAAGAAACAAACCAAGCATTCCGTACATTTTCCAAAACATAAAAATTTGGTCTATTATTTTGCTATTCGATTTCCTAATGAAACTAGTTATTTATTCAGTTCATTACGATTTTGGTTTGTGCTTTCAATAGCTTTGATTATTATTTTACTGGTCTATGTGTATTCTATTTTTACGCTTTTACAGCAAAAGAAATACTCCGATTTGCAACGTGATTTTATTAATAATATGACCCACGAATTCAAAACTCCCTTGTCATCCATACTAATTGCTTCCAATTACCTCATCAAACAAAATCCAATTCTGCAAGATGAAAAACTGGAAAAGTACACCCATCTCATTATTGACCAAAGCAACAAATTAAATCAGCATATCGAGAAAATTTTAGCCGTTGCAAAATCTGACAATGCTCCTTTAGTGCTAAACAAAATTCAGCTGAATGTTTTACCTATTTTAGAGTCTGTAATTGAAAACAGTAAACTAAAACATCCCGAAACCCAAATCGAAATTAAGACCGATTTAGCGTCCATAATTATTGAAGCTGATGAATTTCATTTCACCAATTTGGTTTACAACTTGCTCGATAATGCGATAAAATATTGTGAAAACAAACCCGAAATCAGTATTGCTATTGGAAAAATTGGAAAGCATTTACAATTAAACTTTACTGACAACGGCATTGGAATTTCCTCCAAAAACATTCCCTTTGTATTTGATAAATTTTACAGAGTTCCGAGTCAAAAAAGTAATGAAGTCACTGGGTTTGGGCTGGGTTTGTATTATGTCAAGAAAATTTGTGATCTTCATCACTGGAAAATAACTTTAAAATGTAATCTAGAAAAAGGTTGTACCTTTTCACTACTAATTCCACAAAATTAATGAGTACTGTTCGAATATTATATACCGAAGATGATGCAACCTTAGCATTCCTGACCAAAGATAATTTGGAACAAAATCATTATGAAGTGACGCATTGCGAAGATGGAAAATCTGGTTTTGAAGCTTTCAAAAAAGGAACTTTTGATATTTGTATTTTGGATATAATGATGCCAAAAATGGATGGATTTGAATTGGCAACCGAAATCAGAAAACTCGATACCGATGTTCCCATAATATTCCTCTCTGCCAAAACCCTAAAAGAAGATCGTATTAAAGGTCTCCGATTGGGAGCCGATGATTATCTCATAAAGCCTTTTAGCATAGAAGAATTACTTCTTAAAATTGAAATATTTTTGAGGCGTTCCCTTAAGAATAAGGCAATTGAAAAATCAATTTACGAAATCGGAAAATACCAATTTGACACCAAGAATTTCATCCTTTTTAATGAAATCGAAAAGATAACCCTCACCCAACGTGAAGCCGATCTATTGAAATTATTTCTCGACAATAAAAATGTAGTTTTAAAACGGGAACAAATCCTAACCTCACTTTGGGGTGACGATGATTATTTTATGGGTCGCAGTCTCGATGTTTTTATTTCCCGCTTGCGAAAAATTTTGGCAAACGAAAAAGGAATTGCCATTGAAAATTTACACGGGATTGGGTTTCGTTTTACAATAGCATAAAAAAACTTCATCGAGTGTATCTAATTCTATTCGCCTAATAAGATTTCAACTTCTCTTTGCAAAATCGCCAGATTTATTATTACAATCCCCCAAATTACTTCATCAGAAACAGAATCATAACCATGTATTATTCTATTTCTAACATCAACAATTTTTCTTGAATTTGAGATTTCAATTTCGTTATTTTGTTTTAATATACGACTCATTGCTTCTCCAATAATTTCGATATTTCTTTCAACGGCTCTTTTTGTTCTTAAATCATTTTGATAGATTTCAAATATCTTTGGAGTATCAACAAAATAACTTTCAATTTCATTTATTGAACTTAAAATATCAAACAACCAAGTTTTGACATTGTTATCCATAAATCAATTTTTTATTTTGATTTATGGATTTTCTGAAGTAAGGATTTTTTATTGCTTTTTCTTCTAATAAGTCAATGTTCCTTTTTAAAATATTCTCCAATGAAAATTTTAAATCGTAGTAATTATCTCCGTAATCGAGGACATCCAATTGTTCAAAATCAACAATAAAGTCAACATCGCTTTCATTATTGAATTTATCTGTTAAAACTGAACCAAAAGCATACAAAGATTTTACTTTATGCGTTTTACACAAGTTTAATATATCTTTATTATTCCTTTCTATTATGTTCATTAGCTAATAAATTAGACTCAAAAATACATAAAATAAATTAGATTTCATTTTTCTAAAAAAATAGCTCTCGTCAATTATACATTAGCTCTAAACAGATAGTTTTCGATTTCATAAAACAACTACAAAGGAATATTCCCGTGTTTTCTATCAGGAGTTACACTCACTTTATTCTCTAGCATACTAAACGCTTTTATCAATTTGCGTCTCGTGTCTTGTGGTAAGATTACCTCATCCACAAAACCACGTTGGGCTGCGGTGTACGGATTCGCAAACAACTCAGCGTACTCAGCTTCTTTTTCCAAAAGTTTGGCTTCGTGATCTTCAGCATCGTGGATTTCTTTTTTAAAGATAATTTCAGATGCGCCTTTAGCTCCCATTACGGCAATTTCTGCAGTAGGCCAGGCAAAATTCATGTCGGCACCAATGTGTTTGGAGTTCATTACATCGTAAGCACCACCATAAGCTTTACGTGTGATTACAGTTACTCTTGGAACAGTAGCTTCGCTTAACGCATAAAGTAGTTTTGCACCGTGAACAATGATACCATTCCATTCTTGATCGGTTCCCGGCAAAAAGCCTGGTACGTCCACCAATACCAACAACGGAATATTAAACGCATCGCAAAAACGAGTAAAACGCGCCGCTTTTATCGAACTGTTTACATCCAAACAACCAGCCAAAAACATTGGTTGGTTCGCTACAATTCCTATGCTTCTACCTCCCAATCGGGCAAAACCCACAAGGATATTTTCGGCATAGTTTTTATGAATTTCAAAAAACGAATCTTCGTCAATAATCCCTCCAATCACGCTGTGCATGTCATAAGGTTTATTCGGATTATCCGGGATAATATCTGCTAATTGCAAACGCACTTCATCTTTAAGTTCATAAGGCAAATTGCGTGCTGTTTCTTTGTTGTTTTGAGGTAAATAACTCAACAATCGTTTCAGGTCTTCTAGACAAACCACATCATTTGTCGAAGTGCAATGGGCCACACCCGACTTGGTAGAATGTGTACTTGCCCCTCCTAATTCCTCCGAAGTAACGGATTCGTTGGTTACTGTTTTTACGACATTCGGACCTGTAACAAACATATAACTAGTGTCTTCAACCATCATCGTAAAATCGGTCATAGCAGGAGAATATACTGCTCCACCGGCGCAGGGTCCCATAATTGCTGAAATTTGAGGTATCACACCACTAGCTTGTACATTTCTGAAAAAAATATCGGCATAACCACCCAACGAACGAACGCCTTCCTGAATACGTGCTCCCCCCGAATCGTTCAGTCCAATCATAGGCGCACCCATTTTGACAGCCATATCCATAATTTTACAGATTTTCTCGGCATGTGTTTCGGAAAGCGAACCTCCAAAAACCGTGAAATCCTGAGCAAAAATATAAACCAATCTTCCGTTGATGGTTCCATATCCTGTGATGACTCCATCACCATAATACATTTCGTTTTCCATTCCAAAATCGGTGGTTCGGTGCGTCACCAACATCCCGATTTCTTCAAAAGAACCTTCATCCATCAAATAATTGATACGTTCCCTTGCAGTCAGTTTTTTGTTCGAATGCTGTTTCGCAATACGTTTTATTCCTCCACCCAAATGAGCTTCGGCAATTTTATCATTTAGTGTTTTTATTTTGTCTTGCATACTTTTTTAACCGCTAAGTTTTTTAGTAATCCTTTTCTTTTTTGGCTAAAGCCAAATTATTTTTTTAAACCATTAAGATATTAAGAAAATTAAGCTTTGTCTTTCTTAATAAAACTTAAATCCTTAATAGTTCAAATATTTTTCCCTTTTTGGCGAAAGTCAACTTAATTTTAAACCATTGAGAAATTAAGAAAATTAAGTTTTGTCTTTCTTAATGAAACTTTATTCCTTAATAGTTCAAATATTTTTAATTCGGTAATCGCACTATTTTTTGATCTTCAAAATACTGCTTAAATGCCACCAAAGCAGCAATTTCAGCTTCTTTACTAGCTTGCTCTTTTAAAATTTCGGGGCTGTAATATTGCTTCACAAAATGCGTGTCGAATTTCCCCGAGCGAAAGGCTTCATGCTCAAAAACAAACTTCCCGAAAGGCAAGGTCGTATGAACTCCTTCCACCTGATAACTTTCAATGGCTTTAATCATTAATTGAATCGCCTCTTCACGAGTTTGTCCGTAGGTGATTAATTTGGCCAACATCGGGTCATAATAAATCGGAATATCCATACCTTGCTCAAAACCGTTATCCACACGAATCCCTTCTCCAACCGGCAATTGATAGACATCCAAATGACCAACACTCGGCAAGAAATCATTCATCGGGTCTTCGGCATAGACACGTAATTCCAATGCGTGTCCCTTTATTTTCAAATCTTCTTGTTTGATTGTCAACTCTTCTCCCCTTGCCACTCTGATTTGCAATTCAACCAAATCAGTACCGGTAATCAATTCCGTAACCGGGTGTTCTACCTGCAAACGTGTATTCATTTCAAGGAAGTAGAAATTATTGTTTTCATCCAATAAAAACTCAACTGTTCCCGCTCCAAGATAATCACAAGATTTAGCAACTAGAACAGCTGCCTCACCCATTTTCTTACGCAATTCTGGCGTTAAAACTGCCGAAGGCGCTTCTTCAACCACTTTTTGGTGACGACGCTGAATACTGCATTCTCTTTCAAACAAATACAAAATATTTCCGTGACTGTCTGCCATAACCTGAATTTCAATATGTCGTGGAGAACCCACATATTTTTCGATAAAAACCGACCCATCGCCAAACGCAGCAACCGCTTCACTTATGGCGCGATTCATTTGAGATTCAAAATCGGCTTCGCTTTCTACCACACGCATACCTTTTCCTCCACCTCCAGCCGAAGCTTTAATCAAGATAGGGAAACCAATTGTTGTTGCAGCTTGCTTTGCTTTTTCGATATCGGTAATCGCTTCGTCAATACCGGGAACCATTGGAATATTATAGGCTTTAACGGCATCTTTGGCAGCCAATTTACTTCCCATAATTTTTATGGCATGTGATTTTGGACCAATAAATACAATACTGTTTTTTTCGCATTCCAGAGCAAAATCTGCATTTTCACTCAGGAATCCATATCCTGGATGAATTGCATCAACATTCAAAGATTTAGCTACTTCAATAATTTTACTTCCCAATAAATACGATTGGCTAGAAGGCGCTTCTCCAATCCAAACAGCCTCATCAGCAAATTTTACGTGCGGTGCATTTCTATCGACAGTAGAATATACTGCCACGGTTTTAATACCCATTTTCTGTGCGGTTTTCATCACCCTAATGGCAATTTCCCCTCTATTGGCAACTAATATTTTCTTCATATTTTAAAATAAATAAAAGAGGAAAGATCGCTTCGTTGCTAGAGTCAAGATAAAAGAATTCTAACATTCTTTATTGCTCTTGATTCTTGTCTCTTTCTTCTTGATTCTTACTTGTCCTCCTTATTCAAACTCAATTAACAACTGCCCTTTGTCTACTGCATCTCCCGTACTCACCGAAATGGATTTGATCACACCATCACGAGGCGAAAGAAAACTGTTCTCCATTTTCATAGCGCCCAAAATGATTAGATTATCATTCTCTTTCACGGTTTGCCCGACAACAACGCTAATTTCCAAAATTAATCCCGGCATAGGCGCTTTGATTGCGTTAACTTGTTTGGTCAACCCAACTTCAAACCCCATTTCCTTAATCAGAATATCCAGTGGATTTGAAATCTCCACCCTATAATTTGTATTGTTTACCTTAACCGTATAGCTTTTTTGATTGAAATCCGAAGTGGTGATTTCCGTTTTATAAGGTAAATTTTGATGCAGTATATGAAATTCATTTACTCCCGTAGGTATTGCATCCAGTTGAGAAATACTTTCCTTTTCAAAATCAAAATAGAAAGCATCGTTTACAGTTACTTTGTAATTATCACTCATTCTTGGTCTTTTTAGGGGAGTAAAAGTATGAAAAGAAAACGTTTTCGTAAACAAAAAAACAAATTCTAGACAAAATCGTCCGAAGTGGTATTACTAGGGCGTGCCTCCAGTAGAAAATGGGCCTACTTTACTTTGCGCATATACGGCCCATTCTCTACTGGAGTCGGGCTATCCATGCTACTTCGGCAGCTTATTTCTATCCCAATGTCATTAAGTTTAAGGAATTGCTATTTTTATTTTCACGCAGATTTCGCAGATTTCCGCAGAAAAATGAGTAAAAAAATCTGCCGAATCTGCCAAATCTGCGTGCTGTTTTTTTATTTTTTTCCTTAACTTAATGACATTGATTTCTATCCCTCACGCAAACCAAT
Organism: Flavobacterium sp. M31R6; assembly: GCF_013284035.1. Lineage (NCBI taxonomy): Bacteria > Pseudomonadati > Bacteroidota > Flavobacteriia > Flavobacteriales > Flavobacteriaceae > Flavobacterium > Flavobacterium sp. M31R6. The sequence goes on from NZ_CP054141.1 coordinate 3,774,656, forward strand.
TGAAAAAGAAAATTAAGTGGTAAAATGGACTTTACTTTAAAAATAAAAGAATCCGTGCTAATCAGTTTCATCCGTATAATCTGTGGCCAATTCAAAGTATGCTACAACACCAACAACCCGAATTCCCTCAACGTATTCACAGGTTTTGAATACCAGAACAACTCAAAATCTTCTAGCTGCTGTTCAAAATCAGTTTTTACTTCCTGAAAAGAATAAGTTTTACTATTCGAAACTGACATTTTCTGAAGCATTTCAACAAGCCATTCTCCTTCTGTTTTATTGGTCTGAATAGTGAAGCTTTCCTTTTTGTCGTGAAAAGTCAAAGTCATCATTTCCCAAGAATTCCCTTTTTTGGATTTAGTAAAATGTTCTACAGTTGGTTTTCCACCTAGCCAAACTATTTTAGCAGTAGGTTTGGTATTAAAATTAGTTTCTTCCTGTAGCGCGTCAAAAATAAAATCAGCACCAATTTTTGTCTTCGGAATTTTGAAATCAAACCAATCCTGCAATTCATAGTCAAAACAAATTCCGTGCATAAAGTTGAACAGCGATTTCTTAAGTCCAAAACTAAATTTATCGTGATCGATTCCTGTTGAATCAACAAAATTAATATCATTATTGGCAAATGTCCCAATGGCTTCCGTTTCCTTTACGGCTCCAAATTGCTCTGGAAACATACCCACCGGACTGTGTGCCGTCATCGCAAATTGATGCCAAAACCCTGATTGCAACACTCCCGCTTCAAACAATTGACGCACCATTTCGAGACTGTCCACCGTTTCCTGAATTGTTTGTGTTGGGTAACCGTACATCAAATAGGCGTGTACCATAATCCCAGCTTCGGTAAAATTCCGAGTAACTTTCGCCACTTGTTCTACAGTTACGCCTTTGTCAATCAGTTTCAATAATCTGTCCGAAGCTACTTCTAGTCCACCTGAAACAGCAATACATCCCGAAGCTTTGAGCAACAAACACAAATCTTGCGTAAAACTTTTTTCGAATCGAATGTTTGTCCACCAAGTCACTGCCAATTTTCGACGAAGAATTTCAAGTGCCAAAGCCCTCATCAACGCTGGTGGCGCGGCTTCATCGACATAATGGAAACCGTTTTCTCCCGTTTGGGCAATCATTTCTTCCATTCGGTCGCACAACAAACTCGCCGCAACGGGTTCGTATACCTTGATATAATCTAGAGAAATATCACAAAATGTGCATTTACCCCAGTAACAACCGTGCGCCATCGTGAGCTTATTCCAACGTCCGTCGCTCCACAAGCGGTGCATCGGATTCACAATCTCGATAACCGAAATGTATTTATCCAAAAGCAAATCCGAATAATCCGGCGTTCCCACTTGGGATTGTTTGTAATCTGGTTTAGTGGAATTATTTTTGTAAACTACTTTTCCATCTTCAAGAAGAAATGTTCTTTTATAGGAATTGTGATGTGGATTTTCAATACTGGCGATTAATTCTTCAATTGGCGTTTCACCATCATCCAAAGTGATATAATCAAAAAACTCAAAAACCCGTTCATCCGAAAGCGAACGCAATTCGGTATTCGGGAAACCGCCACCCATCGAAATTTTGATATTCGGATAGTGTTTTTTCACCCATTGAGCAGAGCGAAAAGCAGAATATAAATTTCCGGGAAACGGAACCGAAATCAAGAATAAAGTTGGCTGAATCGTTTCTATTCTCTCTTTTAAAATCGAAAGCAAAATCTCGTCAATATAAGTAGGTTCTTGTTGCAAAGCTCCGTACAATTCATCAAAAGAATTGGCGCTTCTTCCCAGTCTTTCCGCATAACGGCTGAACCCAAAATTTTCATCTACACATTCCACTATAAAATCCGAAATATCCTCGAGATACAAAGTCGCCAAATGCTTAGCTTTGTCCTGCGTTCCCATGGTTCCAAAAGCCCAATCGAGTTCCTCCAATTGTGCAAATCGGGAAGCCTCCGGCAAAAAATCCTCTTGACATATTTGGAGCGCCAACGTTGGATTCTTTCCCTGCAAAAACGCAATAACAGAATTAATCGTTTTAATATATTCGTCTTGTAAAGCAAAAATTCTCTTGGAATTATCTGAAATATTTTGGTCAGAAACCTGAAACTTGAAACTTTGAACTTGAAACAAGTTTCCTAACCCTTCTTTCGAAAACAATTTCAAAATCACTTCAATCCCCAAATCCGCCTGAACCGATTCAATGTTTTTGGTATTAAGAAACCCTTTGATATAAGCCGTCGCTGGATAAGGCGTATTCAGTTGGGTAAACGGGGGCGTGATGAGGAAAAGTTTAGTTTTCAATGAATATTATTTTGTGCAAAAATAAGGGATATTTAACGACTTTGAAATTCTAAATCGAGTAAAACAAAAAAAGCCCAATAAAAGGGCTTTTCACGTGTAATATAAATTCAGTTTCACTTTACTTGAACCAAAATCCATTTGGATATTTCCTCTAATGCAATTGGAGAGAATGTTTGCTCAATCGCTGCGTACTCATCAGGAGAACCCGTTTTACATTCCTGAAAGAGATGATTTAGATTGGACAACTTCTTAGTGGTTACGTTTTTATTTCCTCCTTTGGCTAGTGCCACTTTGATAGCTTCCAGGTTAATATCGGGAGGCACTTGTAAATCTTTTTCTCCATTGAGTGCAAGAACTGGGCATTTCACTTTTTCTAAAGCTATTGCAGGATCTAATTTTAAAAAACTAACCAGCCAAGGGCTAGTAATTTGAGAGGAAAGTGCACTAATCTGGGTATCATTGGCAGTATCACCTAATTTTGATTTTAGATAACTGAATGCCTTGCTTTTTAGATTTATATCATTTGCTGAAGAAGCTACAATAATATCATAAGCTCCTTTAAAGATTTCCTGCCCTTTTTTAATTTCATTTTCTGAAATTCCCTTTTGACGTTCAATCATTTCTTTTTGCAAAAGCATTAATTGATCTCCTCGAAGTCCAGGTCCAGCCAATAATATAATGAATTTTACATCCTTCGAGTTCTGTGCAACAATAGGAGCAATTATTCCGCCCTCGCTGTGGCCGATTAATCCTATTTTATTTTTATCTATTTCTTTTCTGGTTTTCAAATAGTCGACTGCTGCTTGGACATCTTTGGCAAAATCCAAAGTAGTTGCCGTTTTATATTCTCCTGTAGATTTTGCAACACCGCGGTCATCAAATCGTAGAACCGCAATACCTTTTTTTGTCAAATAATCTGCTAAAACCAAAAACGGTTTATGTCCTAATATTTCTTCATCTCTGTTTTGTGGACCACTTCCGCTTATCAAAATCACAACTGGAAATTTGCCTTCTTTACTAGGTAAACTTAACGTTCCTGCCAAAACATTTTTATCTGTTTTATTTTCGAAAGTGACATCTTCTGTATAGTACGGAAACGGATTTTGTGGCTCTTGAGGTCTTATTACCGTCTCTTTTTTTAAAATTTCTCTAGACAAATTCAACGGAAAAGATTGACCGCTTTGAGTAAAAGTACCAACAATCACATTATACTGATTTAGCTCCCCCTCAAAAACTATCCGGGCACTTGGAATCTCTAATTTTAAAGTAGTATTCTCAAACTTGGTTGTTGTAACGGGAATTCCTTTTGCTCCTTGGTCTGGGCTATCCATCGTAGCACTGTATCCATTTTCACTTTTGCTTATATTAAAAACAAGTGCTAATTGTCCTCCGGGAACTTTTAAAAAACCATTCCATTGTCCCGTAATTTCTTGCCCGAACATTGTAAAAGACAACAAAATTGTCATTAAAAAAAATACTGCTTTGTTCATTTTATTTGATTCTATTTTTAAATTAAAATTGATGTGAAATACCTTGAAATCTTAGTTCGATTTTTCTTTTTTTAGATGATGGCAAAAAGGCAAAATCTCTCTCCTCTAGCCCCGATAGCAGTGAAAATCCTTTGTGGGCTGGGGTTCAGCCTACAAAGATTGCAACGGATTGCTTCGCCAGTTCGGCTTTCGCCTCGTGTGCGGGACGATACTGGCAAAAATGCCAAATATTTCTGCTTCAAATTAATGATCAAACTCGAGTTATACACTTTTTTTTCTATTTCCTTAAACTTCATGTAAGAATACACCATTGGGACGATTGCCAATACAACAACAAGTGAAATAAATACAATTGAGAAATAATTATTTTCAAAAATCAAACCTCCCAATACTATTACCAACCCACCAATAACCCAAAGTTTACCTGCAAAAACATGAGTCATTTTCCAAACTTCATTATTCTCTAAAGTCCAAGGAGTGCGTATCCCGATGAAATAATTGGGCTGAATCACTTTGAAATAATTACCCAGAACCAAAAATAAAATTCCGATTATGATATAAATTAAATTAGGACTCGAAAATGATTGATTCTTTGTAATGAAAATGATAAACAAAGCCAACATGGACATACATAAAACAAGGAAAAACTTCAATTGATAGTATTTACCACCCATTATGGAAATCCTTTTTTTAGGATCGATTTTTGGGACGACAAGCAGTAAAACATACACCAAAACTGGCAACATAAAAAGTAATCCAATCAAGGAAAATTTATCTCCCCAATGATCGACCTCACCTTTGTAATTCCAATGTGTTGGGACTTTTTCTGGTAATGTATTCCAGATAAAAGCTAAATAAATAAAAGGCATTAAAACAATTCCAATAATAGGAAGTTCTTTTCTGAAAGTTACATTCATCATTTTATTTTTTAAAAGTTAAAATCCACTGCAACACATCTTCCATTATGGTGGTGTTGATGGAATAGAAAATAAATTGTCCCGATTTTTCGGCTGTGATTAAATCGGCACGTTTCAAAATATCCAAATGATGGGAAATACTCGGCTTTGACATATTGAACTGATCGGCTATTTCTCCGGCTGACAAATTCTTTGTTTTTAAAAGCTCCAATATTTCTCTTCTCGTGGCATCATTCAATGCTTTAAATATGTCATTCATGATTTAAAGTATTTATATATTTAGGCAAATGTCTAAATACTTTTTCAAACTACCAAATAACTTTCAGATTTTTTTGTTAAAATATGGTAATACGAAAGCAAAATAGAAATCTATAAATCAAAAAAAAGAGTTGCAAAACGAATTTGCAACTCTTTAATAAACGGTATAACTATTTAATTTAAAATTTATGTTCCGTCTTACTAATCGCCAATAAAGAAAACAACGAAATACAAGCCGCAATAGTAAGATAGAATCCAACATAGGTCAAACTATAAGTTGATGCCAGCCAAATGGCAATCATTGGCGCAAAAGCAGCTCCAACAATTCCTGCCATATTAAAAGTCAATGAAGCTCCAGAATACCGAACGTTGGTAGGAAATAATTCTGATAAAAAAGTCCCCAAAGGTCCATACGTAAATCCCATCAAAGCCATTCCTGTACATAAAAAAAAAGTTACCATTACTGTACTGCCAGACTTTAAAAAATGAGAAAAGAAAAAACCAAAAAAAGCAATCGCAATTGTAGCAACAATCAACATTTTTCGACGCCCAATTTTATCAGCAACTACCGCAGAAATTGGAATAAACAAAGCAAAAAACAATACCGAAAACAATTGAATCAATAAAAAATCTCGTTTTTCGTAACCCAAATCAGATGTTGCCCAACTCAATGTAAAAACGGTCATTAAATAAAATACCAAGAAAGTAGTAATAGAGGCCAATGTTCCAAAAAGCAATTGATTTTTATACGATTTAACCAAAGTAAGAAAAGGAATTTTAACTTCTTTTTGTTCTTTTTTTGAGTTTTCGAAAGAAGGAGTTTCAGTAATTTTAGTTCGGATATAAAAACCAACTACAACCAAAAGAGAACTAGCAATAAAAGGAATTCTCCATCCATAATCCATAAATTCTTGATTACTCATAGAATCGGTTAACAACAAGAAAGTCCCTCCTGAAAGCAGTAAACCAATTGGGGCGCCTAGTTGGGGAAACATTCCATACCAAGCACGTTTATTGGGCGGCGCATTTTCTATAGCTAATAAAACAGCTCCCCCCCACTCGCCTCCTAAGCCAACTCCTTGACCAAATCGACACAACATCAATAACAAAGGAGCAGCAATACCAATACTGGAATAACTTGGCAAAAAACCAATGGTTACAGTAGAAATTCCCATAGTCAGTAAAGCAGCTACCAAAGTAAATTTACGACCAATTTTGTCTCCATAATGCCCAAAAAAAGCAGAACCCAATGGGCGGGATATAAAAGCTATTGAAAAAGTTGCCAACGATTGTAAGGTTGCCATCGTAGGGTCTGCACTTGGAAAAAACAATTGCGGGAAAACTAAAACGGCGGCATTGGCATAGATATAAAAATCAAAAAACTCAATCGTGGTACCTATTAAACTGCCAAAAAGTATGTGTTTCAAAGAATTTACTTTGGCTGGTTTGGTTATTTCTTGCATATGAATTTTATAATGTTAAACTAAATAGTTGTTTTTAATTTTCGAAAGTAACAAAGATTTTGTTCCAATATTTTTTGGTAATTTAGCATCAAATAAACTTAAATATGCCAACCGACTGCATCAGCTACCAAAATTCTGGATATTTCTCTCCTTTGATGAATGATTATTTAAACCAAAAAGAGCCAACGCATTCGCTTTACAATCGATTCCCAAATCTTGAAAATTTCGAAGAACAAATAAAGGAAAAAAAAGAAAATTTCAACGGTAACGGCAACAAGAATTTCAACACAAAAAGAGCCGTTTTAGTTACGGCTCTGAAAAACCAATATTCAAATATTCCCACATCGGATCTAACGAAACAAAATATTGAAGCTTTGGCCAGTGCCAATACTTTCACAGTTACCACTGGACACCAACTAAATCTATTCAGTGGTCCATTATACTTTTTATACAAAATCATTTCGACAATTAATTTGACAACCGAATTAAAAGCAAAATATCCTGACTATAATTTTGTTCCAGTATATTGGATGGCAACCGAAGATCACGATTTTGAAGAAATTAATTATTTCAGTTTCAAAGGAAAAAAATTTCACTGGAACAGGGAAAGTACTGGACCTGTCGGAAGATTATCCACCGAAGGATTAGACAATTTTCTTGAAATATTTGCACTTGAAATAGGTTCAAGCGCCAATGCCAAAACAATCAAAAAACTATTTGAAGATTCCTACATCAACCATGACAACTTAGCCGATGCAACGAGATATTTGGCCAATGCTCTTTTTGGAGCATCAGGTTTAGTTATTTTGGATGCAGATGACCAGAATTTGAAACGCAATTTTATACCGTACATAAAAGAGGAATTACTGTATCAAACATCTTTTAAGATGGTAACCGAAACCATCGAAAAATTAAAAAACTATTTCGTTCAGGTGAATCCGCGCGAAATCAATTTGTTCTATATTGAAGATAATTTGCGAGAACGAATTATTCTTGATAATGGAATTTACAAGGTCAATCACACCAAAATCGAATTTACAGAATCTGAAATTTTGAAATTATTAGAAAGTAATCCTGAAAAATTTAGTCCGAATGTCATCATGCGTCCGTTGTACCAAGAAGTCATTTTACCCAATTTATGCTACATTGGCGGCGGCGGGGAAATTGCTTATTGGTTGGAATTAAAATCTTTTTTCGCATCCGCTAAAGTAACTTTCCCAATATTGTTATTGAGAAACTCTGTTCTTTTGGCAACCGAAAAACAGAACAAAAAGGCCGACAGATTAAATCTGTCCTGGTCAGATTTATTTTCCAAACAAACTGCTTTAATCAATCATGTAACGCAAAAACTATCCGATTTCCCGATTGATTTTTCTGAGCAGAAAGAAGCATTAAAAAAACAATTTGAGGCAATTTTAGAATTAGCCAATCATACAGACAAATCTTTCTTAGGAGCTGTAAAAGCACAAGAAACAAAACAGACCAAAGGATTGGAAACTCTCGAGAAGAGATTACTTATTGCACAAAAAAGAAAATTTCATGATGAGCTACAACGCATCATTGACTTGCAAAACGAATTATTTCCTAACCAAAGTTTACAGGAACGTCAAGCTAATTTTTCTGAATTTTATTTGGAAAATGGTGAACGTTTGATTCCACAAATAATGAGCCAGCTCAAACCATTGGAGCAAAATTTCAATATAATATTTTTTTAAAGTTGCTGAGTTGCTTAGATTCTAAGCAACTTTGATTTGAATAACAACAGAAAAAAACTTAGAAACTTAGAGACTTAGAATCTCAGAAACTTTAAAAAAATGACCAAAAACCGCCTTATTTCGCTTGATGTATTTAGAGGATTAACTATTTTATTAATGACAATTGTAAACAATCCTGGTAGTTGGGCAACCGTTTATCCACCTTTACTTCACTCCGAATGGCACGGCTGTACTCCTACCGATTTGGTTTTTCCTTTCTTTATTTTCATCATGGGAGTCGCAATTTCTTTTGCAATGCCAACCAAAAATTATGACAGCGCAACATTCAACAAAATTCTAACGCGTTCGTTGCGTATGTTTTGCTTGGGTGTCTTTTTTAACTTTTTTGGAAAAATACAACTCTTCGGACTAGAAGGTATTCCATTGGTGATTGGACGTTTAGTTATAACTGCAGGAGTTGGATATGCGTTGATGGGGAATTTCAATGCTAAACTAAAAACTTACTTGGCCGTTTCAATTTTTGCAATTTATTTAATCCTAGCCTATAGTGGTATTGAGGCTTATAAAATAGTAAGACTTCCAGGTGTGTTGCAACGCATCGGAATTGTCTATTTCATTGCCTCCCTTTTGTATCTAAAAACGAATCAAAAAACACAATTACTGACAACTATCGGAATTCTACTGGGTTATTGGGCAATTATGACGCTTGTTCCGGCGCCTGGATTCGAAATCACAAACCTTGAAAAAGGAACCAATTTAGCCGCTTGGGTAGATAACGTTTTATTAAAAGGACATATGTGGGAAGTGACCAATACTTGGGATCCCGAAGGAATACTAAGCACGATTCCAGCTATTGCAACAGGAATTATTGGTTTATTAATTGGCCAATTGCTTAACAGTCCATTATTAAAAATGGAAAAGGCCAAAAAAATGGCTATAATAGGAATCATTCTTATCACATTGGGACAACTTTGGAATATTATTTTTCCAATAAACAAATCCCTTTGGACTAGTTCTTTCGTTTTATACACTGCTGGATTAGCCACACTGGTCTTGACCATTTTATACTATTGTATTGATATTGCCGATTATAAAAAAGGAATCAAATTATTCCTGATTTGGGGTGTGAATCCAATGATTGTATTCTTTTTATCCGAAATTATTCCACAAGCGTTTGTCGCGATTTCGTTTCCAAATCCAAAAATACCAACAGAACAAATCAACCTTTTGGACTATTTATATGCCTTTGGAGTACAACCTTTTTTCAATAATCCGATGACAGCTTCATTAGTGTTTGCTCTTCTTTATGTGGGTCTATGGTCCATTCTTTTGGCGTATTTCTACAAAAAGAAAATGTATTTCAAAGTTTAAAATAATAGTAATAACAGATTTCTGCCATTAAATTGACAATTTGCTAAAATCATTCGATAAAAAAAGTATATTTTTGCACAAAATTTTAAAACACAGAAAAAATGGCAACTAATAGAACTTTTACAATGATTAAGCCTGATGCAGTTCAAAACGGACACATCGGAAACATATTGGCAATGATTACAAACGGTGGTTTCAAAATCGTTTCTTTGAAATTAACTCAATTAACAGTTGCAGATGCTCAAGCATTTTACGCTGTACACGCTGCAAGACCTTTCTACGGAGAATTGGTAGAATTCATGTCTCGTGGTCCAATCGTTGCTGCTATTTTAGAAAAAGATAATGCGGTTGAAGATTTCAGAACTTTAATTGGTGCTACAAACCCAGCTGAAGCTGCTGAAGGAACTATCCGTAAAGCATACGCAACTTCTATTGGAGAAAATGCAGTTCACGGTTCTGATAGCGATGAAAATGCTGCTATCGAAGGGGCATTCCACTTTGCAGGAAGAGAGCAGTTCTAAATTTCAGATTTAAGAGCTTAGATTTTAGATTAACGATTTAAAAATCTGTATAAATAAAAATCCCGTCTCGTTTTTAAGAACGAGACGGGATTTTTTATATCAAACCGAAAAATCTGAAATCTAAAATCGTTAATCAACAATCTAAAATCCTTACCTCAAAACCACATCCCTCACCACATCTCTTCGCAATTCCTCATTAATCATTTTTATGATCTTGGATTTACCGTGACTCAATTCCTCACGCAAAACCGCAGATGTTAACTGAACATACAAAGTCGAACCCTTCAAAACCACATTATTGGTATAACTGTTCACACCGTTCCCCATCAAATTGCGCCAAGCATCTTTCACATCAATCTCATCCATTCCAGATTGTAATTTATTGACCTCGATAATTTGCTTCAAAACGTCCCCTATAGAACTTTGATTATTTAGTCTTTTTGCCATAGTCATCTAGATTTATTGGTCCCGTTTTTTTATAATGATATTCTTTTTTCTCTGCATTCAAAACAACCAACTCTTTATCTGTCAATGTTATTATTTCCTCGCTCCATTTCGTATATGGCGTGTTGTAATCCAAAAAAGTCTGGCCATCAGTAAACCTTATTTTTACATTCTCAAATGTATCATTCACCAAAAAAGTCCCATCCAATTGTGGCATCACTTTCTTACGAATCCCTAAATTATTTTTGTCAATTTTAAAATAATCAAAAGATTCATTCATTCCGTATTGCTTCTCATTTCCATCCTCTAAAACCACTTTTTCAATCTCCCAATAACCATTGATTTTAGCAACGTCAGCAGGAGTTATTTTTTGCTCACATCCAACAAAAAAAAGGGCAACCAGTAAAACACCAAAAACTTTTTTCATAAATAATTTTCTTTTTTTAGGAGCTATTTCCTGCTATCCGTTTCAATATTATGAGTCTTGTTAGAAAAAAACGAGACTCATAATGATTTCCACTACACACGAGCGAAGTGAACTGGCGAAGAAATCAGGGCTAGGGCATTCCGTTTATCAACATCTTTATCTAATACGACAAAGTTAAACTTTAAAAATCCAAAGAAAATAAAAATTTCACCTTCTCATTAAACTTATTTCGATATTTTTGGTCTTACCCAAAACCAAACTTCTTAACCATGTCAAAATCAATACTATTACTCATATTTTCGCTTTTCTGCATCAATTGCTCTTCTGATAATACAGAACCAGTACCTGCGCCAACTCCTACAGAAACACTATATTTCCCTCCCCTTTCCGGCAGCAATTGGGAAACCAAATCACTAGAAAGCCTTGGCTGGAAGCAATCGGCTGTCCAACCCTTATTGGATTATTTAGAACTCAAACATTCCAAAGGATTTATCATCCTTGTCAATGGCCGTATCGTAATGGAAAACTATTTCAACGGTCATGATGCCACAACCAACTGGTATTGGGCAAGCGCAGGCAAAACATTGACATCAACCATGACGGGAATTGCTCAACAGGAAAACCTTATTAACATCAACAACAAAGTGTCTCAATATATAGGAACCGGCTGGACAAGTGCGCCTCTTGCCAAAGAGAATCTCATTACCTGCAAACATTTATTAACTATGACTTCCGGCCTAGACGACACCACCGATGACGTTTCTCCATCAGCCCTAACCTATACCACCGATGCAGGCACGCGTTGGGCGTATCACAACGTATATGTAAAACTACAAGATGTCATTGCACAAGCCAGCGGACAATCCTGGAATAACTATTTCAATACCAAATTAAGGGACAAAATCGGGATGAACGGCGCTTGGTTTACATCTGGCAACAATATTGTTTACAGCAGTACCACAAGAAGTATGGCACGTTTTGGGCTATTGATGTTCAATAAGGGGAAATGGGAAAACAATGTAATTCTGAACGAAAGTTACTTCAACGAAGCAACTAACACATCACAAAACATCAACTTGGGTTATGGCTATTTATGGTGGTTAAATGGTAAAGCCAATTATCATTTGCCGCAATCGCAGGCTACTTTTCAAGGAAGTATAATCCCTACAGCGCCAAACGATATGTTTATGGCTTTGGGCAAAAATGACCAAAAAATCTATGTGATTCCCAGCAAAAAAATGGTAGTGATCCGTATGGGTGATGCCGCAGACAACGTAAACTTAGCTCTATCTGATTTTGATGAAATGCTTTGGACAAAAATAAGTGCTTTATATCAGTAGATAAAAATTACTTATCCAAAAATAGTCTTAAATAATTAGCGGTGTTTCGTAATTTCTTAATTACGAAACACCGCTAAACTTTTCATTATTGATAGCTATCGAAATATAGTAGTCTACTTTTTAATTCTTCTCATTAATCCTAAAAAGAAAAAGACCAAACCGACAATTAATAAACCATAATAAAAACCAACATTGGTTGTTCTAATAATATTTGCCAAAACAAAAGCGGCGATGCTTACTAAATATAAATATATAGGGTTAGCATTTTTTATTGAAGAAAAATTCATGAACTTATTTATTATTTAAAAAAACTATCTACAAACTCGTACTTATTGAAAACCTGCAAATCTTCAATTCCTTCTCCAACACCAATGTATTTAACAGGTATTTGAAATTGGTCTGAAATACCAATAACAACTCCACCTTTGGCAGTACCGTCTAATTTGGTAACGGCCAATGATGTAACTTCAGTCGCCGCAGTAAATTGTTTGGCCTGTTCAAATGCGTTTTGCCCTGTAGAACCGTCCAAAACAAGCATTACATCGTGAGGCGCATCGCCAACCACTTTTTGCATTACACGTTTTACTTTCGAAAGTTCGTTCATCAAGTTGATTTTATTATGCAAACGACCAGCAGTATCAATAATGACAACATCAGCATTTTGAGCCACCGCTGATTGCAACGTATCAAAAGCCACAGAAGCTGGATCACTTCCCATTTCTTGACGAACAATAGGCACACCTACTCTATCAGCCCAAATTTGTAATTGGTCAATAGCCGCTGCACGAAAAGTATCCGCAGCACCAAGAACTACTTTAAAACCAGCTTTTTTAAATTGGTAAGCTAATTTTCCAATTGTTGTAGTTTTACCCACGCCATTTACTCCAACTACCATCAAAACGTAAGGTTTTGTATTTGCCGGAATAACAAACTCAGTTGCTTCGCCAGTATTGGTTTCAGATAATAATCCCGCAATTTCGTCTCTCAAAATCTGATTAAGTTCGTCAGTTCCAAGATATTTATCAGCTTCTACCCTTTTCTCAATTCGGGTAATAATTTTAAGGGTTGTATTAACTCCCACATCCGAAGAAACGAGAATTTCCTCTAAATTATCCAAAACATCATCATCTACTTTTGATTTTCCGGCAACCGCTTTAGTTAATTTGGAAAAAAATGAAGTTTTTGTTTTTTCTAGACCTTTGTCTAATGATTCTTTTGCTTGCTCGCTTAAGCTCGAGTCTTTTTTCTCTGAGGAGAATATTTTTTTAAAAAAGCTCATGGAGTTTTATAATTTGGAATTTACATTTGTCAACTTAAACAAGAAAAATCAATAAAAACAATCAAATTTATCTTTAAAGAAATCCTCAAAAAAGTCTTTTAATTTCAAGGTGTAAATATAGAAAATAAAAAAGCTACTTCCGAATGAAAGTAGCTTTTCTATAAAATGTAATAGTTAATTATTTCTTTTTCAAGAATTCATCAACTTCTTCAGGAGCCATAATAGATTCAACGAATGTATATGCCCCAGTTACTGGAGATTTCACCATTTTGATGGCTTTTGATAATCTCTTAGAAGATGTTTGTAACGATGCTACGGTTTTCTTTGCCATGATTCAAATGTTATTTGAAATTTAATAAAATCCTCAAATGTTACCATTTGAGATTTTAAAAAAAATCTCTATTATTATTTAATTTCTTTGTGAACAGTAACTCTTTTCAAGATTGGATTAAATTTTTTAATCTCTAATCTGTCTGGAGTATTTTTTTTGTTCTTTGTAGTTATGTATCTTGAAGTACCTGCAACACCTGATGTTTTGTGTTCAGTACATTCTAAAATCACCTGGATTCTATTTCCTTTCTTTGCCATCTTGCTATTTTTTTATTTTGGAAAAGATTATTTAATAAATCCTTCTGACTGCGCTTTTTTCAAAACTGCAGCGATTCCATTTTTATTAATTGTTTTTATCGTAGATGCTGCTACTCTAAGAGTAATCCATCTATCTTCTTCTGGAAGATAAAAACGCTTTTTAACTAAGTTTACAGAAAATTTTCTCTTAGTTTTGTTCATAGCGTGAGAAACGTTATTTCCTACCATCGCTCTTTTACCTGTAAGGTCACAAACTCTTGACATTATACTTATCTTTTATCGTTATTCAAAATCAGGGTGCAAAGAAAAGAAAAATAAACCTATAAACCAAAATATTTATTGTTCTTTTTTTGAAATTTCTTTAAGCAACATTTCGAGTCCTTTAACCGAAGCTCTATCTATCACTTTTTCACGTGGTTGACCAAAATCAAACTCCTCAACGAGAATTTCATTTGGCGTAGCCAATGCTATAAATACCGTCCCAACTTCTGCCGTGGCCTCACCTTTCGCAGGACCGGCGTTTCCTGTTGTCGCAATTGCATAATCTGTTTTTAGCAATGCCTTCACACTCAAAGCCATTGCTTTTGCAACTTCCGCACTCACAACGCTATACTCATTTATTAAAGACTCAGAAACACCAAGTACATTTATTTTCACATCGGTCGCATAAGCCACAATGCTTCCTTTAAAATAATTGGAAGCTCCAGGGACCGAAGCAATCATTTCAGCTATTTTTCCTCCTGTACAACTTTCGGCTGTTGACAATGAAAGATTTCGTTCAGACAGCATTCTTCCCAAAATCACTTCTATCGTTTCATCTTCCTCAAAACCAACAATAATATCATGAATGATAGCATCCAACGAACTTACATATTCCGCTATTGTTTCTTCCAGCATTTTTTTATCCTTTCCTCGAGCTGTAAGTCTTAAACGAAGCTTTCCATAAGCAGGCAAATAGGCCAATTTTATAAAAGCAGGAAGACTATTTTCCCATTCTTCAATACGCTCGGCCACTAAACTTTCGCCTTGACCATAAGTCAATATTGTTTTATGCAAAATAAAAGGTCGCTCATATTCCTTTACCAGCTTTGGAATAATCTCATTTTCTATCAAATATTTCATTTCAAAAGGAACTCCAGGAAGCGACACAAAAACCGTATCTCCCTTTTTCATCCATAATCCTGGCGCTGTTCCGTATAGATTATGAAGCACTGTTGCTTTTGAAGGGACTAATGCCTGATCTTTATTAATCTGAGTTATTTTTCTCTTAAAATATCCTTCAATTAATTGGGTAACATGTTCCAAAACAGTTTTATCAACCACTAGTTCATCTTCAAAATAATCACAGAAAGTTTTCTTGGTAACATCATCCTTAGTTGGCCCCAAACCACCGGTTATTATAACGACATCTACTGTGTCTTGAAGTTTTGAAAAGGTATCTAATATGTGTTGCCGAGAATCACTTATAGACAACATCTCATGAACCTCAATCCCTATTCTGTCTAAAGATTTTGCTATAAAACCTGAATTTGTATCGACAATTTGACCAATTAAAATTTCATCCCCAATTGTTACTATGGTTGCTCTCATCTTTTGATAAATTTCCTTTTTAAATTAGATAAAAAAATAATCCAACCGCTGTATAAAGTGATACAACTGTTGGATTATTCAATATTCTTTTCTTGTTATTTTAAGTAAAAAATTAAAACAATAAATTAAAGATCAAAATCTTTTCTCAACTCTTTAATAGCGTCTTTGACCTGTGTCTTAACGCTTTTATAGGTCTCGATTATTTCTTTCTTTTTACCTTCTGTTTTTGTCCAAGCTTCTATTTGAAGAATCTCCTCGAATGCTACATTTAATCCCAACAAATCTAATGTTGGTTTCAATTTATGAGCAAAGGCATAAGTATGCTTGTGATCCTTTTTCTTAATTCCCTCTCCGATTTGCATCAAATCTTCAGGAACTTCAGTAACGAACAAATTCAAAATTTCATTCACAAACTCTGGATCATTATCCGAAAGTGCGTACACTTTTGCTAAATTGTATTTTAAAGCCATTATTTTACTTGTATTCTAAATAGTTTTTGTCCTTCTAAAAATCCTTCTAAAACATCATCTGGTTTTACTGCTGCAACTCCTTCTGGCGTTCCCGTAAAAATAATATCACCAATCTTTAAAGTAAAAAATTGAGAAACATAGGATATTAATTCATCAATATTCCACATCATCATCTCAGAATTACCCTTTTGTACTGTAACATTATTGTTCGTTAATTCAAAAGTAACATTTTCTAACGAAACAAACTGGCTTTTAGGCAAAAATTCTCCAATAACCGCCGAGCCATCAAATGCTTTGGCTTTTTCCCATGGAAGTCCTTTTGCTTTCAACTTCGCCTGTAAATCCCTTGCGGTGAAGTCAATCCCTACACTAATTTCATCATAATATTTATGAGCAAACTTAGGTTCGATATACTTCCCTACCTTACTTATCTTTACAATAAGTTCTATTTCATGATGAATATCCTCAGAGAATTCAGGAATTACAAAAGGATGTTGTTTTAATAAAATAGCCGAATCTGGTTTCATAAAAACAACTGGCTCCGAAGGGCGTTCATTCTTTAATTCCTCAATATGATTGGCATAATTTCTACCGATGCAGATTATTTTCATTTTTTTTTAAGTTTCTAAGATTCTAAGATTCTGAGTTCCTAAGACACTTAGCATCTTAGAAACTCAGAATCTTAAGAACTTTACTTCGTATTTAATTTTCTTAATTTTATGGCCGTCAAAACTTTCTTGGTATACAGCGGAAAATCTGCATTTTGAATCCAACTGAAATAACCCGGTTCTATCTCCAAAATTTTATCGACTTTGGCTCCTTTATGTTTTCCAAAGGTAAAAATCTCTTCATTATCGGCGTCAAAAGCTATCATTCCTGCAAAATCGGCTATTTTTTTTCTGGTACTAAACTCAGACAAAGATTTAATGTCGTTTTCTAATTCGGGATAACGATCCAATTGAGCCATTAGGATTTCATAGGTCGCCATCGTATCTGCTTCGGCTGAATGTGCATTTTCGAGCCCTTTTCCACAGTAAAATTTCAAAGCTGCGCTCAAAGTACGCTCTTCCATTTTATGAAAAATAGTTTGTACATCCACAGAAACTCTATTTTTCATATCAAAATCAACTCCAGCTCGCAATAATTCTTCTGCCAATAATGGAATATCAAAACGATCTGAATTAAATCCTGCCAAATCGCTATCCTTAATCATATTATATACTTGAGGAGCAAGTTCATTAAACGTAGGCTCATTGGCTACTTTTTCATCACTTATTCCGTGAATAGCCGTTGATTGCGGTGGAATTGGAATCGTTGGATTCACCAACCAAGTTTTACTTTCTTTATTTCCGTTTGGAAAAACTTTAAAAACTGATATTTCCACAATTCTATCTTTTCCGATGTCAATTCCTGTAGTTTCAAGATCGAAAAAACAAATTGGCTTATTGAGTTTTAGTTCCATTTTTTGTATTTGAATTGGTACAAATATAAAGATTTGGGATTGATTTCATTTAAAGTCAATGCTAAAAATGCTAAAAAAAGAAAACCCAACAAACTATAAAAATTTGTCGGGTTCATTTTCAATTTATACTGAATTAATAATCTCTATTTACATCAAATGCTTCAAGATATTCCGCTACTCTTTTCACAAACGCACCTCCCAGCGCACCATCAACCACTCGGTGATCGTAACTGTGTGACAAGAACATTTTTTGACGAATACCTATAAAATCCCCTTCTGGAGTTTCAATAACTGCAGGCACTTTACGGATAGCTCCCAATGCTAATATCCCTACTTGTGGCTGATTGATAATTGGAGTCCCAAAAACACTTCCGAAAGTCCCCACATTGGTAACCGTATAAGTTCCTCCTTGAGTATCGTCTGGTTTTAGTTTCCCCATTTTTGCACGGTTTCCTAAATCATTAACCGCCTTTGCCATACCAACCAGATTCAATTGGTCTGCATTTTTAATAACTGGAACAATTAAATTTCCATTTGGCAAAGCTGCTGCCATTCCAAGATTAATGTTTCTTTTTTTGATGATAAAATCACCCTCTACAGAAATATTCATACCTGGATAATCTTTCAGCGCCTTGGCAACCGCTTCCATAAATATAGGAGTATAGGTCAGTTTTTCGCCTTCTCTTTTTTCAAAAGCATTTTTAACTTTATCTCTCCATTTTACAATATTAGTAACATCCACTTCGATAAATGATTGTACGTGAGCCGAAGTTTGAACTGAAGCTACCATATAACCCGAAATCAACTTACGCATTCTATCCATTTCCACAATTTCATCACCGCCATTTACAGAAACAGGAGAAACTGTTTGCGAAGGAGTAACTCCTGGAGCTTTTGGAGCTTCAACCGCTTTAGCTGTTGTTCCCACTACAGCAGCAGGTTGCGTCCCTCTATTTTTTACGTAATTCAATATATCTTCTTTAGTAACACGTCCTTCTTTCCCAGAGCCGTTGATACTCACTAATTCACCTAAAGAAATCCCTTCTTCTTTTGCAATGTTTTTTACTAATGGAGAAAAGAATTTATCACTTTCAGAAAAATTCACCGGCGTCGCAACCAATTCTTTGGCTACCTCAACAGTTTTTTGAATTTCCTCAATAATTGCCGGAGCAACTTCTGAACTTACGGACACGGCATCTCCACCCTCTGTTTCAATAATAGCAATAGTTTGTCCCACCTGAACCAAATCGTCTTTTCCAAACAATTTTTCGACAAGAACACCTGAAACCTCCGATGGAACCTCAGAATCTACTTTGTCGGTCGCAATTTCCAAAACGGCTTCATCCGCTTCAATTTTATCGCCAACTTCTTTTAACCAATTTGTGATGGTTGCTTCTGCAACACTTTCTCCCATTTTAGGAAGCTTTAATTCAAATCTTGCCATATTGTTAATCTAAAAGGTGATTTTGATTTTCAGTTTGCGAAATTATTAAAAAATATCAATATAAATTCCACTAAATGTAATTTTTATTTGATTTTTACAATTTCTCCTCTATCATTAAAAGAATCACTTCCAATGATAAAATTTGTGTTTTTGGGAATAATTCTAAAGGTAATTCCTTTGTTTCTATGCTTTTTGTGAATATTTATGCATTCTTTGAAGGAAACAAACTCATTATCCAAAATAATCTGTACCCCATTTCTTATTGAAATTGATGACAAATTTACCTCTTTTTCTGTTTTCCAATCGAGAAAATCTACCTTTTTTTGGACAAGAAGAGCTATTATTTTTGTCAGTGTATCAGATGCCGATATCAGCAAATAATTTTTAGGGCGCATTTTGATTTTTGACCTGCCTTGAATTCTTTTTATTAAAGAAAAAAACACAATTCCAATTTTCATAAATACAGAAAAAAGATAAGAAACCTGAAAATGTTTTCTATAGAAAAACTCCATTGCTTCTTGAAAACGCTTCATGTAAGTACCATCTTTAATAGTGCTTTCTCCTTTATAGTGTATTACGGTTGTTTTGTGGAAATAATAATTAACTTTTCCTTTCTGCAACACCATATAAGACAAATCAATATCATCCGAATACATGAAACAATTTTCATCAAAACCACCTACTTCCTCATACAATTCTTTTTTCAGAAACATAAAAGCACCTACCAAAATTTCCACTTCCCCTGTCTGGTTTTCGGATAAATGCTGCGCATAATATTTATTGAAAAATGGAGACTTCGGAAATATTTTATATAAACTGGTGATTTTGGTGAAGGCTACCCAAGGCGTGGGGGTTCCCCTTTTGCTTTCGGGAAGGAAATTACCAGATCCGTCTATTAGCTTGACACCTACAACTCCTAAGTTTTTTTGTTTTTGGGCAAATGCCAACACTTTTTCAAAGGTGTCTTCGGCAACGACAGTATCCGGGTTTAGAATACAGATATATTCTCCTTTGGCTTGTGATACACCAATGTTATTCCCTTTTGGAAAACCTACATTTTGGCTATTTTGAATAAGTTTGACATTTGGGAAACGAGTTTTTATCATCTCGCAACTATCATCTAAGGAATTATTATCAACCACAATAATTTCAGAATCTATGTTTTTCAAGGCGCTTTCTACACTTAATACACATAGCTCCAAAAAATAGCGAACATTATAATTGAGGATAATGACGGATAGTTGCATTTTTCAAAGATATATTTTAAGCCTTAAAGTCACAAAGTTTACTAGCTACAAAGTCTATCATAGACACAAACTCCCATAAAAATCTTAAAAATTCTCCGAAAGAGCTACTCTAAAAGTCCAATCATCTTTACTAATGCCATAATCTAAGACTAAATTACAGTCATTGATCTTATTCCATTTTATCCTTAAACCGGTTCCTACTGCGGGGGTCCAATTATCAAAATGATAGGTATCCAAGTTGGACACTGACGATAGATTTCCATAAAACACAGCCCCGAGAAAACCGTTTCTGGTAATATCGGTACGGTATTCGGTCTCCAAATACAATAAAGAATTACTTCGATAACGGTTGCGAGTGAATCCCCTGCCTGTTTTTCCGTAACGGTCCCAACCGATGCTTGGCAAATCCAAGTAATGTGGCTTTCCGTCAAAAACTGCCCAATAAAACACTCGCGTGGCCAGAACCTTATGACGTATATTACTAAACGAATGATACTTTCTCGCATCTATATATATAGATTTCCATTCGGTGTGACTTCCAAAAGCTTTGGAATTGATACGATAATCTGCTTCAAAATAATAACCCTGCTTGGGATTCAAAATATTTTTACGGGAATCATACAAAGCTTGAAAAGCAATTCCTGATGAAAGTTCATCGGAGTAATCTCCATCTTGGTATATATTAAAATCTGTTGGTTCCGTTATTTTTGAATCTTCGGAAATATGCTGATAATTATCCAATTGAAAACCCAATCCCAAACCGAAATCCCCTTTTATTTTTCGTGTTACAAATTGATAAAACCGAATTTGTTGGTAATGAACCTCGGATTGTGGATCCTTGGAACTGTTCCCTCCCAAACCATACGTAAACTGCGGATAAATCATATACCTGTAATCACCTATAAAATTATATTTATTGTCCTTTGTATAAATATAAGACTGTATGGGAAAGGAATACTGCCCAGAAAAACTGGTTGTTGGGGTAAAATAAACTTCGGACATTTTGGTGGTTTCGTGATTCTCATCCAGAAAAAAAGTGGTCACAAATGAAACCACAAGACCTCCTTCGGAACTCTTCATATCGGGAGCTGGCATTAACGAAAAGGCAATTTTGCTTGGTTCTTTTTTCTTTGCAGTATCCTTTTTTACGAAAATGCTTTTCAGAATCTGTTTCATATCCAAACTATCACTTCTAAAATCTATTTTCTGTGAAAAGGAAGAAAATGAAGAAGTAACAACAAAAAACAGAATCAAATTTCGCCTAAGGAAACCCATAAATTTTGGTTGATTTTTTTAGAAAAGGAACTATTTTCAGCTTCCCAAATATAAATAAAAAATTACAATCCTAAACAACATACCAAGCTGATTTGTTTCGAATTACCAAGCTAATTGCGAAAATTTTTCTTCAACTAAAAAGAAAAAAATCTAAAAAACCATAAAACCTGACTAGCCCCGGTTGAAGTGAAAATCCTCCCGATTTTTCTCGGGAGATTGAAGCGAAAAACGGGAACGATCTTTCCCTAAAAAGCCCAATCATTCGCTCCAAATCCTTTTTATCTATCAAATCTAGGATTGTACGATTTTGTTTAATATCTTTCTTTTTATTTTCAATTGAATAGCGTTATGGAAAAAACTTTTATTCTTTTCTTTCTTTTTGTGTCTTTTTCCTACGCCCAAACCAAAGGATGTACAGATCGTCTTGCGGAAAATTACAATCCAAAAGCGACGGAAAATAATGGAAGCTGTAAATATGCTTCCGCAAAAATCAGAGTGAAATTCACCAAAGAATTAAGCGATTCCATTGCGGAAACTTCGGGCTTGATTGCTTCAGAAAATTTATTGTGGACGCACAATGACGACCAGAGCACTACGTTATTTGGACTGGACACAAAAGGAAAAATCAGAAAAAAAATCAATCTTGAAGGGGTAAAAAACATCGAATGGGAGGATATTTCTCAGGATAGTCTGTATCTCTACATAGGCGATTTTGGAAATAATGTCCTTGGAAACCGCAAAGATTTACACATTTTGAGGATTGATAAAAACTCTGTTAAGAATCCTGCCCCGGCTATTGACACCATCGCGTTTTCCTATGACAACCAAAAAAATTTTGAACCCAAAAAAAAAGCTAACATCACCGATTTTGACTGTGAGGCATTTGTGGTTTCAAGGGACAGCATTTATTTGTTTACCAAACAATGGGCATCTGAAAAAACGAGTGTGTACAGCTTACCAAAAAAACCAGGAACTCATATTGCAAAACTCAAAGAAACAATCAATGTGGAAGGTTTAATAACCGGCGCGACCACATTGCCGCAAGAAAAGGGGGTTGTTTTGTGTGGATATTCGCATTTTTTACACCCCTTTATTTATCTTTTGTACGACTATAAAAACAATGATTTTTCGACAGGAAATAAAAGAAAAATAAAACTTTCGCTGCTATTTCATCAGATAGAAGCAATTACTACCGAAGATGGATATCTGTTTTATGTGACAAATGAAGCCACGAAAAATACCTTTATCTTCAACCCACAAGAAATACATACCTTTGATTTGAGTCCGTATTTGAAAGAGTAAAAAGGCTAAATCGTTGAATCTTTAATCTGTTGAATCGTTAAATTGCTATAGATTAATTCACGTTTCAAAATAAACTATTCGTTAATAGTGTTATAATAGTTTACTTTTGCAAAAAAAATAGCCTTGTGAATTATTTATCAGTCGAAAATATATCTAAATCTTTTGGGGAGCGTACGCTTTTCAAAGACATTTCCTTTGGAATCAACAAAGACCAAAAAATTGCCTTTATAGCCAAAAATGGCTCGGGAAAAACCACTATTATGAACATCATTAATGGTTTTGATGAACCGGATACTGGACAAGTGGTACTTCGAAAAAGCATCCGAATGGCTTTTTTGTCACAGGACAATAAACTGCAGGATGAATTGACGATTGAAGAAAGCATTTTTGCATCGGATAATGAAAGTTTGAAGATCATTGAAGCTTATGAAAAAGCACTGGAGAATCCTGAAGATGAGGAAGCCTATCAAAAAGCTTTTGATGGAATGGATCAGCATAATGCTTGGGATTTTGAAACGCAATACAAACAAATTTTGTTCAAATTGAAGTTGGAAGACTTTAAACTGAAAGTAAAAAGCCTTTCGGGAGGACAGAAAAAAAGGTTGTCTCTTGCCATTATTTTGATTAACCGTCCCGACTTATTAATTCTGGATGAGCCAACGAATCACTTGGATCTAGAAATGATTGAGTGGTTAGAAAGTTATTTTGCAAAAGAAAATATCACGTTGTTTATGGTAACGCACGACCGTTTCTTTTTGGAGCGTGTTTGTAACGAAATCATTGAACTGGACAACGGAAAAATATACCAATACAAAGGAAATTATTCTTATTACCTAGAGAAAAAAGAAGAGCGAATCGCCTCAGAAAATGCGAGTGTCGATAAAGCCCAAAACTTGTTTGTCAAAGAATTGGAATGGATGCGCCGTCAACCCAAAGCGAGAACGACCAAGTCGAAATCACGTCAGGATGATTTTTATGACATAAAAGAAAAAGCCCAAAGTCGCAGAAAAGAAAACGTGGTGGAACTGGAGATTAATATGGAACGAATGGGAAGCAAAATCATTGAGCTTCACAAGATTTCCAAAAAATTCAAGGATCGCATAATTCTGGATAATTTCAGTTATGATTTCCAACGTGGCGAACGCATTGGAATTATTGGTAAAAATGGAACTGGAAAATCTACATTCTTGAATCTTTTGACAGGAACTTTACCTTTAGATTCTGGAAAAGTGGTTGTGGGAGAGACAATCAAAATTGGTTATTATACCCAAAGCGGGATTAACCCAAAACCGGGTCAACGTGTAATCGATGTCATCAAAGAATACGGAGAATTTATTCCGCTAACAAAAGGCAGATTAATTTCGGCTTCGCAATTGTTGGAACGTTTTCTTTTTGATGCCAAAAAACAATACGATTATGTAGAAAAACTGAGCGGTGGTGAATTGAAACGTTTATATTTATGTACCGTTTTGATTCAGAATCCAAACTTTTTGATTCTTGATGAGCCAACGAATGATTTGGATATTGTTACTTTAAATGTATTGGAAAGTTTCCTTTTGGACTATCCAGGATGTTTGGTAGTTGTTTCGCACGACCGTTATTTTATGGACAAAATCGTGGATCAGTTATTCATTTTTAGAGGTCAGGGAGAGATTGAAACGTTTCCAGGAAATTACTCGGATTTTAGAGCTTACGAAGACAGTACGGATGTCGCTCAGAAAGAAGACAATAAAACAGAGAAAAAAGAATGGAAGCAAAACAATCCAACCGGGAATTTGACTTTCAACGAGCAAAAGGAATTCCAGAAAATCGAGAGAGAAATCAAGGATCTTGAAATCGATAAAACCAAAATTGAACAGTTATTCTCGGATGGAAAAGTAGCCGATGCGGATATTGAAAAGAAAGCTAGAGAATTGGAAAACCTCATCAAGAAAATTGAAAGCAAAGAGGAAAGATGGTTTGAGCTTTCAGCGAAGATGGAAGGGTAGTTTTTTTAGTTTGCAGTATTCAGTATTCGGTTTGCAGCGTTAGACAATATTTAAAAACCACAACAAGATTTAATTTTGTTGTGGTTTTTGTTTAATATAAAACCAGCATTTTATAGAAAGATAATTACACTTCGATTACCTGAATTATAACTATTTTTACAACTCCAAAACCCCATCCATGAAAAAAGCAATACTCCTTGTTTTCACAGTTCTTTCGATGCAATCACAGGCGCAATCTAAAAACGATACCGATTCTTTACAAAAAAATCGAACTTCCAAATGGAATTTTGGACTGGAATTAGACGTTTTGCCTTATGCAACAGGAGGCTACTTTGGAGCAATTTGGGCGGGCAAAAATAAATGGCGAGGCAGAGCTCTTTTGGCCGATGTCAACAAACCCGACTTAACAACCAAAGACGGTTTCACAAACCATCACATAAAAGCTTATGCGGTTGTTTTGGATCGTTTTTTGAAAGACAATTGGAAAGGTTGGTGGATTGGTGGTGGGCCTGTTTACTGGAAAAGCAACATCCAAAGTGATAGCAGCAATGCCACAAAAAACTTCGAAAACTTCTTATTAAACGGCAGTTTGGGTTATAACTTCACTATTTACAAAAACATCTATATTTCGCCTTGGGCAGGTTTAAGCCTTAAAGTTGCAGGCAATGATGAATTCATTTTGGACAACAAAGAATACAATTTACCTTTGCTCAATCCGGAAGCTTCAGTCAAATTTGGGCTTTATTTTTAAAATCTTACTTCTAATTTAGAACCAATAGTTTCAAAAACAAGCAATAAAACAGTTTTATTACTTTAAATTAAAACCTCACAAAGAAATTTTGTTTAGTTTTATGTTTTGAACAGAAAAATGGATTAGAAAAATCTTTTAAAAATTTGATTAAAGCACAGGATCTTCATTATGAATTTTAAAACTATTTTGAAATCGAAAATCATATTTCTACTAATCCTTTTTTATTCCCAAACAATTCTTTCCCAAGGGGGAGAAAAAATAGAAGAAGAAAAGAAACGCCCACTGCGCTCCATTGTTGATTTATTTACAAAAGAAGATACTCTAAAAATAAGCAAACCGGATTCCAAAACAAATTTAATTGCATTTCCCACATTAGGTTATCAGCCCGCAAATGGTTTTACACTTGGGTTTATAAGCCAATTTAGTTTTAAATTAAAGCCAGAAAACAAAATTTCATTACTTTCGGGAGGAGCATCCTACAGCACCCAAAAACAAGTCCTGACTTATCTGAAAAACAATATGTACATCAGTAATGACAAGTTCTACTTTAGCGGTGATTTTCGTTATTATATATTCTCACAATCCAATTTTGGTCTAGGAACAGATATTATCCCTTGGGGCACAGAATTTAAAGATTTTAATTTTAGCTCTATAGAGCAGCCTATGAATTACAATTACTTTAAATTCCATGAAACAGTATCCTACAACATCTTTCCCTCTTTTTTTATTGGATTAGGAATACATTTTGACAGTTATTCCAACATCGATGACAAACTTTTGGATGTTGCCAACGAACAGTACACCTACCATTATAATTATTCAAAAAAATATGGATTTAGCGATAAGAATTATGCTGTCAATGGGATGAGTCTAAATTTGATATACGACACTAGGGATAACCTAATAAACACCAATAAAGGTTTGTTTCTGAATATGAATTACCGCTACAATCCGCAAACCGATCTTAACAGACACAGCAGTTCCACTTTATTACTTGAATCCAGATATTTTATACCTCTCAGCAAAATAAACAAACAATACGTTCTAGGTTTTTGGGCTTATGGCCAGTTTTTAGCTAGCGGTAAACTCCCCTATTTAAATCTTCCTGCCATTGGTTGGGATCAAAACAGCCGAAGCGGGAAAGGGTATACGCAAGGGCTTTTTAGAGGCACAAACCTTGTGTATTTTGAAAGCGAATATCGTTTCCCAATTACCAAAAATCAAATGATCAGCGGAACAGTATTTGCCAATGCCACAACAGCTAGTGATATTGACAAAAACCTCAACTTATTCGAATCTATTCAGCCCGCGATTGGAATAGGATTGCGAGTTCTGCTAGACAAAGACACGCTAACCAATTTTATCGTCAATTTTGGTCTCGGACGCGATTCACAAACATTCTATTTTAATGACGGAGAAGGATTTTAAATCTTAATTCTATTGCAAATTTTGAAGCAGAAAGATTTGGCTTTTTTAGGCAACATCGTCCCGCACACGAGGCGAAAGCCGAACTGGCGAAGCAATCCGTTGCAATCTTGTTTGCCTCCCGATAGCCATCGGGACCGGCAAACAAGGATTTTCATTACTATCGGGGCTAAAGAGAGAGATTTTGCTTTTTTGCCATCATTAAAGAAAGAAAAACAGTAATAATCGAATTCAGTTTTTAACAAAAAATAAGTATCGGTTTTTACTATATTTGCGCTTTAAAAAAAACAACCCATTTCTATGAAACATCTATTATCTGCCCTTGTGGCCTTGACTCTTCTTATCTCTTGTAACAAAAATAAAGAAGTAACAAACGAAGTAACAAAAGAAACACCAGTTGATTACGTTGCCAAAAACGACAAAGAAATCACAGATTACCTGGCTAAAAATAATTTAACAGCCGAAAAAAGCGAGTCTGGTTTGTACTATATAATTAAAGAACCTGGAACTGGAGCGCAACCTACCGCTACATCAAATGTAACTGTAGCTTACAAAGGTTATTTCACGAACGGAAATGTATTTGACGAAAGTAAACCAGAGGGAATTTCTTTTGGCTTGGATCAAGTGGTAAAAGGATGGACTGAAGGTATTCCTCATTTCAAAGCCGGAGGTAGCGGTATTCTTTTGGTACCAGCTCATTTAGGATATGGAAATGAAACGATGGGACCTATTCCTGGAGGTTCAGCACTTATATTTGATGTAAAATTAATTTCGGTAAACTAAATCAATTTTTCGCATAAAAGTAAATTGAATAACAATGCCCATTTCTATGAAACACTTATTATCTGCCCTTGTGGCCTTAACTCTTTTTATTTCTTGTTCTTCTTCCAATGACAAAGAAGAAAACATTGATTATGTTGCCAGAAACGACAAAGAAATCACAGATTATCTGGCCAAAAATAATTTAACTGCACAAAAAAGCGAGTCTGGTCTTTATTATATAATTAAAGAACCCGGAACAGGAACACAACCTAGTACAACTTCAAATGTAACAGTAGCCTACAAAGGATATTACACCAGCGGAACTATATTTGATCAAAGTTCAGACGCAGGGATTTCTTTTGGTCTAAACCAAGTGATTAAAGGCTGGACAGAAGGCATTCCTTATTTCAAAACTGGAGGCAGCGGTATTCTTTTGATACCCGCACATTTAGCATACGGGAATTATGATTATCGAGGTATTCCCGGAGGTTCGATACTTATTTTTGACGTTAAATTAATTTCGGTAAATTAAACACATTCATCCAAGAGAAATTAAATTTCGGTCACAATAAAAACAAAAACCACAACAGAATCCAATTCTGTTGTGGTTTTTGTTTTTGAGCTGAATAACACATTATTGATTAAAGTAAAATATAAAATTAATTGTCGCCTAAGCCAATGCTGATTGAACTATAGTAAAACAATTATTCTCCAAATTCTCTTGTCATTTACTACAAAAAACCAAAAATAACTACTTTTATGCAAAATCTTATTACTTTGAACGGCACATGCATTTACTGGTAAAAAAACAACAACTAAAAAAGGTTTGCTCAAAATAAAATCCTTAAATTTACTATTGATTCTTACAGATTCTATTGCAATTTGGAAAAGTAGCACTACGACAACAAAACCTGATATTCAATCAGTTAATTAACTTTATTTATTTTTTAATCATTCACACTTACTTATACGTGACTATTATGGAAAATTTTAGTTTAAGACCGAAAGGAAATTTCACTTGGACTGCCGAATACAGAGAATTATACATTCTCACCGAACATTGGCAGTCAGATTTGAAGTTCTATAAAGAGGATTTGAACTTTTTGTATCATCTTGTTGACAAATATTTTATTTCACTGATCAACAAAGAAAATCTGGGAGAAATGAGAATTCTATCATCCGGTTTGTCTGAAACAAACATAAACTGTGAAAGACTACTAGAGAAAACATCCAAACATTTGACCCATTTAACAGAACTAATTGATGATCCATTTAAATATGACTCTCATAAATTTAGAAGCGAGCACGAAGAATTAGAAAATGAGATTTCCTCTTTTATTAAAAAATTTCGAAAAATAAAACAAGAAACCTTCGCGGATATGGAACAAGTTATTCAAAAAGAAGTCAAAAAATTAACCCCTTAGAGCAATTGCAAAACCAACTGAACGAGTTATTCGAAATATAACACCATTTTATAAGTAAAATATTTTCTAAGCTAGTAAAATACAGCAATAAAAAACCACAGCAAAATCCAATTATGCTGTGGTTCTTTATTTATAAAATATCAAATTTTACCAAGCAATCGGTCGATAATCTTTCAAGAATTTTCCGCACCAGTGTTTTCCTGTATTGATTCCGTCAAATAAAGGATCCATAACCCGAGCCGCTCCATCCACAATATCCAATGGTGGTTGAAAATCCTGTTCTTCCTGTTTTCGTTTGGCCAGTTCAGCTGGATCTTCATCGGTTACCCAACCAGTATCTACCGCATTCATAAAAATTCCGTCTTTTGCAAGAGTTCCTGCGGCAGTGTGTGTGAGCATATTCAAGGCGGCTTTGGCCATATTGGTATGTGGATGGCGGTCTTCCTTGAAATCACGATAAAACTTCCCTTCCATAGCCGAAACATTAATGATATGTTTTTTGCCCGTATTGTCTTTCTTCATTACTTCCGATAGACGGTTACACAACACAAAAGGTGCAACTGAATTCACTAGTTGTACTTCAATCATTTCAGTAGTTTCTATTTGACCTAATTTCAATCGCCAACTATTTACTTTGCGCAAATCGACTTGTTGCAAATCAGCATCCAGTTCCCCTTCGGGAAAAACTTCTTGTGTGACCAATGCATTATCAAAAGAATATGGAATTTGTGATAATTTGGCAGAAGCCCTTAAACCAATTCCAGGTTCGGGTCCGTGCCAAGTTACCGGCATATTTTGATTCGAAGAAGCTCCTGCAGTCAATACTTTTAATTCTTCTAAACAATTGGCATGATCCAATAATAAATCTTGTGCTAGCTGTGGCAAAGAAGCAATTGGACACTCCTCATTTTCTATTAAATGAGTATAGAATCCTGCAGGTCTTCTCACGGTTTGTGCGGCATTGTTGATCAGAATATCCAATCGCCCGTATTTTTGTTCTATGAAATTGCAAAAAATCTCCACGCTCGGAATATGTCTTAAATCTAATCCGTGAATTTTCAATCGATGACCCCACTCCATAAAATCATCTTCCTTGGAAAAACGCAAAGCCGAATCCACTGGAAAGCGAGTCGTGGCAACAACAGTCGCTCCACCGCGCAAAAGCATCAAAGTAATATGGTAGCCAATTTTTAGGCGAGAACCCGTAATCACTGCAATTTGTCCTTTCACATCAGCCGTTTGAAAACGTTTGGCATAATTAAAATCGCCACAATCGGGACACATTGAGTCATAAAAATGGTGCATTTTGGTAAACTCCGTTTTGCACACATAACATTTTCTAGGCGTTTCAAGTTCCAACTGTTCTCTAGAAGCTAAATCATTTGATGCCAAAAATTTTGGAGCCACAAAAATACTTGCTTCACGGGCAGAACGAATTCCGGTTTCCTTACGAGCCGTTCTATCTTTCTTTTCCTGCTTGCGTTTGGCCAATGCTTTTCCGTCCTTTTTTCTTTTAGCAAACTCATCTCTATCAGGACGTGAAAATTGCCCAGCTGCTTTGATTAAAGCGGTTCGTTGCTCTTTTGGTATTTCAAAAATCTGATCGGTATCCGTATTCAATTGCGTCAAAATAGCGATGCATTGATTTATTTCTTCCAATGTTATTGTCTTCCTGTCCTCTATTATTTCCTCCATCATCATAAAAATTCTGTTTCTGTTCGTGGGTAAATTCCAAGGGCGCAAAGATAGTCTTTTTAAAGTCTTAAAGTTTCAAAGTCATAAAGTCAAAAGCTGGAAATCACACCAATATCTTTATTTTTTTGACTCTTTAATAATTTTCGACTTTATGATTTTGGACTTTGGACAATTATCTTAGTATCTTCGCCAATCGTTTATAAAACCTTGATTGAGCTTTTATGTTATTCCAAATCAAATCCTATATTAAATTTCTTTGGCATTCCAAAAACGAACACGCCGTTCATTCACCATTTGTATTTAGCTTATTGACCAACTGTTTTTATAACAAAAAATTCAAATCGGAATATGTTCTTTTACGACAGTACCGAAGCGAACTTCTGCAAAACAAAAACACCATTGAAGTTACTGATTTTGGAGCGGGTTCCCGTGTTTTTAAATCCAATACGAGACAGATTGCGCAGATTGCCAAAACAGCAGGGATTTCAACCAAACGAGCTCAATTATTGTTTCGGATTGTGAATTATTTTAAGCCATCCTCGATTTTAGAAATAGGAACATCTTTAGGATTAGCCACTTCTGCCCTATCTTTAGGATATCCAGAAGCAAAAATCACAACGCTAGAAGGTTGTCCGGAAACAGCAAAACAAGCTCAATTGCAATTGCAAAAATTCAATTTCAATAATGTAGAATGTGTCGTTACTGAATTTAAAAGCTACTTAGAAATCTGTAATCTAAAATCTGTAATCTATGATCTGATATACTTCGACGGCAACCATTCAAAAAAAGCTACCATAGAATATTTCGAATTACTATTACCTACGATAACCAACGAAACAGTATGGATATTCGATGATATTCACTGGTCAGCAGAAATGGAAGAAGCTTGGGAAATCATAAAAAATAATCCGAAAGTAACCGTAAGTATTGACACATTTCAATGGGGACTGGTTTTCTTCAGATACGAACAACCCAAACAGCATTTTATAATTAGAACTTAACTTTTAAAATTTAAAATCACACCATGGATATCAAACAAATTTTTGAGAACAATAAAAAATGGGTTGTCAAACAACTCGAAATGGACGAACATTATTTTGAAAAACTCTCAAAAGGACAAACTCCTGAATTTCTCTATATTGGCTGTTCAGATAGCCGAGTTTCTGCCGAAGAGCTTATGGGATTAGAACCTGGAGAGGTTTTTGTGCATCGCAATATTGCCAATATGGTCCCCAATACAGATCTAAATTCCATGTCGGTTATCAATTATGCGGTAGTGCAATTAAAAGTTAATCACATTGTAGTATGTGGACACTATGGCTGTGGCGGTGTACTTGCTGCCATGCAACAATCCGATTTGGGAATTTTAAATCCCTGGCTGAGAAACATTAGGGACGTTTACCGAATCCATCAAAAAACACTTGATGCAATAACTAACGAAGAGGAAAAATACAAAAGACTGGTCGAGTTGAATGTCCAGGAACAATGTATCAATGTCATAAAAACTGCCGAAGTTCAAAAAGCATTCAAAGAAAGAGGTTTAAGAGTATATGGTTGGATTTTTGATATACACAGTGGTAAATTAATTGATCTGAACATCAACTTTACAGAAATATTAAAGGACATCACTAAAATTTACAAAATTTCGAACTAGCAATCGGTCAATTCATTAAAATCTATTCAATTTATAACAAAAAAAAAGACAGTCACCCCCATGACTGTCAATTTTCATTTTGAATAACTAAATCTATAATAAATTATAGAACAAAAACTTTTCAAAATACAAAGTTAGAATAGATAACCTTAATCGTCCTTATAAACTTTTAATAAAGCAAACTTAAAGTATAAGAATCAAAACACAAAGAAAAAAATCGTTAAAATTCATATAAAATAGACAAAATACACTATTTTATTTTTTTAACAGTTATTTAGCTACTAAATTAACAAAACTTGAATTAATATTTTCTTAAAAAATGACAACCATTTCTGATTGCCATTTTCATTGAATCAATATTTAATTACCCTTTTGCTTTTGCCATTTCATCAGATTTAGCCCCCATTCTATTCAAAGTATACATTGGTGCAAATTTCAATTTCAATGCAGCAATTTTATGGTTATCGCTTGAAGTAAGACCTTCATTTTCCACAGTGTTTTTTCTGCTGTCCAATGCTTCATACATCAACTTCACTTCGTCCCAATCCTCACGAGTGTAACTATCTTTGTTTTTATGGGCTGTATCCACAAACATTTGATAAACACCAAGTATATTTTTGGCATTTACCCAGTTAAAATTCATATCATTCCCCACTTTTCCTTCTCCAAAAAGTGCATTTCTTAATCGTTGTTTTGGGCTATCAGCAATTTTAGCTTGATTTACAGCTTCTTCTTCAGCTATCATTTTAGCTTTCAATTCTTCATATTTCGCTCTACTAGCATTAATACGCTCTTGTGCTTTTATATCCTCTTTCAAATTCTGCAAAGCTGCTTCTGCTTCTGCATTTCGTAATTCATAAGTAGCTTGAATAGATTCCCAATTTTCTTTTGTCGCTACAGAGTCCATTTTTCCTAATGAATCAACATAGACAACATAAGTTTCTACTGACTTCTCAGCTTGTATTTTTTTTTCATCCTTACAAGATGAAAATCCCAAAGCAATTACTGCCATTCCCAATAATAATTTTCTAGTTTCCATAATATTTTATTTGTTTTACATTTCTTCATCAAATTTACCCCAAGTCATATCATATATAATTTATATGTGGTAATTATATAAACAATCAAAAAAATTCTGAAACAAATGAAAATCAGACAGTAATGATACATTTGGGCGTGACCCTCCGTAAAAACTACGGGTCGTGCTGTTCGTTCCCGCTTTTATTGAATTGCACCTTAAAAAGCGGTGCAATTCAATAAAGAGCTCCACTGCCATCACTCACGCAAAAAACTGCTATCAAACAAATTTGATTTAAATAAACACTTTAACATTAGAATTAATCTCAGCCACGATGATATTGCATCCAATAAGATTGTAACAAAAATCCAACTATAACTACTTATCATAAATTAAAAAGTCTTTTGTACTTTTAAAACCGAAAATCAACAATCTACACACGAGCCCAAAGGGCGAACTGGCCAAGCAATCCAATATTCTTATGAAAAATCCACTTATAAAAATTACCAACATCAAACGAGACTTTGTACTTGGAGACGAAATTGTATATGTATTAAAAGGTATTGATTTAGAAATTAATAAAGGAGAATATGTAGCCTTAATGGGGCCTTCGGGATCTGGTAAATCTACACTAATGAATTTATTAGGTTGTTTGGACACACCTACCTCCGGAACTTACATTCTAAACGGAAAAGATGTGAGTCACATGAAAGACGACGAATTGGCCGAAATTCGAAACAAAGAGATTGGTTTTGTTTTTCAAACGTTCAACCTTTTACCGAGAACAACTGCACTTGATAACGTGGCTTTACCCATGATTTATGCAGGCTATTCAAAAACAGAAAGGAATTTACGCGCGACCGAAGTACTGAATCAAGTAAATCTAGGCGACAGAATGGACCACCAACCCAATCAACTTTCAGGAGGGCAACGTCAACGTGTGGCAATCGCCAGAGCATTGGTCAACAAACCTTCTATTATTCTCGCCGATGAACCAACGGGAAATCTAGACAGTAAAACTTCTTTAGAAATAATGAAACTTTTTGGAGACATTCATGCCAATGGAAACACCGTAATCCTAGTAACTCACGAAGAAGAAATCGCTGCTTATGCTCATCGTGTTATTCGATTGAGAGACGGAATCATTGAGAGCGATAGTGTGAAAGAACAGTATCGCGAAGAAACAGTATATAAATAAATCAGCTTAACACTTTTAGAATTACCCTCTAAATAATTCCCCAAAACCTTAGAACCTAAACGCAAATGACAATTGGTTTACTTACCTGTGAAAAACTTCCTGATTTAACAATCTCAGATCAACAATTAATTCCAGAACTAGCCAAACACAACCTCATTGCTAAAGCGGTAATTTGGAATGACAAAAAAATCAATTGGACTGATTTTGATTATCTAATCTTTCGCAATACTTGGGATTATTTTGAGAAAGAAACCGAATTTAATTTGTGGCTCAACCAAATAGAACAATTGGGTATTAAAACGCTCAATCCAATTGAGATCATTAAACAAAACAAGCATAAATTTTATTTACGCGAAATGGAAAAGGAAGGAATTTCTATTCTTCCCACTATTTTCATTGACAAAACCGAACACCTAATTCTTGGCGAAATAATTCCAAAACATTGGGAAAAAGCAGTTTTAAAGCCGGCTTTTTCTGCAGGTTCCTATCAAACAACTGTTTTTGATGTATCAGATATTGAAAAAACTAATGACGAATACACAAAAATAGCTCAAGAAAAAGAATTGCTTTTACAGGAATTCATACCAGAAATCCAAACATTGGGAGAAACCTCTTTTATCTTTTTCAATAAAACATTCTCTCATGCCGTCAATAAAAAACCAATTGATGGTGATTTTAGAG
This sequence comes from Flavobacterium sp. M31R6, assembly GCF_013284035.1. Classification (NCBI taxonomy): domain Bacteria; kingdom Pseudomonadati; phylum Bacteroidota; class Flavobacteriia; order Flavobacteriales; family Flavobacteriaceae; genus Flavobacterium; species Flavobacterium sp. M31R6. Next base: position 3,810,161 of record NZ_CP054141.1, read on the forward strand.
TGCAATCCCAATTTGGAGGGAGATACACTTTAATACAACCAAGTCAAGAATTAATAGACAAAGCACAAAAAGTCGTAAATACTTTTCATCACAAATTATTATACGCCCGAGTTGATGGAATTGTAATTGGTACTGAATTGCATTTAATGGAAATAGAATGTATCGAACCTGATTTGTATTTCAACATCAGTGAAGGAGCACTAGAACGGTTTGTTTCTTCAATAATCGAATTAATAAAGTAATTTTGTTTTTCAGACGAACTGAAATCTAAATTCTAAATTCATAAATCTAAAATTAGAATGAAAGTATATACAAAAACCGGAGATGGTGGAACTACTGCTCTTTTTGGAGGAACCCGCGTACCAAAAGACCATGCCCGCATAGAAAGTTATGGAACTATAGACGAACTGAATTCCTATATTGGGCTTATTCGTGACCAGGAAATAAACAGTCACTACAAAGAAATCCTAATTGAAGTACAAGACCGCCTTTTTACCATAGGTGCAATTCTGGCAACTCCACCTGAGAAAGAGGTGATGAAAAATGGAGAACTTCGATTAAAAAAACTTGGAATAACGGAAACCGACATCGAATTATTGGAAAATGAAATAGACACTATGGAAGAAGCACTCCCACCAATGACTCATTTTGTTTTACCCGGCGGACACCAAACTGTGTCATATTGTCATATAACTAGATGTGTTTGTCGTCGCGCAGAGCGACTTGCCGTGCATTTAAGTCATAATGAACCAGTTGCCGAAATAGCCATTAAATACTTAAACCGACTTTCTGACTACCTTTTTGTATTGGCACGAAAGTTGTCTTTAGATTTGAAGGCTGATGAAGTGAAATGGATACCGAGGAAATAAGTATTCAGTTTGCAGATTGTAGTATACAGTATTTTAGAATAGATTTTCAGTTTTAAATTCTGGAATCTGTAACCTTAAATCTGTTGTCTGAAAATACGTTCTTAACTTTAAAAAAAATAAATCATTTTTTACTTGTCTTTTTCAGTAAAAAATTTATTTTTGCACAAACTAAATCGACAAATATGTATTGGACATTAGAATTAGCATCCTATCTAAGCGATGCACCGTGGCCTGCTAACAAAGACGAACTTATTGACTACGCTATTAGAGCAGGAGCTCCATTAGAAGTAGTAGAAAACCTTCAATCTATTGAGGATGAAGGCGAGATATATGAATCAATGGAAGAAATTTGGCCAGATTATCCTACGGACGAAGATTATCTTTGGAACGAGGATGAATATTAAAAAAAGTAAACCAAGAAAAAGTCTCAAAAGAGGCTTTTTTTTTGTTTAATTTTACACAGATATACAAGTTACATTAAATAGAAATAAAAATAAATCATGAGTTTCATAAACAGTATTATTAAAATCTTTGTTGGAGATAAATCTGAGAAAGATGTCAAAGCTTTACAACCGTATTTAAATAAAATAAAGACTTTTGAAAGTGCTTTGCAATCCTTGTCACATGACGAATTAAGAGCTAGAACAGCTTTTTTTAAAGAAAAAATAAAAGAAGCTCGTGCCGAAAAAGATGCCAAAATTGCCGCTCTTAAAGTGGAAGTAGAAGGTATTGAAGACATTGACAAACGCGAAGATATATATCTTGCTATTGATGCTCTTGAAAAAGAGGCTTACGATATATCTGAGAAAACACTAATGGAAATTCTTCCTGAAGCTTTTGCGGTTGTGAAAGAAACAGCAAGACGTTTCAAAGATAACTCACAAATAGTAGTTACCGCTACCCCAAAAGACAGAGAACTTTCTGCTACAAAAAGTTATATTACACTTGATGGTGATAACGCTATTTGGGCTAACACTTGGAATGCAGCCGGTAAAGAAATTACTTGGGACATGATTCACTATGACGTTCAATTAATTGGCGGAATGGTTTTGCACGAAGGTAAAGTTGCCGAAATGCAAACAGGGGAAGGTAAAACATTAGTGGCGACTTTGCCATTATACTTGAATGCCTTAACAGGAAACGGTGTGCATTTGGTAACTGTGAATGATTACTTGGCCAAACGTGATAGTACTTGGAAAGCACCTTTATTCGAATTCCACGGAATGACCGTTGATTGTATAGATAATCACCAACCAAGCACTGAAGCAAGAAAAAAAGCATATGAAGCCGACATTACTTATGGTACTAACAACGAATTTGGTTTTGACTACCTAAGAGATAATATGGCACATTCGCCAGAAGATTTGGTTCAAAGAAAACACAATTACGCTATTGTCGATGAGGTCGATTCTGTTTTAATTGATGATGCCCGTACTCCTCTTATCATTTCAGGACCAGTTCCTCAGGGAGACCGTCATGAATTCAATGAGTTGAAACCAAAAATTGAAAACTTGGTAGCGTTACAACGTCAATTGGCTAATGGTTTTCTTGCTGAAGCTAAAAAATTAATCAAAGAAGGAAATACCAAAGACGGTGGTTTCTTATTATTGAGGGCTTACAGAAGTTTACCTAAAAACAAAGCGTTGATCAAGTTTTTGAGTGAAGAAGGAATTAAACAATTGCTTCAAAAAACCGAAAACTCTTATATGCAAGACAACAATCGCGAAATGCCAAAAGTGGATGAAGCTTTGTATTTTGTAATTGAAGAAAAAAACAACCAAGTAAGTTTAACGGATAATGGTATCAAATTCCTTTCGGGAGATACTGAAGAGAACTTTTTTGTACTTCCAGACATTGGAACTGAAATTTCTATTATCGAAAAGAAAAAGTTAGATAAAGATGCCGAAGCAGAAGAAAAAGAAAGATTGTTCCAAGATTTTGGTGTAAAAAGTGAGCGTATTCACACTTTGACACAACTTTTGAAAGCATATAGTCTTTTTGAAAAAGATGTGGAATATGTAATCATGGACAACAAAATTATGATTGTCGATGAGCAAACAGGTCGTATCATGGATGGTCGTCGTTATTCTGACGGTTTACACCAAGCGATTGAAGCCAAAGAAAACGTAAAAATCGAAGCTGCTACACAAACATTTGCTACCATTACATTACAGAATTATTTCAGAATGTACAACAAATTGGGTGGTATGACTGGTACAGCTGTTACCGAAGCTGGTGAGTTATGGGAAATCTATAAACTGGATGTAGTGGAAATTCCAACCAACAGGCCAATGGCTCGTATAGACAAAGAAGATTTTATATACAAAACAACTCGTGAAAAATTCAATGCAGTTATTGAAGATGTAACAGAATTATCAAAAGCTGGAAGACCAGTTCTTATTGGTACCACTTCGGTTGAGATTTCAGAATTATTGAGCAGAATGTTGAAAATGCGTGGTGTAGCTCACAACGTATTGAATGCAAAAATGCACAAACAAGAAGCACAAATTGTTGAAGAAGCAGGAAAACCAGGAGTAGTGACTATTGCTACCAACATGGCTGGTCGTGGTACCGACATTAAATTATCTCCTGAAGTGAAAGCCGCTGGAGGTTTGGCAATTGTAGGTACAGAACGTCACGATTCTCGTCGTGTTGACCGTCAGTTACGTGGTCGTGCTGGTCGTCAAGGAGATGTGGGAAGTTCTCAATTTTATGTTTCTCTTGAAGATAACCTAATGCGTTTGTTTGGTTCTGAAAGAGTTGCCAAAGTAATGGACAGAATGGGATTGCAAGAAGGAGAAGTAATCCAACATTCGATGATGACAAAATCTATCGAACGTGCTCAGAAAAAAGTAGAAGAAAACAACTTTGGTGTTCGTAAACGTTTATTGGAATACGATGACGTAATGAATGCTCAACGTGAAGTAGTTTACAAACGTCGTCGTCACGCCTTGTTCGGTGAGCGCCTAAAATTGGATATCGCCAATATGCTTTATGATACTTGCGAACTAATTGTTGATGAAAACAAAGCTAAAAATAGTTTCAAAGATTTTGAATTTGAAATTATTCGTTATTTTTCATTTACATCACCAGTAACACAAGAGGATTTTTCCAAATTAACTGAAATTGAAATCACAGGTAAACTTTATAAAGCGACACTTGAATTTTATACTCAAAAAACAGAAAGAAGCGCTAGAGAAGCTTTCCCTATCATCAAGAATGTTTACGAGGACAAAAACAACCATTTTGAGCGCATTGTAGTTCCTTTTACAGATGGAATAAAAGTATTCAACGTTGTAACTGACTTAAAGAAAGCATACGAAACTGGAGGAGCTCAACTGATAGCCGATTTCGAAAAGAACATCACTTTATCTATTGTTGATGAAGCTTGGAAAAAACATTTACGTAAAATGGACGAATTGAAACAATCAGTTCAATTGGCAGTTCACGAACAAAAAGACCCATTGCTTATTTACAAATTAGAAGCGTTTAACTTGTTCCGCGGTATGCTTGATAATGTGAATAAAGATGTAATTTCGTTTTTATTCAAAGGTGATTTGCCTGCGCAAAATGCTCCTGTTATTGAAGAAGCAAGAATCGAGCGTAAGGTTGAAGATTACAAATTAAGCAAAGACGAAATTCCAAATAGTGAAAGTGCTAATCAAGAAGCTGGACAAACGCAACAAAGACAAGTAACTGAAACTATCGTTCGCGACCAACCAAAAATAAATCGTAACGATACGGTTACAATACAAAATGTAGCCAATGGTCAAACACAGGAAATGAAATACAAAAAAGCCGAAAGCTTAATAGCTAGCGGAGCTTGGGTTTTGGTTTCTTAATAAAACATAAATTTGATTTGAATCCCCAATTACGAAAGTAGTTGGGGATTTTTTTTATTCCTGCATATCGATTCAAAATTATAAATCATTAAAAAAATATAAAATAAGTTTAAATTTGAACTATAACAAAAAGTTACATACAAGACTAATCCCTTAAAAAAAATGATTTGGAGTGCTTATTGGATCTATCTTGAGTTACCTACAAGTTTTTAATACCCAAAACCATCTGAAAAATTATTTGATATAAAATGCCTAAAACATCCGATACTATCCGCTTCTATCGACCAGAACTCGATGCCTTAAGATTTTTCGCCTTTATGTGTGTTTTCTTTTTTCATTTTATGGACTATGTTCCTGTCGATCAAAAAACACAACCAATATTTTACACTTTTTGTACTGCTGGGGCATTTGGCGTTCCAATTTTTTTTCTTTTGAGTTCTTTTTTAATTGTGGAACTTTTGCTTCGGGAATTAAAAAAAACGGACACAATACATATAAAATCATTCTATACTCGCAGAATACTGCGCATTTGGCCACTCTATTTTGCGGTTTTTATTGGATTAATTATTCTTGGGCAATTCATACCTGGCGTGGCTACCAATAAAGTATCCGCCTGGTTGGCGTTTCTGTTTTTTTATGGAAACTGGTATATATTTCATTTTGGATGGATTGGCGGCCCAATAGATCCGCTTTGGAGCATTGCTGTAGAAGAACAGTTTTATATAGCTATTCCGTTATTAACGAAAATGGGAGGACGAAAACTGCTAACCAAAGTTAGTATTGCTTTACTAATAGTATCGTACGCCTTATGTGTTTATTATGCAAAATTGCAGTATAGCGGCGAAAGCGGACAATGGTTAAATAGTTTTTTCCAATTTCAATTTTTTGCTGGAGGAGCTTTGTTGGCAATTTTCCTTAAAGGACGAATTCCTAAATGGACAATATTAATTCGATTCATTCTTTTCATAATTGCTTTGTTTTGCTGGTTCTTTGCCGTTTATGGATTTGGTGTAAAAAGCTATGATGGGCATCCGACTGTTTCTGGGGCAATTCTTGGTTGGTTACTGGTTTTGGGAGGTTCAACTCTATTTTTCTTAACGACACTGGGTACACCTCAAAAATTTATTCCAAAGAGTTTAGTCTATTTAGGCCGTATTTCATTTGGGTTATATATATTTCATTCGCTCGTTTTTCATCTCGCTTTCAATAATTTTAAGACTTATTGGGAAAAATCACTTTTGGATTTGAATTTTTCTTCAATGACTATATCAGTAATCGGTACTATTCTCGTTTTTGTTTTTACAGTTGGTATGGCAGGTTTATCGTATCGCTATTTTGAGAGACCATTTTTAAAACTTAAGGAACGATTTGCAATAATAAATTCTCGTCCCGAGTGAAAACAAATTACAATAAACTGAATCCAAAAAGAGAATTCAAATGAATATACCATTTCAAACCATAGATTGGGATCAAATACAAACTACGGAGCACAAAGGAACGACTGGAACAGCCTATTGGCAAACAGTTCTATTTGATGGTCTTCGAATCCGTAAAGTAGTTTATTCTGAAAACTATTTGGCGGATCATTGGTGTCAAAAAGGCCATATTGTTCATTGTCTGGAAGGCGAATTCAGTAGCGAATTAGAAAATGGAGAAATTTATAAACTCACCCAAGGTATGACCTACATTGTTTCAGACGATTTGAGTTCGCATCGTTCTATAACAACAAAAAAAGTCACATTATTAATTATCGACGGTGCTTTTTTAAAACCAAAAGAGTGATTTTTTTTGATATAAAATCCTCATCTTTATAGTTCTTTTGCCTAATAGAAATAAGTATGAATAGATTAATTAACAAACTCATCAATTTCGTTGACCTTCATAAGGGAGAAGATGACAAGAAAAAGGTGCTTGAAAATATAATAGGTAACATATCTTTTCGTGGTTCCAATTTATGGATTTTAGCTTGTGCTATTGTTATTGCTTCTGTGGGACTCAATGTCAATTCAACTGCTGTAATTATTGGTGCAATGTTGATTTCGCCATTAATGGGACCTATCGTAGGAGCCGGTTTTGGATTGGGAATGTATGATTTTGAATTGGTCAAAAAATCAATCAAAAATCTTGCGATAGCAACAATTGTAAGTTTAATCGTTTCGACGCTTTACTTTTATATTAGCCCATTCAAAGAAGTTCAATCAGAACTTTTGGCTCGTACTTCACCAAATATATATGATGTTTTAATTGCATTTTTTGGGGGATTGGTTGGTGTTATTGCAGTTACCAGAGTTGAAAAAGGAAATCCTATTCCGGGAGTGGCTATTGCTACTGCTTTAATGCCTCCATTGTGTACTGCGGGTTATGGATTAGCGACCGGAAATTATTTATTTTTTGGAGGAGCGCTGTATTTGTACACTATAAATTGTGTTTTTATATGCATTGCCACTTTTATCATTGTCAAATTTTTAAAATACCCTATTGCCAAACAAATTGATTTGAAACATCAAAAGCAGGTGAAACAAGGAATTACAGCACTTCTTCTAATCATGATTATTCCAAGTGTATATTTTGCTTATCGATTATTTGACGAAAAAAAATACATACAGCGAACTGAAGAATTTATCGAAAAGGAATTTCCACAAAAAGAATACACTCTTATTTATAAAAAAACAGACTATAATACTAATCCAAAAATTATACAATTGGCTTTTTTATCCAAAAAATTCAGCCCTGTCGAAATTAAATCTTTCAATCAGAAATTAAAAGAATATGATTTAATGAATACACAACTCTTAATCAAACAGGACACTTTTGATTTAAAAAATGATATCCTAAATACCATTAATAGTCATAAAAAATCTGGAGCCGATAAAGACGAATTGATTAATGATTTACAAAAAAAGATATCAAATTATCAAGCCAACAATACAAAAGTCAGTAATGAAGTTATTATTTTATTCCCTGAAATTAAACCAATTGCTATCACACAATATGCTAGCAAAAACAAAACTATTCCAGTACTTTTATACAAAAGCAAAACTGAATTAAAATTGGATTCTAAAAAAAAATTAACGCGTTGGCTCAAGCAAAGATTGGAAAAAGATAGCGTAGAAGTTTACAGACAACGGTAATGATCTAATATCGAATCAAAAAAATGGGTACCTTTACTAAACTATATTCAATTATTAAAAAACAACTAAAAATATACTATTATGTCAAAAAGTCAAGACGCTAAGAAAACCGTCAAAAAAGAGCCTCTTAAAACCGCTAAAGAAAAAAAGGAAGAAAAGAGAGAAAAGAAAAATAGCCCAAAAAGGGATTAATTATTGATATTGAAAAACCCTCGCTTATTGCTAAACGAGGGTTTTGTATTTATTAATTTGCTTAATTATTTAACTGGAATATTTTTTAAAATTTCCAATACAAATTTCCAATATTTTTGGGCAGAAGAAATACTTGCTCTTTCATCGGGTGAATGTGCACCATGAATAGTTGGTCCAAAAGAAATCATATCCATATCAGGATAGTTTGTTCCTAAAATTCCACATTCTAATCCGGCGTGACAAGCCGCTACATTTGGTTTTTCACCGTTTTGTTTTTCATAAATGGAAACCAAAACATCTAATATTTCAGACTTAGGATTTGGTGACCAACCTGGATATGAACCAGAGAATTCAACTTCACAACCCATTAATTCAAATGCTGAACGCAAAGCATTGGCCATATCAAATTTGGACGATTCCACAGAAGAACGTGTCAAACATTGAACAGAAAGTTTTCCCTCTCCCAGCGTTACTTTTGCAATATTATTAGAAGTTTCAACTAGATTGTCAAAATCTGCACTCATTCTATAAACGCCATTGTGAGCGGTATACATCGCTCTAACGAAATAAAACTGCGCTATCGTTGGCATTACAGTTGCTGGTACAGTGTCTAATTTTTCGAAAACAACTTCCAAATTTGGTTCCGTTGTTTGAAATTCCGCTTTGATTTCGTTTACAATTTGTTGCATATCAAATACAAAAGCCTCGTCGTAAACAGCTGCGATAATTACTTTTGCTGTGCTTTCACGCGGAATCGCATTACGAAGACTCCCGCCATTGATTTCAGAAATTTGCAATCCAAAATTATCAAAACCATCAAATAATAAACGGTTCATAATTTTGTTGGCATTCCCCAAACCTTTGTGAATATCCATTCCTGAATGTCCTCCGTTTAATCCTTTTACTTTTATAGAATAAGCAACCGAACCTTCTGGCGTTTCCTCTTCATCATACTCTGCAGTGGCGGTAACATCGATTCCCCCGGCACACCCAATACCAATTTCATCATCCTCTTCGGTATCCAAATTCAATAAAATATCTCCTCTAAGAATTCCACCTTTTAGATTCAAAGCACCAGTCATTCCAGTTTCTTCGTCAATTGTAAACAAAGCTTCAATAGCAGGATGCGGAATATCTTTACTTTCTAAAATTGCCATAATAGTTGCAACACCAAGACCATTATCGGCGCCAAGTGTAGTTCCTCTAGCACGAACCCAATCCCCATCTACATACATATCGATTCCTTGAGTATCAAAATCAAAAACCGTATCGGAGTTTTTTTGGTGTACCATATCCAAATGTCCCTGTAATACAAGGGCTTTTCTGTTTTCCATTCCTGGAGTTGCAGGTTTGCGAATAATCACGTTTCGGATTTCATCTTCAAAAGTTTCTAGTCCCAAACTGGTACCGAAGTCTTTCATAAACTCAATTACACGTTCTTCTTTTTTGGAAGGACGAGGTACCGCATTCAAATCGGCAAATTTGTTCCAAAGTGCTTTTGGTTCTAGATTTCTTATCTCTTGACTCATTCTGTTGTATATTTTTTAATTAAAAACGTTTAAAATAATAAAACCTCAAAGTTACAAACTCCAAAGCTAGTTTTATAAAAGTTTTAATTTATTTTAAAATAAATAATCCACCAAAATTTGTTTCTTTACAATACAATTTATAAAAAATGAAACGAAGTTACATTCTCCCCTTATTCTTGTTGGTTCAAATCATAATTCTAAAAATCATTCGGTTTTCCCCAGAATGTGTAGAACGTTTTTACAGCAACGGATTGTATGTTTATCTATCAAAATTTTCGAGAATTGTTTTGGGAAAAATTCCTTTTTCAATAGGTGATTGTATTTATTTTATTCTGATTTTACTCGTTTTAAAATGGTTTTGGAAAAACAGAAAGTCTTGGAAAGAAGAATGGAAAAATAATCTCTTAACTATTTTGAGCGTTCTTTCTGTGTTTTATTTTTTCTTTCATTTCCTTTGGGCCTTGAATTATTATCGTGAACCGTTGTTCGAAAAAATGAACATTGAAAGGGATTATACCGATGCCGATTTATTGACTTTTACCAAAAAATTAATTGCAAAAACGAATGCAATCCAAAGTCAAATCACAAAAAACGACAGTCTGAAAGTAGTATTCCCGTATACTCAAAATCAGGTTTTTGAAATGAATCAAAATGGGTATAAGAACCTATCTAGAGAATATGATTTTTTCACCTATTCGCATTTGAGTATTAAGAAATCCCTTTTTAGTTTGCCCCTCACCTATATGGGTTTTGGAGGCTACCTAAATCCATTTACCAATGAAGCGCAGGTCAATTATTTAGGTCCAATGTACAGTTTCCCGATGACTACCAATCATGAAATGGCGCATCAGATGGGATATGCCAGCGAGAGTGAATGCAATTTTATTGGTTTTCTGTCTTCTATAAAAAATGATAATCTGTATTTTCAATATTCAGGATATTGTATGGCTTTGCGCTATTGTCTGGCTAATTGGCAAGTTCGAAATGAAGAAACATTAAAACAATTACTCAAAACCGTTCATCCTGGTATTTTGAAAAATTATCAAGAAAGTCAGGATTTTTGGGAGCAATACCAAACACCAATTGAAACGGGTTTTCATATTTTTTACGATCGTTTCCTAAAAATTAACCAACAAAAAGACGGTATGGACAGTTATAGCAAATTTGTGAATTTAATGGTGAATTATTATAAAACTAGGGCATTGTGAGTTGATAGTTGTTGGTTTTGTATTGTCAATTTTGGATGTTAAAGACATTTTTTTTCCTTTGAAAAGGTCTTATGAAAAACAAAATTTCTGGATTAGCCCCGATGGAAGGGAAAATCCTTTTTGAGAACTTTGTCAAAGTTTTGAACTTTGACAAAGTTCTCAAAAAGATTGGAATGACAGCGGGAGGAATGTTATTATGAATGATTGATTTGTGCTCCTAATTATTATGCTTATTTAAAATAAAAAAGTGACGTTTTGTAACAAAATGTGCGGGTGTCGTACTAATGGGATATGAGTGAAAATCTAGAACCTTCTTTTGTCAAGCAATTGCAAGAAAACCAGAATATAATCCACAAGATTTGTCGATTGTATACTGCTGGTGAGGATGCTCATAAGGATTTGTTCCAGGAAATCACGATTCAGTTGTGGAAAGCTTTTCCAAAATTTAGAGGGGAAAGTAAATTTTCGACTTGGGCTTATCGAGTCGCCTTGAATACGGCAATTACTTTGTATCGAAAGAGTAAGCGCAGCATTGCAACCGTTGAGTACGAAGGGAGACAACATTTTACGCATGACATAGAATATAATTATGAGGAAGAGGAGCAGTTGAAATTGATGTACCAAGCAGTTTATCAGCTCAATGATATTGAAAAAGCGTTAGTATTTATGTATTTGGAAGACAAGGATTATACCGAAATATCGGAAACTTTAGGGATTAGTGAAGTGAATGCAAGGGTAAAAATGAATCGAATAAAAGGGAAATTAAAAAAAATATTAAATCCATTAGGCGTATGAAAGAGTTGGATTTATTGAAAAAAGACTGGAAAAAGAACGCAGCTTCTTTTGAGCAGGTATCGGAAAATGAAATTTACAAAATGATTCATAAAAAATCATCTTCGGTAGTGAAGTGGATTTTTATAGTGAGTATCATAGAACTTGGATTAGGGTTGGTATTGGGATTGGCCTTATCGTTTACCAAATACGATGAGAAAAACGTGGAATTAATTAAACATTTGGGTGTTTATGGCTACTATATAGCCGCAACTGTCCTACTGTATGCTGTTATTCTGTATTTTATTTTCAAGTTTTATACTATGTATCGTAAAATTGCGGTTGATGACAATACCAAAAAACTTATTTCAACGATATTAAAAACGAGAAAAGTAGTGAAGCAATACATCGCGTTTAACTTATCGTTTTTTGCTGTGTTTTTTATTGTTTTTGGAGGCTATTTATTTTACGAAGGCTATTTGGAAGGAGCTTCAAAAAATGGCGTGATTCATCCCGAAATGCCTTTACACATTGCCTTGATATCCTTGATTGTATTAATTTTGGCTACAGCGATTTTTACCTTTGCATTCTGGTTGATTTACAAATTAATCTATGGTATTTTATTAAAGCGTTTGCAGAATAACTTCGAAGAATTGAAAAAAATTGATTTATAAAAAAAAGAGACAAATGTCTCTTTTTTTTTTAATATTCCCATTGTCTCTTTTTATTCAGCTCTTCTTGCTCCTGCAATTCTTCTAGTGGAATGACTTTCAGGAAAGATGGATGTTGCTCGATTGCGTATTCAACCATTTCAACAATTTCATCAATGGAATCATTATCATAATCAATAGCCAAAGGCTCTTTGATGACAAGTGACTGAAGAATACCCTTCTTTTTCATATACAATCCTTTCTTGCAAAACGAGCGTCGAAAACCATCAATTACAATTGGCACAACTATAGGTCTGTGTTGTTTTATGATGTGTGCAGTTCCTTTTCGAACTGGCTTAAAAGACTTGGTTGTTCCTTGCGGAAAAGTAATTACCCAACATCAGCCAATGCAATCTTAATATTCTCCGTGTCATTTGGATTTACATCCTTTTTTTCGGTTACATCTTGCCCTTTAGCTCGCCAAGTACGCTCAACGGTAATTGCACCTGCATAAGCCATAATCCTAGGCAATAAACCTGCATGCATTGTCTCTTTAGCTGCTACATAATAAATATTCAATTTTGGGTTCCACATATACCAAACATTTTTTATGGAATCTTCACGCCCGCTTAAACTGGCATTAAACACATGAAACATCGCTGTTACATCTGCAAAATAAGTTTGGTGATTAGAAATAAAAAGAACGTTTGTATCAGGAAGTTTTTTAATAATTTCAGAACCTTCAATTTGCAGTTCATTAAAACCACGATAACGTCTGTGGCTAATAAATCCGAAGATTCTAATTAACCATTTTTTTATAAATAGTATGTGTCCAAAAGGATTTCGTTTAAATAATCCCATAAGATTGATTGTTTGTTTTTAGATTTGGGATTGCAAAATTACGATTATTTTTCCTTTTTTAATATTAAAAGGCGATGCTTTTAACAAAACTAACCATTCAAAAATTGATTTTATTCAAAACAGAATTCAAAACAATTTTTAATTCGCTTAACATCATGGCTGTCGCTCCCCAAACAATGTGATCCTCAATTTTAAACGCAGGCACCTCAATGGATTTTGCATAAGATGTTGTCATTTCTGTATTGACTACAATGGAATCACTTAAAAAAGTAGTCAATGGCAATTCAATTATGTCTGCTACTTCGCTAGGATCAGGATAAAAAGCTATTTCATCCCTGCAAATTCCCAAAAAAGGGTAAACCATAAAATTACTCGGAGGTATGTATAAATGGGTAAACGCTTTTAGCACTTCAATTTTATCCTGATGAATTCCGATTTCCTCGTAGGTTTCTCTTAATGCTGTTTGCATAAAATTGGCATCTTCCTGTTCATACTTCCCTCCCGGAAAAGCTATTTGGGAAGAATGAACTCCTTTGTATGAATTTCGAACAATCAAAACCAAATGAGTTATACTGTCTTTAGGATAAAATAACATCATAACTGCAGCATTTCTTGGCTTTATTTCATTAAAATTTATTTTTTTTGTAATTTCAAGACGCTGTTGCGGTACCATAACATTATGGGCAGCCTCACCAGGAAGATTTACAGCATCCAAATGAGGAACAATTTGTAAAAAATCTTGAAAATCCATAATCAAAGGTTATTTTTGCAAATAAAATAATATCTAAATATACTTTAGAAATAAGTGCCAAACAAATTTTTAAACATCCAAAACCCAACAATATGTACAGCAAAGAAGAAAATCAAAAACTAAAACACGAATTTTGGGTCGAATTTGCACAAAAATATCCAAGAAAATGGGTCTTGTATGATACTAAAATCAAAGATTTCTCTTTTAAATTTTATGTCGAAAACACCAAAGCCCAAGTACATATCGATATCGAAATGAGAAATGCAGAATTGCGTATTCAATATTTTGAAAAACTCCAAGCATTAAAAAACATACTCGAGGAAGAATTTGTCAAAGATTTGGTTTTTGAAAAAAACCACACTCTAGAAAACGGAAAAACCATTAGCCGTGTTTGGGTCGAGAAACTAAATGTTAGTGTAAGCAACCGCAAGTATTGGGATGAGATATTTGATTTTTTCCATGAAAAAATGAATGCTCTGGAACTATTTTACTTCGAGTACGATGAATTTATAAAAGATATTGAGATCTAAGATTGCTGATTAACGAGTGCTGATTTGAGATTTAAAGCAGCAGAACGAAATCTACAATCAAAAATCGTTAATCCTAAATCAAAAATCAAAATGGATTTATTTAGAGAAACAAATGATTGGGAGACTAAATTAACCCCAATTCTAGAAAGATACAAAGACCGAAAACATCCACTAGATTACCAAAATCTATATCAACTGGTCGTTATGGTCGTCCTTTCGGCTCAAGATTCGGATGCCAACATTAACAAAATAGCCCCTTCCTTGTTTGAAATTTTTCCTAATATGGAAAGTCTGTCTGTTTCGAATGTTGATGCATTAATCCCGCATATTTCCAAAGTTAGAAATTTTGGCACCAAAGCCAACTGGTTAATCGAGATTGTACAAACAGTCCAAAAAGACGAAAATATTCCACTCACCATGGAGCATTTAACCGCTTTGAAAGGAATTGGACGAAAATCCGCTAACGTTATCATGCGAGAAGCAGGAGTTCCTGCAGAAGGTATCATTGCCGATTTACACGTTATTCGTGTCACTCCAAGAATTGGATTAATCTCGGAGACACAGGACGGTAATAAAGTCGAAAAACAACTTATGCAAATTTTGCCAAAAAACATTTGGAGAGAAATTGGTATGGCTATTTCATTTTTAGGTAGAGAAATTTGCAGACCACAGCCAAAATGTGAAATATGTCCAATTAATACAATTTGTTTGTATTATAAAACCAATAAAAAATAAAGAGTTATATTCTTCTTTAAAAACTTCCCAATTTTTATCCTTATTATTACGGCATGACCGCAAGGGTCGGGCTGTCCATTATATTCCCGATTAACAAAAACTACGGCAAAAAGCCTTGTTTTTCTAAATCGGGAGATGCCATTTCCATCCCTCATGCAATCACGTTTCCATAACCGTATTTAGTATTTAATGATTAAATTTAGTATTGTCCTATAAACAAAAAAAAAGCCCCAAAGAGGAGCTGTTTTTTGTGATTTCGAAGTAAGCACTTTTTTTAAAATAACCCAATTAATTCACCGTGGCCACATTTTGGTTTTTCATTTTCAGATCCCCTTTGTACACCTCGGCCACTGATTTTCTCGATAGTGTAGAAACCTCATTGTTGATCACAATCTCGTGCGTCACTTTCTTCAGATTGGTTTCCACTTCCAGGAAATAAACCCCGTCAGGAAACTCTTCAAGGCTATACGTTTTCATAATCCCTCCTTTGCCGGTGGCTATTTCAGAGTAGATTACATTATGAGATTTATCGTAGATTGTTACATTGGCTTTCTGAATCTCATTCACCGAAAAACTAATTTCTTTACCGGTTCCTTTTTTTACGTTAAGTAAAAAATCACCGTCGATTGCATAGCTACTCATCGTAGTCATCGCTACCAATACCACCAGACTAAGTTTTAAAATCGTTTTCATAATACTGTCGTTTTAAATTAGTAATAATTTCTATTGCTAAAGTAGTATCATAATTCTGTTTAAAACACAACTGCATTTTCCGATACAAATGCTATTTTAACATTACGAAAACGATATATTACATATTAAGACAATTTAGTATCTATCTAGGGTAATTTTGAATAGTTTTTAAAATTGCTATTTTTATAAAATCCACTAAAAACCTAAAACTTTTATAAAACAAAAAACCCCGTTTCTTTCGAAACAGGGTTTTGTAAAAAAAGGCAGCGACATACTCTCCCACATAACTGCAGTACCATCTGCGCAGGCGGGCTTAACTACTCTGTTCGGGATGGGAAGAGGTGAGCCCCGCCGCAATAACCACCTTAAGTCGTTAGTTGCTTTGGACAACTTTTTTAATTAATAATTAGCTTCGCTCCGTTCGGCTTTCGCCTCGGGTAATCATTAACCATTAATAATTAAAACTAATATCTTAACATACTGAGATAAAGAATATAAAAAGTATTAGAAAGTTTCTCCCCCCGACTTGCATCGGGGGAAAAGGTGTACATAAGCTTACGGGTTATTAGTACTACTCGACTATGACATTACTGCCTTTACATCTATAGCCTATCAACGTGGTCATCTCCCACGACCCTTAAAAGAAATCTCATCTTGTGGTGGGTTTCGCGCTTATATGCTTTCAGCGCTTATCCCTTCCCAACGTAGCTACTCTGCGGTGCCCCTGGCGGGACAACAGATACACTAGAGGTTAGTCCAATTCGGTCCTCTCGTACTAGAATCAGATCCACTCAAATTTCTTGCGCCCACAGTAGATAGAGACCGAACTGTCTCACGACGTTCTGAACCCAGCTCGCGTGCCACTTTAATGGGCGAACAGCCCAACCCTTGGGACCTTCTCCAGCCCCAGGATGTGACGAGCCGACATCGAGGTGCCAAACCCCCCCGTCGATATGAGCTCTTGGGGGAGATCAGCCTGTTATCCCCGGCGTACCTTTTATCCTTTGAGCGATGGCCCTTCCATGCGGAACCACCGGATCACTATGCTCTACTTTCGTACCTGATCGACCTGTATGTCTCTCAGTCAAGCTCCCTTATGCCATTGCACTCTACGCACGGTTACCAAGCGTACTGAGGGAACCTTTAGAAGCCTCCGTTACTCTTTTGGAGGCGACCACCCCAGTCAAACTACCCACCAAGCAATGTCCCCCGAATTTCGGGGTTAGGCCTCAGATAAACAAAGGGTTGTATTTCAACAATGACTCCACAACGCCTGGCGACGCCACTTCACAGTCTCCAACCTATCCTACACATCATTTATCCAAGGTCAATACTAAGCTATAGTAAAGGTGCACAGGGTCTTTTCGTCCCACTGCGGGTAAACGGCATCTTCACCGTTACTACAATTTCACCGAGCTCATGGCTGAGACAGTGTCCAGATCGTTACACCATTCGTGCAGGTCGGAACTTACCCGACAAGGAATTTCGCTACCTTAGGACCGTTATAGTTACGGCCGCCGTTTACTGGGGCTTCAATTCAATGCTTCTCCGAAGATAACATCTCCTCTTAACCTTCCAGCACCGGGCAGGTGTCAGGCCCTATACTTCATCTTACGATTTTGCAGAGCCCTGTGTTTTTGATAAACAGTCGCCTGGACCTCTTCACTGCGGCCTCTGATTACTCAGAGGCGACCCTTCTCCCGAAGTTACGGGTCTATTTTGCCTAATTCCTTAGCCATGAATCTCTCGAGCACCTTAGGATTCTCTCCTCGACTACCTGTGTCGGTTTGCGGTACGGGTACTAATTACCTGAAGTTTAGAGGTTTTTCTTGGAAGCCCTTAGGCGCACTATCTCTTTGTCCGAAGACTCCGAGTACTATCGTATTTCCCCAAGCCGCGTGGATTTGCCTGCGCAGCTTATAGGTAGGTACTTCAACGAACTATTCCGTCAGTTCGCGGCGCTTTCATCACTCCGTCACCCCATCACAGTAATCAGTAGTACGGGAATATTAACCCGTTGTCCATCGACTGTCCCTTTCGGGTTCGCCTTAGGTCCCGACTAACCCACAGCTGATTAGCATAGCTGTGGAAACCTTAGTCTTTCGGTGTGCGGGTTTCTCGCCCGCATTATCGTTACTTATGCCTACATTTTCTTTTCTAACCAGTCCAGCATACCTTACGATACACCTTCAACCCTGTTAGAATGCTCCCCTACCACTTAGAGTAAACTCTAAATCCATAGCTTCGGTAATATGTTTATGCCCGATTATTATCCATGCTCGTCCGCTCGACTAGTGAGCTGTTACGCACTCTTTAAATGAATGGCTGCTTCCAAGCCAACATCCTAGCTGTCTGGGCAGACAAACCTCGTTCTTTCAACTTAACATATATTTGGGGACCTTAGCTGATGGTCTGGGTTCTTTCCCTCTCGGACTTGGACCTTAGCACCCAAGCCCTCACTGCACGGAAACATTATATAGCATTCGGAGTTTGTCAGGAATTGGTAGGCGGTGAAGCCCCCGCATCCAATCAGTAGCTCTACCTCTATATAACTTTGCGCCGTGCGCTGCACCTAAATGCATTTCGGGGAGTACGAGCTATTTCCGAGTTTGATTGGCCTTTCACCCCTACCCACAGGTCATCCGAAGACTTTTCAACGTCAACCGGTTCGGACCTCCACACTGTGTTACCAGCGCTTCATCCTGCCCATGGGTAGATCACACGGTTTCGCGTCTAACACTACTGACTAAAGCGCCCTATTCAGACTCGCTTTCGCTACGGATCCGTGGCTTAACCACTTATCCTTGCCAGCAACGTTAACTCGTAGGCTCATTATGCAAAAGGCACGCCGTCACCCCACGAAAGGGCTCCGACCGCTTGTAAGCGTATGGTTTCAGGATCTATTTCACTCCGTTATTCACGGTTCTTTTCACCTTTCCCTCACGGTACTGGTTCACTATCGGTCTCTCAGGAGTATTTAGCCTTAGCGGATGGTCCCGCCAAATTCAGACAGGGTTTCACGTGCCCCGCCCTACTCAGGATACCACTATCAATATCTTCTATTACTTATACAGGGCTATCACCTTCTTTGGCTCTACTTTCCAGTAGATTCTAATTCTATCCGCATTAAATCTCGTGGTCCTACAACCCCAACATTGCCGTAACAACATTGGTTTGGGCTAATCCGCGTTCGCTCGCCACTACTTACGGAATCACTTTTGTTTTCTTCTCCTCCGCCTACTTAGATGTTTCAGTTCAGCGGGTTTGCCCACCTATCGGTGTACTATGTCTTCAACATAGTGGGTTGCCCCATTCAGGTATTTACGGATCATATCGTGTGTGCCAATCCCCGTAACTTTTCGCAGCTTATCACGCCTTTCATCGCCTCTGAGAGCCAAGGCATCCCCCATACGCCCTTATTTTGCTTATTGTACCAATCGTAAAATCAATTACGACCGTTTTTTTTCGCTTTCTCTAATAAATTAGAAAAAACTGCTTTCTACTTTTTATTATTTCTTATCTCAATATGTCAATGAACTTTTATCCTTTCGGATCTGTGGAGAATAACGGAGTCGAACCGTTGACCTCCTGCGTGCAAGGCAGGCGCTCTAGCCAGCTGAGCTAATCCCCCAATTTTTTGAGTTATTAGTTGTTAGTAATTAGTTATTAGTCTAACTCTTAACTTCTCAACTCTAGAATTTCCTTTTTTAAAGGTGAAAATAGTTGTCTCGGACAGACTCGAACTGTCGACCCCTACATTATCAGTGTAGTACTCTAACCAGCTGAGCTACGAGACACTCTTCATTCTTATTTTTGCGCTTTTTTTAATTTTACGCATGTTTTTTTTAAATTAACAGCAAGAGTAATATAATCTTTGTTTTTGTAACCAATAGTTCTTTTCGTCTTCTTTCCTCAGCGTGTATTACTACTAACACTAAGGCTCTAGAAAGGAGGTGTTCCAGCCGCACCTTCCGGTACGGCTACCTTGTTACGACTTAGCCCTAGTTACCAGTTTTACCCTAGGCAGCTCCTTGCGGTCACCGACTTCAGGCACCCCCAGCTTCCATGGCTTGACGGGCGGTGTGTACAAGGCCCGGGAACGTATTCACCGGATCATGGCTGATATCCGATTACTAGCGATTCCAGCTTCACGGAGTCGAGTTGCAGACTCCGATCCGAACTGTGACCGGTTTTGTAGATTCGCTCCTGGTCACCCAGTGGCTGCTCTCTGTACCGGCCATTGTAGCACGTGTGTAGCCCAAGGCGTAAGGGCCGTGATGATTTGACGTCATCCCCACCTTCCTCACAGTTTGCACTGGCAGTCTCGTTAGAGTTCCCGACATGACTCGCTGGCAACTAACAACAGGGGTTGCGCTCGTTATAGGACTTAACCTGACACCTCACGGCACGAGCTGACGACAACCATGCAGCACCTTGTAAATTGTCTTGCGAAAAGTCTGTTTCCAAACCGGTCAATCTACATTTAAGCCTTGGTAAGGTTCCTCGCGTATCATCGAATTAAACCACATGCTCCACCGCTTGTGCGGGCCCCCGTCAATTCCTTTGAGTTTCATTCTTGCGAACGTACTCCCCAGGTGGGATACTTATCACTTTCGCTTAGCCACTGAGATCGCTCCCAACAGCTAGTATCCATCGTTTACGGCGTGGACTACCAGGGTATCTAATCCTGTTCGCTACCCACGCTTTCGTCCATCAGCGTCAATCCATTAGTAGTAACCTGCCTTCGCAATTGGTATTCCATGTAATCTCTAAGCATTTCACCGCTACACTACATATTCTAGTTACTTCCTAATAATTCCAGTCTGGCAGTATCAATGGCCGTTCCACCGTTGAGCGATGGGCTTTCACCACTGACTTACCAAACCGCCTACGGACCCTTTAAACCCAATGATTCCGGATAACGCTTGGATCCTCCGTATTACCGCGGCTGCTGGCACGGAGTTAGCCGATCCTTATTCTTACGATACCGTCAAGCTCCTTCACGAAGGAGTGTTTCTTCTCGTACAAAAGCAGTTTACAATCCATAGGACCGTCATCCTGCACGCGGCATGGCTGGATCAGGCTTGCGCCCATTGTCCAATATTCCTCACTGCTGCCTCCCGTAGGAGTCTGGTCCGTGTCTCAGTACCAGTGTGGGGGATCTCCCTCTCAGGACCCCTACCCATCGTAGCCTTGGTAAGCCGTTACCTTACCAACTAGCTAATGGGACGCATGCTCATCTTTTACCGTTGTGACTTTAATGTGAAAATGATGCCATTCTCACATACTATGAGGTATTAATCCAAATTTCTCTGGGCTATCCCTCTGTAAAAGGTAGATTGCATACGCGTTACGCACCCGTGCGCCGGTCTCTAATTCCGAAGAACTATACCCCTCGACTTGCATGTGTTAAGCCTGCCGCTAGCGTTCATCCTGAGCCAGGATCAAACTCTTCATCGTATATTGCTTGCTTAATTGCTTAAGCTATTAATGTTTGACTGAAGTTCTAGTGGTTCTTTATTCAAATCTTCCGATTCTATTACTCTTATTCTTTTGTTCTGATTTTCATCAGAACGGCTGTCAATTCAATATGTCTAGGAACGTGTTCTTCTTGTTTTTTGTGCGCCAGTCTCTCGATTAGCGGGTGCAAAAGTACAAAGCTTTTTCTTCTCTCACAAGCTTTTTTAAATCTTTTTTAAAAATAAATTTTCAATCTCAATTCGTTTGCTTGCCAGTATGTAAAAGAACTTGTGCGTTGTTGCGGGTGCAAAAGTAGCTAGTTTATTCGTTTAAACAATGGCTTTTTGCAATTATTTTGCGTTTATTTTTTAACAGACTGATAACTTGAAATTTACATCAAGAGCTTTTTGAAGGATTTAGGAGTTTATCGAAGTTCAGCTTGGTTATTGGGCTTTATTTTGATTTTTAACCCTTGTGAGTTTCGCACGAAATGCCGTAAACAATGCTTTATTTTCTCGTAGAGACACTGAAAAGCAAACTTTAGAACCACTTCCTTTACGCTTTGACACCTTCGGGGCGGTACATCTAAGAGCATAATCCCAATCTTGACGGGATTGAGAGCATTTTGAGAATGATTTCCTCCTCTAATATTCTTCCTTATATATAAGGCGTAATTTTTTCAATTTGCATCTTATGAAAACTGATGCCCTAGCCCAGATGGAAGCGGCATCCTGTTGTCCCGGGGTTCGGGACAACAGATATAGTGTACAGCTGGAAATAGCTCCTGATCATTCGGATTCCTCTTTTACAACAACACCTATTTGGATTTTATACTTATATATAGAACAAACCTTATATATCTATTGTATGTGTTTTGCTAATACTTTATATTTGCAATCTTAAAATATAAAAAACAATGATTAAGATTACTTTGCCCGACGGGTCAGTTAGAGAGTTTGCTCCAGGAGTAACTCCGATGGATGTTGCAAAAAGCATTAGTGAAGGATTTGCCAGAAATGTAATTTCGGCATCTTTTAATGGTACAACTATTGAAACATCTACACCACTGACAACCGACGGCAGTCTTACATTATATACTTGGAATGATGCTGATGGTAAAAAGGCTTTTTGGCATTCGACTTCACACGTAATGGCTCAAGTTCTTGAAGAAATGTACCCTGGAGTTAAATTAACTCTAGGACCTGCTATTTCTAATGGTTTTTACTATGACGTTGACTTTGAAGATCAAAAGATCACTGAAGCTGATTTTAAGAAAATTGAAGACCGTGTACTTGAAATTTCGAGAGAAAAACACGAATTTAAAATGCGCCCTGTTACTAAAGCCGAAGCTTTGGAGATGTACAAAGACAATGTTTACAAAACAGAACTAATTTCTAATCTTGAAGACGGAACTATCACTTTTTGTGATCATTCAACTTTTACTGATTTATGCCGTGGTGGACATATTCCAAATACAGGAATCATCAAAGCAATGAAAGTAATGAGTGTTGCTGGAGCTTACTGGAGAGGTGATGAAAAAAACAAGCAATTAACTCGTGTTTATGGGACTTCATTCCCGAAACAGAAAGATTTAACTGAATACCTAGAATTACTTGAAGAAGCGAAACGTCGTGACCACAGAAAACTAGGAAAAGAATTGGAATTGTTTGCTTTTTCTCAAAAAGTAGGCCAAGGTTTGCCATTATGGCTACCTAAAGGAGCTGCATTGAGAGACAGATTGGAACAGTTTTTGAAGAAAGCACAGAAAAAAGCAGGTTACGAGCAAGTTGTAACTCCACATATTGGTCAAAAAGAGTTATATGTAACTTCTGGACATTATGCCAAATATGGAGCAGACAGCTTCCAACCAATCAACACTCCTGCTGAGGGAGAGGAGTTTTTATTGAAACCGATGAACTGCCCTCATCACTGTGAGATCTACAATGTAAGACCTTGGTCATACAAAGATCTACCAAAGCGTTATGCTGAATTTGGAACAGTTTATAGATATGAGCAAAGTGGTGAATTACACGGTTTAACTCGTGTACGTGGGTTTACTCAGGATGATGCTCACATATTTTGTACTCCAGAGCAATTGGACGAGGAGTTTAAAAAAGTAATTGACTTAGTACTTTATGTATTTGGTTCATTAGGCTTCGAAAACTTTACTGCTCAGATTTCATTGAGAGATAAAGAGAACAGAGATAAATACATAGGTTCTGATGAGAATTGGGAAAAAGCAGAAAATGCAATCATCAATGCGGCAGCAGACAAAGGACTGAATACCGTTGTTGAATACGGAGAGGCTGCTTTCTACGGTCCAAAACTGGATTTCATGGTAAAGGATGCTTTAGGCAGACAATGGCAATTAGGAACAATTCAAGTAGATTACAATTTACCTGAACGTTTTGAATTGACTTACAAAGGATCTGATAATGAATTACATAGACCTGTAATGATTCACAGAGCACCTTTTGGATCAATGGAACGTTTTATTGCTATTTTATTAGAACACACGGCAGGAAATTTCCCACTTTGGTTAATGCCTGAGCAGGCAATTATACTGTCTTTGAGTGAGAAATATGAAAATTATGCTAAAAAAGTTTTAAATCTGCTAGAAAATCACGAAATTCGCGCCCTAATTGATAACAGAAGCGAGACGATAGGAAAGAAAATTAGAGATGCAGAAATGCAGAAAATCCCGTTTATGCTGATTGTTGGTGAGGAAGAAGAGAAAAATGGAACCATTTCTATTCGTCGCCATGGTCAAGAAGGAAAAGGTAATATCAGCGTTACAATAGAAGAATTTGCTTCGATTGTTGACGAGGAAATCAAAAAAACATTAAAAGTATTTACAGTTTAACTTAAATTATAAAGTCATAGCAATAAGAAGCAACAGAGGTTACCAACCTCGC
The DNA here is from genome assembly GCF_013284035.1 of Flavobacterium sp. M31R6. NCBI lineage: Bacteria > Pseudomonadati > Bacteroidota > Flavobacteriia > Flavobacteriales > Flavobacteriaceae > Flavobacterium > Flavobacterium sp. M31R6. The sequence continues at coordinate 3,834,298 of NZ_CP054141.1, forward strand.
GTAGAAAAAAAGGATGCACACAGAATAAATAATTTTATTCGCGGTGTACAAGAAGTAAGACTTGTGGGTGAAAACATAGAGCCTGGAGTTTTTAAACTTGCAGAAGCTTTAAGATTAGCTGACCAATTTGAATTGGATTTAGTTGAGATTTCTCCAAACGCAGAGCCACCGGTTTGTAAAATCATGGATTACAAGAAATTTGTTTACGAACAAAAGAAACGTGATAAGGCTCTAAAAGCGAAATCTACTCAAGTAGTAGTAAAAGAAATACGTTTTGGTCCTCAAACTGATGAGCATGATTACGAATTTAAGAGAAAGAACGCTGAAAAATTCTTAAAAGAAGGAGCGAAATTAAAAGCTTTTGTATTCTTTAAAGGGCGTTCAATTATCTATAAAGACCAAGGGCAAATCTTATTATTGAGATTGGCTACTGACTTAGAAGAATTCGGAAAAGTTGAAGCAATGCCCGTCCTTGAAGGAAAGAGAATGATTATGTTTATTGCTCCTAAAAAGAAGAAGTAATCAGTTTGCAGAAAGCAGATAAAAAATAGTATTCAGTTTTCATTGTTCAGTTTTTAAACCTGAAGTCTGAAACTTTAAACAAAAGATTAAGTAAGTAATAATAAATTAAAACACTAGGAAAAAATGCCTAAAATGAAAACCAAATCTAGCGCCAAGAAACGTTTCAAAGTTACTGGTTCTGGAAAGATTAAAAGAAAGCATGCTTTCAAAAGTCACATCTTGACTAAAAAATCTAAAAAACGTAAATTAGCTTTGACTCACTCAGCGCTAGTTCACTCTACAGATATGAAAAGCATCAAACAACAATTAAGAATTATCTAATAAAAGTATTAAGTCTTGAGAATTAAGTATTAAGACAAAAACTTATAGATTTCTTTAGGTTAAAAACAATTTCAATAACCTTGGAGTATGGCCATAAGTTCCTTTGATTAAATTCAGGACGCCTGCTACAAAAAAACAATAAAATTATGCCAAGATCGGTAAATTCAGTTGCTAAAAGAGCAAGAAGAAAAAAAATAATGAAGCAAGCCAAAGGTTTCTTTGGTAGACGTAAAAACGTTTGGACAGTTGCAAAGAACGCGGTAGAAAAAGCAATGTGCTATGCATACCGTGACAGAAAAGTGAATAAAAGAAATTTCCGTTCATTATGGATTCAACGTATTAACGCTGGAGCTAGATTGGAAGGAATGTCTTATTCTCAATTCATGGGTAAAGTAAAATCTAACGGAATCGAATTGAACCGTAAAGTTCTTGCTGATTTAGCGATGAATCACCCTGAAGCTTTCAAAGCAGTACTTAATAAAGTAAAATAAACGTTATATAAACTCAATTTAGAATTACTTACTTATAAAAAAACCCAATCGGAAGATTGGGTTTTTTGTTTTTATTGTACTCAACAAATTACAGAACTAATAATGGAGCTATAAAACCAAAACCTAAAAGACCAGTTGTATAATCTTTGACCCCGAAAGCATTTTCAGCATAGTTTGTATATTCATATCTTCTAGCCGTATAGGCCACATAAAATTTTATATTGAAATCTTTGAAAGGCATATACTGTATAGTTGGGATAAGACCGTAACTGGTAGATAGTTTTGAACTACCATTTGGATCTGGATTGTCTTTCCATGAATGATTACTATTCATCACTGTTAAAAGTAAATTAATCTTAGGTGCCACCAAATATTCTGCTCTTACCCAGTTTTCTACATAAAGAGCATTTTGTGCTGCGTATTGATATTGACTGCTAATTATACTTGAGACAATTCCTTTGCGATCTAGCCCTTCATCACTGTATTGAAAATCATAATACAAAACGAAATTTTTTGCTTTAAATTTATTCCCAAGCGCAAAATAGTTCATATGGGCTCCTTGTGCTTCGTTGAAGAAACTATAGCTATAAGTGGTTTCAAATTTACCATCAAAAAAACTCCCTCTCCAGTTAGCAACCATTGCCAATGGATACTCAGAAGGATTTATGCTTGGTGGAGCCGTACTACCATATTGTTCTTCATAGGTTTTAGTTCTAGAATTTAATACTTGAAAAGAAATTGAGTTTTTACCATCGGCAAAATCATGAGATAGACCTGCACCTACCAAAAAGTTATCGGCGTTTTCAATAATATCATTATAGGTTAATATGTCAATAGGATTAAAATCAAATTCAAAACCTCCCCAATCGGCACATAATTTTCCAAAAGAAAGCTTTGTGCTTTTAGATAAATCAATTCTCAAAAAAGCAAGATCGACTGATCGACTTATATTATCCAAATTTCCGGGAATAGGTTCTCTAGTATATCTGTTACGGAATCTAAAATATACTTTATCATGAATTTTTCCTTTCATTTCAAAACGGAGCTGGTTCACATTAAATTCTGACAGTGTATGACTGCCATCCATAAAATTACTATTGTAAGCCATCCGTGAATTAAAAATCACATCAACATCTCTTAATAAAGATTGCTTCGTAATTGGTATCAAAGATTTTAGTGAATCTGGTATAAAAAAATCTCCCTCATTAGTTTGTTTTTCCGTCTGCTCTACTTGAGCAAAAGAAATAATTGGCAAAAGTCCAATCATTAAATAAATAAAATATTTTTTCATAATTATTAAATTTTATAATTTATAATAAAAACGATCCCAACAAGAATCCAACTGCGATCGCAACACCAATGGCAATCACACCTGGCACATTAAAACTGTGATTGATGACATAATTACCTATTTTAGTACTTCCAGTTCTATCGAAATTTATAGCTGCCAATAATGTTGGATATCCAGGTAAAACAAAATCACTGTTTACAGCTGGAAATATAGCTATCAATGCCGATGAAGGAAGTCCTAAAGCAATTCCCAACGGCATCATTGTTTTAGTAGTAGCCGCTTGACTAAACATCAAAACCCCCATAATAAAAACTGCAATAGCAAAAGTCCAAGGATATGCATTAACAATACCTCCTAAGGCTTCTTGTATTATATCATTATTGGCATGCATAAAAGTAGAACTCATCCAGACAACGCCAAACACGGACACTACAGCTGAAGCCATAGAGGTAAATAAAGAGGCTTTAGTAACATCTGAAGTACTTGTTTTAGTGATTAACATCATGGCCGCAGAAGCAGTAAGTGTTATTACGCTAATTATTGTAACCATAGATAAAGAACCATTAGCAGCAACTGCAAGAGTTTTGGCTCCAGGTTCAAAACTAGGTACTAAATTTGGGAACGCACCAGCAATTACAATGAGAATTATTGCAAATGTGAATATTAAAACCGAAGTTTTAGCTCCAGGTTTTAAACTTTTTACTTCACCTTCAACATCTGCTTGCATACTTTTTGCAAATTCAGGATCTTTCATTTTTTCAATAAAAACAGGATCATCATTCAATTCGATTCCCTTTTTAAAAACTGAAAAGCAACCAAGTAACAAACCTATGATACATGCTGGAATACAAATCATCATAATATCCACCAAAGCGCCAGGATAACCCAATATAACCACCAAAGCCGCTGTTGCCGCACTCATAGGACTTCCCGTAAGAGCCAAATGGGAAGCAATAACCGAAATACTCAATGGTCGTTCAGGTCGAATTCTTTTCTTAGCCGACACTTCAGAAATAATAGGCAATAAGGAATACACTATATGAGCAGTTCCTGCAAACAGACATAAAAAGTAAACCGTAAAAGGCGCTATAAATGTGATATTTGATGGGTTGCTTCGAATAATTTTTTCAGCCAAATTCACTAGATAATCTAATCCTCCCGATGCCTGTAAGGTTGCAGCCGTTGTTACAATTGCCATAATAATTAACATCACATCTAGCGGCGGATCTGTAGGTTTCATTTTGAAAACAAAAAGAAAAACGAATAGTCCTACCATGCCCATTACACCTAATCCAATTCCTTTCATTTGTGACCCTATAAGAATCATTCCGATAAGAACAGCAAATTCAATCCAAATCATATAGTTGTATTTAAGGTTATTACTATTATTCTATTTGAAACAAAAAAAGTGAATCTTATAAAAATTCACTTTTCAGCTAATCAATAATCAAAGAAAAACTGTTGTATCTTTTCTCTATCCGATGTAGTTGTCAAAGCTAGCATCAATAAAACTCTAGATTTTTGAGGATTTAAATCATCAGAAACCACAAAGCCAAGTTCTTTATCTTTCACTTCATTGTCTAAAGTAATTCTGCCGGAACCTGCTCTTGCAGAACGGCAAACCAAAATTCCTTTTTTGGCAGCATCTGCCAATGCTTTTCCTACTGGCTCTCCGAAATTACCATTTCCCATTCCTGCATAAACTATCCCTTTTACGCCTGAATTTGCTATTCCTGTTACTGACACGGGGCTAGCATCTGCATATCCATAAACAATTTCAACTTGAGGTAAAGAAGTCAAGCTTGTGACATCAAACTTTTTGGAAGGATTTCTTAATGATTGATAGTAGTAATTTACTTTACCATCATAAATTAATCCAATTGGACCAAAATTACGGGATTGAAAAGTTTCCAGATTCGTAGTACTGGTTTTAGTCACGTCTCTGGCATCATAAATTTTTTCATCCATAGCAACAATCACACCTTTTCCCTGGCTTTTTGGGCTAGCCGCAACCATTACTGCATCCAATAAATTTCGGTTACCATCTTGACTCATGGCTGTTGATGGTCGCATTGCTCCAACTAGAACAACTGGCTTATCCGACATAACAGTTAAATCCAAAAAATAGGCAGTTTCTTCTTGAGTATCCGTACCATGTGTAACCACTACCGCCTCGGCCTCATTGTTTTTGAAAATTTCATTTATTCTTTTTGATAATTTCAACCAAGTTACTACATTCATATCTTGGCTGCCAATTTGGGCAATTTGCTCTCCAGTTATTTTTCCATAATCATGGATTTGAGGTACTGCATTTAGCAAATCGTCAATAGGTACTTTTCCAGCTGTATAAGCCGCTTTAGTTGCTGATTCTCCGGAACCGGCGATGGTTCCGCCTGTTGCCAAAATAATTATTCTTGGCGAGGTTTTTGGTGCTTTATTTTGTGCTTGCACCGGTAAAACAAAAACTGAGATCATAAATAGTAAAACAATCTTTTTCATAATTTATCAAGTTATAGTTAATTTATTTTCGGTTTATATAATCTATAAGACTTCAAAGCATTATTTCTGCCCCGTCATGGTTGCTGGATCCAAAAGCTTTTTGATTTGATCCTCCGTTAATAATTTCTTTTCACGGATAAGTTCCAGTATTCCTTTATTTGTAGAAAGTGCCTCTTTTGCCAATTCTGTGGTTTTTTCGTAACCTAAAACAGGATTTAGTGCCGTAACTATACCTACACTCCTGTCAATATAATGTTTCAGGACTTCTTCATTGGCAGTAATACCATCAATACAATTTTTCCTAAATAAAGGCAATGTTTTATAAAAAAGAGCTTGAGATTCCATAATAGAAATGGCCACTACAGGTTCGTAGGCATTCAATTGAAGAAGTCCATTTGAGGAAGCCAATGTAACTGTCACATCATTTCCAATCACTTTGTAGCAAATCTGATTCATTAATTCTGGCATCACAGGATTTACTTTACCCGGCATAATAGACGATCCTGGTTGTAAGGCCGGCAGGTTGATTTCAAATAACCCTGTTCGTGGTCCCATAGCAAGAATAATTAAATCACTACTAATTTTTGAAATTGCCACGGATAAACTTTTCAAGGCTGATGAATACATCACAAATCCTTGCATACTAGAAGTGGCTGCAATCAAATCTGGACTTAATTTCATAGGCTTTCCTGTAATTTTTGCTAAATGTGTAGCGCATTTTTCTGCATAACCAGGGGTAGCCGTAATCCCTGTACCAATAGCGGTAGCTCCCATGTTTTCTTCATACAAATAAGCTTCACTTTTACGTAAGCCTTCAATTTCTGCATCAAGTTGGTAACCAAAAGCATGGAACTCCTGTCCTAAAGTCATTGGAACAGCATCCTGACCCTCGGTACGACCCATTTTTAGTATTTTATTAAATTCATCCCCTTTTTTATGAAAAGCATCCGAAAGTAACTTTACCTCTTTCATCAATTTATCATTGTGTAATAGCAATGCGACATGAATGGTCGTCGGATAGACGTCATTTGTAGATTGTCCCATGTTCAAGTCGTCATGAGGCTCTATAAATTTATACTCCCCTTTTTTATGACCGCTTAATTCAAGGGCAATATTCGCAAGTACTTCATTGGCATTCATATTGGCAGATGTTCCCGCTCCCCCTTGGTAAAGATCTACCAAAAACTGATCGTGGTACTTGCCGTCAATTACTGCTTGGCAAGCTTTTTCAATAGCGTCAAGTCTATCTTTTTTCATGCGACCAACATCTGCATTAGCTCTGGCAGCGGCTAATTTAACCATTGCATATGCCCTTACATAATCTGGATAAAAGCTTGTCTTTACACCACTTACCTGAAAATTCTCTAATGCTCTGGCCGTTTGCACACCATAATAAGCATCTGCAGGAATTTGTTTTTCACCTAGTAAATCTTTTTCAGTTCTAAACTGAGCAAACATCGAATAGCTTAGCAGAACTAGAGATACTATCATCAAAATTTTTAATTTATTTTTCATTAGTCTAATACTATAGTTAAAATAAAATCATGAGGTAATAAACCTAGGATTAATTAAATTCTCTATTGAATAGATTTCATCCCATTTATCTTGAGTAATAAGTTTGCGTTCCACAACTGCAATTTGATGTACGCTTTTTCCAGTTTTTAATGCTTCTCCTGCAATACTGGCACTTTCTTCGTATCCTAAAATTGGATTCAACTGAGTTACAATTCCAATACTATTCATTACCATATTGTAGCAATGTTGCTCATTTGCAGTAATACCAGTAATACATTTATCAATTAATGTTTGAATTGCATTTGACATATAATCTAATGAGGTAAACATTGCAAAAGCAATTACCGGCTCCATAACATTTAATTGTAATTGTCCAGCTTCAGCCGCCATAGTCACGGTTAAATCTTGCCCTATAACATAAAAACAGGTTTGATTCACAACTTCTGGAATTACAGGATTTACCTTTCCAGGCATAATTGATGAGCCAGGCTGACGAGGAGGCAGGTTAATTTCATTAAATCCTGTTCTTGGTCCTGAACTTAACAAACGTAAATCATTACATATTTTTGAAATTTTGACCGCTGTTCTTTTCATTGTACCCATTATTTGAACATAAGCCCCAGTATCCACAGTTGCTTCGATCAAATCTGGCGACAATGTCAATGGAATTCCAACCTCTTTAGCCAAATAATTGACACAAATTTCTGGATAACCTTCCGGAGCATTTACTTTAGTTCCAATGGCTGTTGCCCCCATGTTAATATCTAACACTAAACTTTGAGCCTCTCTTAACCTTAAAACATCTTCACCTATTGTAGTTGCATAGGAGTGGAATTCCTGTCCCAATGTCATTGGTACTGCATCCTGCAGTTGAGTTCTTCCCATTTTTAAAACTTTCTTGAACTCGCTACCTTTTGCTGCAAAAGCTTTTTCAAGATTTTCTACTGTTTTTATAAAATGATCCATCTTTAAATACAGTGCAATTCTAAAAGCAGAAGGATATGCGTCGTTTGTAGATTGAGAACAATTCACATGATTATTTGGATGCAAGAAATTATATTCTCCTTTTTTATGTCCCAAATACTCCAAACCAATGTTAGCAATAACCTCATTGGCATTCATATTTACGGATGTCCCAGCTCCTCCTTGTATTAAATCACTAACAAATTCCTTATCAAATTTTCCCGCAATTACTTGATCGCTTCCATAACAAATGGCCTCAGCAATTTTAGCATCCAAAGCACCACAATCTTTGTTAGCCATTGCAGCAGCTTTTTTCACATAGCCCAAAGCCTTAATGAACAATGGTTCTCTCGAAATTGGAATACCTGTTATATTAAAATTCTCGACTGCTCTAAATGTTTGAATCCCATAATATAGATGATTTGGAATTTCTAATTCACCTAAAAAATCATGTTCTCTTCTTGTTGCTTCCATAATAACATTAATTTATTAAATTTAATTTTTTTTATTTTATAATAAAAGTAATATAAATTTATATTTTTTATAAAGATTAATACTAATATTTGTTTTTAATAAAGAAATAAAAAAACATTTGAAAAAAAATAACGCTTTACATTTGATTCTATTTAAAATCCATATTTTTTGAGTTCAATATAAAATCAATTCATCATGGAAACCAAAATTGGTCCCCAAGCCGTTAACAGTATGTTCCCCAATGCATAAGGAATTGTATAACCTAAAACTGGAAATTTACTTGCCGAAGCATCTTGGATAGCCTTAAGTCCAATGGTTGAAGTTCCAGCACCCGTTTGAGCACCCAACAGAATTATTGGGTTCATTTTTAAAACATATTTTCCGAAAAATAGCCCAATTATGTGTGGCACGATTGACACAAAAAAACCAGCGATAACAATGCTAAAACCCATTTCTTGAAGTCCAGAAATAAAACTAGGCCCTGCTGCCATCCCTACCAATCCAATAAATGTTGCCAATCCAACATTGTCAAAAATCCACAAAGCAGGTTCTGGAATACTGCCAAATATTGGTGTTTGTGAATGCAACCAGCCAAAAACCAATCCCATTACCAATGCTCCACCACTGGCTGTCAGCGTAATTGAAATGCCAAAAACAGTTATTGAAAGCAATCCAAAAAGTCCGCCTAAAACAATTCCCAATCCTAAAAAAACAATATCAGTTGCAGTACTTAGTCTATCTAAATATCCAATTTCTTTGGCGGCCTTTTCCATTAGAACCATTTTGCCCGTAAGCTTCAAAACATCGCCTTTTTGTAAAACAGTATTTAAGTTAAAAGGAATCTCCTGATACTCTCTAGTAATCTTATCCAACATCAATCCATTCCCGAAACGATTACGTAACTCTTTAATTGTTTTTCCAGAAATTTCTTTATTTGTGATTGTTATATCCATGTGCGCCAATGGGAATTTCAACAATTCTTCATCTAAAACTTCTGGACCTATATTGGAGAGACTGTTCAAAATAATCCCATGTTGAGCCATTATTACCAATATATCATCTTTTTGAATAATTGTTTTGGGAGTAGGTTCTATTAATTCTTGATTGTGTCTCATTCGTTGAATGATTAACCTTAAATCTTTATTTTGCTCTTCAAATTCGGATATGGTAAGTCCGACCCATTTTTCATTGGTTATTTGATAAGCTCTTATGATCCATCTTTGATAGGCAGATTGTATACCTGGTTCATGTTCCGTTTCGCCAGTTAATTTTTGGCTGAGTTTTTCGCTCTCTTCAACTAAATTGATTCCTAATAACTTTGGAGCAATTGTTGTCAAAAAGAAAACAAAAGAAGTTGCCCCAATAAGATAGGTAAGTGAATAAGCAACAGGTATATGGTTAATTAATTTTATTTTCTCTACTTCAGAAATAGAAAGTTGATGTATCGCCTCAGAGGCAGTACCTATAAGTGTAGATTCTGAAAATGCTCCCGCCAAAAGTCCGGCAGCAGTACCTGTATCGTAACCTAAAATTTTGGAACTCCCGAAAGCAATTAGCAAACAGCTAACACAAATAACAATTGTAAGCATCAATTGAGGGAATGCATTTTTCTTTAAACCTTGAAAAAATTGTGGTCCTACTTTATAACCGGTGGCAAAAAGAAAAAAATCAAAGAAAATAGTTTTGACAATTGGGGGGATTTCGATGTTCAATTGGCCAATAAAGAACCCCTGTGAACAAAGTTCCCAAAACTACCCCAATTTTAAAAGTACCAATTTTTATATGCCCTAAAGCAAAACCTAGAGATAGTGTCAAAAAAACGGCTAACTCAGGATGATCCCGTAAAATATGTGCAAAACTTTCCATTAACTTCAGATTTAAAATCCATTAACAAAATACACTCTACTTTAAAAACAGGGGCAAGCTTTTAAATTAACAATAAAGTTAATACATAAATAAGTATAACAAAGAATATCACACTTTTTTTCATCAATTTATATTGAATATAATTAATATTAGCAATTATATTCAAACAATTAACAAACATTCATAATAACTTAACAATCACAATATTTTCAATTCTCCATAATTTATTATCTACATACATTCCAAAACTAATTAGACTATTTGTATTTCGGAATGTACATTTTGCTTTTGATAAAATCACTAATATTTTCAGGCCTTTCAACACCTGCTAAACCTGAATTAAAAATATCTTCCGCAACTTTTACAGCGACATTTACTGATACTTTCAAAATATCGGCAACATTGGGATAAATTAAACCTTTTTCAAAATCCGCTAAACATACTTGTTCTGCTACAGCTTCTGCGGCAGTCAATAATATATCATCTGTAACTCTCTTCGCTTCGGTTGCAAAAATAGCGAGTCCTAAAGCCGGAAAAATAAATACATTATTTCCTTGGCCTGGTGTAAAGATTTTACCTTGATATTCTACCGGGGCAAATGGACTTCCACTAGCAAAAATGGCTTTCCCTTTACTCCAATTATATGCCTGTTCAGCAGTACATTCAGAATGAGAAGTTGGGTTGGAGTAGGGAAAAATTATAGGCCGTTCATTTACAGCACTCATATTTTCGATTACCTGCTGATTAAATGCTCCTCCAACTGTACTAACACCTACAATGGCTGTCGGCTTAATTTTAAGGACTGCTTCGGCAAAATCGGTACAAGGATCTGAATCATGGGCAAAATCGAATTGATGCTCAACAAGATCCGTTCGGTTTTTTACCAACAATCCATTTACATCAAACATCCAAATTTGATTTAAAGCTTCTTCCCTAGTCAAACCATCTCTTTGGAATTTTTTAACAAGCATATCAGCGATACCGAAAGCTGCGGCACCTGCACCTAAAAATAAAAAGTGCTGATCAATAAATCTTTTTTCCATCAAGCGACTTATGGAAATAAATCCTGCAGTAGCGATAGCGGCCGTTCCTTGAATATCATCATTAAAAGTACAAACTTTCTCTTTGTAGGTATTTAAAATCTTGATGGCATCAACTCCTGGAAAGTCTTCCCATTGTATGCAAATTTTTGGAAAAACTTCGTTCATAGCCTCAACAAATGCGGCAACAAAATCATCAAATTCCTTACCTCTAATTCTTTTACATTTCAAACCTGGATATAGTGGGTCATTCAAAAACTCTTCATTATTGGTCCCAACATCCAACACAATTGGCAGCGTATATTCTGGAGGAACTCCTCCGCAACTGGTATATAAAACTAATTTCCCTATGGGTATTCCTAAACCAAAAATACCCAAATCCCCCAATCCTAGTATACGTCCGCCGTCTGTAACAACAGTAAATCGGACATCTTTTTCGGGCCAATTTCGCAGAATCTCTTTTATATGATCTTTTTGATTAATCGATAGATATAAACCTCTGGGTCTTCGTGTTACTTGTCCAAATTTTTGACAAGCTTCTCCAACTGTCGGAGTATATACAAGGGGCAAAAACTTGGCAGGATCACTGGTGATTGTTTTAAAAAACAAAGTTTCATTATTCTCCAACAACTGCATCAGGAAAATATATTGATTTATGGGTTTTTCAAAATTTTCCAGTTGTTCCTGAATACGTACTATTTGTGTTTCAATGGTTTCAACTGCTTCTGGCAACATTCCTTGCAAACCATATTTATCTCTTTCCTCCTGAGTAAAAGCTGATCCTTTATTTAATCGAGGATTCCGTAATATTGAATAACCAGTGCTATCTTCCATTTTAATCAGTTTAAAAATTATATATTTTTTAAAATCAACAAAATATCTATTATTACAATTCAGAAATGAATGTTCTTAAAATCATTTCGTCCTATAAAAGAAAACTTTAAAAAAATAACAATTCAAAAAGAGGATTCCTGCTTTTTGAATTTTACAACATAAACTTACTAAAATATTCAATACCAAATCGTTAAATATTACTTTCGGAATATCATTCTTTGATATTTAGCTACTAAAAAAAACAGATATGGTAATTATTCGTCTCCCGAATGATGCTCTGGAGCTTTAGGTGCGTTATGCTTTATTGCTGTATTCAGGTAAAAGAACAATCGAATAGTATGATTCATGTCGTATTGATAACCTGAATATTTTTCTTGATAAACATTCATATAACCAAAATCATAACTCAATTTGGGGTTGATATTTTGTTTGATTCCAATAAACAATCTGTTTTGATCAAATGTATTATAGACCACTTCTTTGCCGAAATGAATTAACAACTCATCCGATAAAACCAATGAAGGTAACTTTTTGTTACTGAATACCGGAATAGTGAAACTGGCTAAATAACGTATTCTATCGGTAAAACGAAGTTCGCCTGAGGGTTCATCATTCACCATTTTCTCTTGCCATCTTTGTTCGTTTCGCAATCTTTGAAGAATACTTACTTTTCCAACTTTGGTGATTAATTGTGCTTGTTGATATATTCTGTTTTCATCCGCGTAAGTTGACCATCCCTCTTTTGTTGGAGCTAACCACATATGGGCATAACCTGCCGTTAATGAAACCGATGCATTAGGTATATAAGAAACACCGCCTCTCAAAAAATAAAAATTATTACTTTCAAAGAAACCATTTTCACGAATATGGGCATCGGCAACAACTCCCCAGTGATCACTGAACTTTGTCACCGTGTTCAATGAAACCCAAGTTTGAACTTGCTGATTAACTTCTTTTTTTGTCGCCCCTTGACCGAAGATTAAAAAGGGGAAGAATAAAACTAAAATTTTAGATAAATTTTTCAAAATAGCATAGCGTTTAAATCGAAAATAAGTTTGTAATAAAATTAATTAAAATATCATTACTATTTTTTTTACAGTAAAATTACTTTCCCTTTCAATATTTAAACATGATATTTATCATTTGGAAGAAGAAAATGAGGCATTTATAATTAGAAAAAATAAGACCTTTAATAAATACTAAGTAATTCGAAAAATATATTCCTTGTGTTTTCAAACCCATTGCGAGTTTCATCAAATAAAAAGCAAACAGGGCTTCTGTACAATCGTCAATATAGAAAAAGGAAACTATCGACATTCAAGTTGAATGGATTGATTATGGCAAACTAAAAGACACTGACGAAGATGGAAATATTTATAAACTGGGAACAAATTGAAAACAACTCTTTGTGACTCCCAAGACTGATAATTCTTTTTACAATCTTTATATTTGGGCATTAATCCTAATCTATGAACAAAGTATTTTTTCTTTTCTTTTTACTTTTTTTCAATACTTTTTATTCCCAAACCAAACTCCTTTCCTGGAATCTGGAAAACTTTGGTAAATCCAAATCAGATCAGGAGATTGCATTTATTGTCAATACAGTAAAAGAATATGATATAATCACAATTCAAGAAGTAGTGGCTGGAAACGGTGGAGCACAGGCCGTGGTAAAACTAGCTGATGCACTCAACCAAAAAGGAAGTAAATGGGATTATCGGATAAGTGACCCCACTTCAAGCAGTAACTATAAAACAGAACGTTATGCTTTTATCTGGAAAACCAGTAGTCTAAAACTAAAAGGAAAACCTTGGCTGGAGCAAAAATATCATTTGGAAATAGATCGTGAACCTTATTTTGCTACTTTTGAAATCAAAGGAAAAAACATTACCATTGCTACTTTTCATGCTATCACAAAAAGTAAGCAACCCGAAACTGAGATTAAATATTTCAAGCTTCTGCCCCAAGAATATCCTACTTTGAATTTACTGTTTGCAGGAGATTTTAATTGTCCGCAATCGCATTCGGTTTTTACGCCTTTAAAGAAAATGGGCTTCGCTCCTGTTTTAGAAAATCAAAAGACATCACTAAAAACAAAACCTAAAGGTGACAATTACCTCGCGTCTGAATATGACAATATGTTTTATAAAACCAGTTCCATAAACTATATAAAATCGGATGTGATTATGTTTTATAAAAAATTCATTTCCTTAAAAGAAGCGCGGAAAATATCTGATCATATTCCTATTTGGTTTGAATTTTCCTTGAATTAATTATCAAAAAAAAATCCAAAATCCAATAGTTACAATTGGAATTTGGATTTTTCAGTTTGAGATTTATTTTTCTATGTTTTCTGCTTTTTCTTTCTGGCTGCAGGAAACAAAACGTTATTCAAAATTAATCGATAGCCTGGAGAATTGGGATGCAAATCCAAAACTGTAGCTGGATCGCCAACTTGATGCTGGTAATCCTCTGGATCATGTCCTCCATAAAAAGTAAACATTCCTTTTCCTTTTTCACCGTGTATGTATCGTGCTTCACCATTCAGCTCACAAGTTCCCATAACCAAAACATTCGATTTTATCAGTTCTGGATCAAATGAAGTCGTTTGCCCCATAAACCCTTTGATTAATTGTGTATGATTTTGACACAACATACTTGGTATGAAATCCCATTTGGCCGAATATTCCATCAAAGTAAAATAATCTTTATCCATAGGAACCTTTCTTTTTAAGGTCATATCAATATCCGAAAACTCATATTGCTCTGGTCTTCGCTCCAGAGTGAAATTCTTGAAAGCAAAAGTATTATTAAAATTCAGTTTGGACTGATAATTAGCTTCGCTGGGATCACCGTCAAACATGGATTCGCAAATATCAACACCATCTGCCGCCAAAGCAATATCAAAGCTATCGGTTGCAGAACACATTGCAAACAAAAATCCTCCTCCAATTACAAAATCTCTAATTTTTTTAGCAACTGCCCCTTTTTCCTGAGATACTTTTTCGTAACCTAATTTCTTCGCCAAAGCCTCAGCATCTCTCTTTTGATCTATGTACCAAGGAATATTTTTGTAAGCTGCATAAAACTTTCCATACTGTCCAGTATAATCCTCATGATGCAAGTGCAGCCAATCATAAAGCAATAATTGATCACTTAAAACTTCTTCATCGTAAATGGGTGTAAAAGGAATTTCAGCATACGTCAATACTAAAGTAACGGCGTCATCCCAAGGCTGCTTTCCTTTGGGGGTATAAACTGCAATTTTGGGAGCTTTTTCTAGTATAACAGCTTCCATATTCTGCGAAGGACTTGAAATCTCATTCAAAATAGATGTCTCCTCAGCATCCGAAATGACTTCAAAACTAACACCTCGTATTTGGCATTCTTTTCTAATTTCTTCAGCATCGGGCAATAAGAAAGAACCTCCACGGTAATTAAGCAACCAACTGGCCTTGTAGTTTTTGGCCAAACACCAATAGGTAATTCCATACGCTTTAAGATGATTTTGCTGCGTAGTTTCGTCCATTGGCAACAAAATAAAAGAAGCCCTAGAAGAAATCGATAATAGAAAAATAAATATAAAAAGAATTCTTTTGCACATCATTGAAAACTATTTTAAAGCAAAGATAATTGGAAGTAATTAAAGTACTCCTTTAATCTTTTATAATCATGTAAAAAACACTTTTTAACATTCATCTATTAAATATCCAAAGACACGATGGCATTTTGAATGGCATAAACAACCAATCCTGCAATGTTTTTGGATTCTGTTTTAAGCAACAAATTGTTTCTGTGACCTTCAACAGTTCTTGGACTAATAAATAGTTTTTCACCTATTTCGATTGTGCTTTTTTGTTTGCAGATAAGCTGCAATACTTCTAATTCACGAGAAGTTATAAATCCGGTATCAAAACTGCACTTGGTTTTTTTATTGGTAATCAAATCATTTTGAATGATGTCCATCACATATTCTGAATAATAAAATCCTTTTGTGGCTACTTCATTTATGGTTGCAAATAATTCCTGAGGAGTGGCATTTTTAACCAAATAAGAAACAGCTCCCACATCAATCATATTGGCTATAAACGATTTTGAATCATAACTCGTCAAGGCAATGATTTTTATATCCGAAAAATCTCTATGGATAATTTTAGTGGCTTCAATCCCATTAAGCAATGGCATTTTCAAATCCATAATCACAATATCGGGCTTAGGATTATCCCCTTTTAGAAAATCAATTAATTCAACACCATCCGAAGCTTCAAAAATCACTTCAATATTTTCTTCTCTAGATAATAAAAAAGAAATTCCTTTTCTGAATAGAACTTCATCATCAGCTAAAATTATTTTTATAGTTTCCTTCATAATTTAGAAATTAAAAATCACTGAAATTCCATTATTCATTTGCGATTCAATCGAGAGGCTTCCCTCTAAAATAGCTACTCTACTTACCACATTTTTCATTCCAAGACCCTTATGATTTTCCAATTGATTTAAATCAAAACCGATTCCGTTATCTGAATACTTACATGTTCTTTTTCCATCAATTTCCTCAAAAAAAACAGATATTGAAGTTGCCCTCCCATGTTCTATTGAATTAGTAAATAACTCCTGTAGAATTCTAAAAACATGAATATGATTATCGTTCTCTTTAAAATCAAACTTTAAATTATTCTCGTATTGAATATCAATAGCAATATCGTCAATTAACTGAGCACATAATTCTTCAATTCCAGCATGAAGACCAAATTTATCCAATACCGGTGGAAGCAAACTATGCGTCATTTTTTTTGAACTATTCAAAGCTTTTGAGGTGTATTCAATAATGTTTTTGGTGATTTCTTCAATCTCTTTTGCAGGTAAATTAGGAATCTTCAGAAGATGGCAATTCAACGAAATCACATTCAATTTTGAACATATATCGTCATGTAATTCCTGTGCAATTCGCTTTCTATCCGACTCTAGTGTACGAATTACCGCCGATAATTGCTTGTTTTTCAGGAAAATATCTAAATTATCAAATTTTAATTTCTTTTCCATCTTCTTTTTATTGTAAGTATGATTAACTTCCTTATGGCTTTGATGAAATTTTACACTATTTATCTTATTATAAATAAATAAACACGCACTTTATCTGTTTTTATATAACTTTAAACGACAAATATAACCATATTTAGCTATTTTCCTAATAAAATCAAATGTTTTTTATTAGCACAAACATAGTAAAAATTCTTATTTTAGAAGAATAAAAAAACTTAAATTACTGTAAACTAGAATCATATAAGCAAAAATTAAAGCATAAAAAAAAGAATATCTTATCTTCATAAAATATTCTCTTTTGTTGTGAAATACGATCTTTAAATTTTAAAAAGGAACATCACCATCATCATCGTCATCATTATTAAAATTGCTTCCGAAAGCCTCATTTGCCGATGGAAGATTTTTAGTTATAAATGAGTTTTCATCATGATTCATGCTGGATGGTAAATCATCGTAACCACCACTGTAATCTTCTAAATTGTCAAATCGACCTAAATGACCAATAAATTTCAAACGAACATTTTCAATACCACCATTTCTATGTTTGGCAATCATAATCTCTGCTTGACCAGCAGTTGGAGAGGCTTCTTCATCATCCCATTCATCAATTTTGTAATATTCAGGACGGTATAAAAATGAAACGATATCCGCATCCTGCTCAATCGCTCCAGATTCACGAAGATCCGAAAGCAAAGGTCTTTTGCTGGAACCACGCGTTTCTACAGCACGCGATAATTGCGAAAGTGCAATCACCGGAATATTCAACTCTTTCGCCAATGCCTTTAAATTTCGGGAGATTGTAGAAATTTCCTGCTCTCTGTTTCCTCCACCTTTTCCGTTTCCACCAGCAGTCATCAACTGCAAATAATCAATGATGATAATTTTTATACCATGTTGCGACACCAAACGTCGTGCTTTTGCACGTAAATCAAAAATGGATAAAGAAGGTGTATCATCTATATATAGCGGTGCTTTTTCTAAGTTCTTAACTTTGGTACTAAGCTGCTCCCACTCGTGCTTTTCTAACTTTCCAGTACGTAACTTCTCTGAAGACAGACCTGTTTCAGAAGAAATCAACCTGGTAATCAACTGTACCGATGCCATCTCCAGGGAGAACAAAGCAACTGGATGACCAAAATCGATAGCTATATTTCTAGCCATCGATAATACAAAAGCAGTTTTTCCCATCGCAGGTCTCGCCGCAATAATAATTAAATCACTTGGCTGCCAGCCCGAAGTTAGTTTATCCAACTTATCAAAACCAGTGGCAACACCACTTAGTCCTTCTTGACCTGCAATTTCTTCGATACGTTTCTTAGCTTGCAAAACTAAACTCTGAGCAGTTTCGGAACTACGCTTGATATTTCCTTGAGTTACTTCATAAAGTTTAGATTCGGCTTTATCCAACAAATCAAATACATCGGTAGTTTCATCATAGGAATCTTCAATAATTTCAGATGAAATGCGGATTAAACTACGTTGAATAAATTTTTGCAGAATAATTCTGGAGTGAAATTCAATATGTGCCGATGAGGAAATCTTTTGCGTAAGCTGGATTAAATAAAAATCACCTCCTGCAAGATCTAATTTAGCAGTTTTTCGAAGTTGGGCCGAAACGGTCAACAAATCGATTGGTTGTGTGTCATTGAATAATTGAACAATGGCCTCAAAAATATATTTGTGAGCATCTTTGTAAAATGCATCAGCTTGCAGAATATCAATTACATCATCTACCCCTTTTTTATCAATCATCATTGCCCCAAGCACTGCTTCTTCTAAATCTAATGCTTGTGGTGGTAATTTTCCTTTTTCTAGGTTAATAATTGTTGTTTTGTCCACTTTAACCGGACTTATATTTTTGAAATTTTCCATGTAGCGAAAGTAACTAAAATTAAAAAAAAATCACAATTGAGTTATTATAATTTATTGTTTATAAATACCTATTTTTTGTTTATAACCAAAAAAAAATCCGAAACTGTAAGGCTTCGGATTAAGGTCTTAAAAATGGCGGTTTATTCTTTGAACTCTCCCATTTTACAGTATTTATCCATTCTCTGAGCGATTAATTCCTCTGTTGATAAGTCTTTCAATTCATTATATCCTTTTATGATATATTGCTCAACTGTAGTAAAAGTAGTCGCTCTGTCATAATGAGCTCCACCTAATGGTTCTGGAATAATATCGTCAACTAATTTTTGTTTTTTCATGTCGGCAGAAGTCAATTTCAAGGCTTCGGCAGCTTGCTCTTTGAAATCCCAACTTTTCCATAAAATTGATGAACAAGATTCTGGTGAAATTACAGAATACCATGTGTTTTCCAACATATAAACACGGTCTCCAACACCAATTCCCAATGCTCCACCTGATGCTCCTTCACCAACTATAATAGTTATGATTGGCACTTTCAAACGAACCATTTCAAAAATATTTCTTGCGATAGCTTCACCTTGTCCGCGTTCTTCCGCTTCCAAACCTGGATAAGCACCCGGAGTGTCAATTAAAGTAACAACTGGGATATTAAATTTCTCTGCCATTTTCATCAAACGCAATGCTTTTCTATATCCTTCAGGATTGGCCATCCCAAAATTTCTATACTGACGCGTTTTGGTATTGAATCCTTTTTGCTGTCCAACAATCATAAAAGATTGTCCTCCAATTTTTCCTAAACCACCAATCATGGCTTTATCATCCTTAAAACCTCTATCCCCATGAAGTTCCAGAAAAGTATCTCCGCAAATCCCTTTGATATGATCCAAAGTATAAGGTCTGCTTGGATGTCTTGATAACTGCACACGTTGCCAAGCAGTTAAGTTTTTATAAATCTGTTTCTTGGTCTCCTCTAATTTTTTGTTGATTTGTTTACAAGTATTGGTAACATCAACATCCGATTCTAAACCAATAACAACACATTTATCTAATTGTTCCTCAAGTTCTTTTATTGGAAGCTCAAAATCTAAATATTCCATAGGATTTGTGCGTATTTATTATTGTTTTTAATTTTTCGATTTGGAACTGCAAATATAAAATTTAATATCGTTATACACTTATTTTTTTATTCAAGTAGAAAAAATAGGTGTTACGGCAATTAAAAATCTTACAATTCATCTTCTTTTCTATAATGTTTTATAATACCGTTTAAGAGCACCGTAATTACAATTACAACGGCTCCAATATAAAATTCCATACTCATTTTTTCTTTTCCGCCAATGATAAAGAAAGCCAATACAATACCGTAAACAGGCTCTAAATTAGTCGTTAACATAACCGTGTATGGTGATAATTGTCGCATTACTTTTACCGAAGCCGTAAAAGCATAAGCGGTGCAAATGGATGCCAAAATCAAAATCAAAATCCAGTTTTTGGCAGATAACACAAAAAAATCTGCATTGAAAGAACCTTGAAATAAAAAATAGATTGAAATAAAAATAAAACCGGCAAAGAATTCATAAAATGAAATCACCGATGGGTCATGATCTGCGATTAACTTTCCATTTATTAAAGTAAATAATACTCCCAATATTATGGAAACCAATGCCAATAACATACCGCTCCAGTAATTAATCTCCACCTGCATGATTAATCCTAAACCCGCAATGATAATCAGTCCAAAGAAAACCTCATACCAAAGTACTTTTCGACCGTAAAATAAAGGTTCCAACAAGGAGGCAAAAAATGCACCCAATGAAAAAACAGATAAGGTTATTGATACTGTTGAGACTTTTATCGCTCCAAAAAAGGTAATCCAATGCAGCGCTATCAAAAGACCAACAAATATGAACTTGACTAATGACTTTGGAGCAACTTTAAATGATTTCTTTTTGACAGCAAGAAAAACAGCAATAAAGATTGCCGCAAAAAACATTCTGTACCAAACCAAAAATTGAGACTGTATCGTAATTAATGCCCCTAAAATTGCTGTAAACCCCCAAATAAAAACAATTAAATGTAGATTAAGGTAACTTCTTAAATTATCGTTTCGCATTTCGTAATAAATAAACAGCTAATATTCCAAAAACAATGTTGGGTAACCAAACAGCCAGGAGTGGCGAAAATGCAGATTTTTCGGCCAAGACACCAAATATCTTATCAAAAAAGACAAATGAAAATGCCACGGCAATTCCAATGGCCAAATTGACTCCCATCCCTCCTCTTCGTTTCATCGAAGACACGGAAACAGCTATAATAGTCAATATAAATGCTGAAACAGGAACACTAAATTTTTTATACAAAACAACCAAATAAACATTGATATTGGACGATCCACGTTTTCTTTCCTTGTCGATAAAAGCTTTCAAATCCCCAAGACTTAGAGTCTCGGCGATATAAACCACCGGCGCCAAATCCTCCAGATCAAAACTGAACTTCATCTTCTTTTCCGGTGCTTTTTCGATCACATCCCCTTCTTTCCCAACGATTCTTTTGGTGTAATCAAATAAAGAATAATTCTTTTCTTTAGGATTCCATTTGATTCTGCTGGCCGTGATTTTATATTCTAATTTCTCTTTTTTAAATCGCTCCAATGAGAAATTATAAGCCATTTGAGATTCATTATTAAAGCTATTTACATAGATAAACTCATTATCGCTTATCTGTCTGTAAACATCTGTATTATCACCCCGCATGAGCGCCTTCCCATCATTCCGCAGATAGGTGTACCGGAAATTATTGTAACCCTCACTTGATACGGGAATAACCCAAAACCCCATAAGCAAAACGATAACAGATACGATGGAAGCCCCAATAATATAAGGCCTCATGAATCGAGTAAATGAAATTCCAGAGCTCAGAATGGCAATAATCTCTGTGTCATTTGCTAATTTTGAGGTAAACCAAATCACCGATATAAACAAAAATATCGGGAAGAGGTTATTCATAAAGTAAATCGTAAAATGATAGTAATAAATGGCGATTTTTAAAACCGGCACTTTATTCTCAATCATTTTATTGATCTTCTCGGATATATCAATAATCATCCCAATAGGAGCAAATAACAAAAGCATCACCGCAAAAGTGGCTAAATATCTTTTTAAAATGTATTTGTCTATTATTGTTAGCATTCTTTTGTGTTTAAAGGTTTAAATATGGTTTAAGAGTTTAAGATAGTTTAGGAGTTTCGAGAGAACTTTAAACTTTTAAACACTTAAACTTTTAAACTTCTTTTACAATCTTTGGCTCATATTTTTTACCATCATTTCTTTCCATGGTTTAAAATCGCCTGCTAAGATATGTTTTCTGGCCTCACGAACCAACCACATATAAAAACCTAGATTGTGGATTGTGGCAATTTGTTTCCCCAAATATTCATTGGCAGCAAACAAGTGACGCAAATACGCTTTGGTATATTCCGTATCTACAAATGTATATCCCATTTCATCCAATGGAGAAAAATCGGCTTCCCATTTTTTATTCTTGATATTGATCGTTCCGTTGGCCGTAAATAACATTCCGTTTCTGGCGTTACGCGTAGGCATCACACAGTCAAACATGTCGATTCCAAGAGCGATATTCTCCAGAATATTGATTGGCGTTCCCACTCCCATCAAATAACGAGGTTTGTCTTCAGGTAGAATTTCACAAACCACTTCGGTCATGGCATACATTTCTTCTGCAGGCTCCCCTACCGAAAGTCCACCAATCGCATTTCCTTGTTGGTTGGAATTGGCAATATATTCTGCCGATTGTCTTCTCAAATCCTTATAAGTACTTCCTTGAATAATTGGGAAAAAAGTTTGGTCATAACCATACTTTACTGGCACTTTTTCTAAATGGTTGATACAACGATCCAACCAACGGTGTGTCATGTGCATTGAGCGTTGAGCGTAACGATAATCACATGGATAAGGCGTACACTCATCAAAAGCCATAATAATATCTGCCCCAATGGTACGCTGAATTTCCATCACATTCTCTGGCGTAAAAAAGTGATACGAACCATCAATATGCGATTTAAACTTTACTCCTTCTTCCTTAATTTTACGATTTGCCGAAAGGGAATACACTTGGTATCCTCCTGAATCGGTCAAAATATTACGGTCCCAATTCATAAATTTATGCAATCCACCCGCTTTTTCAAGAATTTCGGTTTGTGGACGCAAATACAAATGATAGGTATTTCCAAGAATAATATCTGGGTTTATTTCTTCTTTCAATTCCCGTTGATGCACCCCTTTTACTGATGCAACCGTTCCAACAGGCATAAAAATAGGCGTTTCAATAACACCGTGATCGGTAGTAATACTTCCCGCACGAGCTTTCGATTGCGGATCTGTTTTTAGTAAATCAAACTTCATATAGGCTTTTTATCAGTCGGCAAAGATAGTCTAATTTAAAACCCGCATCAAAAAATTTTCCTTCCGATGAATGAAAACCGGATTCATGACAGTCAAAATTTAAATACTTATTAGGTAATTACGAAATTAAAAATGCTTTAGTATTTAATTTAGACAAAACGTATCTTTCCGACTCTTTTAACCAAAAACCACACTATCATGAAATTGAAATTAGTCCTGTATCTTATACCGAGTTTAATTTTACTGAGTTGTAATTCAAAAACAGATGATGCGCAAGCCATTAAAAGTCTCCTTGAGAAAGAATCTTCGAGTTGGAGATTGGGCGACAGTAAAACACATGCTGCATGCTGGCACATTCAGCCTTATAGCAAAATTTTGATTTCGACTGTTGATGGTAAAACGTTAGATATTCCTGCTGAAAACATTATCAAACCGATTGCAAACGCCAGTGGTGGCACCTCCATAAATACAAATTATAAAATGAGTATTCATGACGATAATGCTTGGGTCAGTCATGATGAAGTATCGATTGCGAAAGATGGTAAGAAAACCTTTTCGCATGAAATTCGATTACTTGAAAAAATAAATGGCGATTGGAAACTTGTAGGACAATCTATTCACGCCTATAAATAACATTTGAGACATCTAACCTGAAAATCTGATGAAAGATTGGATAAAAAAACTTGTGTAACAAAAGTTACTGTACATCCTTAATTTCTGTTGTATTTTTGCATTATAAAACAATACACTTTAAAGAAAATACAATGACATTAGAAAATATAATCAAAGAAAAACAATGCACGATTGTAGATGTACGAACGCGAGAGGAATACAGTGGAGGTCACGTTGTTGGGTCAATTAATATCCCACTGAATGAAGTTCAAGAGCGATTTGAAGAAATCCAGAACCTAAAATCACCCTTGGTTCTTTGTTGTGCCTCCGGAAACCGAAGCGGACAAGCGCAGCATTATCTTTCTCAAAAAGAAATCGACTGCTACAATGGAGGCTCATGGCTTGACGTCAATTATTATCAATCCAAATAAAAAATAAAATGCTAAATAAACTAAAAAAAATATTCGGTTTCGGGACAACTGTAGATTATGCAGATCTTGTGAAAAAAGGTGCCATTATCCTAGATGTACGAAGCAAAGGGGAATATGCTGGCGGTCACATCAAAGATTCCATAAACATTCCTGTTGATGTTTTAAAAAACAGTTTGACTCAATTGAAAGACAAAAATAAAACCATCATTACCTGTTGCGCATCGGGTATGCGAAGCGCATCAGCCAAAAGTATCCTGAAAACACACGGATATACTGATGTCCATAATGGCGGCGGATGGAGTGGCCTACAGAATAAAATATAAATCAATTCGTTTTTAATCACTAAATATCTGGCTTAACGATTGCGTGAGGGATAAAAGCTAGCTACCGAAGTAGCGCGGATAGCCCGACAGCATAAGAAAAAGGGGCGACTAATCGATACTGTTAGTCAGCCCCTTTTTCTTATGGTGGCACGCCCAGATGAAGTCGGATTACAGATTTTAGATTGTAGATTTTAAATTTTATCTCTTCGACTTCACACAAGGCAATAGTTGAAATTGTAATTAAAATTGCCTTTATCATTGAAATTGTACTTGAAATCATTTGTCTTACGCCAAAATAAAAATTACTTTTGCAGCAGTTTAACTTTTACACACAAAATGAAGCCTAACACACAACAATTAAACGATTTAACTATCCAAGTAAGAAGAGACATTCTTCGTATGGTTCACGCTGTTAATTCAGGTCACCCAGGAGGGTCTCTTGGATGTACCGAATTTTTAGTGGCCTTGTACCAAAACCTTATGGATCGCAAAAAAGGATTTGACATGGACGGAATTGGAGAAGATTTATTCTTCCTTTCAAACGGACATATTTCACCTGTATTTTACAGCGTTTTGGCAAGAAGCGGTTATTTCCCAATAAAGGAATTGGCTACTTTCAGATTATTGAACTCTCGTTTGCAAGGACACCCAACAACACATGAAGGTTTACCTGGTGTTCGTATGGCTTCTGGTTCATTAGGACAAGGATTATCTGTAGGAATTGGTGCTGCACAGGCTAAAAAGCTAAACGGTGATAACCATATTATTTACACACTACACGGTGATGGTGAATTACAGGAAGGTCAAAACTGGGAAGCAATTATGTATGCATCTGCAAAAAAAGTAGATAATCTTATTGCAACTATCGACCTTAACGGAAAACAAATTGATGGTACTACCGACGAAGTTTTATGTATGGGAAGTATCCGTGCTAAATTTGAAGCTTTTGATTGGGACGTTCTTGAAATTAAAGAAGGAAATGATCTTGAAGCAATTATTGCTGGTATGACAGATGCTAAATCTAGAACCGGAAAAGGAAAACCAGTTTGCGTATTATTACATACTGAAATGGGTAATGGTGTAGATTTTATGATGAACACTCACGCATGGCACGGAAAAGCGCCAAATGATGCTCAACTTGAAAATGCTCTAGCTCAAAACTATAATAGAGGTGGCGAACAAGACTATTAATAGTTTGCAGTATTCAGATTTCAGTATTCAGTAATGAATGCATTCAACTTTTTAAATTAAGAAATGAAAAAATATACAAATACAGGAAGTAAAGATACTCGTTCCGGTTTTGGAGCGGGAATGACTGAATTGGGTCAAAAGAATGAAAACGTAGTGGCACTTTGTGCTGATTTAATTGGATCATTGAAATTTGATGATTTCAAGAAAAATCACCCAGAGCGTTTTTTCCAAATTGGAATTGCAGAAGCAAACATGATCGGAATTGCAGCAGGATTAACTATTGGAGGGAAAATTCCTTTCACAGGAACTTTTGCTAACTTTTCTACTGGAAGAGTTTATGACCAAATTCGTCAATCTGTTGCTTATTCAGATAAAAATGTGAAAATCTGTGCTTCTCACGCAGGATTGACTCTTGGAGAAGATGGAGCTACACACCAAATCTTGGAAGACATTGGATTAATGAAAATGTTACCAGGAATGACTGTAATCAACACTTGTGATTACAACCAAACAAAAGCGGCTACATTAGCCCTTGCTGATCATCATGGTCCAGCATATTTGCGTTTTGGTCGTCCGGTCGTGCCTAATTTCATGCCTGCTGACGAACCATTCGTAATTGGAAAAGCAATTCTTTTAAACGAAGGTACCGATGTAACGATTGTTGCTACAGGACATTTAGTTTGGGAAGCTTTAATCGCTGCTGAAGCTTTGGAAGCAAAAGGTATTTCTGCCGAAGTAATCAACATCCACACCATTAAACCTTTGGACGAAGAAGCGATTCTAAAATCATTGGCCAAAACCAAATGTATCGTTACTGCTGAAGAGCATAATATCCTTGGAGGTCTTGGAGAAAGCGTTTCTAGAGTACTAGCATTACACCACCCAGCTCCACAAGAGTTTGTAGCGGTTAATGACAGCTTTGGAGAGTCTGGTACGCCAGAGCAATTAATGGAGAAATACAAATTAAACAATCAAGCGATTGTTGAAGCTGTAGAAAGAGTGATCAAAAGAAAGTAATTCTTTCTCTACAAATATAAAATCCCATCTCGTTGTAAAAAATGAGATGGGATTTTTTTGTGGGTGTTATATTGAGCTTTATTTCGATAATTATTAAAACAAAGTAATCACGATTTACAAAGTGCATTTTTATTTTCTATGATTAACCAAATATTTCCACTATATCAAAAAAAAATCCCATTCATTAAGGAATGGGATTAATATATTATTGATTCATTTTGATACAATTTTTATCCAAATGTCTTTTTAACCTGTTCGGGTTAGTCTGATCCCCTGAACAATCAGGAATACTTTCAAACGGGTAATTTATTCCTTTAGCATCTTTAATTTCTCCTTTTGTTGCGTAACCATCACCATCATCATCAGAATCATAATAATTAGGAATTCCATCTCCGTCCGTATCATCAGGATTATAAACTCCGCTTGCAAAAGTATATATATACCTGTCCCCATCCAAATCTTCCTGAAAAGAAAAAATACCATCTGGATCACGATACGAACCACTAGGAGGAGAATTAATCTCATGATCGTACCTTTTCAAAGCATATAATTTCACACTAAACACCAACGGAGAATAAGCTGGAATATCACCCTGAACGGTATTGTAATACCCTAAACCAGAAGGAAGAAACATTACCCCAACCCCAAAATCATTATATTGTATTGTCCCGGTCCCGTCAGGATTTGAAGAAACCCAGCCTGTCATAAATTGAGGAAACCCCTCAGACCAGCCACGAATAACTCCAGTACCACCATCGAATTTAGAACCATCAAGATTATACAATACCTGCCCATTATTAGAAGAGTCAAATACAGTTCCATTTAATAAAGTTCCTTTGTAACCTGCATAAACGCCATCAACATTGCAAGGATATTCTCCCCCAGAATTAACAGTACTATTTTTAACTCCTTCCCTAATTAACAAAGTGTATATTTTATAAGTAACACCCCCCAGAGGCGAACCTAATTCTTTACTAGTATCTACATTTCTACTGGTTAATCTTGGAAGTGTAGGACTATTCAAATAAGACCATAAGGAAGGCTGAGTTGCAGCGTTAGTTATTTTTTCAATTGTTACATCTTGATCATCAGGAAAACCTGGATGATTTACTATTTTGCTAATATAATTTGTTTTTAAATAATCTTCTATAGCAGCGATATCTTTAGGATATTGTTCCGCATAAGGTATTGGTGGGGTAACTTCTACATTATTATCGTCCTTATTGCAAGAAATCACTGTAATTGTCGCAATCAATAAAATAAAATAAAATTTAATTTTGCTCATTATTTTAGGTATAGTTTAAGTCGCAAATATACATTAATGATTTACTTTTGTAAAGTATTTAACTCCGATTTTAGAAAATTCATGAGAATAGACAAATATTTATGGTGTGTTCGGTATTACAAAACCAGAAATATGGTAACCGAGGCTTGCAAAAAAAATCACATTACTGTAAATGGCATTATTGCCAAGCCATCAAAAGAGGTTTTCCCTACCGATAAAATTACTTTTAGAAAAGATCAAATAACACAAATAATTACCGTTCTTGACATCCCCGATAATCGTGTGGGTGCAAAACTCGTTGATATCTATCGAAAAAATGAAACTCCAGCCGAAGTCTATGCACACTTAGAATTATTAAAACTTTCAAAAGAGCATTATAGAAAAACTGGAACTGGAAGACCCACCAAAAAAGACCGAAGAGATATTGATGAATTTGGAAATGAAATAAACGATGAAGACGAAATAGATTAAAAAAACCAGTTTCAATTTTCAGTTTTGAAACTAGATTTAATCATATAAAATTCGCCGAACTTTTTTATCTTTGAAAAAAATAACAATACGCCATGAGCAAAAATATTATTCTTACCAATCAACAAATTGAACACACTACCAAAAGAATAGCTTACCAAATCTATGAAACTTTTGTAGAGGAAGAAGAAATCGTGATTGCTGGAATTACAACAAATGGCTTTATTTTTGCCGAAAAAATTGCTCAAGAATTGACAACTATTTCGCCTATCAAAATTTCGCTTTGCGAAGTTAATGTCAGCAAACAAAATCCAGAATTACCCATAACTACTTCCTTAACAAAAGAACAATACAGCAATAAAGGCTTAATACTAGTAGATGATGTATTGAGCTCTGGAACTACATTAATATATGCGGTAAAGCATTTTTTGGATGTTCCTTTAAAAAAGTTCAAAACCGTTGTCCTTGTTGACAGAAATCACAAAAAATTCCCGATTAAAGCCGATTTTAAAGGAATATCACTTTCTACTTCCCTATTAGAACACGTAGATGTTGTTTTCGACAAGAATGGCGATAGTTATGCCAGTTTAAGCTAATAGATTTAAAATATCATTTACCGTTTCCTCGATTGATTTATCATCAACATTCACTTTATATTGTGCATGGTTGTAATAAAAGCTTCTATCAAAAAGGTGTTTGGCTATAAACTCTTTCATTTCTTCTTCGCTTTTATCCGCAATAAGCGGCCTTTTGCTTTTATTAGACACCAATCTATTAAATAACGTATCTATCGATGCCTTCAAATAAATAGAAGTCACCTCATCCCCTATTAACAATTCATGATTATTAGCATAGCAAGGTGTCCCTCCTCCTAGTCCAATGATAATTTCCTCTGGAGTATTCAATAATTCGACAAAATAAGTATGTTCCAATTTTCTAAAATGGATTTCTCCATGATCTTCAAAAATCTGTTTGATTGACATTTTTTCGTTTTTTTCGATATATTCATCGAGATCAACATACGGAATTGAGACGATTCCAGAAAGTTTTTGAGCGATTGTAGACTTCCCACAACCCATATACCCTAATAATATAATTTTTTTCATTTGAATAAGCCCTTACAAATTAAGGCATTAAGATTATTTGTTTAAAAAAGACAAATTTATAATAAAATTGCTTGGAAACTTCAAAAAAAAGTCCCTATATTTGCACCCGCATTCAAGGAAAGAATATGACTCGATAGCTCAGTTGGTAGAGCACATCACTTTTAATGATGGGGTCCTGGGTTCGAGCCCCAGTCGGGTCACAATTTTAGTGATCAACACATATTTTCCTTGAAGCAATGACTCGATAGCTCAGTTGGTAGAGCACATCACTTTTAATGATGGGGTCCTGGGTTCGAGCCCCAGTCGGGTCACAAAAGGTCGAGTAATTTATTACTTGACCTTTTATTTTTTAAGGCCACGTGGAGAAACGGTAGACTTGCCATCTTGAGGGGGTGGTGCTCGTAAGGGCGTGTGGGTTCAAATCCCACCGTGGTCACAAAATCAAAAAGAGTATTAAAAAAGTAGGCTTATATAGCCCTTTTTTAATACTCTTTTTGGTTTCAAAGCGGAATTTTATGGAAGCGCAAATCAATATTATTGTTAATTTTTAATTATTTTTTTTATTCTAATGCAATATACAGCAAATAAAAACGTTAATTTACTCAAATTAAACACATTAGTAATCCCTTTCTACCAAAACAAATTTAGTCCATGAAAAAAACTGCAAAATCATCAAAATACAATTTATCCCTATTTTTAAGCTTTGCCTTTATACTTTTGGCTACAATAACTGCTAATTCGCAAACCGTTCGATATGATAGTGTAAGTAAACAAAAATATGTACTTGTAGATGTCCAAAAAACCTATGAACGAATTGCCGACAAGGGCTATGAATCGGTTGAAATCTATGAGTCTCTTGGAAATTACTATTATGAAAATAAAAATTACCTAAAATCAAAATTATATTTTGACAAGCTATTTGGTAAATACAGTTTATCTCAAATTTCCTCCAAAAGCAAAGAACGATATCAATTAATAAGGAAATCGATTTATTAGAAATCATTTAATACTCAGCGTAAAACAGTAGCTATATCAAAACTTTATAGCTGCTGTTTTTTTTTACATTAAACCCAAACTCGTATCTTCTTTAAAAAATTTAAACACAAATTTTAAAAAAAGTCATAACTTTCAACTTCCTAATTGCAAAATTAAAATCCAAATGACGACACTACTCATAAATAAGAAGAAATACACTATCGATGTTGACCCTGAAATGCCTTTGCTTTGGGCTATTAGAGACAGTATCGGTCTTACTGGGACCAAATTTGGCTGCGGTATTGGTGCTTGCGGCGCTTGCAAAGTATTAGTTGACAATGTCGCTACCTATTCATGCTTGACTCCTGTTTCAACGGTTGTCGGCAAAAACATTACAACTATTGAGGGTACAGCGGAAAATTTGCAATTATTACAAAAATCATGGGAAGAATTCAACGTGCCCCAATGCGGCTATTGCCAACCTGGACAATTAATAACGGCCACTTCTCTACTCAATTCTAATAAAAACCCTTCGGATACTGATATTGACGATGCCATGAGTGGTAATATTTGCCGCTGTGGCACTTACCAGCGTATCAAAAATGCCATTAAACATACCGTAGAACTTAAAAAACAACGCTAGTCATGAATGAAATTCAAAACATAAGTCGCAGGGCTTTTATCAAGAACATGGGATTAGCGTCTGGTGGATTAATCTTAGCATGTAATTATACTTTATTCTCCCAAAATACCGAATCGGGAACTGTAACTGAATTTAATCCTAATCTGTTTGTACAATTAAATTCGGACGGAAGTCTTATTATAATTGCTGCTCGCTCCGAAATGGGTAATGGAGTAAGAACTTCCTTGACCTCTGTAGTTGCTGATGAAATGGAAGCCGATTGGAATAGAGTCTCAGTAAAACAAGCCACAGGAGACGCCAAATATGGTGACCAAAACACCGATGGCTCCAGAAGTGTAGCCGATTTTTACGACACCATGCGAACAATGGGTGCCATGACTCGAATGATGCTTATAACCGCTGCCGCAAAAAAATGGCAAGTTCCCGAAAGTGAATGTACGGCCAAGAACCATTTTATTATTCATTCCAGCGGAAAAAAAATAGGCTTTGGAGAATTGGTAGATATAGTAAAAACATTACCCGTTCCAACAGCCATTAGTTATAAAAATCCTAAAGATTTCAAATATATTGGTAAAACGCTAAAAAGTGTTGATGTTAAAGATTTTGCAAACGG
Source organism: Flavobacterium sp. M31R6 (assembly GCF_013284035.1). NCBI lineage: Bacteria > Pseudomonadati > Bacteroidota > Flavobacteriia > Flavobacteriales > Flavobacteriaceae > Flavobacterium > Flavobacterium sp. M31R6. The sequence continues at coordinate 3,866,111 of NZ_CP054141.1, forward strand.
AAGTGCCATTTACGGCATTGACAAACGCTTACCCAACATGAAAATAGTTGCCATAGCAAGATGCCCCGTTACTTTTGGAACTGTCAAATCTTTTAACAAAACAGCAGCCATGAAAATTCGTGGTGTACAAGATGTAATCGAAATTCCAAGAATCGAAAAACCTTTCGGTCCACTTGGTGGCGTTGCGGTTATTGCTTCGAATACTTGGGCCGCATTTAAAGGAAAAGAAGCTCTTGAAATACAATGGAATTATGGCAAAAACGAAGGTTATGATTCCGAGAAATATATGACCGAGTTAACTGAAAGAGTTCATAAAGCAGGCAAAGTTGAAAAAGAAATTGGTGATGTAAACAAAGCTTTTAGCGAAGCTGCTAAAGTTATCGAAAGTACTTTTCAATTACCTCACTTGGCGCATGCCCCGATGGAAGTTCCCAATGCGGTAGCTTGGGTTCAAGGGGACACTTGTGAAGTTTGGGCACCCACTCAATCTCCACAATCTGCCAGAGAGGAAGTCTCTAATTATTTGGGAACCGCGCTAGATAAAGTTACTATAAATGTCACTTTCCTTGGTGGTGGTTTTGGACGAAAATCAAAACCCGACTATATTGTAGAAGCGGCTATGGTTTCCAAAGCCATCAATGCACCTGTACAAGTGGTTTGGTCAAGGGAAGACGACATAAAACATGGTTATTATCATACCGTAAGTTCACAATACATGAAAGCTTCGCTGGATCCGCAAGGCAATGTTACAGGTTGGTTGCACCGCTCTGCATTTCCCTCAATAATGTCCACCTTTAAACCAGGCACCGATTATCCTGCCGGATGGGAAGCCTCCAGTGCTGCTGACGTTCCTTTTGCCATAAAAAATTTCAAAGTTGAATCAGGTCAAGCCCCTGCAATGGTTAGAATTGGATGGATGCGTTCGGTGATTAATATTCTACATGGATTTTCCATCAATGTTTTTGCCGATGAATTGGCACATGCCGCCAAACAGGATCCATTAGAATTCAGGCTAAAATTAATTGGTGACGATCGAATAGAAGACACCAAAGACCCCATAAAATACAATACAGCTCGCCTCAAAAATGTTTTGAAAATGGCAGCAAAAAATGCCAATTGGGGGAAACCATTACCCAAAGGGCATGTGCACGGAATAGCGGTTCATTATAGTTTTTATTCCTATGTAGCTTCCGTTGTCGAAGTTTCAATGGTTGATGACAAAGTAAAAGTACATAATGTTCATACTGTTATTGATTGCGGAATAGCAGTTAATAAGGACACCATAAAATCTCAATTGGAAGGTGCTGCTGTTTTCGGAATGTCATTGGCCTATTACGGAAAAATAACGGCTAAGGATGGAGCAATTGAACAAAACAGCTACAGTGACTACCGAATGATTCGAATGAATGAAATTCCAAAGGTTCACGTAGAAATTGTGGAAAGTTCAGAAAGACCGACCGGAGTTGGAGAACCTGGCGTTCCGGTAATTGCCCCGGCCATAATCAATGCCATCTTCAAACTAACAGGAAAGCGGTATTACAACTTGCCTTTAAGTGATTACGATCTTGTATAACTGATTGACAAATTAAAATCCCAAACGAATACTTATTTTTAATGAACAATTGGATTGAACTATTACAAGATTTTAAAAACAAAAAGAAACCTGTTGCACTTGTTACCGTTACTAAAATTCTTGGTTCGGCTCCATGTAAAGTAGCTTCAAAAATGATTGTCACGCCACAAAAAGAAATATACGGAACGATCGGTGGCGGAAAATTGGAATTTCAGGTAATCGACGAAGCTGTTCGGGCTATTCGAGAAAACAAAATTTTAGAATGCACTTATACTTTAGGCCCCGAATTTGAACAATGTTGCGGAGGAAAAGTAGAATTAATTATTGAGCCCATGAATCAATCCCCAGAATTATACCTTTTTGGAGCTGGACATATAGGTGTTGCCATATGCGAGGTTTTAAAAGACACACCTTTCGCTATTACTCTTCTTGACACTCGGGAAGATTGGAGAGAAACTATCGAAATTGACCAAACGGTTACTTACAGTGCCATTCCTTTTGACCTTTATAAACAAACCATAAACTGGGGACCGAATTGTTACGTAGTAATTTTGACTCACGACCACAAATTGGATTTTGAAATTACCGCTTTGGCATTACACGAACAAACCAAATATATTGGATTGATTGGAAGTAAAACCAAGAAAAACAAATTCAATAACTTATTGATAAACGAATTGAATTTTAAACCCGGAATTTCTCCCGTTCATTGCCCGATTGGATTGGATTTGGGTGGTAATTCCCCTAAAGAAATTGCCATAAGCGTCGCTTCTGAATTACTGAAAGTCTATTATGGAAAATAATACCGTATTCGTATTATTGGCCGGTGGCAAATCCGAAAGAATGGGTGTTGCAAAAGGCTTACTTGAATACCAAAATACCTATTGGATTTTGGAGCAATTGAACCGAATTTCAACTTCAACAATAACCGAAGTTTATATCGGATTAGGTTATCGTTACGACGAATATTTAAATAAAATTGCTTGGTTTACAGAAGCACAATTACATTTTGTTTCATATAAAAATTTAAAGGTAAGAGTTCTCATAAACCAAAATCCTGAACTTGGATCTTTCTCGACACTTCAAACCGTTTTGAGGCAAATTTCCAAAAACAAATCGGTATTAATTAATCCCATTGACATTCCGATATTGAACACAACAGAATTGCAGAACATTATTGCAGAACAAAACCAAATTGTACTTCCAAATTTCGAAGGTAAAAATGGTCATCCGATAAAGCTAGATTCTGAATTTTGGAACACCTTGCTTTTACTTAATCCATCCGATGAAAAAAGTCGATTGGATTTAGAAATCAAAAAAATAATTCCTTCCAAAATAACAACAATAACAGTAACCGATTCCTGCATCCTAAAAAACTTAAACACACATAACGATTGGGCAACGTATTTAGCCCAAAGTAGGCATTAGATTTTATTTCACAGAGAAACGCGAAGAATTCATAGAGATTCACAAAGGTTTTAAACACAATTTAAATAATCCTTTTTTTCTTTTCGAACCTTTGTGCCTCCTTTGAGTATCTTCGCGAAATTTAATTGTGGAATATTAATTCAAATTCCAATCAGAAATAAACATAAAAAAAGCGTCTCGAAATCTATCGAAACGCTTTTTTAAAATTAAATTCAACCTTATTTCTTGATTAATTCCTGCAATGGTTTTAATTGCTCCAAATCCAATTTGGATTCTTTCAAAACCGAAATCATATTCATAATGTTCGTTGGATTCATATCTTTTCCCAAAACTCGGATAACTGCAAAACCAGCATCGTTTTTATTGGCAAAAAACACAAATTCATTGATATGCTCGTCTGTCCCCACATAACTTACCGAAGCCCCTTCCTTGCCTGAACCAAACTTCATCAGCTGTTGATAGTTCGGGTTTTTCAGAATCAAGTTAACCTTGGCTCGTTCTGCTTCAAACTGCGCTTTGTTTTTATCGTTCAATTTGAAAGCCAAAATATTCATTTTATCAAAAGAATGCAATGCTTCACTTTGAGCAACAGTCAATTTTGTTTTATCAACATTCAAAATGTTTGATGAAATATCCAAGGCGATAAAATCTTTGTTCTCGGTATTTTCAACAAAGTATTTTTGTAAAGTAGGCTCTGAGTTACAGCTTCCAAAAACCAAACTGACAAGCAACGTGATTATAAATAATATGACTTTCATTTTACTTTTTACCTTTAGTTGCTTTTTTCAAATCATCACCTCCAGGAATTTTCATTTTATCAGTCAAGACCGAAATCTCATTCAAATCAAAGTCTCCTGTCAATGACATCAAAACAGTGTCTTCATCTTTTCCTCCTTCAACAAACATTAACAACTCTTTAATTTGACTGTCTTTGGCTCCAGATTTCACCATTATTTTAATGTTTCTTCCTTTGTCATTTACACGCATCAATTCTTCCAAACCTGCAGTTTTTATATACTTGTCTGCTGCAGTTTTCATTTCGCCTTCTACCCTTGTACTTTGAGTGGTAAACACTTTCAAATTATCCAATTTCTTTATCAGATTCATATATTGCTGTGCCTCTTTATCGGAGGTATCCACTTTTACTTTACTCATCAATTCAAACATCTTCTTATTGACAACAATCGATGTTACATCGTCTTGACCGTCAAATTTATCGAATGCTCCTTGCGCAAAAAACGGACTTGATACTAATACTACTACTAATGTGATTATTAACTTCTTCATTTTATTTTGATTTAATGATTATTTTTAAAATTCAATTCAACTAATGGGCTTGAATGCTCTAGAATCACTCTCGCTTTATTTTTATTATTTTTATTTTCTTCAACTAATTTTTTAAAATCTTTTGGGCGTGTCCCTACGGGTCGTGCTGTACGTTCCCGCTTTTTTTTATCCCGTAAAAAACGGGATCAAAAAAAGAGCTCCACTGCCATCACTCACGCAAAACAAAATCTGATTTATTCTGACATTTATTCCTTTTATTCAACAAATACTTTCTCTTTGGTCACTTGATATACCTGAAGATATTGCACCCCTTCAACACCGACATTCACATTATCGGATAACATCGCCAATGCTTTCTGCGTTGCTTCAAAAGCTTCCTTAGGATCATCATAGGTTCCCAGCTCCTTGTTTTCATTTACTGCATTTTCATTGAAATAACTGTATGTTCCTACTCCCATCAAAACCACAATAGATGCTGCTATAGACAACCATGCTATTTTTCTTTTTTTAGAAACTAGTAATACCTCATTTGTAAACTTTTGTTCTTTTGCTTCAGTAAAATACCCAAATAGTGGTCGGTATTGTTCTAAATGTGGCGCTACATTTGAAGAAGAAAAATAGTTTTTCAACACATTTTCTTCGGCAATACTTGTCTCTCCTTCAAAGTATTTTTCTAAAAGTGCTTCCATTTTATTGAACTCCATAACTGTGTGTTTTAAACATATATTCTCTAATCGTTTTTCTTGCTCTTGAAAGTGCCACTCTCACGGCAGTTTCATTCATCTCTACTATTTTTGCGATTTCCGAAAATTCGCATTGTTCTATATCCCGTAACTGAATGATCAGTCGTTGTTGTTCCGGCAATTGGTCTATAATTTTTTCAACCCAATTTAAACTATCGTTATCTTCTACTTTTTTATCTAAGCTTGGTTCTCTATCTGTAAAATTATTATGTACAATTTTAAGATTACCCGCTCTTTTCGATTTTAACTGATCCAAACAATAATTTTTGGTCATTGTCATTGCCACTGCCTCGACACTATTATACGATTCTAAACTTCCATTTTTACTCCATAATTTTACCAAAATTTCTTGAGTAGCATCTTCTGCTTCCTCTGTGCTCACGAGTAATCGCTTGGCCAATCGAAAGAGTTTATCTTTGAATGGATTGATTAAAAGCACAAATTCATTTTGGTTCATAAAACGGCTATATTAATTCGGTTATATAATCAAGACGATTCACAATTATATTTGTTACAAAAAAAGTTTAATTTAAACTAAAGTTAGTATTTTTGCGTTCTATACCTACAAATAAATTCTTAACATGAAGGCATCTTTCAAAATTACACTTTTATTATTCATAGCCCTTTTTACTTTTCAGAGTTGCGAAGACATGGACGATGTTGCAGCTCCAGAGTACTTGGAGGTAAATGATTTTATCTGGAAAGGCCTCAATTTATATTATTTATGGCAAGCCGATGTTCCTAATTTAGCAGATACCCGATTTGCCAATCAAGCCGATTTAAATACATTCTTAAAAGGATATCCAGAACCAGAAGCTTTATTTGATGCGCTAAGAGTTGATAAATCGATCGATCGATTCAGTTGGATTGTAAGCGATTATCGAGAATTGGAAGGAATGCTACAAGGAACTACCAAAAATGACGGTGTAGATTTTGGTCTTTACCGTAAAGCTTCAGATTCTAATGATATATTTGGTTGGGTACGTTATATCATACCCAATTCTGATGCTTCAACAAAAGACATTAAACGTGGTGCCATTTTTTATGGTGTAAATGGAACTCAACTTACAGTAAGCAATTACCAAACCTTATTATTAAATGCAGAAAACTACACTTTAAATTTAGCTGATTATAATAATGGTCAAATTACGCCTAACGGAAAATCGGTAACATTAACAAAAACAGAACTTTCCGAGAATCCAATTTTAATAAACAATGTAATTGAAACTGGAGGCCATAAAATTGGATATCTTATGTATAACGGATTTTATCCAAACTATGATTCGCAATTGAATGAGGCTTTTGGTTCATTAAAATCACAAGGTATTACCGATTTAGTTTTAGATTTAAGATACAATGGTGGCGGCTCTGTACAAACAGCAACACGTTTGGCCAGCATGATAACAGGGCAATTTACCGATAAAGTATTTTCTAAACAAAGATGGAATGACAAAATCAATGCTTATTTCGAATCCGAAGACCCAAGCGCATTGAATAATTTATTTACAAGCAGTATTGAAGGCACAGCGGTAAACAGCTTAAACCTTACCAAGGTTTACATCTTAACAACAAAAAGCACTGCTTCTGCAAGCGAACTGGTAATCAATGGTTTAAAACCTTATATCGATGTGGTTCAGATTGGAGATATAACTACAGGAAAAAATGTAGGATCTATAACCATTTATGACTCACCTACTTTTGGAAAAGAAAACAGAAATCCACATCATCGTTATGCAATGCAGCCTATTGTTCTAAAAATTGTAAACGCTGATGATTTTGGTGATTATTTTAATGGCTTAACACCAACATATTCTTTAAAAGAAAACATAATCAATTTGGGTGTTTTAGGTACTTCTTCAGAACCTCTTTTGAGTACTGCCATTGGAAAAATTACTGGAACTGCCAAAATGGTTAAAAAAACTACAGGAAAACAATTCCCTTATTTTGAAGATTCAAAATCAATTAATGGAGTACAAAACCAAATGTATGTTGACAAAGTACCAGCGGGATTGTTAAGATCTTTAGAATAATAAAGCATTGTTAGAAACGATAAATTATTTTCATTTCTAACCAAATTAAAACAAACAAACTCAATCAAAAAAAGGCTTTCATCACTGAAAGCCTTCTTTTTTCAAAAAACAATTACCTAATACGTTAATTAAGCCAATAGAAATACCACAAACTATTAAACCCACAACCGTATTATAATAAAAACTATTAGACTAAAAAAATTGACTAAGAGTATAAATTAATCATTAAAATAGAAACCCGCTGGAATAACTCCAACTGAGAATGTTTTTTCTAATGTACCAATTGATGGTGAGGTCAATGCATAAACATAAACTTTTCCATTGTGGGTGTAATCTCCTGCATCACCAACGTAGATATGGTTTCCGTGTACTGCAAAACTATACACTCCGTAAACTCCTTGAGCCGTAGTACTAAATGCTGAAGTTGTCGGCAATGCTGTTTCCGTTGCACTCATTTTATAGATATCAGAATCGATAGTGTAATAAACATCACTTCCGTTCAATACCAAATTCGATAAATGCTTAGTAGCATCCGAATAAGCAATTGTGCTTGTCACTGCATTCGTAGCTAAACTTACTTTTACAATTTTACCTGCAGTTTCTGTCAAAGGTGCACTCACATAACTTGGATTTCCAGCACATGATACCCACAAAGTTCCGTCTTTTATCTCCATATTTTCTGGAACATCCCCAACAGTTATTTTAGTCGAAACAACATTTGAAGTTGCATCAATAACCGAAATTTTGTTTCCATAACTATATCCTCCTTTATGGGCCACGTATAATTTTCCAGAGTTTGCTATAATTCTTTCAGGTCCTTCCACAACTGGAATTGAAGTTGATACTTTATTTGTAGTTAAATCGATTACAGCCACATAATCGTCAGTAGCAACACTTCCATCACCCCAATTGGTAACATATCCTTTACCATTTGCAAAAGCAATATATCTTGGATTCTTCAATCCAGAGTTTATCGTTGCAACACTCTTTAAGGTATAACGATTTACGATTTCTATTTTGTTGCTTGCATTCAAAACGATATAAGCAAATTCATTATTGAAACCAACATCTTGTCCTGTGTCACCCAATGTTATTGAAGGATTTACTACCGAAAAAATATCATTTTGGGCAATTGAAAAATCTGAGGAAACATAAGAAACCGAAGCATCATTATGACCAAATCCTCCTTGGTTCAAAATCAAGAATCCATTGTCATAACTTCCCAATGGAGTGTCTTCATTCGTGTCATCATTGGTACACGAAACAAAAAACAACGAAAAAATTAACGCTATTAAAACTAGTTTACTGAAATTCATTTTATTAAAATTTAAAGGTTAGGTTGATTATAAAATTTCTTCCCGGCATATAATGTTGGGAAATGCTTTGATAATTTTGATTAAAAAGGTTCAATGCCTGCAAACCGATTTTACACGTTGATTTCTTTCCTAAATCATAATAGACACCCAGATTGGAAACCCAATATTCTTTGACTAAATGATATTTTTGGGAAGGTGTTGTGACTGCTCCATTAAATAAAAACTGGTACGTCACAGCTATTTTTTTATACGAATACGAAACATTCGAATTGAATTTATGATATGGAACATAGATTAATTGTTCTCCAGTTTCTACGTTTTCGGAAACGGTATAAGCATAACTTGCATTTAGTGCCAAATTATTTTTCCCATACGTATTGGACCAACCCAAATTCGTTTCGGAACCATAGCTATTTACCCTATCAATATTTTCGGGTGTCCAATTACTTCCATCCAAAGGAGCCCAACGAATCAGGTCGCTTATTTTTATGAAATAAATTGTTTCGGACAAAGTGATTTTTTTATATGTAAAAACATTTCCAACCTCAGCCTGATAAGAACTCTCCGGTTTTAAATTAGGATTTCCCCCCGTTTCCCAATACAAATCATTGAAAGTCGGAATCCTGAAATTTTTGGAAAGATTGATTTTTAAATTATAAAAGGAATTGAAAACATAAGAGGAACCCAATGAGAATAAAAATGGGCTATCATAATCTGAACTCGCCTCTTTACGGAAACCTAACTCATTTTGCCATTTTTCATTATGTTGTTCAACTGCTTTGATCGCAATCGCACCAATTTGTCTGGTATTATCTCCAAAACTAGTACCAAAACCCTTTGTCCGATTGTAATCTAAAATTCCATTAAGCTTTATAGATTCTAATAATTGGTAACCAAAATCCATTTTGGCAATAAGCGATTCTGATTTTCCAAAACTAAAATCATCGCTGTCGATATTCTCAAAATATTGATATTGTTCTGTGAGATACGCCACTTTATAATTACTACTGAAACTATTTTTGGTCGTTGAATATTCTAAAAGGTTTCGGCTAAAAGTATTCACGTATTTTGTTTTCGAATCCGATTCGGATATCAAAGAAAGATTCCTGTCCGTGTTTGAGGATTGACTGTAAAAGGTAATGATAGAATTGGGATTTACTTTGTAACCTACATTGGCATACAAATTAGTCGTTGCATATTGCCCGTTTTCATTTTTTCGCTGAGTTCCATCCCAAGTATATTGGTTTATGTACGGATAATCATTATCCGAACTGTTTCTGGAAAACCCGACTTGAGTACTCCATTTTTTGTTGGAAAGAATCATTTTATAATTGACCCCAATGGTATTGAAACTACCATAATCCAATCGCAAATCATTTTCGAATTTATTTTTAAAAACCAAATCATTACTTAAATGGACGGTTCCTCCAATGGCGCCACTTCCATAACTCACACTTCCTCCACCCGCTTTTATGCTAATGGTATTAAAATCGGGAGCGGTGAATGTATTGAAATCGGCACTACCGTTGAGTTGGGAATTAACATTTATACCATTCCAAATTACGGCCGTTTGCGAAGCTGTAGTCCCCCTAAAAGAAACGGTTGAAAGCATTCCACGTCCGTATTCCTTGAAATACAACACACTGTTATAATTCAATAAATTGGAAAGTGAAGATTGGTTTTTATTAATAACCGAATCATTAAGAATCTGGATGGATTGTGACTTATTGCCTGAATACAACGTACGGTCAGAAACAATAACTTCTTTTAAATTGGTTATAGAGTCATTTTGCGCCGAAATCAATTGGCACATTAACAAAGAAAGGGCAAATATTAGTTTTCTTAAAGTCATAATTTCTGAACCTTTTTTCCCGAAAGTTCGATATTCGTTAAGAAAAAAGGCAGGTCTCCTGGCTTGCGTCTTGTTGTTCACCTTCCCATCTCGTTTTTAGAACGAGACAGTGGCATTGTAGATAACAACAAGCTTGATAGCTTACAGTTGCGGGAACAGCGCAAGATTTTTGAATTTTGATGTCTGATACTTGATTTCAGAAGTTAAATTCTGAAATCAAAAATCGTTAATCAGCAATCTTCAATCACTTGCTTCCCTTTTAATGTGTTTTCGTAAAAAGTAAAACACAACCTTAATTCGGGTGCAAATATTGCAAAAATGAATTTAAAAATCCTAGAGTTTTATTTTTTATATTTGTACTAAACAATTTCATTATGGAAACTTTTATCATACATCCAAAGAACAATGAGGAGAAAAAAGTGGTCAAAGCTTTTCTTGAAGCATTGAAAATAAAGTTTGAAAACCAAACGACTGATTCAGCAGAAAGTCCTTATGATCCAGATTTTGTTGCTATGGTTGAAGAAAACAGAGAAGATTATAAAGCTGGAAAAGGTATTAAGGTTGATTTAGATGATATATGGAAATAATTTTCGTTCCAAAATCTAAATCCCATTTAGACTATTTCAAAAAGACAAATAACCAAATCGTTTTAAAGAAAATCAAACAGATTTTGGTATCCATTCAGGAAACCCCATACGAAGGAATTGGAAAACCTGAACCATTAAAACATAATTTATCAGGGTTATGGAGTAGAAGAATTAATCTGGAACACAGATTAGTTTATGAAATATTCGAAGATGATTCTATTATTTTAATCCATTCTTTAAAAGGGCATTACTAAAAATCACTATCTTTTTTAAATCTCAATTTTAATCACAGCACCGTAATCCAATGACGTTTTAAAAGCTTCCTGCAGAGGGAGATTATTTATTTTGCACAAAATACTTCGAATAACTCCAGAATGCGCAACAATAATAATCGGCTTTGAATGTCCTTTCGAAATATCATTATCCAAAAATTCGCGAACCCTATAATCCAAATCCACGAATGATTCTCCATTAGGCACATTTACGGTGACAAAATCTTCCATCCAAGGATCTAAAACTTCACGAGGGATATCATCCCAACTTTTTAGCTCCCAATCCCCAAAATGCATTTCCATCAATCTTGAATCCTCAATAATGGAATCGATTTGAGTATTTTCTTTGATATGCTTGGCCAAAATAGCACATCGATGCAACGGACTGGAATACAAAATAGCATCTTGTGGTAATTGACTTAGAATCGATTCAAAAATAGCATCGAAAGGTTCGCGAATCCCAACATCACTCTGACCGTAGCAAATTCCTTTTTCACAAACCGTCTCGGTATGACGGACTAAATAAACTTCCATATTCCAATAATTGACAGATAAAAAATCACTTCACAAACCTGTTGTGTTGCTCCTAGGCAATCTCCTGTATAGCCGTCAATCCATTTTTGGAAATAACGAGCAAGGAAGAAACGGGCAATAAAAACGGGAATTAAAGCCAATACTAATTGCCATTGAAAAAACGACAAAACCACAAGAGGCAACAAGCCAAAAAACGCAGCTCCAATTACTTCTTTCCAAGTGAAATTCTGAGCAATTGGTTTGCTTTTGCTCGACGCATCTTCTCTTGAATATTGATGTGTAAAAACTATGGAGATTGCCGCTAATCGACTTATCGAATGAGCAGAAATAAAGAGGAGAAGATTGCAGACGGCAGATTGCAGATTAATAATTTCTGATTTGGAAACTAGACTAAAAACAGCTTCAAATTTCAATAAAAAAAGTAACACTAAACCAATAGCTCCATACGCTCCAATGGTACTATCTTTCATTATCATAAGGATCTTTTCTTTGGTCCAGCCACCTCCAAAACCGTCGCAAACATCAGCAAAACCATCTTCGTGAAATGCTCCCGTAGTCAAAATTCCAGCAATTATGGATAGTATCAAAGCTATTTCTACTGAAAACACAATCGATGCTAAATAATAAACTCCGAAACAAATTCCGCCAACTATCCAACCAATTAAAGGAAAATAGCGAGATGCTTTGTTTAAATAATCAGGATTGTGGTCGATGTTTTTGGGACACGGAATTCGGGTGTAAAACATTAGAGCCGTGAAAAATATATGTAATTGTTTCTTCATATTTAAAATTAAATTTATGAACCGCTAATTCCTGCAGATTCAAAACTGGCCATTTCATTCAGAAAACAAACAGCGGATTGAATAATTGGAAATGCCACAGCACAACCAGTTCCTTCACCCAATCGCAAATCAAGTTGCAACAATGGCTGAACGTTTAAATAATTCAATATTGCTTGATGTCCTTTCTCAGCTGATGAATGACAAAATATAGCGTTTTCTTTCACTGATGGATTCATTTTATAGGCAATTAAAAAAGCAACCGTGCAAATAAAACCATCTACCAAAATGAGCATAGTGTTTTGTTTAGCCTGAAGCATTCCTCCTGCCATTTGCATAATTTCGAATCCTCCAAAATAGGCTAACTTACTTTCTAAATCATTTGGGCCGTTATAATTTTCAAGAGCTTTTTTGAGAATATTTTGTTTTTGAATTAGCTTTTCGTCAACAACACCCGTTCCGTTTCCGACACAATCCTCGATAGGTAATTCAAGAAGAATGCTCATCAAAACCGAAGCAGTGGAAGTATTCCCAATTCCCATTTCGCCAAAACCAATACAATTAGAACCTGTTTCAAAAACCGAATTCACAATTGCTCCTCCTTTGATAAAACACAAATCCAATTCAGTTTGACTCATTGCCGGACTATGTAAAAACGATTGTGTTCCCTTTCCGATTTTGGCAGAAACCAAATTGGCATTTGTTGGAAAATCATAATTTACTCCGGCATCCACAATGGTTAACTCAATGTCATTTTGTTTACAAAACACATTGATGGCAGCTCCGCCTTCCAAAAAATTAGTTACCATTTGTCTAGTAACATCTTGTGGATAGGCACTTACGCCGTGATTGCCAATTCCGTGGTCAGCGGCAAAAACAACTATATTGGGTTTTGTTATTTTGGGTTCTAATGTTTGGAAAACGGTCCCTATTTGTTTCGCTAAGGTTTCTAATACACCTAGTGAACCTGTGGGTTTGGTTTTATTGTCAATTTTTTGTTGAAGTGTCTCGCTTAATGTTGAATCACTGGAATGTGATTGTTTCGTTCCTCGCAAAGACTTAGGAATCGAAACTGGGGCTAAAATTTCTTCAACACAAGGTTTTTCAGCTTTTTGTTTCCAATTCAATTGTTGCAGCATCGGCTGGTTATTATAATTGGTCGCGGGTTTACCTACGCAGAAATATCCCAAAGGCTCTATGATTTCGGGTAATCCCAAAAGCTGTTTGAATTGATAGTAATTTAGAATTGAAACCCAGCCCATCGAATAGCCTTGTTCCGTCAATGAAAGCCAAATATTTTGGGCTGCACAAACTGCACTAAATTTTATGGCTTCATTGCTGCCAACTGTTCCAATCGTAAAATTATTCAAAACGGAACGGTCGTAACAAATCACCAATCCAAGTGGTGCTTCCTCAATCGCTTCTAGTTTTAAAGCTTTATATTGTGCTTTTTGAAGTTCATCATCGGTTAAGTTTGATGCTTTTATGTCGTAATCCAAAAACAAATCTTTTACAGCTTTTTTGATTTCAGCTGATTTGATTAGATAGTATTTTGTAGCATCGGTCAAACCTACTGAAGGTGCGTGATGCCCTGCCTGCAAAGCTCTTTGAATCACTTCATCCGGAATTACATCATTTGTAAAATGACGTGTGTCGCGACGAGATTTTATAATATCATCTAAATTGGACATCTTTCAAATTATTTGATTTTTAGAGGAATTCCCGAAACCATTAATACAACGTTTTCAGCTTTTTGGGCGATGTATTGATTCATCCAACCTTGAAGTTCTGTGAATTTTCTGCCGATATGTGTATCGGCGTGGACTCCCATTCCGATTTCATTGGTAACTATAATGATTGTTGTATTTTCCTGTTGTGCAATCGCATCTAATTCGGCTTTGGCCTGTTCCAAACTTAAGGCAACGTCATTTTTTGTATCCACAAAAAAATTAGTCAGCCAAAGCGTCACACAATCAACAACGGCCACTTTTCCAGAGAAATCAATTTCGCTTAAATGTTTTTCCTTTTCTATGTTAATCCAACGTTCATCTCGATCTTTTTGGTGTCGGTCAACTCTTTTTTGAAAATCATCGTCCCATTTTCTAGCCGTTGCCACATACATTGGGTTTTCGGACAAACCTTTGGCTAAATTTTCGGCATAACTGCTTTTTCCGGAACGTTCTCCGCCTGTAATTAAATAGATCATTTTACTTTTCTTCTCTTTAATATTTTATAAATTCTATCAAAACTGAGTTTTATTTTTTTTAGATGATGGCCAAAAAGCAAAATCTCACCCTTTAGCCCCGATAGAAGTGGAAATCCTTATGTGCCGGGGTTCGGCACATAAGATTGTAGCGAATAGCGGGACGATCTTTCCAAAAATGCCAAATCTTTTTGCTCCTAAATCAATTAATTTTTCAATCAATAAGGACAATGCGTGCAATCGCTTTTACAGCAATATCCTCGTTTGAGATGAAACCAAGGCTTAAAAACATAGTTACCATCTTCAAAATAATAATCAATTCCTTCGATTATGTTTGCGGTTTCTGGCAAAAGCGATGCCTTGTTTCCTAACGCCGTTTCGGGAGTTATGGTCGCAACAAATTCGTCTATTTTTTCGGAACAAGCCGTTTTAAAACAATTAGGACAAAGACAACCTGCTATATCAAAAGGATTGAAAATGGGAGGAAAATCATTGCACCAACATTCCTTTCCTTCGACTGAATCTCCACAGCTAAAAGGCATTTTACAAGCCGAACAATGTTTCACTTTTAATGTATTCATTTGGTAAAGATAGCGTTTGTCTTAATTTTTTACTTCAAAAACTAAACAGGAAATTTATAATTTAATATACCTTTGCTCTTATTGTAAAAAATATAATATGAAATTTTCGTTCTACAAAGTTATTTTATTCGTCATTCTTTTTTCATTTATTGGATGTAAAAAAAATGAAAAAAATGACACTCAAACTCATGTCAACACTCCAAATAGTATTCAGTATGCCAAAAGTTTAGCCATTCACAAACACGAAGGTTATACAGTGGTAACGGTTTCAAATCCTTGGCCGGATGCGGTTAAAGATTTCACTTATATTTTAAAAGAAAAAAACGGAATTGTTCCAGACAGCTTAAAGAAATACACTGAAATTTCAGTTCCATTGCAATCTATTGTAGTGACTTCGACCACAAATATTCCGTTTCTTGAAATGCTCGGTGTCGAAAAATCGCTTGTTGGTTTCCCTCATACAGATTATATCTCATCCGAAAAAACAAGAGCCTTAATTGATGCTGGTTCAGTTAAAAATGTTGGACAAAACGAGAAACTCAATATTGAACAACTGATAGAATTGTCACCGGAACTCATCGTCACTTTTGGGATTGACAATAACAATCCCTCTATTGAAAATTTACAAAAAAGTGGCTTAAAAGTATTAATTCAAGCCGATTGGATGGAGCAATCCCCTCTTGGAAAAGCAGAATGGTTAAAACTTTACGGAGCTTTATTTGGAAAGGAAAAAGAAGCTGACGTTCTGTTTGAAAACATTGTAAAAGAATACAACAACGCTCTAGCTTTGGTTGCTGATAAAAAACCAACTTCGACTGTTTTGTATGGTTCTATGTACCAAGACCAATGGTTTGTGGCCAAAGGAAGCAGCTGGGTTGCCCAATTTATGAAAGATGCCAAAGCCGATTATCTTTGGAAAGACCTCGAAGGTACCGGAAGTCTTGGGTTGTCTTTTGAAAACATATTGGACAAAGCAAAAACTGCTAATTTTTGGATTGCAACTGGTTCGTTCAAATCATTGTCTGAACTGGAAAAAGCCAATCCTCATTACAGCCAATTTGATGCTTTTACAAATAAAACCATTTATACTTTCGAAGGAAAAATGGGAGCTACTGGAGGTACTATTTTTTATGAATTATCACCATCGAGACCTGATTTAGTATTGAAAGATTACATTAAAATTTTTCATCCTGAATTGCTTCCCGATTATGCTTTTACTTTTGCCACTAAACTGAATTAGATACAAATTGAACAATCAAAAAAGAAATACAATCTTATTCTCATTCCTTTTTTTAGGACTCATTGTGCTGTTTTTTGTAAACATCAGTTTGGGGTCAATTACAATACCTTTCAAGGAAATTTACACCAGTTTGACAGGAGGCCAATCCAGTAAATCGACTTGGGAATACATCATCATCAACTATCGTTTACCCAAAGCGATTACGGCAGTTTTGGTCGGAATGGGATTGTCTGTCAGTGGATTATTAATGCAAACTTTATTTCGGAATCCACTCGCTGGTCCTTATGTTTTGGGACTCAGTTCGGGAGCTAGTTTGGGAGTTGCTTTTGTAATATTGGGAGCCAGTGTATTACCTTCCTTTTTGAGTGGTATTTTATTGTCACCTTATGGAATTGTATTGGCTTCAACACTGGGCAGTACTTCTGTTTTATTATTGGTTTTATTGGTTTCGCAACGCTTGCGCGACACTATGGCTATTTTGATAGTTGGACTTATGTTTGGTAGCTTTACCAGTGCAGTTGTAGGCGTTTTAACTTATTTCAGTTCAGCAGAACAACTGCAAAAATTTACTTTTTGGTCGATGGGTAATTTGGGTAATTTGTCTTGGACATCCATCCTTATTTTAACGATTTGTGTCTTATTTGGATTATTTATCAGTTTACTAAGCATCAAGCCCTTAAATGCACTTTTACTGGGTGAAAATTACGCCAAAAGTATGGGTTTAAATTTCAACAAAGCCCGGCTTATAATCATATTGGCGACGAGTATTTTGGCAGGAAGTATAACGGCCTATGCAGGTCCAATTGCTTTTATCGGATTGGCAGTACCTCATATCGCCAAATTAGTGTTCCAAACCAGTAACCATACTGTTTTATTCTGGAGTACTTTACTTTTTGGAGCGGCAATTATGTTGGTTTGCGATGTGGTTTCCCAAATGCCGGGAATGGAAATTACTTTGCCTATAAATGCTATTACTTCGATATTGGGCGCGCCAGTAGTCATTTGGTTGTTGGTTCGAAAGAGGAATTTTAAGTAATGGTGCAGGATTCAATTATAACCACATAGATTCTGTGTTGATTTCAAAATTTAATCTATGTGGTTAAAAAAAAATAAAACTATAAATAAAAAATATTATGCCACATTTTGTAATTGATTGTTCCGAAAACATACTGAATCTAAAATCCCCCCAAGAAATTATGCAAGCTGTTTATGACACTGCAGAATCCACTGGCCTTTTTAGCCCCGGTGACATCAAAGTTCGCATCAATCCTTTTCAATATTACAATGTTGGAAATACTACCGATGATTTTATTCATATTTTTGCAAACATCATGGAAGGCCGGACAATAACTCAAAAAAGCAATCTCTCGAACAAAATAGTTAGTCAGTTGAAACTAATGTTTCCCGAGGTTCCAATTTTATCTATCAATATTAGGGATTTTGAAAAAGCAACCTATTGTAATAAATCTATGGTTTAAATTTTCGTTTTTCAGTAAAGTAACTACCTAAGAATTTAGAACATCTCAAAAATGAGTAATATCCTAACCACAGAAAATTTAAGCATTGGATACACTTCCAAAAAAGAAACTGTGACCATTGCCGAAAACCTCAACTTGAACTTACAGGCAGGAAAACTGATTGCTTTGATTGGGGCAAACGGTATCGGAAAATCTACTTTGCTGCGAACTATTACAGGAATTCAAAAGCCTTTACAGGGAACTGTTTTTTTAAACGATAAGAAAATAACCAGCTATGAACCTTTAGCACTCGCCCAAAATTTAAGCATGGTTTTAACCGAAAAATTACCTCCCAGTAATTTAACTGTTTTTGAATTGGTTGCCTTGGGGCGTCAACCGTACACTAATTGGATTGGAACTTTATCGGATGCGGATATTCAAATTGTACAAGACGCAATTGAGCTAACTCAAATTGGCCATTTGGCACAAAAAAAACATTACGAAATAAGTGATGGCCAACTACAAAAGGTTTTGATTGCAAGAGCTTTGGCACAAGATACTCCTTTGATTATTCTAGACGAACCCACAACTCATTTGGATTTATTACACAAAGTCTCGTTGCTAAAACTCCTTAAAAAACTAACGCATGAAACTGGAAAGTGTATTCTATTTTCGACTCACGATATTGATATGGCCATACAATTAAGTGACGAAATGATTATCATGACTCCCGAAACTGTGGTGCAGGACGAACCCTGCAACTTGATTACCAAAGGAAGTTTTAATACTTTATTCAAAGACGAACATATCGTTTTTGACAGCGAAAAAGGGAAGTTTGTTATTACTTAGAAAGTTGTCGGTTGTCGGTTGTCAGTTATCCCAACGCGACTGAAAACTGATAACTGATAACTACTCTCCTTTCAATAAATTAATACTCACAGTAGCAATTTCTGAATCTGGGAATTTTTTAAAATAATTGGGATCTGGAAACAATCCTGCTTCGGCAGCTATTTTATGAAGCACTTCAACCTCAACTATAAATTGATCCGAAAAACCGTGTGTAGCGTCATAAGCCGTGGCTGCTGTTTTACCTAAATTTTCTGATGTTAAATGAGGTGAAACAGTATGCAATTCAATAATGAGCAACCCAAATTTATGAACATAAGGTGACCATTTTTTGAAGTGTTCCAATAAATTATCTTCAACTAAATTATTGTTTATTCGAACTCCTCTGTGTGCAAATGCTCCAGTCGAGGTACTTATCCTTCCTTCTGTGATTTCTTTTGGCAGTTCCCAAATTCGGTTGTGATCCAGAAAAGTTCTCACATTCAGCAAATCTTTCAAATCAATATTATAATTCTCTCGTAAATCTTCTGCCAGCAAATCCGGACGACCAATATCTCCCCAAATCACTTTGGCCCAAATATCGGCTTTGATTAAATTGGCTCTTGTTACTTTGAGAGCAGCTTGATTATAATCTGCACCAACCAAAAATAAAGGATGCGTATCCAACATTTTTCCTCTCAAAGTTTGACGTTCAATTACATCAAAAATATGTTCCAAGAATGCACCATTTCCGCAGCCCATATCCAGAATTCCTTTGGGTTGTTCAGCAATGGGCAAATTAAACAACTTGATGATAATCTCGTCCACCACTTTAAAATAAGCGTCATGAGCTCCACCACTTCCCCATACGTTCATTTCTCTATCCACGTGAATTTCATCTTCCCCATCTCCAACAATTCGTAAAACAGAAGGATTACCAAAAATTAATTCATCCATTTTACTAAAAGTAGGCAGATACGAAACCGTTACACCATATGCAGAAGCTCTTTTGGCAAAAAACAAACCAGTTTCTGTAAACTGATAATTGCCATTTTTCTGGGTAAACCATTCTAAATAAACCAGAAAATCAAGAATGATTTTGAAATTATCAGGTGATTTATGAAACTCCTCAGGTCGAAAAGATATTTCCATAAAATATTTATGAAACATACCACTCATACCAAGACGCACTACAGTTGGGCCAACCAAAAAACCTTCAATATGCTTTAAAATTTGATGCTGAATGGTATTGGTCAAAGAATCTTCAGAGAATGAGATTCCATAATTGTTTTTATACTTTTCGAAAATAGATTTTAAGCGTTCAAAGGGAGCTTCTTCAAATAATCTGGGATGAAAATCCATCGAATAATGCAATAAATCAACAGCATCTTTGTACAATGGAAAAAGGGAAAAAGCGATTTCACTTTTTTCATTACCACTGATGGTAATTAGGTCAGTATTCGTATCAATCTGATAATTGAGGAAACCTTGAGAAGCCAAAACCCGCAAACCCACATTGAGATAGCCTTCATTGGCTTTAAATTTATCGGTGAGTTCAGAAAGGCTTACTTCCTTTTTGTCAAAAATATAAGCTAACACTCCTTTTTTATACAAACAAAAAGCTACCGGAGCAGTTACCAAACCGTCGAGATGTCTAAAAATAGTACTTCGTAAGGATACGTTATCTATCATAAAAAGAGATTTAAGACCTAATATTGTCTATCTCAAATATATGAAATTTCCTTTAAAAAACTGATATCCATTACAATCAATAGATTTTAAACTCCTCATCCTAAATACATAATCAAATCTATCTCGTTGTCTCTGCTAACTGAATTAGCAAGATTAAACTTGCGATTAATTACAACATTAGGTCTGGTCAATAGTTTTTGATCTCATATTCAGGGACGAAAATGAATTTTCCAAAGGGAAAAAGGAAAATTTACTTTCAAAAACCTACAATAAGTTGTTTATCTTTGTAAAAGCCATAAATACTTATAAATGAAATACTTATTTAAAATAGTCTTACTTTTTTGGATTATCGTAAGTTCGGCACAGACAAAATTGGAATTAACACCTAAAGGCTTTGCTCCTCTTGTAATAGATATACCCAATCAACCCATTCATAAGTTAATAGAACAATCTAAAGAATGGGCATCGTATTACAATGCAAAGGGTTCTGATGTTTTTGATGTGACCGAAAATTCCTTAACAATAGAGGCTCGCTACGAAAATGCATATTACTATTGGAATTTAGCTGTACAATATAATTTAGACATCAAATACAGTCTTAAAATTGTGTTTGGAGAAAATCAAAAATATACCCTTACTTTTACTGTAGAAGAAATTTATATTGATAAGGTTCCTCTGAAAACTAAAGTGGCTAATTTTTTTACTCCTGAAGGTAAACTCAAGGAAGATTTCAAAGATGCAAAACCTTCATTGGAAAGCACCGCAAATAGAATTGTAAATTCCTATATTAATTTCATTGCCCGATAATCTGCCTCTTCGCTTCACCCACCACAAAAGCAACCGAATTGGCAATATTAAAACTTCTAATTAACGGAGACATAGGGATAGTCAGGTGGTTTTCGAATAAAGCTAAAACTTCGGCGCTCAAGCCCACACTTTCCTTGCCAAAAACCAACCAATCCCCGTCTTGGAATTTTGCGTCATAAATTGATGTTGAAGCATGGGAACTCATCAGAAAAACTCTTGATTGATCTGCAATTTGCGACATCCATTCTGCTACATTTTGATATTCAGTGACATCAAGATGTACCCAATAATCAAGTCCGGAACGTTTTAGGTTTTTGTCATTGATGACAAATCCAAAAGGATGAATAAGGTGCAAACGGCTTTCGGTGCCAACGCACAAACGACCAATATTTCCGGTATTATTAGGTATTTCAGGTTCTACGAGAACAATGTTTAGCATATTTATTTGTTTAATCGGTAATTTTTTAATCGTTTAATTGGAAATTAGAAACCTCCAAAACCTCACCCGCTTTCAAGTCATTCAAAAGTACGTTTCCTATCCTGACTCTCACCAATCTCAAGGTTGGAAAACCAACAGCTGCCGTCATTTTGCGTACTTGTCGAAACTTCCCTTCATTCACAGTTATAGAAGCCCAAGAAGTAGGACCATGGCGCTCGTCCCGGATCTTTTTTCCTCTTGCCCCAAAATTAGGAATTTCATTTACAATAAAAGCCTCACAGGGTTTGGTGATGTATTTTGTGCCATTAAAACCAATTTCGACACCACTTTTCAATTGCTCAATGGCTTCGGGAGTAATAATACCGTCAACTTGCACATAGTATTCTTTATCAACTTTTTTGCTCCGAATGATTTCACTCATTTTTCCATCGGTTGTCAATAAAAGTAGTCCTTCGGAATCTTCATCAAGCCGACCAATAGCCATTGTTCCGATAGGAAAATCGTGTAATTCTCCCAAGAGTTTCTTCTTACGCTTCAATTCGTAAATAAATTGACTTAAATAACCATAAGGTTTGTGAAGGACGAAATGATGGTGGGACATTCTAGATTTGTTTTGTGAGCACAAAGATAGATTTGTTTTTGCAGTATTAAAAAAAGACTACTGCACATTTCATTCTTCAAACCCAATGCTATGTTAATTGATTGAATTACTGCAGATAAAAAGCGTATCATTATAGTAATTTATAGTATTAACATAAAATTCAACGATATGGAAAGTAATAATTTAGGTTCTAAAAAAACCAATAACAAGCAAAATTCGGACACTGAATCCATCGGCAAAAACTTGAATCCAGAAATATCACAACTTAAGGAAGAAATAGAAATTGATAGCCATGGAAATAAAAAAATAGTTCAAAGAGCTCGCAATATTGAAGGAACTACTCCAGATCTTCCTGAAGAAATCGATAAAGATCAACTAGAGAAAGAAGGCTTGAACCGTGGAGTTTTAACGGAAAAAGACACGGAAAAAACACTAGAAAATAGAGATCGAAATTCTGATATAACCCCCAATCGATATCCAAACTCAAATCCAGACAGTCATATAGACAGAGGGAACCAAAAATTGGATGAGTGAAATTAATTTAAAATACAAAATGCTAGATTTTCGCAAGAATATCTAGCATTTTATATTAATCGTATTAAGAATTAAATAATAGTATAGAATTAATATTTCTAATTAAAAAGTAACATTTAAACCCACATTAAACATCCATTGAAATTGATTGAAGGATTGATTTTCTAAAGGATTGATGTAATAATTCATTCCTGGCTCAATGAAAAATTTGGTCTTTTTAAAGAGTTCATATTGCAGCGTACTGCTCAATAAAGTTCCGTAAACAAATTCATTTACATTTTTATTTTCCCCTATTGAACTACCATTCAAAGCAATATCATTAGAAATTAATTTCCCGACAAAACCTCCTGTGTTCATGCTAATATTGGTT
This sequence comes from Flavobacterium sp. M31R6, assembly GCF_013284035.1. NCBI lineage: Bacteria > Pseudomonadati > Bacteroidota > Flavobacteriia > Flavobacteriales > Flavobacteriaceae > Flavobacterium > Flavobacterium sp. M31R6. The sequence continues at coordinate 3,889,261 of NZ_CP054141.1, forward strand.
TTCTTTTTACTCAAAATAGCATACGAAACCTCCAATGGCATTTCGAAATATTTCAAGTTTTGTGTTACATCCCCTTTTTCAAAACCGTTATCAGCTTTAGAATTAGACGCAAACATATAATCTTGATTGTTTGATATTAAAACTATCTGATAGCTGTTTTTGGCAGAACTAGGTTGATAGGTATCACTTGCTATTGGTAAACTTCCAGATACCATTCCTGAATAATTTTGCTGTTTATAATAAGAAACTCCAGCTATTTTTTGCCCTAGTTCGTTAATTTTGAAACCGGAACTTACACCCCATTTTTCGTTCAGTTTATAATTCGTCTTCACACCATAACCATTAGACTGTTTTGAAGCCACAGTATTTCCCAGCGCTTTTTCATTGTTATAATTTTGAGAACTCATAACACCAGCAAAAACTTGAAGCGACCATTTATCTATACTTTCTGAAATCGTTTTTTTCTCTGTTTTGTCTTTATCCAATTGCACTAAAGCCTTCTCTAATTGTTCAACTTCTGATTTTATTTTGCTTAAAGAATCTTTTGAACTTGTTTTTTCTGTAATTCCTTTATCATTGTTTAATCCCGAAATATCATTATTTTGATTACTTACAATAGATTTGTTATTGGCATATGTTTGGTTTACTTGAACCGATTTACTAATTACAATCTCTGATTTTGAAATGGTATTTTCTGCAATTCCTTTATCCTTATTTGCTTTTGAAACGTCACTGTTTTTATTACTAACTATTGCATTTTTATTTGAATTTGAATTTTCGCCATGAGCAGATTTGGCAATTGCCAAGTCAGATTTTAGAATAGTAGAAGTTGAATTTTGATTTGAAACTATTGCATTTGATTGTGATTCATTCTTAGCAATTTGAATCTTTCCCTTCTTTCTGCACTGATTCAAATTATTAAATTTTGCAGAATCTTTTGCTTTAGAAAAAATACTCGAAACAGTTGTTGTGACAACTTGATTGTTATTTAAATCATCATTTTTAATTCCTTTATCATTGAGATTACTACTTCCCCTTTGGTTTTTATTTCCATCCTGAGCACTCTTGCTTTTCAAATTCGAATCCTTTTGCAAAACAACTTCATTCGCATTATTTTCCATATTCATTTCAAGACCATTTCCTTGACTGGCATTAAAATACAAAATAGTTGGAACAGAAAGTCCAACTACTAAACTAGCAGCAATCGACCACCAAATAATGGCGCGTTTCTTCTTTTTAGGTTCATCTAGTTGCGCTTCAATTTTATCCCATAATTCGGGAGGCGGAATACTGGAGAAGTTTTCCAATGAAGAAAAAATAGATTTTGCTTCTTTATTTTTCATGCCTTGTTTCTATTTACTTTTATGGTATTTTATCATGCTATTTTACAATTTAATACAGCCAAAATTCTTTTTTTCAAAATACTCTTGGCTCTATTCAGATTCGATTTCGACGTTCCTTCTGAAATTTCAAGCAACTTTGCAATCTCCTTGTGCTTCATTTTTTCGAAGACAAACAAATTGAAAACCATTCGGTATTGGTCGGGTAATTCTTGAATGTATTCCAATAACTTTTCTTGATCAATTGAAGCCAGTTCTAACTCTTCTTCCTCAATTACATCGGTATCAAAAACATCCAGAAAGAGTACATCTTTTTTCTTTTTCTTTAGTGTTTCCAGTAATTTATTGATGAAAATTCGTTTAATCCAACCTTCAAAACTGCCTTCAAATTTGTATTGTCCCATTTTTTGAAAAGCAATTACAAAAGCCTCCTGAAAAACATCTTTTGCATCATCTTCATTTCGCATGTATTTAAGACATAGCCCATATAAAACAGGAGAAAACAACTGATAAATTTTCAGTTGTGCTTCCCGGTCGTTTTCGACACATTTTTTTATATATAGTTCTATGTTTTCTTTCAAGAAATAAGTTTTAAACTCGTTATTATTTTCTTTTAGCTAAATTTAAATTGGCAAAAACAATTGGAGCATTGGATACTTCTTTTTGATTATTCAAAAACAAATCGTCATTGCTATAAATTCCCAAAACATCTTCTACAAAAATAGGGCTTACTTTTGTAGTATTATCAAATTTATTTTTGACCGTCTCAACAGGTGTAAATTCTCCTTCATCTGTAAAAATAAAAATTTTCCAGGCCCAACTCTCCATTATTTCTTTTTTGGAATTTGAATCAAAACCAGCATCGTCATTAGCACATGAACAAAAAGTAAGAGCAATAAAAATTATAAAAATTAATTTTTCCATTTCGCAAGTATTAAATATTGATACTGGTTTTCATCTTCAATTCCGATTTACTATCCGCAAATCATCGTTTGTCTTGATAACTAACCCTCTTTTATGATTTTGTTTTTAACTCAGTTATTTTGTCTTGAATTACTTTCTTAAAAAGGATAATGTTTTGCGTTTGATCTGCTGAATTATCGGCATCTAAATATATTTTAGTTACAGTGCCAGCTTGACTCCATTCAAAATATACGCCGCCTTGATCATGGGAATCAGGTGAGCCAAATGTTTTTGTTTTCCCTTTCAAATCTTTAATTTCAGTTGGGATTTTCAAAAGAAAAGCTGCAAAATCATCTTTAAAACCTAACGTTTTGTAACTGTATTGATTAAAATCATAAGAACCATAATTCACTTTTAGATAATGAAGAACTTTTGCGTTTTCTATTCTAAAAAATTGTTGGCAATCATTCCCAGTACAGTTACCAAAATAAGTTCCCATAACTACATAATCATTAATTTGATTCGCTTTCTTAAATAAAATGGGTTTGTTTGATTTTGGAAGTATAACATAGTCTGCTGGGTAAGTTATAACAGTAGTTACAACCTCATCCTTTGTTGGTTCTTTTTCAAAATACTCAACAACTATTTGGCAATCATCTTCAACCACTGATTGAATTTTTATGGCATACCCACTTGTTGGTTTTGGTCCAGCATAAATCCCCAATATTCTTTTCTGAGTAAAATCCGGTAGCGCGACATTGACAGTTTGACAAGTTGTAAATATTTTTTGTACATCTTCACTTGAGTTTAAAATCACAAAAGAATATTGTTTTGGGTTTTCTTTCAAAACACCGCAATAACTAAAACTCTCATAAACTACGTTGGTAATACTGCCGCAATTTTGCGCATTATCATCAGATATATCATTACACGAATAAAAGCTTAAGGCAACAAACAAGATTGAAATTAAATTCTTCATATTATATTTTAATTGGTTTTATAATAAAGATGGCTTTATTATAAAAAGGTTGCGTTGCAATCTTAAAAAAAATAAAATTGTTCGTTTAGTATTAGATTTAGAATAATTCGTGAAATTTCATTTTTTAAAATTAAGTACTACGTATTAATGCGTACTTTTACTTTTTTTAAAATGAAATTCTATGTTAACAACTCTTCCTTTATTATTGGTTTTTATTATTGCTCTTGCAATCGGTATCTTTATTGGCAAACTCATTTTTTCGGCACGATTCCAGTCGGAAAAAGTAAGCCTGGAAGAGAAATTAATCGCACTGAATTCGCAATTAAACCAACAAAAAGAACAATTTTTATTGGATAAAAACACTTTCGAAAAACAACTGGAATTATCCAATTCCGAAAAGGAAAACATTCGAAACGAGAAAGACAGTCTGGCCATTCAACTTTCTAAAAAAGAAGTTGACTTTGAAAATCTTTGGGAACGCAACAAGGAACAAAAAGAGGAAGTCGAAAAACTTCAGGAAAAATTCACCAAAGAATTTGAGAATCTTGCCAATAAAATATTGGAAGAAAAATCAAATAAGTTTACCGAGCAAAACAAGGAAAACATGAAAAATATCCTGTCGCCGTTACAAGATAAAATTCAGTTATTCGAAAAGAAAGTCGAAGACACACACAAGGAAAGTATTGATTACCATGCTGCTTTACGCCAACAAATATTGGGTTTACGCGAAATGAATATTCAAATGAGCAAGGAAACCATCAACTTGACCAAAGCCTTGAAAGGTGACAGCAAAATGCAAGGTAACTGGGGCGAACTAGTGCTGGAACGCGTACTGGAAAAATCAGGATTGGAAAAAGGACGCGAATACGAAGTACAGCAAAGCCATATCACCGAAGATGGAAATCGAGTATTTCCGGATGTTGTCATCAATTTGCCTGATGGCAAAAAAATGGTTGTCGATTCTAAAGTTTCTCTGGTTGCCTATGAAAAATACATCAACGAAGATGACGATGAAACGACAAAAAATCGTTATTTAAAAGAGCATGTCAATTCGATAAAACTTCACGTAGAACAATTAGGAAATAAAAATTATCAGGATTTATACCAAATAGAAAGCCCCGATTTTGTTTTGTTATTTATCCCTATGGAACCTGCTTTTGCTATAGCCCTAAATGAAGACACCACCTTATACAACAAAGCATTCGAAAAAAACATCGTAATTGTTACCCCATCTACTTTATTGGCTACTTTACGCACCATTGACAGTATGTGGACCAACCAAAAACAACAGGAAAACGCTTTCGAAATTGCAAGACAAGCGGGTGCATTGTATGATAAATTTGAAGGTTTTGTCGCCGATTTGATAAAAATTGGAAAAAAGATAGACGAGAGCAAAGTAGAATACCAAGGCGCCATGAACAAACTGGTAGACGGAAAAGGAAACCTGATCACCAGCGTTGAAAAACTTAAAAAAATGGGAGCCAAAGCCAAAAAAGCACTTCCCGACAATATTTTGAAAAGAGCGGAAACAGACGAGAATTCACTTTTAAATTAAGACAAAATGAAAAAAGTCCTTGCCTTTATTATAGTTGCAATTACGGTTGGTTTTCTAAGCTATTTTGCTTTCATCTATTATGTTCCTGTCAGCGAAGGAATTCGATCAGGAGAATTGATTCGATTGAGCCACAAAGGCATTGTCATAAAAACTTGGGAAGGTGAATTGAGCCAAGGAATTTCCGGTGCACAAATTTTCAAATTTTCTGTTTTGGATAGTGACAAAGAAGTGATTGAACAAATGAAGATCTTACAAGGACATTACGTCAAACTTACTTATGTAGAAAAATACAGAACCTTTTTCTGGTGGGGAGAAACCAGATACTTTATCAAAACAATACAAAAAGAAAAATCCCCTTTTAACCAAAACTAAACCTATGGAGAAAATATACAAAACAGTTGCTTCATCGCATGTCAGCATTTCGGTATTAATGCTGCCTTCACATACCAATTTTAGCGGAAAAATTCACGGTGGTTATATATTATCCCTATTGGATCAAATAGCCTTTGCGTGTGGATCCAAATTTTCCGGAAATTATTGTGTTACAGCCTCCGTAGATACTGTCAATTTCCTGAAACCTATTGAAGTCGGTGAACTCGTAACAATGAAAGCCTCTGTTAATTATGTGGGAAAAAGCTCTATGATTGTTGGGATTCGAGTAGAAGCCGAGAACATTCAGACTGGTTATAAAAAACATTGTAACTCTTCGTATTTCACTATGGTTGCCAAAGATAATGAAGGCAATAGTGTGGCAGTTCCGGGCTTAATACTATCGAATTTTGAAGATGTAAAACGTTTTTGCAATTCATTAAAACAAATAGCCCTAAAAAAAGAACGCGAATTGCACGAAGAAGAATTCAATTACACCTCAAAAGAAACATTGGAGGGACTAAAAAAATACAATATTCAAATCAATTTGGATTAATTTTTTCTTAAAAACAATAAGTCCCTAATTTACTAAGCTTCTGAGTAGAACACTCACTGAAAATATTTTTTTTAGACACTAAAATCTATTTAAAGAAGCCAATAACAAAAGATCGATCTTTTGATATTGGCTTCTTTTTTGGCGTAATTTTAAGAGTATTGTCACAAAAAAAAACGTAACTTTAGATTAAACCTATAATAGAAATAATTATGAAAAAATTTACTCTATTAGCCTTGTTGTTTGTCTTATACCCCCTTAGTGCCCAAAAAAAACTAAGCACCTCAAAATGCACCATTTACTTCGAAGCTTCTGTACCATTATTTGAAGCCGTTGAAGCAAAAAACGATGCAGTTGACTGTACATTGATTCCAGACAAAAGCCAAATCACCTTTACTGCTGTCATTAAAAATTTTCAATTCAAAAGAGATTTAATGAAAGAACATTTCAATAGCAATTACATGGAAAGTGACCGCTATTCGAAAGCTATTTTTAAAGGAGTTATCGAAAAATTTGATTTGAAAATTGTAACTGAAACTGAAAAAGATTTTCAGATAAAAGGAAAACTAACACTCCATGGTCAAACCAGGTTGATTACTGTAAATGCTAAAATTAAAAAAGTAGATAATGGAATCCAGATAAACTCCCATTTCACATTAAATACAGACGACTTCAATATTGAAATCCCAAGTATTGTAATTGCCAAAATTTCAAAAAGTGTAAATACTCAAATCGATTGTATTTTAAACTAATCTTATTTCAAACAATCTTTCAGTGCCTTTTTGAGGTTTTTGAATTGGAATCTAAAGCCCAGTTTTTTTATTTTATCCGAAGAGACTCTCCTTCCGGTCAAAACAATATCGGCCATTTCCCCCATTCCTATTCGGATTAAAAAAGCTGGAACTTTCGGTAACCAAATTGTCTTACCAAGAGAATTCGCCAATGCTCTGGAGAAGGATAAATTAGTAGTACTGTCGTTAATCGTGGCATTGTACGCCCCAGACATCTTATCGTTTTCAATCGCTTCGATATACATCATACATAAATCGTATATGTGAATCCAAGGCATATATTGCTTCCCTGACCCTAAAGCACTACCTAAACCTCGTTTAAAAATTGGAGTAAGTTTTTTTAATATTCCTTCATCTTTACCTAAAACCAAACCGGTTCGAATTTTTACGGTTCGAATACCCAAACCTGCCATCAAATCGGCCGATTTTTCCCATTCTTGACAAGTCACTCCAATAAAGTCATTGGCTGGCAATGTGTTTTCGGTACAAATGCCTTCCCCATTAATGGCTCCGTAAAAACCGATTCCTGAAGCCGAAACAAAAGCTTCAATCCGTTTATTGTGTTTTTTCAAAACGTTATAAATTAATTGAGCTGATTGTGTTCTGCTGTCCCTGATTTCAGTTTTTCTCGTGGCAGTCCACTTTTTTTCGGCAATATTCTCTCCTGCCAAATGAATAATATAATTGGCATTGAGCACAGCAGCTTCTTCAATATTTTGACTAGATACATCCCAAATATAATAGGTAACTCCCTCTATATTTGGTTTACTATTTCTTGTAAGTATTGAAACAGAAAAGCCTCTTTCCAACAATATTTCGGTCAATTTTTTACCAATAAATCCAGTACCTCCAGTTATTAAAACATTTTGCTTCATTACTTTATAAATTAGGGGCAATCAATTAAAACTATACAAATATAAGTTAATGTTTTGTTTAACATTATTAACAATACGTTAAACATTACTACCTTTATACACAAATAAAACTTAAAACATGGCAACTAAAAAAATAAATTTATCCAAAGACCTCATTGTCTCAATGTATATGAACTATACTTTAGAACATAATGAAAAACCAAAGTCTGTATTTCATTTTTCAAAAGTGAATGGTTTTACAGAGGCTGAATTCTATACATTTTTTGGCACATTGGAAAGTATTGAAAAGGAAATATTCAATATCCTTTTTGACAAAACAATCGAGCTATTGCAGAAAGATGATAATTACGAAAGTTACGATATGAAAACCAAACTCTTGAGTTTTTATTTTACTTTCTTTGAATTGATAACCGCCAATAGAAGTTATATAGTCATGACTTTGAAACAACATCAAAATCAACTAAAAAACCTAATGATCCTATCCGAATTTAGAAATAAATTCAAAGATTATATCTCCGAGATAATAACTGATGATTTCCGAATCAAAATTGAAAAGCTACAGCAATACCAAGAAAAAGTATTAGCGGAATCATTTTGGATTCAATTTCTATTAACCTTAAAATTTTGGATGGAAGACTCATCTCCTTCGTTTGAGAAAACGGATATCTACATCGAAAAATCGATAAAAGTTTCTTTCGAATTAATAGACATTACACCAATAGACAGCTTAATAGATTTTGGAAAATTCATTTTCAAAGAAAAAATAAACAACAAATAATGAAAACGATAGACTACATACCAACTTCCAAAATAGAAAGAGCTTCAAAACTAGTACAAACCGGTGCCAAAGTAGGCGTGAATTATTTGAAATATTACGGAGAAAAAATGGTCAATTCTGATTTGACCCGCGACAAACTCAATGAAAACAATGCCGAGGATATTTACGATGGTCTAAAGAGTCTCAAAGGCAGTGCTCTAAAAGTGGCGCAAATGCTAAGTATGGACAAAAGTTTCTTGCCACAGGCGTATGTGGAAAAATTTTCATTGTCACAATTTTCAGTACCGCCTCTGTCGGCGCCTTTGGTTTTGAAAACCTTTAAAACCAACTTAGGAAAAACGCCTTTTGAAGTTTTTGACGAATTCAATGCCAATTCGGTTAATGCGGCTAGTATTGGACAAGTACATATTGCCACGAAAAATGGTAAAAAACTGGCCGTAAAAATTCAATATCCTGGCGTTGCCAATAGCATTTCTTCTGATTTGGCTTTGGTAAAACCCATTGCTATTCGAATGTTTAATTTGCAAGGAAAAGACTCCGATAAGTATTTTAAAGAAGTCGAAGACAAATTGATTGAAGAAACCAATTATATACTCGAACTCCAACAAAGTCAAGAGGTCGTTGCCGCCTGCAAAAAAATAGAGCATTTAGTTTTCCCCGAATATTATCCTGAGTTCTCTTCCGAGAAAATCATCACGATGGACTGGATGACAGGAATTCACCTTTCTGAATTCACCGCCAAAAACAAAAATAAGGAATTAGGAAACCAGCTGGGGCAAGCGTTATGGGACTTTTATATGTACCAAATTCATATTTTGAAGAAAGTACATGCAGACCCGCATCCCGGTAATTTTTTGGTTAACGATAATAATCAATTGGTTGCTTTGGATTTTGGCTGCATGAAGAAAATTCCAAATGATTTTTACGTTCCGTATTTTGAATTGGTCGATCCAAAAATTCTCGACAACCCACAATTGTTCAAAAAGAAACTTTTTGAATTAGAAATCCTAAGAACGGATGATTCTGCAGAAGAGATTGTCTATTTCACTCAAATGTTTTATGATTTATTGTCTCTCTTCACCCAGCCTTTTCAGGGAGAAACCTTTGATTTTTCGGATCCGGAATTTTTTGGAAATATTGCACAACTCGGAGAACGATTTTCGAAAGACACCAACTTAAAAAAAATGAACGGTAATCGTGGTTCGAAGCATTTCATTTATATGAACCGAACCTTTTTTGGTTTGTACAATTTGCTGTTTGATTTGAAAGCTAATATTGTGGTGAATCAGTATAAAAAATACGAATAAAGGTTTGAAAAAATCAGGGTTGCCGTCAAAAATTTGTGTGGTATGTAAACGTCCTTTTAATTGGCGTAAAAAATGGAAACATATTTGGGATGACGTAAAATACTGTAGCGAAAAATGCAGGAGAAACAAAATCATTAGCAAAAAAAATGAGCACAAATAAAAGTCATATCAATGTAGTTTGGTTCAAAAGAGACCTCCGCTTGCAAGATAACGAAGCTCTATTCAATGCCATTCAGTCCAATAAACCTACTTTGTTATTGTATGTTTTTGAAAATTCATTACAAAATGATGGCCATTATAGCGAGAGACATTGGAACTTTATCAAACAATCCATTAAAGACATCAATCAACAGCTTGTTACTTTTAATACTAAAATTTTAAGCGTTTCGGGCGAAGTGATTTCAATTATCAATTCCATCCAGGAAATTTACAAAATTGACAGTGTTTTTTCTCATCAAGAAACAGGTATCAAAACTACTTATGAAAGAGACAAATCCTTTAAACGGTTTTGCAAAAACAATATCATCCATTGGAAAGAAAATATCAATAATGGAATCTTTAGAGGATTAGAAAACAGAAAAAAATGGGTAATCCTTTGGGAAGAATATATGAATTCCAAACAATTTTCTTTTGAAGCAACTTCTCAAAATTTCTTATCTCTCGAAAGTATCCAATTTTTAGAAAACAATTTCGAAACCGTTTCGCTGGAAACCATTCCAAATGATGTTTTTCAAAAAGGAGGAACTACGATTGGCAATAAATATTTAGAAAGTTTTTTTTCTAATCGGTATTTGGATTATAATCGCAATATTTCGAAGCCTTTATTGGCCAGAAAAAGCTGCAGCCGTTTATCGCCTTACATCGCTTGGGGAAATTTATCCTCAAGACAGGTTTTACAAAAGGCCGCCAATTTTCGATTTATCAGTACTGACAAAAAACAAATTGACTCTTTTGTCTCCAGATTAACATGGCAAGCTCATTTCATACAAAAATTTGAAATGGAAGAAATCATGGAATTTGAAAGCGTAAACAAGGGATATCATACTTTAAAAAAGAAAATAAACGATTCTTATATCCAAGCTTGGCAAACAGGACAAACAGGATTTCCAATAATAGACGCTTGTATGCGATGTCTGAACGAAACGGGCTACTTGAATTTCAGAATGCGAGCTATGGTCGTTTCCTTTTTTACCCATAATCTTTGGCAACCCTGGCAAGAAGCAACCCAACATTTATCCCAAATGTTTCTGGATTTTGAGCCCGGAATTCATTTTCCGCAATTACAAATGCAAGCGGGAGAAACGGGAATCAATATGCTGCGCATTTACAATCCTTTAAAAAACAGTTTAGAACACGATCCTAATGGAGAATTTATAAAAAAGTGGGTTCCGGAATTACAAAATCTGCCTATTCCTTTTGTACACAATCCATCAAAAATGACTTTTTTGGATCAGAAGTTTTGCAATTTTGATTTAGGAGTTGACTATCCAAAACCAATTGTTAATATAGACAGAACCAGAAAACACGCTAGCGATTTTTTGTGGGAAATGAAAAAAAATCCTCTTGTGAAAGAAGAAAACAACAGAATCTTAAAACTACACACTATGGCTGATATCGGAGATAGTGACTAATCCCAAAATTGTATAGGATGAATTTACAAATTAAACTAACACCAATAGAAATAGACCGAATCATAGAAATGGCTTGGGAAGACCGAACCACTTTTGATGCAATTCAGATACAATTTGGTCTAAAAGAACAAGAAGTAATCAACCTTATGCGTGCCGAAATGAAGCCTTCCAGTTTCAAAATGTGGCGCGAGCGAGTGCAAGGCCGAAAGACAAAACACGAAAAATTAAGAAACTTTCAAGAAGGCCGATTCAAATGTTCCAGACAAAGACAAATCAATAACAATAAAATATCAAAAAGATAATTTTTAGAAAAATATGCGAAACATAGTAATCATTGGCGGTAGCAAAGGAATTGGAAGCGCTATCCTATTGCAACAATTAGAAAACAATAAAGTATATAATATCAGCAGGACGACTCCTGACATCACACACCCTAACTTAATTCATTATCCAATTTCGATTCTTGAAGATGATTTACCCGAAATTGAAGCCGTAGATGTTCTTATATATTGTCCCGGTTCAATTACACTAAAACCCATTTTGAGTTTGAATCTTGACGATTTTAGAAATGATTTTGAAATCAACGTAATTGGTGCTGTAAAAGCGATTCAAAAATATTTGCCTGCTCTAAAAAAAGGAAATAATCCTTCGATTGTATTATTTAGTACGGTTGCGGCAAAACTAGGAATGCCTTTTCACGCCAGTATTGCTGCTGCAAAAGCTGGAATTGAAGGTTTGGTAAAATCCCTCGGTGCCGAATTGGCTTCGGTGGTTCGCATAAATGCAATCGCTCCGACGATAACCGAAACTTCGCTTTCGGCAAATATTCTTAGAAACGACCGTATGAAAGAAAACATGGTGGAACGCCACCCGATGAAAAATTATCTAAAACCCAGTGAAGTTGCCGAAATGGCAAATTACCTAATTTCAGAAAATGCAAAATCCATTTCTGGACAAGTTTTTGAAATGGATTATGGAATCGTAAGTTTTAAAATTTAATAAAAAAAAGCAAAAAAAAGATGATCAAAGAAATGAGAAGTTACGAGAAAATCGAACAATACGACACCGAAATAACAGAACAACTAGCCCAAAACTACAAAAAAATTATTGGTGATTTAGGTGAAGATGTAACAAGAGAAGGACTCGAAAAAACTCCCGAAAGAGTAGCAAAAGCAATGCAGTATTTAACACACGGCTATGAATTAGATCCGTTAAACATATTAAAATCGGCATTGTTTTCTGAAGACCACAAACAAATGATTGTAGTAAAAGATATAGAAGTATATTCGATGTGCGAACATCACATGCTGCCTTTTTTTGGCAAAGCACATATTGCTTACATTCCCAACGGAAAAATTGTTGGCTTAAGTAAAATTCCCAGAATTGTCGATGCTTTTGCCAGAAGAATGCAAGTACAAGAACGATTGACTGACCAGATTAAAAACTGCATACAAGAAGCATTGAACCCTCTTGGCGTAGCTGTTGTCATCGAAGCACAACATATGTGCATGCAAATGCGTGGAATTCAAAAACAAAATTCGGTAACAACAACTTCTTCCTTTACAGGTGCGTTCGAAAAAGACAAAACCAGAAAAGAATTTATAAGTCTCGTTTCAAACAAATTGAGCTAAATCATAAAACAAAACCAATAAGAAATAATTTATCTGCCACGAATATTACTCCTAATTCGTAAAATTCGTGGCTTTTTTTAGAAGTCATTCTTAAGAGTAAAGTTCTAATAAAATTAACATCAATATAATATGAAAATTCTTTTAACAGGCGCAACAGGATACGTAGGCAAACGACTTTTACCAATTTTGGTAGAACAAGGCCATGACGTAATTTGTTGCGTGCGGGACAAACAGCGTTTTTTTTGTCCAAAAGAATATGAAAATAAAGTAAAAGTAATCGAAGTTGATTTCTTAAAAAAAGACTCTTTAGAAAACATACCAAAAGACATAGATGCCGCTTATTATTTAATCCATTCCATGTCAGGTTCAGCTAATAATTATGATGAATTGGAACATACTTCGGCTTTAAATTTTGTAGAACATATCAATCTGACGAATGCCAAACAAGTCATTTATTTAAGTGGAATTGTCAACGACCAATCACTTTCCAAACACTTATCCTCACGAAAAGCAGTAGAACAGGTTTTGAATACGGGAACCTTTGCCACGACCACATTGCGAGCCGGAATCATAGTAGGTTCCGGTAGTGCATCCTTTGAAATTATTCGGGATTTAGTTCAAAAATTACCCATAATGGTTACCCCGAAATGGCTCAATACCAAATGCCAACCCATAGCTATTGCAGATGTTTTGGAATTTTTGACAAAATCACTTTTAAACCCATCAACGTATAATCAAAGCTTTGATATCGGCGGCCCAGACATCCTCACTTACAAAGAAATGCTTTTAGGCTTCGCCAAAGCCATTCACCTCAAAAGATACATTTATACCATACCTGTAATGACTCCAAAATTATCTTCTTATTGGCTGTATTTTGTAACCTCGACCTCCTATAAATTAGCATCGGCATTGGTAAGCAGTATGAAAGTCGAAGTCATTTGCCGAGACAACAGCATCAATTCCATTTTGAATGTTACGCCTATGCCTTATGAACTGGCATTGTCCAAAGCCTTAGTCAAAATTGACAATGACACTATTGCTTCGAGTTGGAAAGATGCCATGATTAGCGGTCAATTTGTAGGCAACGTAAGTGATTATCTAAAAGTCCCCAAGAAAGACTGTTTTATCGACCGTAGAAAAATGGAAATCCAAGATAGAGCCTTTACTATTAACCAAATTTGGTCCATTGGTGGTGAAACCGGCTGGTATTACGGAGATTGGCTTTGGGAGTTACGTGGATTTATCGATAAACTTTTTGGAGGTGTAGGTTCTCGAAGAGGACGCACCAACAAACACGACATTCATGCCGGTGATGCATTAGACTTTTGGCGGGTTTTGTATGCTAACAAAGACGAGGGCAAACTCATTCTCTATGCCGAAATGAAACTACCTGGAGAAGCCTGGCTCGAATTCAAAATCATCAACAATACTTTGTACCAATCGGCAACTTTTAGACCCGAGGGTATTTGGGGAAAATTGTACTGGTATTCCGTTTTGCCTTTTCACGGTTTTATTTTTAAGGGAATGCTCAATAAGTTGATTCAATAATCACTTCAAAATCCCCGATTTATAGACAGCAATCGCTCGGTCTCTCGCAAAAGCATGTTCTACCATTGGCTGTCCGTAACCTAAATCAAATTCAGGAATCCATTTGCGGATATAAATTCCTTTTTCATCAAATTTTTTCAGCTGAATGTCGGGATTAAAAACCCTAAAATAAGGTGCCGCATCACAGCCCGTTCCTGACGCCCATTGCCAGTTGCCGACATTAGCCGACAAATCATAATCCAATAATTTTTCGGCAAAATAAGCTTCGCCCCATTGCCAGTTAATCAGTAAATGTTTGCATAGAAAACTCGCCACCACCATACGTACTCTATTGTGCATATAACCTGTTGCATTGAGCTGACGCATTCCTGCATCCACCATAGGATAACCTGTAGTTCCTGTACACCAGCGCTTGAAGTCTTCCTCATTATTGCGCCATTGAATTCCATCATAAGCAGATTTGAAATTATGGCTGACTACTTTTGGGAAGCTAAACAGAATTTGCATAAAAAATTCTCTCCATATCAATTCACTCAAAAAAACATCGTTTTTATGAACCGCCCAATTCACTAATCTTCGGATACTCACTGTTCCAAAACGCAAATGGGGTGATAAATACGAAGTGCTGTCTATAGCAGGAAAATCTCTGGTTTCATGGTAATTACTTATTTGTGTGAGATTATGTGGCTGTACTTTTATGTTACTTTCCTCGAAACCTATTTGTTGTAAAGTGGGAAAATCAAAATTGCTTTTGTGAAAATTATAGAAATAACTTTGGGTATCGTATTCAACAAGCGGCGCGATGGATTTGTATTTTTCCAACCATTTATTTTTGTATGGTGTATAAATAGTATAGGGTAATCCATCCGCTTTCGTGATTTCTTTTTCTTCAAAAATGACTTGATCTTTGAACGAAAAACAAACCGCATTATTCGCTTTTGCCAATTCTGAAATGGCTAAATCTCTTTTAATAGCATAGGGTTCATAATCTTTATTGAAGAAAACTTTCGAAATAGCAAACTCTTGAAAAAGAGATTCCCAAACTTCAGTTGTTGTTCCTTTTTTGATTAAAATTGAACTACCTATGGCTTTCAATTTTATATTTATTTTACTGAGTGACTCGTGTATAAAACCAACACGGGCATCGTTTTTTGGCAAACTATTCAGAATATCAGTGTCGAAAATAAATAGAGGAATGACAGGATAATCGGATTCCAAAGCATAATACAGCGCTACATTATCTTCAAGACGCAAATCGCGTCGGAACCAAAAAATAGATACTTCTTGTTTTTGCATTATTTTGAATTGAAAATTTGATCAACTTTTACAAAACGGTACTCAAAGATCTCTTTCAGTTTGTTTTTGACAATTAAAGCATTCATGATTCGCCCCAAAAACCCCAAAGGCAATGCATAATGTACAACATCGGTCATTTTGACTCCATTTTCAGTTGCCTCAAAAAAATGCTTGTGGTGCCAAAAACTATAGGGTCCAAAACGTTGTTCGTCTATAAAATAGGATTTGCCTTTTACTTTGGTAATCTCGGTGACCCAATTTAATTTTAATCCCAAAAGGGGAGAAATTTTGTATTGAATAATTTGTCCAGCATACATCAATTGGTTATCAAAATCGGTGATTTCAAATCCCATAGACACTGGAGTTATTTTTTGCAAATTTCCTGGACTGGAGAAAAAAGCCCAACATTCATCCAAAGTTGCATTGACATGTTGAACACTTTCTTTTTTATATACTTTCATTTTTCTCTATCAATTATTTTCATCAAAACTAAACTCATCAACAACATTGTAAAAGCATAACCAATATCTTCAACAGGAATTGTTCCCAATCGAATGCCCAAATTCTCGTTATCATTGTAAAAAACAACCGGTTCTTCTATAAAACTCCCCGTAAGAATTCCATTTACAAGTAAAAAAGGAATCAAGATGATTAAAAAAGTAATGAAATAGGTTTTTAAAATTGTAGAAAACTTAAAAACGGCTATTGTTAAAACAATTACAAACAAACTAAGATTTACAAAAGTGTACCATCTATCATAATTTAACACTGTCACTGGAACAATGAGAAGCATCAAAAACCAATAAATCTTTTTTACGACAGTATCGCTCAAAGCCACATTGGGCAAGAAATACTGAAAAGAGAAATGAATAAATATACTGGCGTAAGGGATGCAAATAAAAAAAAGCCACTCCTCTATTGGCAAACCAAAAAATTCTATTCCGGAATGGTATCGTGGATTAAATCTCCAAACTCCCATTTGGGTAAAAATAATATCCCAAATAATAAAAAATAGCGCCGTTATAATCAAAGAAGGAAAAATGACTTTCCAACGCTTACTGTATTTCATTCTCTTTTCAAAACTATACAGAAACGGAATTAAGAACGAAGCAATATTCAAAAAAAGATATAATGACATATTAAATTTTATAATATTTGAAAGGCACAAACAACATTCCAAAACATTCACCATCCTGTTTCCCTAAATGTTTGTGATGCATTTTGTGGGCCTTACGCAAACCAACTAAATATTTGTTTTTAGTTTTCTTGAACCACTTAAAACGTTGATGAATCAATACGTCGTGAATCATAAAATAGCAAAAACCGTAAGTTGTTATTCCTAGAGCAATGAAAAATAAATAATTCATTCCGCCCTGTACTCCAAAATAAAAAAGCACAATACTGGGTATGGCAAAAATCAGAAAGAATATATCATTTCGCTCGAATGTATGCTCATATTTTGGCTGATGATGATCGGCATGAAAATACCACATAAGCCCATGCATAATATACTTATGAGTGAGCCATGTAATACATTCCATAAATAAAAAAACACTCAAAAAAATAAAAAAGGAAATCATATTCTTTTTATTAAATTAAAAATTTACGCATTTTTTTTACACCAATTTCAGCTTGTAAGATACGAACGATTGCGCCAACAATCCTGCTTTGGAATAATTGGAAACTCGAATTCTTGTATTTCCAATTTCATTACAAGGCGTGTGCTCCAGTTTTTTGAGCAGTTTTTTGTAATAAACATAAGCTGTGTAAACACCAAATTTGGCTTCCAAAGGTAATTTTACGATTCCTAGGTAGGCAATTCTAAAATCTTCCTCGATTTCCTCGATAATTGCTTTTTTTGACTTTTCACTAAAGGATTTTAAATCGACTCCCGGAAAATAATTACGGTTCAATACTAAATTATCATCTTTTAAATCACGAAGGAAATTTACTTTTTGGAAAGCCGAACCCAATCGCATGGCTTGGTCTTTAAGCTGATTGTATTTGATTTCATCACCTTTGACAAAAACTTTCAGACACATTAGCCCCACTACATCGGCAGAACCATAAATGTATTCGTTGTATTCCTCTTTGCTGTGATAATCAGATTTGATTAAATCGAGTTTCATGCTTTTGAGGAACGATTGAATCATTTCGTCCGTAATATTGTATTGCTTAACAGTCTGCTGAAAGGAATTCAAAATCGGATTCAAACTGATACCCAATTTCATCGCTTTGTAATACTCCGCTTCAAAATCATTAATTAGATTTTCTTTGTCGTAACCGTGAAAAGAATCTACAATTTCATCTGCAAAACGCACAAATCCATAGATGCTATAAATGGCATCACGAATGCTGGGCGCCAACATATAAACCGCCATAGAAAACGAAGTACTGTAATTTTTAGTAACCAATTTACTACACTTGAAAGATACATCATCAAATAATTGTTTCATATGCTTAAATTTATTGTTTTTTATAGGTCCTATGTAATTGCTTCACCTATTGGCTAAAGCTCGGGTCGCATACCATTATTGGAGTTAATAACCAATTTACGTTATGCTCACTTCATATCTAATGATTTAAAAGTTGTTTATCTATTAACTCCGACACTAATTTCCCCGAAATCAATGCGGGAGGAACTCCAGGTCCGGGAACGGTTAATTGCCCCGTAAAATATAAGTTCTTCACTTTGGAACTTTTGAGTTTTGGTCTCAAAAAAGCGGTTTGCAAAAGTGTATTGGCCATCCCATAAGCATTCCCTTTGTATGAATTGTACTCTGAAACAAAGTCATTTTTACAAAATGATTGCTTAAATATAATACTATTTTTAATTTTTTGTTGTGTTAAAAGTTCGAAACGCTCCATTATTTTATCGAAATATTCATTTCTTAAGTCCTCTGTATCAACAATTCCAGGAGCAAGTGGCACCAGAAAAAAACCGGATTCCATGCCTTCTGGAGCCGCTGTTTTATCTGTTAATGATGGAAAATTGGCATAAAACAACGGTTCTTTTGGCCATTGTGGCTCGTCATAAATAGCTGCGGCATGTTGCTCAAAATCGACATCAAAAAACAAAGCGTGATGCGAAATATTTTTTATTTTTTTATTGAACCCCACATAAAACAATAACGACGATGGAGCAAAAACCCGACTATCCCAATACTTTTCAGAATACGCCCGGTGTTCTTTATCCAATAAAGTTTCAGTATGGTGATAATCAGCACCGCTTAAAATAATATTGGATGGAATCATTTTCCCATTGACTGTAATCGAACGGGCTACTTTACTTTCAACATTAATTTTTTCAATATTGGCATTGGTTACAAAAGTTACACCCAGTTCTCTAGCCAGACTTTCCATTGCTCGAACGACATCGAACATACCCGTTTTAGGATGCCAAGTTCCCAGACCAAAATCGGCATAATTCATGAAACTATAAAAAGAAGGAGTATCAGATGGTTTGGCGCCAAGGAACAAAACGGGGAATTCCAATATATGAATGAGTCGTTCGTTTTTGAATTTCTTTCTAATGTCTTTACTGATGTTACTGAAAAACTGACCGACTTTCTTAGCGGTTTCGACCGTTACCAATTCCAATGGAGAAACACCCGGGCGATACACCAATTCTTTTATTGCGATATCATAATTGCTTTTGGCCTCAAACATAAATTCTTTTAAGACTTGGCCACTTCCTTTTTCGATAGCTTCAAAATCAGCTATTATCTGAGGTAAATTATCTGCAATTGCAATAAAATCATCAATATCATAATAAACTCGGTACGCTGGAGAGAGTTTTATTAGTTCATAATAATCAGTTGTTTTCTTGCCAAAATCAGCAAAAAAACGTTCAAAAACATCAGGCATCCAATACCAACTGGGCCCCATGTCAAACGTAAACCCTTCAGCTTTCAATTGACGGGCCCGGCCTCCTATCGAAGCATTTTTTTCATAAACCGACACTTTATGACCACTTTTTGCTAAATAGCATGCGGCAGACATTGCCGAAAACCCAGAACCTATTATTGAGATTGATTTTTTCATTTGTTTAGCAAATATACAAAAAGATTAAACAAAAAATCAAATCTTTTCTATTAAATCCAAAATGGAACTAAAAACTTTAACATCAATAGGAATTAAATCCTGATCTATGTACTGAGTCATTTTTCCAATCAACCAGATTTGAGTGCCGTCACCTAAGAGTTCAGTACCCATATTACCTACATAATCATTGACATAATCTCGTTCGGGCTGTATCGTAAAATAAGAAAGAAAAACAATTGAACTGTAATGTTTCTTCAAATCTTTCAAATTACTTATTGGCATACTCTCACCCAAATAAACAACTTTATACCCCTTAGAAACAATTTCATAATGCAAATACATCAATCCCAATTCATGAATTTCATTAAGAGGAAGCGACAATACAAAAACTTTGCTTTTATTTATCGACTTACTGGCTTCCACTTTTTCAATATTTACCAATATTTTCTTCAATATCAAACAACTGATAAAATGCTCGTGCGCTGGTGTAATCGTATCGGTTTGCCACAATAAACCAATTTCCTCCATCAATGGAATAAATACTTGATGAAAGATTTCCTTAAAAGATTTTTCTTCTAGCAACCAATTGTACGTATTAGAAAAAAGTTCTTGATCAAAATTCATCATAGCCATCTTGAAAGCATTGACAGCATGATTTTTTGCATTTTTATTCGAAATAACATCACGAATCATTTCCGTTATTTTTTCATCGCTAAAGGTTGAAATTTTGGAAATTTTATATCCATAATCATGCAGCAAAGTGATATTCAATAATTTTTGAAGGCTCTCCAGTGAGTACAACCGTATATTAGTATCCGTTCGCATAGGCTGTAAAACATCATATCGTTTTTCCCAAATTCGGATTGTATGCGCTTTTATACCTGAAAGATTTTCAAGATCCTTAATACTGAAAGTATTTTTTATATTGTTCATATATATTACATATTTATTAAACAAATATAGCTTTATTTTAAATTAAATTTAAAATAAAACAACTACTTAATTTTGAAATCTTTAAATTTCACTGAACAGTTCTATTTTTTATAACTAAATTCTTTGTCAAACCTTAAATTTCGTAACCCCTAATCCCTAAATTCTCTTTATATTTGTGCCTTTCGAAAAAACAACAAAAAATGACTACTCTAAACGAATTGAATGCTATATCACCAATCGACGGTCGTTATAGAAATAAGACATTATCACTAGCTCCTTTTTTCTCTGAAGAAGCTTTAATCAAATATCGCGTATTAATTGAAATCGAATATTTCATTGCTTTATGCGAAGTTCCTTTACCACAACTAAAAAACGTAAATCCTAATCTTTTCGATAGTTTACGTACCATTTATAAAAATTTCTCTACCGAAGATGCACTTTGGATAAAAGAAACTGAAAAAGTAACCAACCACGACGTAAAAGCTGTTGAGTATTTTATCAAAGACGCTTTTGAAAAACTGGGTTTATCAGCATACAAAGAATTTATTCACTTCGGATTAACTTCTCAAGACATTAACAATACAGCGATTCCGCTTTCGACAAAAGATGCTTTTGAAAAAGTTTATATGCCATCGTTAATTACCTTGACATCCAAATTAAAAGAATTGAGCCAAGAGTGGAAAGACATTCCAATGCTTGCCCGTACACACGGACAACCTGCTTCACCTACTCGTTTGGGTAAAGAAATAGCTGTTTTTGTGGAGCGTCTGGAAGAGCAAATGCGCTTGTTGTTCAACATTCCGTTTGCAGCCAAATTTGGTGGAGCAACTGGAAATTACAATGCCCATCATGTTGCGTATCCGCAAATTGACTGGAAACAGTTCGGCACTAAATTTGTTCAGGAAAACTTGGGATTACACCATTCTTTTCCAACAACACAAATAGAGCATTACGACCATTTTGCGGCCTTTTTTGATGCTTTAAAAAGAATCAACACTATCATTATTGATTTGGACCGTGACATTTGGACGTATGTTTCAATGGAATATTTCAAACAAAAAATTAAAGCGGGAGAGATTGGATCATCGGCTATGCCACACAAAGTAAATCCAATTGATTTTGAAAACTCCGAAGGAAACTTAGGAATAGCCAATGCAATTTTTGAACATTTATCGGCAAAATTACCGGTTTCAAGATTACAACGCGATTTGACAGACAGTACTGTTTTAAGAAACATTGGAGTACCAATTGGACATACTCTAATCGCTTTTGAAGCTACTTTGAAAGGTTTAAACAAATTATTGTTGAACGAATCCAAATTCCACGAAGATTTAGAGAAAAACTGGGCTGTTGTAGCCGAAGCAATTCAAACTATTTTAAGACGCGAAGCCTATCCAAATCCATACGAAGCATTAAAAGGATTGACTAGAACCAACGAAGCCATTGATAAAAATGCAATTCATGGTTTTATCGCAACGCTTGATGTTTCTGAAGAAATAAAAGCCGAATTGATGCAAATCACTCCAAGTAATTTCTTGGGGATTTAATAAACAGAAAAATATTTTTATATTGAAAGCTATCCTTTTGGGTAGCTTTTTTTTTTTGTGGATAAAAATTAAATTATAAGAATACGTAAAGCGTGTCAAGAATATTTTCCACCACTGATTACACAGATTTTCACAGATTTTATTCCCATTATTTGAAAATCTGTGTAAATCTTTTTAATCTGTGGCTAATTTTATTGGTTTGGTATTAGTCACGGATATGCGTAAAAATAAATATCAAAAAAACCAAACCACAAAGAATTTTCTTTTTTCGTAAATTAGCCATAAATCGTTTTTACCCAAAAACCTTTCAATAATAAACAGCAATACCAATTTATGAGTCAATTTACAGAAGTAACAGAAACCACAAGCCATTTAAACCCTTTGATCAGTGATTTAGGACTCATCTTAATAACTGCGACTGTTGCTGTTTTGATATTTAGAAAACTAAAACAGCCCTTAGTACTTGGATATTTGATTGCCGGTTTTTTGGCGGGTAACCATTTTGATTTTTTCCCTTCTGTCAAAGAGATTAAAAGTGTGGAAGTTTGGGCTGAAATTGGTGTTATCTTTTTGCTTTTTAGTCTCGGACTGGAATTTAGTTTCAAAAAATTAATGAAAGTAGGCGGAACGGCTTCTATCACTGCAGGAATTCAAATTGTAAGCATGTGCCTTTTGGGATATGCCGTTGGTCAATGGTTGGGATGGCCCAAAATGGATAGCATCTTTTTGGGGGTAATTCTCTCCATATCATCGACCACGATTATTTTAAAATCATTTGATGAATTAGGCGTTAAGACGCAAAAATTTGCTGGAATTGTTATTGGCTCTTTAATTGTCCAAGACATACTCGCCATATTAATGATGGTTTTATTGTCAACGGTTGCCGTGAGTAATCAGTTTTCTGGAGGCGACCTTTTAATGTCGGTATTAAAACTGCTCTTCTTTCTCGTCCTTTGGTTTCTGGGAGGGATTTTTATCATTCCAACAGTACTCAAAAAAACCAAACATTTACTCACCGATGAAATGTTACTCATCATTTCGCTCGCCTTGTGTCTGATGATGGTTGTTCTTGCTGCAAATGCCGGTTTTTCGCCTGCACTAGGCGCTTTTATAATGGGCTCTATCATTGCCGAAACTACTCAGGCCGAACATATCGAACATTTGGTAAAGCCCGTAAAAGACTTATTTGGCGCCGTATTTTTTGTATCGGTTGGTATGTTAATCAATCCCGATGCATTGTACCAACACGCCATTCCTGTAATCATTCTTTCTATTGTCGTTATTTTTGGCCAATCCATCAGTTCTACAATTGGCGCCATATTTTCAGGACAACCACTTAAAGATTCAATCCGAACCGGAATGAGTTTATCCCAAATTGGGGAATTCTCGTTCATCATTGCGACTTTGGGAGTAACCTTGAAAGCAACAAATTCTTTTTTGTATCCAATAGTGGTTGCCGTTTCGGCGGTAACGGTATTTACAACTCCTTTTATGATTAAATATTCGCTTCCTTTTTCTGAATATTTGGCACATAACTTACCCCGAAAATGGACCAAACGAATTGAACGTTATTCGGCGAGTACGCAAGCTATAAAAACGGTTAGTTTGTGGCAAACGGTGATTAATGCTTTTTTGATTCAGGTGATTGTGCTTGTCGTAATTATTCTTGCAGTTATATTGCTTTCGTCCCGTTTTATATTGCCCTTAGTCGAAGATTATCATTTGGGAAATACAATGGGAGCCTTAATCACATTGGGGATAGTAGCACCATTTTTGTGGGCGCTTGCTTTTCGAAGAGTCGCCACTAATGAAGTTGAACAATTAATGCTGGACCGCAAATCCCGTGGACCGCTAACGATGCTATTTTTTATACGCATTCTGCTGTCCATTTTCTTTATTGGTTTATTGCTAAATATTTTCTTCTCTCCAAAAATCGCCTTGATTGCATTCATAATAGCAGTGGTAATTTATTTGATTTTTCAAAGAAAACTTCACATCCAATACCATAAAATTGAAAATCATTTTCTCGCCAATTTGAACGACCGCGAAATTGCGAGAGCCAAAAGAAGTCGCAGTGATTTAACGCCTTGGGACGGCCACATGGCAATATTTGACATTGCAGCAGAATCCAATATAGCCGGCGAATCATTGAAGAACCTTCAAATGAGGGAAAATCTAGGAATTAATATTGTTTCGATAAAACGGGGTGATATAACTATACATATTCCGAGTAGG
This sequence comes from Flavobacterium sp. M31R6, assembly GCF_013284035.1. Taxonomy (NCBI): domain Bacteria; kingdom Pseudomonadati; phylum Bacteroidota; class Flavobacteriia; order Flavobacteriales; family Flavobacteriaceae; genus Flavobacterium; species Flavobacterium sp. M31R6. Next base: position 3,913,576 of record NZ_CP054141.1, read on the forward strand.
AACGAACGTATTTTCCCAGGTGATGAAATTTGTGTTATCGGAACCGATGCCCAAGTACAGCAATTTAAAAAATATTTAGATCAGCATGAAATGGACGTTTCTCCGGAAACTGTGGAACCTGATATTGTTTTGCGCCAAATCGAACTAAAAAATCACACCTTTATTGGAAAAAGCATCAAAGAATCCAAACTCCGCGAGAAAACACAAGGTTTGATTGTAGGTATCGAAAAAAGAGGAAACCGAACGCTAAATCCAGAGTCTAATGTCATTCTGGAAAAAGATGATATTTTGTGGATTGTTGGCAACAAAAAACTGTTGGCGGATTTGGTGCATGATTAGACTTTTGCTTATCTTATTATAAAACACTGGTCGAAAGGCTAGTTTTTTTTAGGAGCAGAACAATAGTTATTCATAACAGCTTCACTCCCGCTGTACGCAATATCTTTTGGGCTGAACCCCAGCCCCAAAGGATATTTGCTTCCATCGGGGCTAGAGAATACATTTATCATTCGTAAGAAATACTATTAAAAAACTCATTTTCAATACTTTACCTTATTACAAAAGTAAAAACTATTAAAAGTTGTAATTCATTTTTTATACATTTGAAAATAAATAAATACTGATTTTTGCAAGACATAGCACCTTAATTTAGGAGTGATAAGTAGAACTTTGTCAGACCTATAAACGAGTTGGCAGTAATACTATGGGAAAACTAGAAATAATATTTACATTAATAATTTCTTTTACAATTTTTAGTTGTGAAAAGAAAAATTCTAATTTAGAATTTGAGAAAGAAATTATAAACAATTTATTTGTGGAAATGGTTGATTCAATTCACAAAGACCCCAGAATTTATCTAACATTCCCTCCATTTCCAGATATCATTTATGACCAAAAAGGAAATGAAATTGGAGTTGATTCAACAGAATACAAAATTGAAATTGTCAAATATAATCATAAGGAAGAATTAAGAAAAAAGGACACTACTAAATTAGTAATTGGTGTTAGTGAAAAAATATACAAACCTTCAAAATATGAATATGAAAGTATACAATCATATTTTAAAACATTAAAATTGCAAATTGACACAACTAGCAACTCTATCGAAAATAAAATTGATTTAGAGAATTTTAAAAATAATAATAAATTTAGATTTAGATATTTATCTGAATTTCCTGAAGGTGCAAATAATCTAAATAATGACGGAACTTTTAAATTTTCTGGAGGAATTGCATTTTCTAAAATAATATTTGACAAAAGAAAACAACTTGGAATTTTGTGTGGAAATTATCTTTGTGCGCCAAGGTGTGGAATTGGATATTTAATTATAATTGAGAAGATAAATAATAAATGGAAAATTAAACAAATTGAACAAACTTGGCAATCGTAAAAGTACTACTGCCAACAGCCACTACAACGGATTTGGGCATTTGGCTTAATGGAAAGATGGTTTTGTATTTGGAATGATTTGGCAAATCCGAAAATAGGGCTTAATTTAGTGCCAAACCCGGTATTGCCAGAACGTTAGCGGCTATTATTGTAGCGACCACCAAGTATGAAATGGACAAACAACATAACCCGAATACTAAACATTGAATACCCAATTATTCAAGCACCAATGTTTGGAGTAACGACCCCTGAAATGGTTGCAGCGACTTCAAACATAAATTGTTTAGGTTCATTGGCTTTGGCCGACCTTAACCCTGAAAAATGCGTTGAAGCAATTCGCTTAACAAAGCAACTCACAAAAAATCCTTTTGCTGTAAATATTTTCGTTCACGATATACCCGAAATTACTGACAAGCTAAGAGCGGACTATGCAAAAGCAAAAACATTTATTGAACACTTAGCGGAACAAAACAATTTGGACATAAACATTCCAACCATTGACCAACTAAAAATCAATAGCTACCACGAACAAATTGACGCTATCATTTCCGAAAACTGTAAAGTTTTAAGTTTTACGTTTGGCAACCTTGACAAATACAGCATTGACAAACTGAAAAGCAACGAAACGATTTTAATTGGCACTTGCACTTCTGTAAGTGAAGCAAAAATCTTAGAGAATTCAGGAATTGACATTATTTGCGTCCAAGGATTGGAAGCAGGCGGTCACAGAGGAAGTTTTATTTCAGAGGACATTCCTAAAATTGGTGGTTTATCATTATTGGCACAAGTAAGTGAAGCTGTAAAAGTGCCAATCATTTACGCAGGTGGAATTTACAATGCAAAAACATTGTTAGCATCAAAAACTTTAGGTGCAAGTGGTTTTCAAATTGGAAGTTTACTTTTGGGTTCAACAGAAAGTGCGTTGAAAGATTTTGAAAAAGACCGACTGAGAAAGGTAGACGAAGCCGACATTATTTTGACAAAAAGTTTTTCGGGACGTTTTGCAAGAGGCATAAGAAACACATTCATTAACTCAACCGAACAGACAGAATTTATTTTACCTTATCCCTATCAAAACAAATTGACAAACGAATTAAGAAGAGTGTCTAAACTCAATAAAAATGTAGAGTTTGTAAACATTTGGGTCGGACAATCTATCAACGAGTTTAGCGGACAATCAACGGCAGAAATTATTAAGAATTTAATTGAACAAACATCTCAGTAACAATAAAAATCTTTTAAAATTTACACAGCAATGCAAACCGACAATTTATTAAAACAAGTAAGTTTCATAAAAGAGATTGACAAGTTGAAATACATTCAACGCAAAACTAAATTATTCAACAGCGACAGAAACGAAAATGACCCCGCTACGCAAAGTCTCATGACTTTGCGTTTCTTAAAAAAGCTCTTAAAAACAAAAAACTGTCAAAAGTCTCCCGACTTTTTCCGTGAATATTTTTAGAACTGTTTGCATTTCAATAATTACAAAAAAACTACAAAGTAACAAAACTGTTATTTTGTAGTTTTTCGTTTTTGTTTAATGTGGAAGTGCTTCGATGTGCAAGTAAACGTTTTGAATTTACAAGATGCTTACGGGAAAAGTCGGGAGACTTTTATTAGATTTAAGACTTTTAAGTAACATTCAAAAAAAGCACAAAGTCGGGAGACTTTGAGGAGCGGGTATTCATACCTACAAGGTTGAAAAAAAAAACTTGCAGGATTATTGAACAACCTAATGTATTTGAAAACAACTTGAATTCGATTAGTGCTTTTTTTCCTTTTTTTGAGGATAATAACAAAAAAGTAAAATATCTCCCTTTAGCCCAATGTCATTAAGTTAAGGAATTACTATTTTTATTTTCACGCAGATTTCGCAGATTTACGCAGAAAAAAAGTAAAAAATCTGCTGAATCTGCGTGCTGCTTTTTTAATTTCTCCCTTAACTTAATGACATTACCCTTTAGCCCCGATAGGAGTGAAATCCTTTTTGTGAACTTTGTCAAAGTTTAAAACTTTGACAAAGTTCACAAAAAGATTGTAACGGATAGCGGGACTAATGCCACCTGAAAAAGCCTAATCTTTCTGCTCCAAAAAAAATTAATCGAACCTAAGTTTAAAATAAAAAAAAGGTGCAAGAAATAAATCTTACACCTTTTGACTTTAAGACATTCGTCTTTAATACTATATTATCTCGAATAATTCGGAGCTTCTTTTGTAATGGTCACATTGTGTGGGTGACTTTCGTTGATACCACTAGCAGTAATACGAACAAAACGACCTGTTTCCTGTAAAGTCGCAATGTCTTTTGAACCGCAATAACCCATACCAGCTCGAAGACCACCAATGAATTGTTGCATACTTTCGTTCAACTCCCCTTTGTAAGGCACACGCCCCACGATTCCTTCTGGAACAAGTTTCTTAACATCGTCTTCCACGTCTTGGAAATAACGATCTTTTGAACCTTCTTGCATCGCTTCAACAGAACCCATTCCGCGGTATGATTTGAATTTTCTTCCTTCAAAAATAATGGTTTCACCTGGAGATTCCATAGTACCGGCCAATAATGAACCTAGCATTACGCAATCTGCACCAGCGGCAATCGCTTTAGGAATGTCTCCTGTGTAACGAATTCCACCATCAGCAATTACAGGAACTCCTGTTCCTTTTATGGCAGCGGCAACTTCAAGCACTGCAGAAAATTGAGGAAAACCAACACCTGCAACGATTCTAGTTGTACAAATAGAACCAGGTCCTATTCCAACTTTTACACCATCGGCACCATTTTCAACCAAATACAAAGCAGCTTCTGGAGTGGCAATATTACCAACGATTACATCAAGATTTGGAAATTTAGCTTTAACCGCTTTCAACACATCCACCACACCTTTTGTATGTCCGTGAGCAGTATCGATAATTACGGCATCTACTCCTGCATTTACCAAAGCAGTTGCTCTTTCAACAGCATCGGCAGTAACACCCAAAGCGGCTGCTACTCTCAAACGTCCAAATTTATCTTTATTGGCATTTGGTTTTTGAGTCAATTTGGTAATATCTCTAAAAGTGATCAAACCAACTAACTCCTTTTTATCATTTACTACAGGTAATTTTTCAATTTTATGACCTTGTAAAACTACCTCAGCTTGTTCTAATGAAGTCCCTTCGGCAACAGTTACCAGATTTTGGCTTGTCATAACCTCAACAATAGGTCTTGAACCGTTTTTTTCAAAACGTAAATCTCTATTGGTAACAATTCCTTTTAGGATTTTATTTTCATCCACAATTGGAATACCACCAATACCATATTCTCTCATGGCACTTTTAGCATCGGCAACTGTAGCTGTCATTAATAAAGTAACTGGATCGATAATCATACCAGACTCTGCACGTTTTACTTTACGCACTTTGGCTGCTTGTTGCTCGATTGTCATGTTTTTATGCAAAACACCTATTCCACCTTCTTGAGCCATAGCGATTGCCATAGAACTTTCGGTTACAGTATCCATAGCTGCAGATACAATAGGAACATTAAGTGTAATATTTCTTGAAAATTTTGATTGGATACTCACTTCGCGCGGAAGAACATTCGAGTAATTGGGAACTAATAATACATCATCGTAGGTTAAACCCTCGCCGACAATCTTAGAGATATGTGCTTTCATGTTGCAATTTGTAGTTGAATTGCGTGCAAATATAGACAATCTTAAGCTAAAAAACACTTAAGTCCGCCGTTTTATTTTTAAATTGCATGGTAAAAATAAGTTAAAGCCTTATTTTATTTATAACCACACCTCGCAATTATGTCAGCAACAAACGGCTCTATTTCAGGATTAAACAAAGTTGAAGTTGAACAATCCAGAATCAAAAACGGCTTAAATTCCACCGAACACCAAAAAAAAAACAACTTACTTTCTTCCATAATAGAAATGGTTAAAGAACCAATGTTTTTATTACTCTTAACTGCAACCAGTATTTATTTTATCACTGCCGATTTTGGTAACGGAATTTTTATGACAGTAGCAATTTTACTGGTTTCTACCATTTCACTTTATCAAGAATCCAAGAGCCGGAATGCTATTGAAGCCCTGCATAAATTAACGCAACCCAAAAGCAAAGTCATTCGAGATAGTGAACTGATGGAAATACCCTCCGAAGAAATTGTTTTGGGTGATTGTATCCAATGCGAAGAAGGTACCTTTATTCCTGCAGATGGAATCATCATTCAATCGAACGATTTTTCGGTAAACGAATCGATAATTACGGGAGAATCATTAGCGGTTTTTAAAAGCGAAAAAAGTGAAAATAATCAAGTCTTCCAGGGAACAATTGTCGCCTCTGGATTGGCAATCTGCAAAGTAATCGCAATAGGAAGCCAAACAGAATTGGGTAAAATCGGAAAAAGTCTGGATGATATTACCGAAGAGAAAACACCTTTGCAAATTCAGATTGGAAATTTTGTCACCAAAATGTCTCTTGTCGGATTAGTCGTATTCCTATTGGTTTGGGGAATCAATTATTACAATTCAAAAATTATTTTAGACAGTTTATTAAAAGCATTAACCTTGGCGATGAGCATTATACCCGAAGAAATTCCGGTAGCATTTGCCACATTCATGGCTTTGGGCGCTTGGCGATTGATGAAAAGAGGAATCATTGTCAAACAAACAAAAACAGTGGAAACCCTTGGAAGCGCAACCGTGATATGCACAGACAAGACTGGAACTATCACCGAAAACAAAATGAGCCTGGCACAATGGTATTTATTGGAAGAGGACAATTTCAATGGTAATGACAATGGTAATGACAATGGCAATGACAATGGCAATGACAATGGCAATGACAATGGCAATTTCAATGACAATAAAAAAAATAAAATTCAATTAACTACAAACGAAGAAGAATTACTAAGCCTATCCATGTGGGCCAGTGAACCGATTCCTTTTGATGCGATGGAAATTGCTTTACACGATGCTTACGCAAAAATAGGAATCAAAGATGAGCGTCCTAATTACAAAATGGTACATGAATATCCTTTAAGCGGAAAACCGCCAATGATGACCCATCTTTTTGAAAACACAAACGGAGACCGAATCATAGCAGCCAAAGGTGCTCCCGAAGCCTTAATCGCTTGTTCTTCATTATCCGAAAATCAAACCAATCAAATTCTAGATGCAGTCCGATCTATGTCCGAAAAAGGGTATCGAGTTTTGGGAGTTGGCGTAACCCATTTTACGGGAACTGATTATCCAAAAACACAACAAGAATTTTTATTTGATTTTAAAGGGCTTGTCGCCTTTTATGACCCGCCAAAAGCCAATATAAAAGAAGTTTTCGAAACTTTTTATAAGGCCGGAATTCAAGTAAAAATAGTCACGGGAGACAATGCCTTGACGACAGCAACCATTGCTAATCAAATTGGTTTTAAAAACTCTGCAAAAATTTTAAACGGAGACGAACTTATGACGATGGACGATGCTACCTTGAAAGAGAAAGTCATGGAAACTAATATTTTTACTAGAATGTTTCCCGAAGCCAAATTAAAAATCATAAAAGCTTTAAAAGACAACAACCAAATTGTAGCCATGACAGGTGATGGAGTCAATGACGGTCCGGCTTTAAAATCGGCTCATATTGGTATTGCCATGGGAAAAAAAGGAACCGAGATTGCCAAACAAGCAGCGAATTTAATTTTGATCGATGACGATTTTTCCAAAATGACAGAGGCCATAGCCATGGGAAGGAAAATATACATCAATCTAAAAAAAGCCATCCAATACATTATATCCATTCATATTCCTATTATTATGATTGTCTTCATTCCTTTGGTTTTAGGATGGATATATCCCAATATTTTTTCACCCGTTCATATTATTTTCCTGGAAATTATTATGGGACCAACCTGCTCCATAATTTATGAAAACGAACCTATGGAACCCAACCTGATGAATCAAAAGCCGCGTCCTTTTACCAATACTTTTTTCAATCTAAAAGAAATTACAATTAGCATTATTCAAGGACTTGTAATTACGCTTGGACTTCTATTCATTTACCAATACAGCACAAAAAATGGATTATCAGAAGATCTCACCCGAACTATGGTTTTCCTCACATTGATATCAGCTAATATTTTTCTGACACTTGCCAATCGGTCTTTTTATTATTCCGTCTTGACCACTTTAAAATACAAAAACAATTTGGTTATACTTATTATTGGAACAACACTGTTGATAACTGGTTCACTATTAATCATACCAGCATTCAGAACATTTTTCAAATTTGAAAGCATTACGCTTTTACAAATTGGCTTTAGTGTTTTAATTGGATTCGTTTCTGTAGTTTGGATTGAAATTTTTAAGTTTTTCAGAAGAAGAAAAAAAAAGAAATCTATTGACTGACTCCTTGTTATTTACTGCTTCCTCCTGAGATTATATTAAATCCTATTTGAAATGTGAGTGCATTCGCCTTCGAAACATCCCTGTAAGCCAGAAGATTATCAGCCATTGCATAAAAATTAACTACCCCAATCTTGGTCGTCAACCCCAAACCGACGTTTGAATAGGAATACGAGTCGATAGTGTAAGTAGCTTTCATTTGCAATCCTTGAAGAAGCCTTCTTCTATAATAAGCCGTCAACGCCATCATAGGAGCTCTAGGGGTTGACATTGCAAAAAACTGCGCTCCAACCGCACTTCGATACCAAGAATCTTCATCAGTTTCACAATTGCATTCTGTTTGCCTTTCTTCTTCAAATGAATATTGAAATGAGGAATAAAATTTCAAAGGCCTTTGAGTCTTGAACTTATTATATATAGTATCAAAAGGAATGGCGTCTTTGAAATCCTGGTAAGCATTATCAACTGTTCCGTCTTGATTAAAATTGGTAAGAACTCCCTTAAAAGTATAATCACCTTTGAATGTGTAATCGACAACATCTTTTGTGTGACTTATAAAACCAATATCCACTAAACTTGCTGTTATCTGGATGTTTTTTTCAGGATAATAAGTAAGTCCTAAATCTAAACCCAAACCTAAATTTCCGCCCAGAAAAGCTTTTTTAGGAATATCATCCCTTAAATCAGTTGCTAAATCACCTTCATAATTTTCATCCAAATACTTGGCCCCACCTGAAGTATTAAGCTGTAAATTGGATTTTATGACTTGATTATAAATTAAATTAGAACCTTGTGCTGTATAAAAATAGCCAGAATTATGGGTTGAAGTTGCATTAAAAATACTGGAATAAATTTTCCCTCGAATTCCAAGTATGAGTTTCTCATTAAGCTGTTTATTAAACCCTACATGAAAGACAGAGAGCACTTCCGCTTTTGCACTCAAATCTCCTAGATCAAAAGACTTACCTATATAATCTTTATTACCATACAAAGACAAAATGGCCAAATCTTTTGGAATATAAATAAAGGAATCGAATTCTTGATACATTCCAAAAGAAACATACGACTTGCTTTCTTCGCCCCCTACCCTAAAACCGGCAGTAAATATTTCCAGTTGTTGATTGGCAGTCACATAATCGTTTCTGCTGGTTGAGGCTAAAACATTTTTGACTTTGGTAGTAAAATCCACTCCATCATTTGCGAATAAACTATAGGCATCAAATCCTGTTGAACCCACATTTGCAGATATTCCAGATAATAATGGGACTCCAACGAACCATTTATATTTTACATCAGCTCCCGGATTAAGTAATAAACTTTGAGGTTGAGGAGTGAAATTATATAAAACTTCTTTATTTTGGGAAAAACAATAAAAAGAAACTGTCAGACATAAAAGGATTGTTATTTTTCTCATTTTACATCAAAATAAGCAGTTATACTTGAACTCAACTCAACTCTTCCTGGGCTGCTAGCAGTTAATGGTGGTCCTGGCAGCATAGCAATTGAAAAAACCATTTTGGTTGTTCTCTTTAAAATATCCACATTTGCAGCGGTAAATATTTCTGTTTTTTCCACTAACACTTCTTTACCGCTGTAGGCAGGAACATTCATTGTTATAGTATAAATGGGAGAATTATTTTGATCTAGAAAAGTAACATTATAAAAATAGGCTCTAGCTATTGTATTTTTAATTCTGAAATACAATTCGGTTTTTACCAAGTCCTCTTGCACAAAGGAAGTGTTCAAAAAATCAACATTAGATACATAAGAAAACAATGGCTGCTCCGACCCATTTATAATAAAATCTGGAGCTTTTGCTTCTAAATAAGCAAGATTTGTAGTAAAAACTGGCTGAGTATTAAAATTATTAGCTTGATTGAAATCTAAATCACTACTACACGAAAAAGCACATAATGCTAATGCAATTAGTAAAATAACTCTATTGTAAAATCTATTTTTCATATCATTACTCTTTACAATTATTGCCAAACTTTTAATAGTCAACTAAACAAAATTAAAGAAACAACAAAAATTTTAAATTATTTAAATTTACGCCTTTTTATTGCAAGACTATTTTCAATGAAATTCACCAAATAATTTAGAAGCTTCATTATAAGCACTTTCAAAACTCATTGGACTGCAATTGGTGTTTTCTTTTTGAACCGTAAAATAAGAGAGTAATTTCTCAGTAGGCATATTGCCCGTCAAATTATCTGTAGCCATGGGACATCCACCAAAACCTTGAATTGCACCATCAAAACGACGACAGCCTCCCTTATAGGCAGCATCAATTTTCTCAAGCCATTTATCGGGTGTGGTATGGAGATGGGCGCCAAATTCAATTTGAGGATATTGAGGAATCAAATTAGAAAACAAATAATCAATTACTTCGGGCGTAGAACTACCTACAGTATCGGAAAGTGATAAAATTTTCACTCCCATTGAAGCCAATTTTTCAGTCCATTGCGCCACAATTTCGACACTCCAAGGATCTCCATAAGGATTTCCAAAACCCATAGAGAGATAGGCTACAGTTTCTTTATTAGTCTTATCTGCTAGATTTAAAATCTCATCTAAGGTCACCAAAGATTCTGCGATTGTTTTATGCGTATTTCGCATTTGAAAATTCTCGGAAATCGAAAAAGGAAACCCTAAATATTGAATAGCGGCATGCTCAGAAGCTAGTGTTGCTCCTTGCAAATTGGCAACAATAGCCAATAATTTACTTGTTGTTTTGGATAAATCAAGTTGCGCTAAAACTTCGGCAGTATCTTGCATTTGAGGTATGGCTTTCGCCGAAACAAAACTCCCAAAATCAATGGTATCAAAACCTACACGCAATAAAGATTGTAAATAAGCTACCTTTCTTTCGGTAGGAATAAAAGCTTTTATGCCTTGCATCGCGTCTCGTGGACACTCAATAATTTTTATTGCCTTCATAACGTTCAAATATATAAAAAGGTTTTGAGTTACAAAGAAAGAAAAATCGTTATCCTACTATTTTTTTGACAAAATTGCTTTGTTTATTTTCTTCACCAATGCCGGGCCTTCATAGATAAAACCCGTATATAATTGTATTAAACTGGCACCAGCTTCTAATTTTTCTAAAGCATCCTCTGCAGTATGTATTCCTCCAACTCCTATAATCGGGAATGCCTTATTGCTTTTTTGAGACAGAAAACGAATCACTTCAGTAGAACGTGAAGTCAATGGTTTTCCGGATAACCCACCAGTTTCCGTTTGATTGCAAGATTTTAATCCACTTCGGGAAATTGTAGTATTGGTTGCGATTACACCTGCAATCTTAGTTTCTTTTACAATATCAATAATGTCGAGTAATTGCTCATCGGTAAGATCCGGAGCAATTTTAAGCAGTATTGGTTTAGCTCCGCTCGATTCGGCTCCGCCTCGGGTTTGCTTTGGCTTCGCCAAATTTTTATTCTGTAAAGTTTGAAGTAATTGAGTAAGCGGTTCTTTTTCCTGTAATGCTCTAAGATTTGGCGTGTTAGGAGAACTCACATTGACTACAAAATAATCCACATAATCGTATAAGGCGTCAAAACAAATCTCATAATCTGAAGTAGCATCTTCGTTTAAAGTCACTTTATTTTTTCCGATATTTCCTCCGATAAGAACACCGTTATTTTCTTTTAACCGTTCAACCGCTTCCAGAACACCTCCATTATTAAAACCCATTCTATTAATAATTGCCGAATCTTCGACCAAACGAAATATTCTTTTTTTATCATTTCCGGGTTGTCCTTTTGGAGTAAGTGTCCCAATTTCGATAAACCCAAAACCGAAATTAGACAGTTCTTTATATAAAACAGCATTTTTATCAAAACCAGCAGCTAACCCTACAGGGTTTTTAAACTTTAAACCAAAAACTTCGGTTTCTAATCTTTTGTCATTTACTTGATATAAAAATCTAAAAAGTGAAGGAACTCCTGGAATTTTTGAGACTATTCTAATTAATGAAAAAGTAAAGTGATGCACTTTTTCAGGGTCAAAACAAAAAAGAATAGGACGTATAAAAATCTTGTACATAGTTCAAATATTGGTTGGCACAAAAGTAAAGAAATGTTTTTAGTTTTAAGGCATAGAAATGCGTTTAAAGCCGTTCATTTGTTAAATTCCCGAACAAAATTCACATTACATTAAATTCATTTAGACACAAAAAAAAATAAAAAACGACACGAAAGCATCGTTTTTTATTTTCACCAACCAATTAACAATTAAATTTTACTTTGGAAGAGCTGCATTTACAGCAGCTTTATCTATATATTGAATAACTCGATCCACCTTATCATGCGAATCAAAATGATAATCCGTATGTATCCACTGAGTCATTTCTTTTCCTTTTCTATATTTTGCCGTTGTTTTGTACCAAGCTAGCAACCAAACTCCTTTGGCCTCCACGCTTTGAGGTCTATTTACCATAATAGGCAAAAATATGGCATCACTGAATTTAATGGTTTCAATTACATTGGCTCTTCTTTGTTTCCAATAAGATGCTATTGCTGGTTTCCCTACCAAACTATCTCCACTATTCCATACGTAAACCGCACTATCGGCATATATTTCCATCCAGCTATCCATGTCTCCTTTTTCCATAGCTACTAGCGTTTTCTTGCCTATTTCAGCATATTTAGGATCGGCAAATTCAGCAGGTTTTGCAACTGTGTCATCAGTCGCAACTGTCTTATCCATTCCTTTGGATTCTTCTTTTTTACAACTTACAATTAGGAAAAAACAACAAACAATCAATAGGATTTTTTTCATAGCTTAAATATTTAAAGTATCAAAATATTTAGATTAAGCTATCTCTAGAAAGGGTACGTAAATTTAACTAAAAAACTAATAGGTTTACTTAAAATTTAAAAATAAATTAACTGATTATCAATTTTTTACATTAAAAAGTTTAACACTAACATAAACCATCATTATTCTTATTTTAAGACAAAAATTGAATCTTTTTTTTAAAACCTCACAATTTAAACAAGAATAAATTTGATGTGTTTTTGATGGGATTTTTCAAACCTGAAGTGAAGCAGTGTTAAACTATATTTGGAATTCATAGTTTGAACCAAATAAAGAACCCTTTTATGTTTAAAATAATAACCTTTATCATTATATGGATTAGCTCCTTGTTTTGCAGTTGCCTTTTTGCACAAGTAAGTCCCAAAAGAGGAGTTGCTTATGGGAACCATTCCGTTTCAGATTTGAACACCTTAAAACCAGGAATTTCTTGGTGGTATAATTGGTCTTCCGAACCCGAATCTGATGTAAATGCTAGCTACGAGAGTTTGGGAGTAGAATTTGTACCAATGGCTTGGGGAAAAGTGAACAATCCCGATGCTTTTATTGCAACGATAAAACCCGGAGCTAAATATTTATTGGCCTTTAACGAACCTAACTTCAATGATGGCTCACGATTAACACCCCAAGAAGCAGTTGATGCTTGGCCAAATATTGAAAAGATCGCTTCCGCAAAAGGCTTGGAAATCGTGAGTGCCTCTCCAGCCTACAATGGCCCTTCCAATTATGGCGGATACCAAAGTCCAATTGCCTGGCACGATGAATTCTTTCGCCTTTGCCCAACTTGCAAAGTAGACTATATTGCTTTTCATACTTATGATGCCACATCGAGTTCGGTAATTGGGGTTACTGATGGATTAAAGAAATACAACATCCCTATTTGGGTAACCGAATTTGCCAACAGAGTAGTACAATCAGCTACAGAGAAAACCAATTTCATGAAAGAGATTACAACTGCTTTTGAAAATGACCCTGATATTTATCGCTATTCTTGGTTTACCTGCAGGGTTCCTTCGGATTGGACGGATATGCTGGAAGGGCAATTACTTGCTGCCAATAGTGGAGAAATAAGACCAATAGGAACGGCCTATCTGAATGTCCCATATACTTCCAAAAAAATGAATGTGCCTGGCAGAATTACAGCCAACAAACATTACCGCCGTAGAGGGACTGGTCTGCAAAACACCACCGATGGAGGCACAACCCAAAATGTATGTTTTACGGATGCTGGAGACTGGGGAGAATACATGATAAATGTTAGCCAAAGCAGTTCTTACAAAATGACTTTTCGGGTAGCTTCTTTAATTCAGGGAAAATTTGACATCAGCGTAAATGGCGTGATTGTAAAAACGGACGAAACTTTTGAACCTACTGGAGGATTACAAACCTACACTGACAAAATAGTTTCCGGAATCAACTTGCCACAAGGAGAAAACTACATCAAGATCCTCTATAAATCGAAATTTAATTTTAATTATATTGATGTAGTTGACGAAAACAATCTTGGAATTCATGATGAAATCTTAGAAAACAAATCGGATGTTTTTTATCCAAATCCTTTCACAAACGAAGCCACATTCCAAATTAAAAGTAAAACTACCGAACCACTTTTTCTTAAGATAATTGACATGAAAGGTACGGTTTGTTTTTCCAGCAATGATTTTCATACCAATCAAAAAATAACGATTGGTAACCATTTAGCAAATGGCATTTACGCCGTTACTGCTATTTATGGAGATACACAGAAAACATTCAAAGTAATTAAGAATTAAAGCTTAATTCCATAATTTATAACTTTTGATTTATATCTAATTTTGTTGGTTGCAGTTGCTCGCGTGAGGGATTATAGTGGAGCTCTTTTTTCTTTTCAATTGCCACGGGTTTAAACCCGTGGCAATTGAAAAGAAAAAAAGCGGGAACGGAAAGCCCGACCCGTAGTTTTTCACGAAGGGTCACGCCCAAATAATACCTGCCATTTTAATACAGTCTATTTTAATTTTTTTTAGTTTTACAAATTTACGCAGGCAGAGAGTGCAAAACACGTAATACATTTCAACTGTTTTCCTTTCAAAAACAAAATAACCCAATAAAACAGTAAGTAAAACCAGATTACCCACTTAACGGTATTTAATAGCGTACATTAGACAAAAAATAATGTCTATAGAACATAAAGTTCAACTGATTGAAGAATTATTTGACCGCCTAGAGAATGAAATAACTAATTTCAAATCAGAAACAAATTTACATTGTCTTACAGGTTGTGGTCAGTGCTGTTCAAAACCAAATATAGACGCTTCGCCTTTAGAATTTTTACCATGGGCCTTTTACTTATTTTTAAATGGAAAAGCCGAAACTGTTTTAGAAGAACTAAATACCAAAACCAGTACTTTTTGTCATTTATACCAATCGCTTTCAACTACAGACAACAAAAACGGCAGATGCACGGACTATAAATACCGTGGATTAATTTGCAGACTTTTTGGCTATGCCGCCAGTAGAGATAAATATGGCGAGCTACGATTAAATACCTGTAAAATCATAAAAGAGAACCAACAGGAAAACTACAACAATACCGAAGAAGCAATTAGCAAAGGATTGTATGTTCCTATTTTTTCGGACTATTATATGCGATTAACGCAAATTGACCAGAGACTTGGAATTACTTTACTTCCCATCAATGAAGCCTTAAAAATGGCTATTGAAGAAGTCCTGCATTATTACGCTTATAGGCCTTTTCCAGGAGGACTTGAAAATATTGCCTAGAATTAAAAATTCACTTATACGCAATTATCAATAATACAAAAACAATCGCTTTTTTTTCTAAATTAGTTGGGCCAAATAAAAAACCCATGAAAAAACTAACCAAGGAAGATATCAGTCAGGAAATTTTTGATCTATATGATGACTATGCCCATAATAAAATTGAGAGAAGGCAATTTATCGAAAAACTGTCCCTGTTTGCAATAGGAAGCATAACTGTACCGTCTCTCCTTAGCTTTATGACTCCCAATTATGTGGATTCTATCACAATCAAACCCAATGATCCAAGAATAAAATCAGAATACATAACCTATCAATCTCCAAAAGGCGGTGGGGCAATCAAAGGACTTTTATCACAACCAACGGAAACCAAAAAAAAATTACCCGGAATCATTGTCGTACACGAGAATCGAGGATTGAATCCCTATATTGAAGATGTAGGAAGAAGAGCGGCTCTGGAAGGCTTCATTACTTTGGCTCCCGATGCACTATCTCCACTGGGAGGTTATCCCGGAAATGATGATGCGGGAAGGGAACTTCAAAAGAAACGCACCCGAGAAGAAATGCTCAAAGACTTTATTGCAGCCTACGGATATCTAAAATCCCATAAAGACTGTAATGGTTATGTAGGTGTTGTTGGATTTTGTTTTGGAGGCTGGATTGCCAATATGATGGCGGTAAAAATCCCGACTTTATCCGCAGCAATTCCGTATTACGGTGGACAACCCACAGCGGAAGAAGCCGAAAAAATAACGACTCCAATTATGCTTCACTATGCCGGTTTAGACACCCGCGTCAATGAGGGATGGCCTGCTTATGAAGCCATTCTCAAAAAGAATAAAGTCGAAAATAATGCTTATTTCTATCCAGGAGTAAACCACGGTTTTCACAACAATACCACTCCTCGATATGATGAAGCCGCTGCTACTTTATCATGGACCCGAACCATTGATTTTTTTAAGGAGAAACTCAAAAAAAAATAATTACAAAATTTCAATATCATGAACCTGATAGCCAAAGCAACAATACAAATACAAAAACCGATTGAAGAAGTTTTTGAAGGAATTGTAAATCCCGAAAAGATGACGAATTATTTCATATCTGAAAGTAGCGGACGAATGGAAACTGGAAAAGAATTGATTTGGAAATTTCCCGAATTCCCAGTTGAAGTTACCATAAAAGACATCCAAATTGAAATCAATCGTTCAGTTTCATATGTTTGGGATCCGAAAACCGTCGTGAAAATCATATTGGAAGAACAACCCGACAAAAGCACCGTTATAAAAGTAACAGAAGACGGAAAAACATACAACGAAGCCAACCTGAAATGGGCTCTAGGAAACACAGAAGGCTGGGCAAATTTTCTTGCCTGCATGAAAGCCTATCTCGAATATGGAATACAACTTCGCAAGGGAGCATTTGACTTTATGCGCGAAAATTAAAGAAAACAATTTATTTGAAATCCTGATTCCATTAAAAAGTTCCATTTGAAGAGTCTTAAAAAGTTAAATCCTATTTTGAGGCTTTTTCCACAACACTACACGAAAGATTATACTTAATAATTTATTGTCTTTTATTTTGATAAGATGTTAATTTATTTATTTTTGTATCTTAACAATAAGATCATATTTAAAAATTATAAACTGACATCATTGAAAAAAGCATTAAAAATTACTCTCAAAATATTTTTGGCATTCTTTGGATTTATATTTCTATACATAATAGCTGTATTTTCCCTTTCTAAAATTACGGTAAATCAAGAGCCGGATACAAAACCTGAAGTAGAAGTTTACATTTTGACAAATGGCGTCCATACTGACATTGTAGTACCTATAAGAAACGAACAAATTGACTGGAGCAAACAAATAAAATTTGAAAACACAAAAATAGCAGATTCTACATACAAATATTTGGCAATGGGCTGGGGCGACAAAGGTTTTTATTTAGAAACTCCCGAATGGTCAGACTTAAAAACTTCGGTTGCATTTAAAGCCGCCACCGGTTTAAGTACTACTGCAATTCATGCAACCTATTACAAAAAAATGACTGAAGGTGATGATTGCAAAAAAATGATGATAAGTAAGGAGCAATACGATCGTTTAATAAAATACATCGCCGAAAGTTTTCAAAAGGATGCCTCAGGTAATTTTTTAAACATAAAAACAGATGCAAATTACGGAAAAACAGATGCCTTCTATGAAGCTAATGGAAGCTATAGCTTATTTCATACTTGCAATACCTGGGCAAATAGTGGCCTAAAGGCCAGTGGTCAAAAATGTTGTTTTTGGACAGCTTTAGATTCAGGGATTTTTTCAAAATATAAATAAAAACAAATTAAACATGGTACAAAAAACATCTAATGCCTTTATAGCGGCATCTTGGGTAGCTCTTGGAGCTGGAACAGTTGGATATATAGCTGGGCTTGCCAGAGCTGAAATGCTTTTAAATGAAAAAGGGTATTATTTTACAGTCTTAATGTTTGGCCTTTTTGCTGTGGTTTCATTGCAAAAAAGTGTTAGAGACAGACTTGAAAAACTTCCGGTAACCGATATTTATTACAGTATTTGTTGGTTCGGAACTATTCTATCAATCGTATTATTAACAGTTGGACTTTGGAATGCGACAATTTTACCAAGCGAAAAAGGCTTTTATGCTTTTGCTTTTTTATTAGCCTTGTTTGGTGCTATTTCTGTTCAGAAAAACACTAGAGACAATATGGCTTTCTCAAACGAGTAAAACTTAAAAAAAATCAACAAAAAAGCCCCAAAAATTGGGGCTTTTTCAATATCTAAACTCGAGCTTATTTACTCAAATACATTTTTCTTCTAGAGTACAATTCGTAGAATTGATCATCTTTCAAATCATCAATAAACAAGATACTTTCTCCTGTTGATTTCATCTCTGGCCCTAATGCTTTGTTCACATTTTGGAATTTACTGAAAGAGAAAACCGGTTGTTTGATAGCATACCCTTTTAATTTTGGATTAAAATCAAAATCAGTTACTTTATTGTGTCCCAACATTACTTTTGTAGCGTAGTTAACATAAGGTTCACCATAAGCCTTTGCAATAAATGGAACTGTTCTCGAAGCTCTAGGATTTGCTTCAATAATATAAACGGTATCGTCTTTTATCGCAAACTGTATATTGATTAAACCTACTGTTTTTAAAGCTTTGGCAATTTTATGAGTGTGATCTTTTATCTGTTGCATTACAAATTCACCCAAGTTGAAAGGTGGCAAAGTAGCATTACTGTCACCAGAGTGTACTCCACAAGGCTCGATATGCTCCATTATACCTATAATATAAACATTACCATCAGCATCACAAATCGCATCCGCTTCGGCTTCGATTGCTCCAGCCAAATAATGGTCTAAAAGCAATTTGTTTCCTGGAATTGTTTTCAATAAATTGATTACATGCTCCTCTAATTCTTGCTTGTTGATTACAATTTTCATTCCTTGACCTCCTAATACATAAGAAGGACGAATCAATAAAGGAAAGTCTAAAGTATCTGCTAATGCCGAAGCCTCGTCTGCAGTTTCTGCAATTCCAAATTGCGGGAATGGAATTTTTAATTCGGTCAACAATTCAGAGAAACGTCCTCTGTCTTCTGCTAAATCAAGAGCATCAAAACTAGTTCCGATGATTTTTACTCCGTATTTAGATAATTTTTCAGCCAATTTCAAGGCAGTTTGTCCTCCTAATTGCACAATTACTCCTTCCGGTTTTTCGTGTTGGATAATATCATAAATATGTTCCCAGAATACAGGCTCAAAATACAATTTATCGGCTGTGTCAAAATCAGTCGAAACCGTTTCTGGATTACAGTTAATCATGATAGTTTCATATCCGCATTCTTTGGCGGCAAGAACTCCGTGTACACAAGAGTAATCAAACTCGATTCCTTGCCCAATTCGGTTTGGTCCTGAACCCAAAACAACAATTTTCTTTTTGTCGGTTACAACACTTTCGTTGTCAACATAACGTTCACCATTGGCTTTTTCAATTTCAGCCTCAAAAGTAGAGTAATAATAAGGTGTTTTAGCTTGAAACTCGGCTGCGCAAGTATCAACCAATTTGAATACACGGTTGATGTCCATTGTCATACGCAAAGCATGAACTTCGCTTTCCAGACAATTCATCATGTGAGCGATTTGTCTGTCGGCAAATCCTTTTTGCTTTGCTTCAAGTAAAAGTTCTTTTGGTAAATTAGAAACCTTATAGTTTGAAATTTCTTTTTCTAAAGTATATAGTTCTTCGTATTGTTTCAAGAACCACATATCGATTTTTGTGATTTCGTGAATACGGCTCAATGGAATTCCCATTGCAATAGCATCATAAATTACGAAAACACGATCCCAGCTTGCAAAAGTGAGTTTCTCAATAATTTGCTCGTAGTTTGTATATCCTTTTCCGTCGGCACCAAGACCGTTTCTTTTTATTTCTAATGATTGAGTGGCTTTGTGAAGAGCTTCTTGGAACGAACGTCCAATTCCCATCACCTCTCCTACCGATTTCATTTGAAGTCCCAAAGTTCTGTCAGCCCCTTCAAATTTATCAAAGTTCCAACGTGGTATTTTTACAATTACATAATCTAAAGTTGGTTCAAAAAGAGCCGAAGTAGATTTGGTAATTTGATTTTGCAATTCATCTAAGTTGTATCCTAAAGCCAGTTTAGAAGCAATTTTTGCAATTGGGTAACCTGTCGCTTTTGAAGCCAAAGCAGATGAACGAGATACACGAGGATTGATTTCAATCGCAACGATATCCTCTTTTTCATCTGGCGAAACGGCAAACTGCACGTTACATCCTCCTGCAAAGTTTCCGATGCTACGCATCATCAAGATAGCATAATCACGTAATTTTTGGAATGTCGTATCCGACAACGTCATAGCTGGCGCCACAGTAATTGAATCTCCAGTATGAATTCCCATTGGATCCATATTTTCGATAGAACAGATAATCACAACATTGTCGTTTTTATCTCTCAATAACTCTAATTCGTATTCTTTCCATCCTATCAAAGCCTTGTCAATCAAAACTTCGTGAATAGGTGACATCTCCAATCCGTAAGTCAGTTTTTCGTCAAATTCTTCTTTAGTATGTACAAATGCTGCTCCAGTTCCTCCAAGAGTAAAAGAAGGACGAATTACTAATGGAAAACCAAATTCCTGTGCAATTTCTTTTCCTTCCAGAAAAGAAGTAGCTGTTTTTGCTGGTGCAGTAGGAACATTTATTTTTTGAAGCAATTGTTTGAACTGCTCTCTATCTTCAGTAATATTGATGGCATTTACATCTACACCAATCATTCGAACTCCAAAATCTTGCCAAATTCCTTTTTCGTCTGCTTCCAAACATAAGTTCAAAGCTGTTTGTCCTCCCATAGTTGGAAGTACCGCATCAATCTGCGGGTGTGCTTTAAGAATCTCAATAATAGACTTAGTCGTCAATGGCTTCAAATAAACATGATCCGCCATAGATGGGTCGGTCATAATTGTTGCTGGATTGGAATTGATTAAGATTACTTCAATCCCTTCTTCACGAATGGAACGGGCTGACTGTGAACCTGCATAATCAAATTCACATGCTTGACCAATAACTATCGGACCTGAACCTATTATTAAAACTGATTTTATAGATGTATCTTTTGGCATTTTATTATGTGTTGTAGTTGTTGTTTTTTTATCACTTAAAATTTAAAATTTGTTAGAAAAACTCAAATTTCAAACTTAATACAGCAGTACCGCTTGGGTATAAAAAAAGGCGATACTAAAAAAAGTAACGCCTTATAGATGTTTATACAAACATTATTTTTTGTGTCTTGGTTCGCTAGAAACAGTCAACTTATGTCTTCCTTTAGCTCTTCTACGCGCTAGAACTTTTCTTCCATTAGCAGAAGCCATTCTATCCATAAATCCGTGTTTATTTCTTCTTTTTCTTTTCGATGGTTGAAACGTTCTTTTGCTCATTGCTTTGTATGTTTAAAAATCTTAATTAAGTATCTATTTATTTTTGAATAACCATTATTCTAAAACCGAGTGCAAATATACAAAGACTTTTTTTTCTGGCAAGTAGTTTTTAAAAAATATTTTTAAATCCTTTTACTATCTTTGTAACCACAAATCTTTACATATTATGTTTCATAAAAATATCAAACTTATTCTCGCTGGACTTATTATAATCACTAGCATTTGGCAATTTACAGAAAGCAATATAGGAAACGGAATTTTCCTTATCATATTGTCCGGAATCCCAGTTTTTTTATATTTCAAAAACGAACTTATTCTACTTGCCTTCTTAAAACTAAGAAAACAAGACTTTGAAGGAGCCAAAAAATGGTTAGCTTACATCAAAAATCCTGAAACAGCTTTGGTTAGAAAGCAACAAGGATATTTCAATTACCTACATGGAATTATGCTTTCGCAAACGAATATCAACCAAGCTGAAAAATATTTCAAAAAGGCAATCGAACTAGGATTATCAATGGACATGGATTTGGCAGTTGCCAAATTAAACTTAGCTGGTGTCGCAATGACTCGCAGAAGAAAATTAGAAGCTACCTCTTTATTGAATGAAGCAAAAAAATTAGACAAGCAAAACATGCTTAAAGATCAGATTGCTATGATGAAAGAGCAAATGAAAAAAATATAAACTTCAAGTTTAAAACACTTATTCTCATTATATTATAAAAGTCATCCTTGTTTTAGGATGACTTTTTTTACATCGTAAGTATTACATCGGATTAATATGTTGTTCAACGTTATTTTTGTGTTATTAAATACAAACAAGATATTTTAGCCAACCGTTTCATACCTACTGATTTATGCGCAGATTTTTACTTACACTAATTGTATCTTTATTCTTTACGGCATCATATTGCCAAGACACAATTACATACCTAACTGACGCTATAAAAGAAAACATAAATCCTTATAAAAGAGCAAGCAATAACGCTTACGAAAAAAGAAACATTGAGGAAGGCAAAAACCTTTTTGACTCCTTAGTAAAAAACAAACTCATCGGAACAAAATTTGATGATTTCAGTTTAAAAGTTTACAAAGAAAAAAACGTAAAAATTAACCGAATCTCCAAGCCTATTTTCATCATCACTTACGCTTCTTGGTGCGTAATTCCAAAAGGAGAGATTCCCGCTTTAAATATATTAGCTAAAGAACATCGTGATGACATGCAATTTATTGTAGTGTTTTGGGATAAAAAAAGTGATCTAAAAAATATCGCCTATAAATTTAGTGACAATATTAAAGTATGTTACGCCAATGAATACTATTCAAAAGACACTCATATTGTGGCAACCATTAAGCACACTTTAGGTTTTCCAACCTCAATTTTTGTTGATGAAAATAAATATGTTGTCAACATTAAACATTTTGAAAGTAAAACAAAAATAAAAACTCCTATTAAAGAAGCCATTATCACCAGCTATAATTACTTCAGCAAAGACATTAATGAAAATCTCATGAAAGCTTTAACCAGTAAAAAAAGCTTCACCACTAATTAATTATTTCTTTTCACTTCGTTTTATTATTATATTGTTTAACTATAATTCTTCACCACTATATTGATCCAGAATAATTTTAGGCAAATTTGCATTCAACCATTTACATTTCATTAAAATCATGACGTGAGTACCACCTTTAACGACTATACAATTAGTAATATTTTTAATTGGAAAAACATCGTCTGCATCTCCATGAATATGTATCACATTTTGATCAACAACAGACCTATCCCACAAAATAACTTGCTCAATAGCCCAATCCAGATATCGCTTATCTCGTACCGAAAGAAATTTTTCATATAATTTAAGTCTTTCACTTACTTTTTTGCCAAAAGAAAATTTGGCTAGACTTTCAATATTTTGAACTAAACCAACTGGAATTAATTTATAAGCTTTCGTGCTTTTTGCAATTAGCATTCTTTTGGGAAACTCCAAATTACTTTTTACACTGGAAATAATTATAACTTTACGTACCGAAATAAATCGTGCCATTTCCTGAACCAAAATACCGCCAAAAGAAACACCTATCAAAACTGGATTTTGATGTTTAATCTTTTCCGTCATTCGTTTGGCATAGTCCTGTAAAGATTCTTTCTCTAATGGAATTTCCCATTCCAAAAAAAACATTTCAAATTCTGATTCAGGGAGTTTTATCCTTTCAAAAATAGAAACACTCGCCGCCAAACCAGGCATAAAATAAACCGGAACTTTATTCATAACTAATTAACCATTAATCAATATTAGTTTTTACCATACCATTTTTTAAAATTAAATATTTTATTCCCATTTACAGGTTACTTGAAGATATATTTCACATTTAAAACAAGAACCAAAAAACAATCCGCATCAACTAATGCACGCTTTTTAAAAATTCAGTTTCGTAAGTTAATCACAAAAACTTTTGCGACTGATTATCAAATCATTACCTTTGCACTTTATATAACAAATTCAGTGCACAAAAATTACTTCAACACTAATTTAAATTTATAATATAGAAGATAAAGCTTACTTAAAATGTAGTTTTAATGTTTTATGTACTACTTAAAAAACAAACAACAACTCATTATTTGCATCAATAAAACCCAAAAATGGAAACTACAACAAAATTAGAGATTAAAGACAATGCTTTTGCCCGACAATTTGAAACAAAAGTAGAAACCGGAATTGTTTCTGTTGAGTATTCTTTTCAGGAGAAAAAAATATTTTTAACCAAGATTAACGTTCCTGAAAATTACAATGACGAAGAACTAATTTCTAATTTCCTAAAGAACATCATGGAAACTGCTATTGAAAAAAAATTAAAAGTAGTGCCTATTCTTCCTAAAATTGTTGCTTTCTTTAAAAAAAACCCAATCTACAAAGAATTGCTTCCACCTGGAATACGGATATAATAAAAAAGAGCCAGTTTATTAATAAACTGGCTCTTTTTGTAAATCCTAAACTTTGCAATTCTATTTATTCCTTTGAGAAGATTGCCTTGTAGTTGAATTATGTGTAGAAGTTCGAGTATTTTCCGGTCTTGCAGACGGAGACACAGGACGTGTTGTCGAAGGTGACGTAGGTCGAGTTGATGGTGATATCGGACGAGTCGCAGGACGTGTTGTTGATGGTGACGTAGGCCTAGTTGATGGCGATGTCGGATGTGTCACAGGACGTGTTGTTGATGGTGACGTAGGCCTAGTTGATGGCGTTGTTGGTCGAGTCGTCGATGGTGAAGTAGGTCGAGTTGCAGGCGTTGTTGGACGAGTTGACGGACGATTATTAGTTGTAGTTGACGGTCTTGTTGTTGGATTATTTGGCCTTCTATAATTATTCCCATTATAAGTCCTTTTATAATTGCCGTTTCTCGTATTGTTCACCACTATAACAGATGTACTTCTTCTGGAATAATAATTATTATAATGAGATGGATAATGATAATAAGGTGGTCTATAATAATGATTGTGGTAATGGTAATGATTATGATAATAGACACTAAAATACAATGGCGCCCATGGTCTAAAATAATGGGGGTAATATCCATAATAATAAGGCGGATAATATGGCACGTAAACTGGTGAATACAAATAAACCACTACAGGACTTGTAACCACATTAACTGTTGTTGTCACAACCTTTTCTGTTCCTGTATAACCCGGATTTATCGTAGTGGTAGTGTTTTTTGAATCAAGAGGTTCTACCACATAATTTTTACCATATAAATTTTCATCTCCAACTATTTGAACTGAAATATTCTTATTTTTGTCTTTGTTTACAAAAACTACAGCTACATCTTGTATGTCATTTTTATTGGGTTCAACTTGAAGAATAAACATAAAATTGTCGCCCTCTTTTTCGGTTTTCACTTTAATAAAATCAACTTTTCCATCATTATCCAAATCCAAATTGTTGATTTTAGAGTTTTCATCATTTAATGATTCCTCAAATTTCTCAATAGTGGTTGAATTCTGAAAAACATCCAAAACGGCATATAAATTTAGATCGTCACCAGGCAAACCCAAAGCTTCCGGCTCTTCATTGGATTGCGAATATCCCGCATAACCAATAAAAATAATCAAGATTATAGATAAATAATACTTTCCTTTTTTCATAATAAAGTCTTTACGTAAAAAATTAAAATCGTTAACTTTTGTTATTTGACCAATTAAAGCAACAAAGGTTTAATCATCTTCAATACTTTATAACTTAACCCCCATAAAATTCGTTTTTACTTTTTAAAAATTTCTAATAAAGCGGTTGTTCCGAGAGTAACACCTAGTGGAATTGAGCTTAAATCTACTTCAAAGTTACTATTGTGATTAAAAAACGGAAACATCTTACCCTCTTTAGCCGCCTTTTCTGAAGCTTCTTTATTAGCTACACCAACCAGCATATAGTCATAAACTGGCTTCGGATTATGAATTACTAAATGATGAAAATCTTCAGACCCCATAACGGCAGGAATGTTTTTGATATTTTTATCAGGCGCAATAACCGCTTCTAACGCTTTATTTACTTTGTCTACCATAACTTCATTATTTACCAGTGGATATGCCATTCCTTTCATGGTTAATGTTGGATACAATTCTTTGGGTAAATCATAGGCAAAGGCAATACTTTCATTTATACGTTTAATTCCGTTTAGCATTAGGATACGATCTTGTTCATTAAACCAGCGCAAATTAAGTTTGAGTAGTGCCGAACCAGGGATTACATTATTATCTATACCCGATTGAAAAGAACCTACAGTGATCACAGCAGCGTTTTGTGGGTCAATGGCCCGACTTATTATGGCTTGATATTCAATTACGGCAGCTGCTCCCATCAAAATTGGGTCTTTTGCAACCTGAGGAGAAGATCCATGACCTCCAATTCCATAAAATGTGACATCCAGCACATCCATACCTGCCATTCTTTTTCCACTACCATTTGAAATATAACCAACTGGGAATGGAGCTGTGTGCATGCCAAATAAATAATCGGGTACAGGGACTCCTTTTTCATACATTTTATCATTAATCATAGCTTCTGCTCCTTCACCCAACTCTTCAGCTGGCTGCCCCACCATTACCAAAGTTCCACTCCAGGACTTTTTTAAAGCTACCATGGCTTTAGCAATACCTAACATCCAAATTGTATGTGCATCATGTCCGCAGGCGTGCATCGCAGGCACATCCTCTCCTGCCCTATTTTTTACTAATTTATTGTTTGCGTATGCAACTCCAGTCGTTTCTTGAACTGAATTACAATCCATATCGGCGCGATACATTACAACAGGGCCAATACCGTTTTTCAAAATACCTACTACACCTGTTTTACCAATTCCAGTTTTAACCTCAAATCCTAAAGCTTTTAATTCTTTGGCAACAATAGCGGCAGTTCGTACCTCCATGAAACCTAATTCCGGATTTGCATGTATGTCTTTAAACATATCTATCCATCTTTTAGTATCAGTATCTACTACTTTATTTAATTCTGGGTTTGATGTATTTGATTGCGCAACTATTACATTTTCGATGAGCAATAATAAAAGTATTGATAAAAAAAATGTCTTATTGTTTTTCATGATTTTATTATTTAATCGTTATTCTACAAACTTATTCACCTTCATTTACTCCTTAAAAGTCTTTAATTTTATAGTGATAAAAACGAATTGCAATTAAATACAAAACCAATCTAAGGTACTATTGTTGTAAATAAATAGATCGAAAATATAACCAACAAAACCACTCCTTGAATAGAAGTTGTTTTACCTGTTCGTAATGAAAGTGACAATATAAAAAGTGAAAGAATAAATAAAACTGTAGATTTTGAATCAATCCCTAAAGTAAGAGGCAAACCATAATATAAGGAAACAAAAGCAACAGCAGGAATTGTCAATCCTATACTGGCAAGAGCAGAACCTAATGCTAAATTCAAACTGGACTGCAATCGGTTTTTTCGGGCAGCATGTAAAGCAGATAACCCTTCGGGCAATAAAACTACCATTGCTATGATAATCCCAACCACAGATTTTGGAGCACCTACCGCATCTATTCCTACTTCTACACTTGGCGAAAGAGCTTTAGCAGATAGTACAACTGCCACCAAACCAATTAAGAGCAATATCGAGCTTATTATACTTACTTTTTTAGAAGGGGGAGCTTTATGTAGTTCTTGTTTAACCTCTGTATTTTCAGGTAAAAAATAATCACGATGTTTTACAGTTTGCATCAGTAAGAATGAGCAATAAAGTATTAGTGATATGATTGCTACAAAAAACAACTGATTTGAATTATACAAAGGACCAGAAATACTAGTGGTATAATTAGGCAGTATAAGTGTTAGAACAGATATTGCTGTGAATACTGTCAATGTAGCACTTACTCCATCCAATCGGTATTTTTGTTCCTTAAATTTAATTCCTCCTATCAATAAACATCCACCGACAATCCCATTTATGATAATCATTTCGGAGGCAAATATGGTATCTCTAGCCAAAACTGCTGTGTCTTTTCCACCAGCCAACATTAAAGAAACTATTAATGCAACCTCGATTGTTGTTATAGCTATAGCCAAAACTAAAGTTCCCAGCGGTTCACCAACACTTAGCGCAATAACTTCCGAATGATGAACTGCAGCTAAAATACACACTATTAGACTTACAGTTAAAAGCATTAAGTACCAACCTCCAAAGTTTAATTGCAATCCTGCATAAATAATACAAGTTAAAATTGGTGCTATAACACTCCAAAAGGGTAGATTATCAGTAAGATCTTTTTCCATACCAGCTTCATTATTTTAATAATCAACCACAATAGTAAAAAACAACAACCTTAGCTATAAAATTTTGATAACAATAATTATTTGACTAATTGTTTAATCAAGACGCTAATCAAATATAAACAACATTAATTGAATGCAAATGAGCATTTCGTTTTTTAACAAGTGTTTTTATGTAAATGAATAAAAAAATTCAAAACATAATTTTCTTGATTCATTTAAATTTTATAGCATTTTAAAACATTATTTAATTAAAAAAACACACAATATTTTAAAATATTATATTTTTTTAAATGATTTTAAAACGCAATTCTTATTCTAAAATTAAAATTTGCACACAGACTATTACAATTAAACAAAAACATTAAAATTTAACATTTGTTCAATATTAATAGCAAAACATTAATATAACTTTATGATTACTAGTAAATTAAAAAAATAATATTATGGAAAAAATTATTCATGTGGTATCAATTTTTCTTAGCTTATTAATTTTGAACGAAGTTTTTAGACGATCCAAATGGCTTTCAATTATTGTTTTTGTAGGTCTTGCTGGTGTATTAACATTTACAATATGGCCGACAGCAGCAGATCATCCAGATGCTACCATAAACACTTGGTTCTACACAGCCAAATTGTATTCAGCAATTGCTGGAGCTCTTATTTTTATAGTTATTCGATATACAAAATGGGGCGAAAATAATAACTTACTTATTTTTCCCGCATTAATCCTTGCCATAAACATACTAGAAGCTTCTGCAAGAGATTTTGAACTTGGCGGACAAAATGGCGGAATATGGCATTATCTCAATGGTGCGGCTGGTATACTTTCTATTATAACCATATCTGGATGGTTGGGTATGAATGTTACAAAAGACAATATAAAAGACATGATTTGGCCTGACATGCTTGTATTTTGGATAATTGCTTATGACATTTGGAATTTTGCTTACATTTATTTCTGTGTACCACAACACACTTTTTTCAATGTTGCCGTATTATTTTCTTGTACCGTTCCTGCTTTATTTATCAAAAAAAGTACTTGGCTTCAGGCTCGCGTCATTACCTTAAGTGCTTGGATGATGTATCTTTTCACATTCAATTACTATGCTGAGACAATTCAAAAACCTATATAATGCCAGAATAAAATGAAACTATGTTATTAATTGTAGGTTTTATTAGTTTTGGTGTCAATGCTGCGTTTGCCTATATACATTTCTCTAAAATGATTGAAGACAAACGATTTGGTTTTGGTCAAGAAGTACACGTGAATTAACAAAAAAGAATATTAAATAAAAAACAGAATAATAGTACAACAATTCTCTTTTTTACTTAAATTTATACTATTAAGCATTGTACATTTTCTAAAGTTTATAAAATTATAAAAATCAATTTTAATGAATAAGAAAATTATTTACCTATCCATTTTTTGTTTATTCCTAACAAATTTATATTCTCAGATAATAGTTTCTACAAGTCTTGAAGAAGCTATTAACAAAGCTATAGATAAAAACATTTCGCTTAAAAATTCGACAATAGAAATTGAGAAATTAAACCTTCAGGAAAAAGGGATTCGCAATAAATATATCCCAACTGTAGAAGCCTACGCACTATACTCTTATTTTGACAGCAACTTAACGCTAGACCTTCCCACATCAACTATTCCAATTGTAAATATCCCGCTGTTCAACGACAAAGCAACTTATGATAACTCGGGTAATTTTTTTATAGGCAGTGTTATGGCAAAAAGCGTATTATTTAGCGGAATGCAAATACCCAATGGAGCCAATGCGGTCAAACAAAAAGCCATAGGAACAGCTTACCTAAAAGACTCCGAGAAAGACGCCATCATCAAAGATGTAATTAACACTTTTGATCAATTGCGATTAATCAACGAAACCGAAAAACTAATTAATGATAGTGACAAAAGGTTGAATACCGAAACCAAAAGAGTTTCAAAGGCCATTGAACTGGGGCTAGCCATTCCTTATGACAGGGATAAAATAAAACTAGCACTGTTAGAATTAGAATCTAAAAGAATAGAATTAAATGGAAAACGAGCATTACTCTATAAAAAACTCGAGTACCTAACCGGTTATTCCAACACAGAAATTAATACTGTACAATACGAAATTGTACCCTATGTTCTTTTTGATACCAATTTAGCCACTGACAATAAACAAGAAATCAAAGCTTTAGAATCATTTAAATTGGCAAGTGAGTATTTATTAAAAAAAGAAAAAGGCACTTATCTACCTACCGTTGGCGCTTTTGGAGGCATTACTTATTCCAGTATATTTGATTTGAAAGGAACTACTTCAACAGTTCCTATTATAAATCAACCACTAAGTCTTGGAGTAAATGAATTTTCACTAAACCCATTGTTAATGGTTGGAGCTGCTATGAAATGGGAAATTTTCGCAGGCTTTGAAAGAGAACACAAAATACACGAAGCCAAGCTAAATATCGAAAAAGTTCAAAATCAAATTGATGATACCAAACAAAAACTGCAATTGCTGTTAGAAAACAACATTGTAAACTATCAGGTATTATTGAAAAAAATTGAAATTTCAAATCAGCAAGAAAAAGTAGCTAAAAACAATTTAAACTTAGCTTCCAAACAATACAAAGAAGGCCTTATCAATGTTTCGGAACTATTAGAAGCCGAAAATGATTCCTTTAAAGTATCCACCACCAAATTAAACACCTTAATAGAAGAGCGATTAGCAGCTATTGAAACTATTATAACTACTGGAGAATTGTCTAAAAAATTATCTAAATAAACATTATTTATGAAAAGAGCTATCACCATACTGTTCCTGATATTGATTGCATTAAGCTGTAATAAACCTAAAAACAATACCCTATTACAAGGAAAAGTAGAGAATGAACAACTTGCAGTAGTAAGTAAGATTCCTGGTAAAATAATTAAAATATTGGTAAAAGAAGGTGACTTTGTAAAAAAAGGCGACACCTTAGCCATCCTTGATATCCCCGAAGTAGACGCCAAAAAAAGTCAAGCCGAAGGTGCTGTAATAAGTGCAAAAGCACAATATTCGATGGCACTAAAGGGTGCTACAGACAACCAAATCAAACAACTTGAAGCCAAAAAAATGGGACTGAAAGAGCAATATGAGTTTGCCCAAAAATCAATAAACAGATTAAGCAATATGCTCAAAGATTCCTTAGTTTCCCAACAAACTTTTGATGAAACATTTGCAAAATATCAAGGAGCACAAGCTCAATATAATGCTGTATTAGCCGAAATTGACGAAGCCAAAAAAGGGGCTAGAATCGAACAACAAACAATGGCTTTGGGTCAACAAGACAGAGCATACGGCGCTTTGCAGGAAGTAGAATCTGCCAACAAAGAGCGCTTTGTAATAGCACCTCAAGATATGAGTATTGAAACCATAACACTTAACTTGGGAGAACTAGCCTTGCCAGGTTATACTTTATTTAATGGTTACATAAGTAATAGCACCTACTTCCGATTTACAGTACAGGAGAGCCAACTTTCCGGATTCAAAAAAGGACAAGAAATAACCATCAATATCCCCAATTCAGACAGAAAAATAAACGGAAAAATCACAATCATTAAACAATTGGGTTCATACGGTAACATTGCAACCGCTTATCCCGATTATGAATTGCAAGAAAGCCTGTTTGAAGTAAAAATTACCCCTGTTAATATTAGCGAAGCAAAAGATTTAATTACCAAAACAACTGTAACTTTATCATTATAATTATGCAAAATTTCTTTTCCCTCTTAAAAAGAGAATTTCAATTATTTTGGCAAAATAAAATCTTACGAATGCTCTTTATAGGGGCACCTTTATTGTATGCCGTTTTATTAGGATATGTGTACAGCAAAGGAAAAGCAACTGATTTACCCATAATCGTGGTAGATATGGATCAATCCGAAATGAGTTCGAAAGCTATTGAAATGTTTAATGATGACGAAGTTATAACTATCAAAGCACTTTTATTCGACAAGAATAATCTTTCAAAAATTGCGATTGACAATGAAGCCAATTGTATCGTAATTATTCCAAAAGATTTTCAAAAAATGGTGCTCACCAAACGGTATCCAGAAATAATAACTATTGTCAATACTGCAAATATTCTAACGGCAAATTTTTCATCAAATGCTATACAGGTTTGTTTAGGAACCTTAAAAGTAGGCGTTCAAATGGAAACCTTAAGAAAGCAAGGCGTTCCGGAAAAACTATTAGCATCACAAAATGAGCCTTTCAAAACCACTTTTGTTAAAAAAAACAACCGCAGCAGCAATTACTTATATTACTTATGGCCAGGTGTTTTGGCAGCTGTTTTACAACAAGTCATATTATTGGCTCTAGCCTTATCTTTTGCCTCGGAATTTGAGAATGGAACTTTTAAAATTTTAGTTGAACAATGCCCTTCGGTTTTAAAAATGATGAGCATAAAAATCGCTCCTTACCTTATTATGAGCTTTGGGGTTTGGTTACTGTATTGGATGTTTACCTTTTATTTCCGAATACCTTTTTTCGACAATTTACTCCAACTCACATTTGTGGCAGGAATATTCGTTCTATCTGTATCTTTCATCGGAATATTAGTGAGTATATTAATTCCAAATCAGCTTAAAGCTACCGAAATTTTAATGGTTATTGCAACTCCTAGCTTTATATTAAGTGGATTCAGTTGGCCATTAAGCCAAATGCCCAATTGGGTACAAGGCGTTGCCAATGTAATTCCTTTGACACATTTTTTGAAAGCTTTCAGAATATTAATTATTGAGAATGGTACGCTCTCACAAACTTGGGATTCCATTAAAAACATGATTATCATAGGAAGTGTTTGTGCGGTTTGGGCTTACATCGCTTTGTATTTTAAGAAAAAATCAGTTCTAAAAAGTGACCTATAAAAAACAAAGGCAAGAGAAATGAAACTCTTGCCTTTTGTTATCTTATGAAAAAAATTATTTTTCGATCTCTTTCATGCTGTCCATTTTCTTGTGAGCCAAGAAACCGGTTATATCTTCAAAATGTTCTACAACACGTTTATTACCAAATTCGAAAACTTTTGTAGCCAATCCGTCAAGGAAATCACGATCGTGAGAAACTAAAATTAAAGTACCGTCAAAATCACGCAAAGCATCCTTGATAATATCTTTAGTTTTCATGTCCAAGTGATTTGAAGGCTCATCCAGAATTAATAAATTCACAGGCTCAAGCAACAATTTGATCATTGCCAAACGAGTTTTCTCTCCTCCAGAAAGTACTTTTACTTTCTTAGTAATATCATCTCCATGAAACATAAAAGCTCCAAGAATATTCTTGATTTGTGTTCTTACGTCACCAACAGCAATATCATCTATAGTTTCAAAAATAGTCGCATTTTCATCCAATAAGGCCGCTTGATTTTGAGCAAAATATCCAATTTGAGAATTATGGCCAATTTCAACAGAACCGCTATCTGGACCAAACTCCTTCATTATCGCTTTAATCATTGTTGATTTTCCTTCTCCATTTTTCCCTACAAAAGCTACTTTTTGCCCTCTCTCTATAACAATATTAGCATCTTTGAAAACCACATGATCTCCATAAGATTTAGACATGTCTTTTACAATAACAGGATATTGTCCAGAACGGGCAGCAGGAGGAAATTTCAATCGCAAAGCCGAGGTATCTACTTCATCAACTTGCACAATAACTAACTTTTCCAACATTTTTACTCTTGACTGAACTGCATCTGTTTTAGAAAATGTTCCTTTGAAGCGATCGATAAAAGCTCTGTTATCAGCAATCATTTTTTGTTGCTCGTCATACGCTTTTTGCTGATGCAAACGACGGTCTTTTCTTAACTCCAAATAATGAGTATATTTTGCTTTGTAATCATAAATACGCCCCATCGTCACTTCGATAGTACGATTGGTAATGTTATCCACAAAAGCTCTATCGTGTGAAATCACTACAACTGCCTTAGCCGAATTAATCAAGAAATCTTCTAACCATTGAATACTTTCGATATCCATGTGATTGGTAGGCTCATCCAGTAAAATTAAATCCGGTTTTTGCAAAAGGATTTTAGCCAATTCGATTCTCATTCTCCATCCTCCAGAAAACTCCGAAGTTTTACGTGTAAAATCTTCACGAACAAAACCTAGACCTATTAAAATTTTCTCTACTTCGGCTTCATAATTCACCTCTTCAATCGCGTAGAATTTCTCACTTAAGTCCGAAACTCTTTCGATCAATTTCATATACGCATCACTCTCGTAATCGGTACGAATAGTCAATTGTTCGTTGATTTCATCGATTTCGGCTTTCATACTGAAAATTTCACCAAAAGCTTTTGAAGCCTCTTCCATTACCGTAGCTCCATCAGTAGTCAATAAATGCTGTGGCAAATAAGCAACAACAGCTTCTTTTGGAACAGAAACATTACCCGTGGAAGGCTTTCCTTGTCCAGCAATAATCTTTAAAAGTGTTGATTTACCAGCACCATTTTTACCCATAAGGGCAATTTTATCATTTTCATTTATTGCAAAAGAAACATCACTAAAAAGGGTTGTACCACCAAATTGAACCGAAATATCGTTAATTGTAATCATTATTTTTGTTTAAAGTTTAATGTTCAAAAGTTTAAAGTTGTGAATATTAAACTGAACATTTTTTTGAAGGCGCAAAGATAGGTTAATTAAAGAATGTGTCAATTAGATAATTAGATAATTTTCGCTACATCCAAAAATCTATTTTTAAAAAAAAAGCTTCGTAAAAGCACAAAACCTTTACGAAGCAATTCATTTTAATTATCTCTTTGCCAAATTGAAAAATTATCTCATTCCTTTAATCTTTTCTCCATTTTTTTGATTCCTCAAAAATATGTTCCAAAATAGCAGCTTCAGTTTCATCAAACTCAACGTTTCTGCGGCTCATCACCAACCTTGCCGTTTCAAAAGCTTTTTTGGTAACATAAGTAGTGAATCCTGCTGCTCCTCCCCAAGAAAAACTCGGCACGAAATTACGTGGAAAACCACTTCCAAAAATATTGGCACTTACTCCTACCACAGTTCCTGTATTGAACATGGTGTTGATACCACATTTACTATGATCTCCCATCATCAGTCCACAAAACTGAAGACCTGTTTTGGCAAACCCTTCGGTTTCATAACTCCACAATTTAACTTCTTCGTAATTATTTTTGAGATTGGAATTATTACTGTCTGCTCCAATATTACACCATTCGCCTAAGACTGAATCCCCAAGAAATCCGTCGTGTCCCTTATTGGAATAAGCAAAAAGCACAGAATTTTTAACCTCACCACCAATTCTTGAATATGGTCCAACTGTTGTTGCGCCATAAACTTTGGCTCCCATTTTTACTTGTGCATTTTCGCATAAAGCAAAAGGCCCGCGAATGATTGACCCTTCCATTATTTCAGAATCTTTACCTATATATATAGGACCAGCCGAAGCATTCAAGGTAACAAACTCTAATTTAGCTCCTTCTTCAATAAAAACATTTTCTGGTGCAATTACATTTACACTTTTTGGTATTGGTTGTGATTTCCTATCGGCTGTCAAAAACTCAAAATCTTCACGGATGGCAGTATCATTCTTGGAAAAAATATCCCAAGTATTTTCGATAATAATACAATTCTCATTGTATTCCAAAATCTCATAAGTATCAAAATCCACAGACTCCTGTTCGTCATTTGTATAAAAAGCGATAACATCATCTCCTTTGAAAATAGCCTGATTAGGTTCAAGATTACTAACCATTTCCGCCAAAACAGTATTTGGTAAGAAAGAAGCATTAATCATTACATTTTCCTCCAACTCTACCATTGGAAATTTCTCTGACAAATATTCCTCAGTTACGGTTGTAGTTGTAGACCCCAAATATGCCTCCCATTTTTGACGAATCGTCATAATACCAACAAGAATATCGGCAACAGGACGGGTAAAAGTAAAGGGCAACAAAGCATTTCGAGCGGGACCGTCAAAAAGTATGTAGTTCATAAATTAAATTGTAAATTGTTAAAATGTGATTTGGTTATCACCGCAAAGTTACAACTATTTTTAAATGTTTGCAGAAGTAAGGAATGCCATACGAAAAGAATATGAAACAAATTTCCATAAAAAAGCCTCGCAAATTGCGAGGCTTTTAATGTATTTGAAAAACAGTTAAAATTATTTAACGTGTTTAGCGTATTTAGTTTTGAATTTATCAATACGTCCTGCAGTATCGATAAGTTTAGATTTACCTGTGTAAAAAGGGTGAGAAGTTCTAGAAATCTCCATTTTTACAACTGGATATTCAACACCTTCGTGAATAATAGTTTCTCTAGTATCAGCAGTAGATTTAGTGATAAAAACATCTTCATTTGACATGTCTTTAAAAGCAACTAATCTGTAATTTTCTGGGTGTACACCTTTTTTCATCTTGAATCTTTTTTATTTGTTAATTATAACTTGTCTTGAAGCTTTTCTTCTAACAGAAAAGGTATAAACACGCTATAACTTTTTGTTTTACAATATTATTTTGAGTCTGCAAATTTACACTTATTTTTCAATATACAAACCTTTGTGTAACTTTTTTTATATGGCTGTAAAAATCATTTTTTACACGCCATTATATTGGGAATTGCTATATTTGTAGATTAATAAAAACAGTCTCTATGGAAAATAATGTATCACCAGCAAAATCTGGTGTTTTGTATGGTGTTTTATTCGGTGTCATAATGGTTTTGGAATTCGTAATTATGTACCTAGTTGGAATGAAATCATTAATCAACACGAGTGTCGGAACAATTGTAAACATTTCCAATTACATGTTATTACCTATCTTATTTATATATATAGGTTGTACAAATTACAAGAAAAACATCAACAGCGGCTTTATAACGCTTAGTGAAAGTCTCAAAACAGGAATTTCCATAACTTTTATCGCTGCGCTTATATATGCAGTTTTTAATGTTATTTTCAATTTCATTTTTCCCGAATTCATAGATGAAATGATAGCTATTACCAAAGAAGGTATGCTAGCAAAAAATCCAAACATGACAGGTGAACAAATTGAAATGGGACTTTCAATGGTGAAAAAATTCATGAATCCTTTAATTGTTTTACCTGTAACATTAGCCATGTATTCTTTCTTTGGCTTAATTTACTCCCTAATTGTAGGCGCAGTATTAAAAAACGAAAAACCGCAAAGCATCTAATTAATGAATTTATCAATACTCATACCGCTTCTTAACGAAGAGGAATCTCTACAAGAATTGTACACTTGGATCATTTCTATAATGAAATCTAACAATTATAGTTATGAAATCATTTTCTTGGATGACGGAAGTACTGACGAATCCTGGAATATTATTGAAAGTTTTGCCGCTGAGAATTCAAATGTAAAAGGGATTCGATTTATGAAAAACTTTGGAAAATCCCAAGCATTGCACGCAGGTTTTGCCAAAGCAAAAGGCGATGTGATTATCACGATGGATGCCGATTTACAGGACAGTCCGGATGAAATTCCTGGTTTGTATGAAATGATTACCAAAGAAAAATACGATTTGGTTTCGGGATGGAAAAAGAAACGCTATGACTCTGTTGTGGCCAAAAATCTTCCATCGAAATTATTCAATTGGGCTGCCAGAAAAACATCTGGGGTCGAATTGAATGATTTTAACTGTGGACTGAAAGCCTACAAGAATGTAGTAGTCAAAAATATTGAAGTATCTGGTGAAATGCACCGATATATTCCGGTTTTGGCCAAAAATGCAGGTTTTGGAAAAATTGGCGAGAAAATTGTGCAGCATCAAGCTAGAAAATATGGCGAAACCAAATTTGGAATGGAACGTTTCATTAATGGTTTTTTGGATTTGATAACGATTTGGTTTCTTTCCCGATTTGGAAAAAGACCGATGCACTTATTTGGAGCAATTGGTTCCTTTATGTTTATTCTTGGTTTTCTATTAGCTGGATATATTGGAGTTTCAAAACTATATCATATGTATATGGGAATGAAATATAACTTAGTTACTAGCAATCCTTGGTTTTTCATTGCATTGACAACAATGGTTTTGGGAACGCAATTATTTTTGGCAGGGTTTCTGGGAGAAATTATTTTGAGAACCAAGAACAACGAGGAACGTTACAAGGTCTCAACTGAAGTGAATTTTTAATTTTTTTTTGATTTATAAAAGCAATTTCTGAACTAAACATAAAATTAAAATAAGTTATAAGAACTGAATTTCTCGCTTTACGGGTCTAGCCCTGATAGAAGCGGCATCCTTTTCTTTTCTCGTTTTTTTTTGACGAGAAAAGAAAAGATATAGCGGATAGCAGGAAATAGCTCCTAAAAAAACTGATACCCTTGCTTTCATAAAATAGATTAACAACTTAAACTAAATATAAAATGCATATAGCACAAAACATTTTAGACGCAGTAAACGAATGGTTGACCCCAACATTCGACAATGAAACACAAGTGGCCATTAAAGAATTAATGACTACCTCGCCAAAAGAACTGGAGGAGAGTTTTTATAAAAACTTAGAGTTTGGAACTGGTGGTATGCGTGGTGTAATGGGAGTTGGAAACAACCGCATCAACAAATACACACTTGGAAAAAACACTCAAGGACTTTCTAATTATTTACATACTGTTTTTCCTGAACAGGCTTTGAAGGTTGTAATTGCCTATGATTGCCGTCATAACAGTCAATCTTTGGCCAAAGTGGTTGCTGATGTTTTCTCTGCAAACGGGATTCAGGTTTATTTGTTTTCGGACTTGAGACCTACTCCAGAATTGTCTTTTGCACTTAAATATTTGGGTTGTCAATGTGGTATTGTACTTACTGCATCGCATAATCCACCGGAATATAATGGTTACAAAGTGTATTGGGAAGATGGTGGACAAATTGTTCCTCCACAAGATGCAGCCATTATCGATGTTATTGAAAATTTAAATTACAATGAAATCAAATTTTCGGCAGATGAAACTTTGATTAAATATATAGACACCGAAATTGACGAAGCTTTTGTGAAATCGTCTGTTGAAAATGCAAGTTTCAACACTCCAAAAGAAGCCAAAGACAACTTGAACATTGTATTTACTTCATTGCACGGAACTTCTATTACGGCTGTACCTGCGACTTTGGAAAAAGCGGGTTATACTAATGTTAACATCGTTCCTGAACAAGCCAAACCAGATGGAAATTTCCCAACGGTTAAATCTCCAAATCCGGAAGAGCCAGAAGCATTGACAATGGCCCTTGCCTTGGCAGATAAACTAAATGCTGATATCGTTGTGGGAACTGACCCGGATTGTGATCGTTTGGGAGTTGCCGTTCGAAATAACGAAGGCAAAATGATTTTGTTGAACGGAAACCAAACCATGATTTTGATGACCGCTTTCCTATTGGAACAATGGAAAAAAGCAGGCAAAATAAACGGAAAACAATTTGTGGGTTCTACCATAGTTTCTACTCCAATGATTATGGAACTGGCAACAGCTTATGGTGTAGAATGCAAAGTGGGATTAACAGGCTTTAAATGGATTGCCAAAATGATTAAAGATTTCCCTGAACTGCAGTTTATTGGAGGTGGAGAAGAAAGTTTTGGATACATGGTTGGTGATGCTGTTCGTGATAAAGATGCTGTTGCTGCTACTTTATTGATTTGCGAAGTTGCGGCACAGGCCAAAGCTAAAGGCAGTTCTGTTTACAACACTTTACTACAATATTATGTCGATTTTGGTTTCTACAAAGAGCATTTGGTTTCACTTACCAAAAAAGGAATGGAAGGATTGGCAGAAATTAATCAGATGATGGTTTCATTGCGTGAAAATCCATTGAAAGAAATCAATGGTCAAAGAGTGGTAATGGTCGAAGACTACAAGTCATCGATTGCTAAAAACTTATTTTCAGGCGAAGAAGAAACTATAGACATGCCAAAATCTGACGTGTTGATTTATTATACGGAAGATGGTTCTAAAATTTGCGCCAGACCAAGCGGAACTGAACCTAAAATTAAATTTTACATCAGCGTAAAAACCGAATTAGACAACGTTGCTAATTTTACTAAAGTAGAAGAAGTGTTAAACGAAAAGATTAAAAACATAATTACTGCAATGCAGTTGAGCTAATGAACAACTTTAAAAGAATATTCCCTTTTGTAATTCCGTATAAAAAATATGCTTATATGAACATTTTTTTCAATGTTCTATACGCCCTTTTTAGCACCCTTTCTTTCGTATCCTTGATTCCGATGATGCAAGTATTATTCGATCAAACCAAAAGAAATACGGTAATGCCAGTTTATAAAGGAATATGGGAACTCAAAAAATATGGCGAGGATTATTTAAGTTATTACATTACTCACACCACTGATACATTTGGCGTAGGGCGTACTTTAACCATAATGGTCGTTATAATCATATCAATCTTTTTATTAAAAAATTTATGTGATTACCTAGCGATGTTTTTCATCACCTTTTTACGAAATGGAATTTTGAGAGACATGCGAAATGCCATGTATAAAAAGACAATTGAATTGCCATTGGCTTTCTATTCTGAGAAAAGAAAAGGCGATGTTATTTCTAGAATTTCGGGAGATGTCAATGAAGTTCAAACTTCCTTTTTGTCTATTCTGGAACTTATTGTAAAAGAGCCTCTGACTATTGTTTTTACATTAATAACAATGGTTACCATCAGTACCCAATTAACACTTTTTGTATTTATTTTCATTCCCATTTCAGGTTATGTAATTTCCCTTATTGGAAAACAATTAAAAAAGAAATCAACCAGAGCACAAGAAGAACAAGGAATCTTTTTATCGACTATTGAAGAAACAATGGGAGGATTGAAAGTTGTAAAAGGATATAATTCTGAAAATTACTTCAACCGTGTTTTTCAAGAATCAACTCAACGTTTTTTTCTTTTATCAAATAGTATTGGTAATCGTCAAAACCTAGCTTCCCCAGCCAGTGAATTCATGGGAATTATGGTTATTGCCATTTTGCTTTGGTATGGTGGACATATGGTTTTGATTGACAAAACATTAAATGGCGCTTCTTTCATCGCTTATATGGGATTGGCTTACAACATCCTGACTCCTGCAAAATCTATTTCGAAAGCATCCTATGCCATCAAAAGAGGAAATGCAGCCGCAGAGCGTGTTTTGGAAATCTTAGATCAAGAAAATCCTATCACCAGTAAAATTAATGCTGTAGAAAAATCAACTTTCGATTCTGAAATTGAGATTCAAAACATCAACTTTAAATACGAAGATGAAAATGTATTAAAGCATTT
This sequence comes from Flavobacterium sp. M31R6, assembly GCF_013284035.1. Classification (NCBI taxonomy): domain Bacteria; kingdom Pseudomonadati; phylum Bacteroidota; class Flavobacteriia; order Flavobacteriales; family Flavobacteriaceae; genus Flavobacterium; species Flavobacterium sp. M31R6. The sequence goes on from NZ_CP054141.1 coordinate 3,954,994, forward strand.
TTCACTTACCGTAAAAAAAGGACAAACTGTTGCGCTTGTCGGGCAATCAGGAAGCGGAAAAAGTACTATTGCCAATTTGCTAACCCGCTTTTACGATGTAAATGAAGGGAGCATAGCTATCGACGGTGTTGCCATAAAAGATTTGAATTTGCAATCACTTCGTGGATTAATGGGATTGGTGACACAAGACAGCATTCTATTTAATGACACCATAAAAGCAAATATATCCTTAGGAAAACTTGATGCAACTGATGAAGAAATCATAGAAGCTCTAAAAATAGCCAATGCTTACGAATTTGTACAAGACCTACCAAAAGGAATTTACACCAACATCGGCGATAGCGGAAACAAACTTTCCGGAGGTCAAAAACAACGTTTATCTATTGCCCGCGCTGTGTTGAAAAACCCTCCAATCATGATTTTGGATGAAGCTACATCCGCTTTAGACACGGAAAGTGAAAAATTTGTACAAGTGGCACTAGAAAATATGATGCAAAACAGAACTTCCATTGTAATTGCGCATCGCCTTTCGACCATACAAAAGGCAGATGTTATTGTGGTTATGAAAAAAGGAAAAATAGTAGAGCAAGGAAAACACGAAGAACTTATCGCTTTAGATGGTACTTATAACAAATTGGTAACGATGCAAAGTTTTGAATCATAATTTAGATTAGCAATTTAGATTTCTACTGACTAACTTATATAATTCTAATTATGTATCTAAACAATCCTAACATAAAACTTCCACAAGATTCAGATACCATTGTATGGAAGTATCTGGACTTGTCGAAGTTTTTGGATTTATTGCTTTCGCAAAAATTATTCATGTCACGCTCCGATAAATTTGAAGATCAATACGAAGGCACTTTTAGCGAACCAACGTTTGAGGAAATCAAAAAACTTTCTATAAACAATCCTGATTTCTTAAATTACTACAAAACACATCGGGAGAAAGTGGCTATCAGTAGTTGGCACATCAATGAATACGAATCATTTGCCATGTGGCAAATTTTTACCCAAAATAGTGAAGGATTAGCAATACAATCTACAGTAAAAAGACTTCAGGATGCTTTGGTTCCCGAAAAAAATTACAAACAATATATTGGAGAAGTCAATTATATCGATTATAAAAAAGAATACATTCCGTTTGATGATTTGTTTTTTCCTTTTTTGTTCAAACGAAAAAGCTTTCAATATGAACGTGAGGTTCGTATCATTACCGATGTGACTGAGAACACTGTAAAACTAAATGATGGCCTAAAAATAAATGTAGACATTACCCAATTAATCGAAAAAATATACATTCATCCCAAATCTGAGAATTGGTACAAAAATCTAGTAATTCAATTGGTAAAACAGCTAGGATTTGATTTTGAAATAGAAAAATCCGATTTAGAAAGCGATATTTTGATTTAGGTTTTTATATTGGATTATAGCTCTCTACTTTCCAATCTTTATCTGCCAAATTGATGTAATTATAATGCACTACATCTTTACTGTCAAATTTTCCATTCTTATTTGTGTCTTCAACCGTTCTAAAATACAAACGATTTTGAGATTCGATTAAGTTCCAATCAATCAATTCTTGGAAATCTGCTGAAACTTTGGTCAATTTTTCTCCACTAATTTTACTTAAATATAATGTTGTAATATCACTTACATCGAGTTTTCCGTCTTTATTGGTATCCAAATCCATCATCGAATACACCATAATTTGATTTTTAGTTTTATCGGCAACTGTTTTTAAGTAAGTAGCAGTTTGGATCAAAACAGGTTTATCAGTTAATGCTTTTATAGAATCTGATCCTATTTTTTGAAATTTAAGATTCTGCAAAAATCCCGTAATTTCATACTCGGATGCATTTGATATAGTAAAACTCAAATCATTCACACTCGACGAACCATATCTGTTTTTGGTTCCTTTTTCATAAACACTCAAGTCACCTACTGGATGGATCAAATAATCTGTTCCTTGCATTTGAATTGGTAAATCGGCAATTTTTATTTGGGTAGAATCAGTTTTAGTGAGTTCTCTCCCAACTTTCGAAGCATCGTAAGTCACTTTCGGCTTTTCAATTTCTTCTTTACAGCTTGCTAAAAGCAAAAGCGAAATCCCAATATAGACAAAATGTGATGTTCTCATAATAATTTTAATATTAAAAAATAAACTCAAATGTAATCATTTTTAAAAATGGAAAGGAAATATACAACAGATTTATTAATTCTGGCAATCCCAAGAAACAGGCTACAATCTCATATTTAACTTCAAATTAAAAACTCGGGTGGTCATATAGTTTGGAATCGCATATTCTGTTTTGGTATATACATCACGAACCCATGTATTGGTAATCGCATTTTGATTATTAAAAAGGTTAAAAATTTCAAAGCCTAAAGAAAGCTCTTTAAAGTCCTTGAAAAATTTCTTACTGGACATCCCTACTTTTTGATCAATAAACACTTTAGAAAAACCAACATCAACCCGGCGATAATCATTCAATCGGTTTTGGTACAAATAGGGATCAGCGTAAGCGGGCGAACCACCGGGCAATCCAGTATTATAAACCATATTAAGATACAGTTTCAAACTTGGGATTTTTGGCATATAATCTTGGAACAAAAGCCCAAATTTCAATCGTTGATCCGTTGGTCTAGCAATATATCCTTTGTTATCAATATTCTCTTCTGTTTTTAAATATCCAAAACTAATCCAAGAATCTGTTCCGGGAACAAATTCTCCGTTGAGCCTAAGGTCAAGTCCTTGTGCATAGGCAACAGCATTATTATCCGCAGCATAACGTATCCTTACATTATCAACCGTATAAGGATTTACATCCGTCATTTTTTTATAATAGGCTTCGGTGACCAACTTAAAAGGGCGCTCCCACATTTTGAAACTATAATCATTACCCAAAACAAAATTTATGGATTTCTGGGCTTTCGTATTGGGCTGGACAACTCCATCATAATCACGCAGTTCCCTATAAAATGGAGGTTGACTATAAACACCAGCAGTAAACCTGAAAAGTATATCTTTTTTCCAATCTGGTTTTATCGCAAATTGTGCTCTCGGGCTAAAAATAGTCTGAAGATTACTGGCTAAATTATCACCCGATACTTCCCAACTTTGCATTCGTACACCCAAATTATACCAGATCTCGTTTGTCCCCAAATTGTCTTTTCGTCCCCATTGTCCATAAGCCGAAAATCTATCTATATTCGTAAAATTAGTTGCATATACATATTGATACGGAATCAACAGTCCTGAATAAGGCTGATATGGCTCATCGTTTTTTGGTAATATCTTTGGAGGTCTTATTGAAAATCCTGCTGAATCAATGACTTCCCATTCTGAAACTCGGTCGCGAATGGACTCTCGGGTATATTTAACTCCCAATTCGATTTGATTTTGTTTCCAATTTTTAAATCCTTTTACCTCTAAATTGGCAATTAAAGCATCCAAATCATTTCGGGCGTGATTGAGTTGGGAACCAACTCCTCTCGAAAAGGCAATATCGCCATAGGTATCCGATCCTATATTTGTATCCACTTCCCCTAGACGATATTGAGCATAAATATCAAAATATTCTTGCTCTATCGTATGAAATACAGATCCGATAAATTTTAATGCAAAACTATCACTTACTTGATAAGTGCTTTTTAAAGCCCCAAAATAAGTATCGTATTTATCTTTCTCCTTGCCTTCGTAATAAACAGCAAGAGCCATTGGTGCATCTGCAGTACCAAAATTGGTTTGGCGAGTTAGCGGTTGGTACAAATATTTGTTCTGAGAAATATTCCCCAGAAAACTCCATTGCCATTTTGGTGAAGCCTGATAATTGATGTTCGTTTGAATATCTGCAAAAGTAGGAGTATAATTCGTTTGGGTTTCCTGGCTATTGACAAGAAGACTATTATTTCTATATCTTATTCCTGTAATTGTTGACCATTTTTTATCTTTAGAAACTGCATCAATAGCAAGGCTTCCGCCTAAAAAACTCATTTCCAGGATGGCACCAAATTGCGTCGGATTCCGATAAGTAATATCCAAAACTGAAGACATTTTATCACCGTACTTTGCCTGAAAACCTCCTGCCGAAAATTCAATATTTTGTACTAAATCAGTATTAACAAAACTCAATCCTTCCTGCTGTCCAGATCGAATCAAAAAGGGACGATACACTTCGACTTCATTAACATAAACCAAATTTTCGTCATAATTTCCTCCGCGAACCGAATATTGGGTACTGAGTTCATTATTCGAATTGACTCCAGGCAATGTTTTCAAAACATTTTCGATACCTGCATTGGCGCCAGGAATAAAGCGAATGTCTTTTGCTTCAAAAGTAACGATTCCCTGAACTGTTTTCTTATTATTGCTGTTGATGATGACCTCGCCCATTTGTTCCTCTTGATCATTCATGTGCATATTAAACACATAAATTTCATTTGGCTTTAAAGTGACTTTTAAACTTGCTTTTTTTAATGAAATGTGGGTGAATTCTATTGTGATTTTTTGATTGGAAGGAATCGCGATTTGATAAAATCCCTTTTCATTTGTCTGAGTGGTATTATTAGGACAAGATACATTTACACCCTCGACAGGAAGATTCTTTTCATTCAAAACGATACCTTTTACAAAAGCCGTTTGAGCAAATGAATTCATTCCCATCCATAAAAAAATAAAACAACACAAGGATTTAAAAATATTCAATTGATTTTACTTTTACTGTTTTTGATTTCTTAGAAAATGAGTTTCAAAGATAGAAGAATTCCCTACATTATCAACTACAACAACTTTTAATTCATTGTCCCCATCAGCAACAATTCCATCACTAAAATCATGAGTCAATAGTCCAGTTTTGTTATCATACTCCATCAAAATCCATTTTCCGTTAAGGTACCCATTATACGATTTGATCCCCGACAAACCATCCGAAATACTTACTTGAAGTAATTTTTGATTGTCCAATTTTTTCCCCTCAATAGATTTTGCAATCTTAATTACGGGAACAATAGTATCTAAAGCCAATTTATACTGTCCTAAAGTTTTCACTCTGGTCTCATAAACATTGTTTTTTTCGCGAGTCGTATTATAACTCACTCTTCCTCCTTCTATTCGACCAATAAATACTTTATCTTTTAGATCCGCTGGATAACTATCGCTTTCCATAGTAATTGTAAAATTTGTGTGTGCAGGAACAGTATCATCATGTACCGTCAAAACATTATTTTTTACATCAAAATTCAAATTAAAGTCATTATAAAATGTGCCGGCCGGAAAGAAAACAGAACATTTATCTTTTTCAAAAAAGCAATCCTTAGACGCTTTTACAACATAATTAGCAACAATAGGTTCTTTTTCGATTATGGTTGAAAGTAAGTCATATTCTACTGGAATCGAAATTGCGGTTTTATTTCCATAAAAATCAGAAACATTCAAACTACAAACCGAAGTCAAATTGGGAAGCACTGTAATAATTCCATTTGTTTCGTCTGTTTTTATAATGCTCAAATTATAAGGTGGATTCATAAACAGTTTTTGGATTCTTTGCCCCGATTTTTTATAAAGCGAATAATCAATCAAAGCATTTACATATCTCATTTCATCAAAAGAATAGGTATTAAATTGATAACCAAAGATAGATTTTCCGTTACAGGACAAATTCACATCAAAAACTCCATTTTTATTGAAAGACACATCATCATAATCATAAGCTATAATACCAAAACCAATTTTCCCATTGGCAATAACCTTATCAGCCATATAAGTTCCGTCCTTTTGCAAGGATAAATTAATTGGAATAGGCCGTTTTGAATGATTTACTGTTGTTTTTGAATCTAAAGGATAAGCATACAAATTCGAGACTATTGGCTTTTTGGTATCTTTCATTAAAGCATCAAATCCAAAAAACATTGGGTTAATGATTTTCTCTGTTTTAGTATCTCGAAATTCAAAATGTAAATGTGGTCCTTCCGAAGCACCAGTATTTCCGGAAACCGCAATTAATTGTCCTTTTTTGACAGGCATTTCATTGGGTTTAAAATACATTTCAATTTCAAACGACTTTTCTTTATAATGCGTTTTCTTTATGAAACTCTCAATAGAATCAGTCGCTTTTTGCAAATGTCCATACACTGAAGTAAAACCGTTGGGATGATCGATATAAATTGTCTTTCCGTTTCCAAAAGTGGAAATCTTGATTCTGGAAACATATCCATCGGCTACAGCATAGACATTTAAGCCTTCTTTTTGAAGTGTTTTCAAATCAAAACCCGCGTGAAAGTGATTCGGTCTCAATTCACCAAAATTTCCGGATAATTGCAGCGGAATATCAAGTGGAGGACAAAAATAATTTTTAGGATAATCTGTTTGAGCAAAAAGTGTCGTAGTGAATACTAGCAAAAAAAAAGAAAATTTCATATGTGGATAATATTTTTTTCATTGGAATATGGAATTCGCATAACTTCATTGGTGTTTGCGACCAATTTACAATCATGCTCATTTCATGGAATACATTTTTGCTAAGATAAAAAAAGCAACTAATACCCACAAGACAAAACAAAACCAAAATACAATAAACTGATTTTTAAATAATTGATTATTTTAACGTAAAAAAATCGATAAAATATTGCAATAATAAAAAGGAATACTAACTTTGTAAGATTAAGTAATGAATAGGAATTATAATGAGTGTGATTGCAGAAATAATTGATACTCTTGAAAATAAGATTGGAAAACTTTTTTTGAAAATAAAAAGTTTAGAAAAAAACAATCAAGAATTATATCTAGAGTTAAAGAACGCTGCAGTGTTAATACAAACTCAATCCAAAGAGATTGAAGCGTTAAAAACACAATTAGAAACACTCAAAATAGCCAATGCATTATTAGGCAGTGACGATAACAAAAGAGATACAAAGCTTAAAATAAATTCAATAATTCGTGAAATTGATTACTGTATAGCCCAGCTATCAGATTAGTAAAAAATATGGACGAAAAGCTTAAAATTAAAATATCAATTGCTGACAGAGTTTACCCGCTAACGGTAGATTTCGCTCAGGAAGAAGGACTTAGAAGTGCTTCAAAAAAAATTGATGCGATGATTAAGCAGTTTGAAGAAAATTATGCTGTGCGAGATAAACAAGATGTATTGGCTATGTGTGCCTTACAATTTGCTTCTCAAGCAGAACAAAAACAGATTGATAATGCTATAAATGGAGAAGAAACCATTGAAAGATTAAACAAAATCAATTTGCTTTTGGACGAATATCTCGAAAATTAAACGTTCTTTACAAAGACTAAGATACTGCCTACATTAGTTCATATTGGTAAACTCAACACTAACAATTTAGAATGAGCAAATCATCACTACTAAAGCATGCCACGCTTCGGCGAGGAAACTTGAACAGTGAGTTAGCTCAAAACTTGTCTTTTCGAGTTTATACAACTTCTAATGTAGGCTTTTTTTATATATAAATTTTTAACAAACATGGACATCATAACAATAATTATTTCAGGAATTACAGGTATTGCATTAGGATTTGGTATTGCCAAAATCATCGAAAAAAGCAATATCTCTAATTTAATTAAAAGTGCCAAAAAAGAAGCAGCCTCAATACTAAAAGACGCTAATCTTGAAGCCGAAAACATCAAAAAAGATAAAATCCTTCAAGCAAAAGAAAAATTCATTGAATTAAAATCGGAGCATGAACAAGTAATTCTAGCCAGAGACAAAAAAGTTGCTGAAGTAGAAAAAAGAGTTCGTGACAAAGAATCCCAAATTTCAAATGAATTATCAAAAGCTAAAAAAGTAAATGATGATTTTGAAGCAAAAACTGCAGAATACGAGTCTAAAATTGAAAATTTAGAGAAAAAACAACTAGAGGTTGACAGACTACACAAAAGTCAATTGCAACAGCTGGAAGTTATTTCTGGACTATCTGCCGATGAAGCCAAAGAACAACTTATTGAAGGCCTTAAAGGTGAAGCGAAGAGCAAGGCAATGTCTCATATTCAAGACACTATTGAAGAGGCTAAATTAACAGCACAACAGGAAGCCAAAAAAATCATCATCAACACTATCCAACGAGTTGGTACCGAAGAAGCTGTAGAAAACTGTGTATCTGTTTTCAACATTGAATCGGATGATGTAAAAGGTAGAATCATTGGACGTGAAGGTAGAAACATCAGGGCGCTTGAAGCAGCAACCGGAGTTGAAATTATCGTTGACGATACACCAGAGGCGATTATTCTTTCTTGTTTCGACCCTGTGCGTAGAGAAATTGCCCGTTTGGCATTACACAAATTAGTAACAGACGGACGTATCCACCCAGCACGTATTGAAGAAGTAGTTGCCAAAACAACTAAACAAATTGATGATGAAATTATCGAAGTAGGTAAACGTACCGTGATTGATTTAGGAATCCACGGTTTACATCCAGAATTGATAAAAGTAGTTGGTAGAATGAAATACCGTTCTTCTTACGGACAAAACTTATTACAACACTCCCGTGAAGTTTCTAAACTTTGTGGAATCATGGCAGCCGAATTAGGATTAAATGTTAAACTTGCCAAAAGAGCTGGTTTACTTCACGATATTGGTAAAGTGCCGGATGCGGAAAGTGATTTACCACACGCATTATTGGGTATGCAATGGGCTGAAAAATATGGTGAGAAAGAAGAAGTTTGTAATGCAATTGGAGCCCACCACGACGAAATAGAAATGAAATCGTTACTATCTCCAATTATTCAGGTTTGTGATGCTATTTCGGGTGCAAGACCAGGCGCAAGAAGACAAGTTTTGGATTCTTACATTCAACGTTTAAAAGATCTTGAAGAAGTGGCTTACGGATTTAATGGCGTTAAAAATGCTTATGCTATCCAAGCCGGTAGAGAACTTCGTGTAATTGTAGAAAGCGAAAAAGTATCTGATGAAAATGCGGCTAATTTATCATTTGAAATCTCTCAAAAAATACAAACTGAAATGACTTATCCAGGTCAAGTAAAAGTTACCGTGATCAGAGAAACCAGAGCTGTTAATATCGCAAAATAAAGCCACTATACGTTGCCAAAGCAACAGAGAGTAAAATACCAAAAAAATCCAAATCCCAATTTATCAATAATTGGAATTTGGATTTTTTTATTTTAAAGTCAGATGATGTTTCCAAAAACACACTATTGCTGGCTCTTTAGTCCTGATGGAAGCGGCATCTCCCGATTTAGAAAAACAAGGCTTTTTTGCCGTAGTTTTTGTTAATCGGGAAATATAGCGAACAGCAGGAACTATATTTACCGATAATACCTATTGTTTCGCTCCTTATTGTTTTTTTAGCCTTTCTTGAAATAAATTTTAAAGGTGGATCCAAAATTAAGAGTACTTTCAACCTCGATTTTACCTCCCATGTTTTCAATTTGGTTTTTGGTAAGATATAAACCAACTCCCCTCGCATCGTTGTTTCTGTGGAACGTTTTATACAATCCAAAAATAGAGTCTTTATGCTTTTCGAGATCAATTCCCAAACCATTGTCTTTTACATTCAAGACAACAAAATCATCATTTGCCTCAGCTGTAAAAATGATTTTGGGTTCTTTGTTAGGATCGGAATATTTGATTGCATTGGTAACCAAGTTCAACATGATGCTTTCCAGATAGGCCGGCACGCAAAATACTTTTACTCCGCCAGGAACATAATTCATAACCTGAATTCCTTTTAGCTTAATTGACTCATTCAAAACGTCCAAAACTTTATCAATAAAACTATTGACTTTCAACAATTGCATATTGTTTTCCCGCTCGGTGTATATACTAACCAAATCGTTTAAATTTTCGATTGTAGAGAACAATTCATCCGAAACGATCTGAATATTACTAAACGTATCTTCATTCGAGAGAAGCCCTTCCTGGTGCAAATCCAGCAGTGATTTTATATTACCGCTATGAGTTCTTAAATTGTGGGATACAATATGAGCAAAATTCAGCAACTTATTGTTTTGGGTATTTACAATTTCGAGCATTTTGGCCAGCTCAATTTCTTTTTCTTTTTGGGCAGATATGTCGGTATGTGTACCTACGATTCGCATTGGCTTGTCATCATCGTCTCTTTCTATGACTTTACCCCTGTCCAAAATCCATTTGTATTTACCATTACAGAGAACGCGGTGACAGGTCTCATAAAAAGGAATTTTATTGTCAAAATGCAGATTTATGTTGCCATAATATTCATCTCTATCGTCTGGATGTACTCTTTCGTCCCATTCTTCGGGAGCGGCAACCAAATCTGATTCTGTCAATTCCAAAATTTTCATCGACTCTGAGGAATAATAGACTTTATTGGTTATCAAATCCCAGTCCCAGACTCCCCTATCCGATGCTTGTACCGCAAAATGATACCTTTCGTCCGCTACCTTTAATCTGATTTCCTGTTCTTTTACAACCGTTATGTCTGAAATCAGGCCGTAAAAAACCACCTCTTCATTATCACTTTTCTTCGGCGTGGCATCAATACGAATCCATTTATAACCGCTTTCTGGCATTAGCAGTCTGAAATCAATCTCCCACTTTTCATTGCTTGTAATAGCCTTTTCGTAAGAATCCAAAAAGACTTTTAAATCTGGTTCATAAATTTTATAATTCGATAATTTGTATGAGTCTTCCAGAAATTCATTTATGGAAAACTCATTCAAAAACTCAATAGGTTTACTCAAAAAATCAACTGAAATTTGTTTTTGGGAATTCACCCTTATCTGAAAAATAATATTCGGAAGCTGCTTAATTAAACTTTCGTATAATTTATTTAAGTCTTCTGGGTTTTTATTGGCTGTAAAAATCATAACTTATGATACTTCATTGATGTACTAACAAAAATATTGAATCCAAAACAGATATTAACATAAAATACTAGATTTAATACAAAAATTACTTCCTAGGATGATAAGCATTCATTACTTCTGTTAAAAATTTTCTATCCAAATGCACATAAATTTCTGTCGTAGTAATGGATTCGTGACCAAGCATCAATTGAATCGAGCGCAAATCGGCACCATTTTCCAACAGATGGGTGGCAAAAGAATGCCTGAAAGTATGCGGACTTATTTTTTTATTCAGATTGATTTTTACCGCCAAATCCTTGATAATAGTAAAAATCATAGCCCGCGTCAATTGTCGCCCTCTTCGGTTCAAAAACAAAGTATCTTCAAAACCTTTTTGAATATTTAAATGAACGCGCACTTCATTTCTATAAATTCCAATGTATTTTTGGGTCAAATCCCCCACTGGAACAAAACGTTGTTTATTCCCTTTTCCGGTAATTTTGATAAATCCTTCCTCAAAAAACAGATCGGATATTTTTAAGGCTACCAATTCGGAAACCCGAAGTCCGCAACCGTATAAAGTTTCCAGCAATGCCCTATTACGCTCCCCTTCATTGGAACTCAAATCGATTGCCGAAATAATGGCGTCAATTTCCTCGACTGCCAAGGTATCAGGCAGTTTGCGTCCTGTTTTCGGAGACTCTATCAATTCCAAAGGATTGTCATTTCTAAAATCTTCAAATATTAAATATGAGAAAAAGCTTTTCAAACCCGAAATTATTCGGGCCTGTGATCTAGGATTTACTTCTTTGGAAACAGCATAAATGAATTGCTGCACTGTTTCTTCATTAATGGTTATAGGCGAAACTTGAATCGAATTTTGATTCAAAAACAAACACAACCGCTCAATATCGAAAGAATAATTATCAATGGTGTTTTTTGATAAACCTCTTTCAATCTTAAGATAGGACTGATAACTCTTTAGATACGATTCCCAATTCATTTGAACAAAGTAAGAACTTTTTTAGGTAAAAAAAAACCTCTCGAGTTGAGAGGTTTTGATAAATCGAAATAATTAAACTACCATTTGTATAATAGTCCAAATTTAGGTTGAGCAAAGACATTGTTGAATAAATTCACATTAATCACTAAGTCGCTAGTACTTGAACCATTTTCAGGGTTTGCATTATTATAACTTAAAATCTCAGCTAGCGTAAATGTTGCAGCCCATTTTGGAGTGAAAAAATAATTGATTCCCAAATCAATATTGGCTTTGATACCATTATTCATATTAGTAGAACCATTAATATACTCTAATTTTGTATGGTTATAACCCAATCCCGCTTCTCCAAATGCCTTGAAATTTCCTAAATTCAAAAAATAATATCTTGCAAATACTCCGATTCCATACGAGCTTGATTTGTCAAGATTATTACTGTTAGGCAAATAAGACACTGTTGAGATATTAAAATCAGCACCTACAGCCCATTTTTCATCCAAAAAATAACCAAATTTAGGTGTTAACGCAAAATAATCGTTACTGCTGTCTCCAGTAGTTAAAGTAATTCCGCCTTCAAGCCACATATCTCCTTTTGAAAAAGTAGCCTTAGTCATTCCCGATTCTTGAGCATTTGCAAAACTAAAAGCAAAAACTGCTACCAATAATAAAATAATTTTTTTCATATTTTTTTGTTTTGTTTGTTAATACGTGAATAAATGTACGAAATACCGACTAACATTAATCAACCAAAACTTAATTTAATCTTAAAATAACTTCTTAAACTTCTATTTCTTAAAATAAAACAAAAAATTAAATAACTAAACAAAAACAGTTTAAGAAAAACTAAAAGAACAAATCACATTGTAGAATCCAAAAAGAGACTTTTATTCCTAACAAAACAACGATACTTCGTTTTATTAAAAAAAACAATGGCTTTTTGACAAAAAATACATCTTTAATCTATAGGGATTATTTATTTTTACAAAAACAAAAAAATTAAGAAATGAGCATGACTCTAAATTGGTCACTAGTACCAATTATGATATGCGAAACGTAGTTCGATGGCTCCAATAAAATAATAGCTCCCATCAATTACATATGACCTATAAAAAACAATAAATATCAACATATGAAAATAGCCATCCTTAATGGTCCAAATTTAAATTTACTGGGAAAAAGAGAACCTGAAGTTTATGGAACCCAAACTTTCGAAGATTATTTTGAACTTTTAAAAAATAAGTTTCCCAAAATAGAATTAACTTACTATCAAAGCAACATCGAAGGAGAATTAATTGGTAAAATACAGGAACTAGGCTTTAATTATGATGGTATTATCCTTAATGCTGGCGCTTATACTCATACTTCAATAGGAATTGGAGACGCCATAAAAGCAGTAACCACCCCAGTAATTGAAGTTCATATTTCAAATACTTATGCGCGTGAAAGTTTCAGACATCAATCTTATATTTCTGGAAATGCCAAAGGTGTAATTCTAGGGTTCGGTTTAAAAAGTTATGATTTGGCTATTCAGTCATTTTTATAGTATTTTTTTAACAAATCTTTACAATAAACCAGCTCTATTTACATGTAACAATCTTACAAAAAAGCGTCCAACATTAAAACTACAATTTATGAAAAATGCTTTTTTGTTCTTTTTTTTAGTTAATGGCCTTTTCAGTTTTGCCCAAATTAAAGGCAAAATAACTGACGATAAAGGAAATCCTTTGCCATCCGTTACCATTTATGAAGACAACACCTATAATGGAACAACTTCCAACGAGCAAGGCTTCTATGAATTAAGCACAAAAAAGCTCGGAAAACACACAATTGTATTTCAATTTTTAGGATTCAAAACTCAAAAACTAGATTTGGACATTACCTCTTTTCCTTATAATTTGGATGTAAAATTGGTAGAGGAAAGTTTTACTTTAAATGAAGTTGTGATTAATCCTAAAGACAATCCCGCCAATCAAATTATAAAGAATGCCATTGCCAGTAAAAAAGTAAACATTGAAAAAACAGCTAAATACAAGGCCGATTTTTATTCTCGAGGTATTTTCCGAATCAAAGACGCCCCGAAAAAGATTCTAGGGAAGAAATTAGACATGTTTGATGAAGTACTGGATTCCACCCGCAGTGGTATACTCTATTTATCGGAAACCGTTTCAAAAATCGCTTTCCAGAAGCCAGACAAAATGAAAGAGACCATTATCGCATCCAAAGTAAGCGGCAACGATAGTGGATTCAGTTTTAACAATGCTGCATCAGCCAATTTTGATTTTTATGATAATTATTTGCCATTTGATGTAAATGTAGTTTCTCCAATTGCTGACAATGCTTTTAACTACTATAAATACAAACTGGAAGGTTCCTTTTACAACGAAAACAACCAACAAATCAATAAAATAAAAGTCACTCCAAAAAGAGAATCAGAACCCGTCATGGAAGGCTACATTTATATTGTAGATGACAGTTGGGCAATATATGCAGTTGATGTTAACATTAAAGGAGAACAAATGCAAAATCCCGCGTTGAACTTATTGACTTTAAAACAAAACTTCAGTTACAATTCAGAAAGCAAAATTTGGGTAAAGAATACTCAAACTATCGATTTCATCTTCGGAATATTAAGTATTAATGTTTCGGGAAAATTCACTTATGTCTTTTCAAATTTTGAATTTGAACCAACATTCACAAAAAAAACCTTCACAAAAGAAGTTCTGACTTTTGAAGAAAATGCCAACAAAAAAGGAGACGAATATTGGAATACCATTCGTCCAATCCCTCTAACCATCGAAGAAAGTACCGATTACACCAAGAAAGATATTTTGCAGACCAAAAAGAAATCACAGGTATACCTAGATTCTATCGACAAAAAGAATAATAAATTCCACTTTTTAGATCCAATTACTGGCTATACTTATAAAAATTCCTTTCAAAAATGGTCTGCAAACTATGCTGGAATACTAACAGGTGTTAATTTCAACACGGTTCAGGGCTGGAAAATTGCTACTGGATTGTCCTATACAAAAAACGATCGTGAAAACGGGAAATACACTCGATTTGGAGCTGATTTTGATTATGGTTTCTCCGAAGACAAATTTAGGTCAACGGGAAGCTTTATCCATAAATTCAATAATACGAACAAAAGTGAAATTCAAATTTCAGGCGGAAATCGTGTAGCCCAGTTCAATGAAGAAAAGCCTATAAAAGAATTATTAAACTCCGTTACCACTTTGTTTTTCGAAGAAAATTTCATGAAGATTTATGAAAATAATTTTATCTCATTTTTATATCAACGAGAAGTAACTAATGGGATTTTCATGAAAGCCAAAGTCGATTATCTTGAAAACAAACCGTTATCAAACACCACAGACCAAACCTTTTTTCCAAAAGAAAAAAACTACACATCCAATAATCCTTGGGCACCGAAAGATTATACAATTCCTGCATTCGAAAAATACAATTTGGTAAAAGCCAAAGTGGAAGCTACAATCAATTTTGACCAAGATTATATCACACGTCCAGACGGAAAGTATAATTTTTCAAACGGAAATTATCCTATTCTGACATTGGGTTATGAAAAAGGATTTGCTGGGAGCAAAAAAAACTATGAATTTGATCATCTTAAAGCCAAGATCGAGTATAACGCAACTCTTGGAAACAAAGGCATTTTATCCTTGAATGCAAAAGGAGGCAAATTCTTTAATGCCGATCAAATTTCATTCGTAGATTACAAACATTTTAATGGCAATCAAACCTATATCGGGTTCTCTGAAAGTTATTTGAACGTATTCAATTTGATGCCTTATTACACCAACAGCACCAACGACAGCTATTTTGAACTGCATACCGAACACAATGACAAAGGCTATCTCATGAATAAAATCCCGTTGTTAAATCTGCTAAAATCAAACTTAGTTTTAGGTTATCACCTGCTAGCTATACCCAATAGAAATCCGTATGCCGAATACAGTATAGGCTTGGATAATCTCGGTTTTGGAAAATTCAAAATGTTCCGACTGGATTATGTTCGTTCTTATCAAAATGGATTTCAAAAAGACGGTGTAATTGTTGGAATAAAATTCTTGAATTAAATTTAATTCCAAATAGCAATAAAAAAACCAATACTTTTTGAACAGTATTGGTATTGCTTTTTATAATTATTTCTAATCCGGCTCAATATGAATCAAGACATGACCCAATTCCGGTATTTTCTCCCGTAGTGTGTCTTTTAGCAAATGGGACAAATCATGTCCTTCTTTTACCGTAATTGAACCTTTTACTCTAGCATGAAGATCAACATGGTATTTCATCCCCGCTTTTCTGATAAAACATTTTTCAGTATCAATAATTCCATCCACTTGATGAGATACTTCCCTAATTTCCTCAACCAAATCATCATACAAATGTTCATCCATGATTTCGCCAAGGGCGGGCCTAAAAATTAAATAGCTATTATACAAAATAAAAACTGAAGCAAACAATGCCGCCCAATCATCGGCTGCTTCATATCCTTTCCCTAAAAACAAAGCGATCGAAATCCCTATAAATGCAGCAATTGAAGTTAAAGCGTCGCTTCTGTGATGCCATGCATCGGCTTTGAGAGAAGAACTGTTGGTTTCTTTACTTCTTTTCATCACCAATCGAAACGAATACTCTTTCCAAAGAATGATGGCGCCAAGTACATAAAGCGTCCAAGATTTTGGTAATTCATGGGGAGTTTGAATATTTATGATACTCTCATAACCAATAATCGTAGCCGATGTAATCAAAAAACCAACTACCAAAAAGGTAATCAATGGCTCGGCTCTACCGTGCCCGTAGGGATGATTGTCATCAGCTGGTCTATTGGAATATTTTATCCCAAATAAAACCAAAAGAGAAGCAAAAATATCTGTTGTAGACTCTATTGCATCAGCCACTAAAGCATAGGAATTTCCGAAAAAGCCAGCCAATCCTTTTATAAGAGCGAGGGAAGTGTTCCCAATTATACTAAAATAGGTCGCTTTTATGGCTTTTTGCTCATTAGTCTTATCCCTCATATTCCAATTTATAATGCTAAAAATCGCTTAAACAAACTAATTTCAAATGAAAATTAAATTTATTTAAGCGATTTTAAATTGTTATTTCTTATTGTTTTTCTCGAACTATTTTTGCTCCTATTGCTCTTAAACGCTCATCTATGCGCTCATATCCTCTATCAATTTGTTCAATATTTTGGATTGTGCTGGTTCCTTTTGCAGATAATGCCGCAATCAATAATGAGATTCCTGCACGAATATCAGGAGAAGACATTGTTGTTGCTTTTAGAACGGATTTAAAATCATGACCTATAACCACAGCTCTATGTGGATCACACAACATGATTTTGGCTCCCATATCAATCAATTTGTCGACAAAGAACAAACGACTTTCGAACATTTTTTGGTGAATCAAAACATCACCTTTGGCTTGTGTTGCCACTACCAATACGATACTCAGCAAATCGGGTGTGAATCCTGGCCAAGGTGCATCGGCGATAGTAAGGATTGAACCATCGATATCGGTTTTTACTTCGTATCCATCTTTATGTTCTGGAATAAAAATATCATCTCCACGTTTCTCTAATGTAATTCCTAGTTTTCTGAATACATTTGGAATCACACCTAGATTCTCCCAACTTACATCTTTGATTGTAATTTCACTTCTTGTCATAGCCGCAAGACCAATCCAAGAACCAATTTCGATCATATCCGGTAAAATTCTATGAACACAACCACCTAATTTTTCAACTCCTTCAATAGTCAATAAATTAGAACCAACTCCTGTAATCTTAGCTCCCATAGAGTTCAACATTTTACAAAGTTGTTGCAAATATGGCTCACAGGCAGCATTGTAAACAGTTGTTTTTCCTTTGGCCAAAACGGCAGCCATAACAATATTGGCAGTTCCGGTTACAGATGCTTCATCCAATAACATATCGGCACCAACAAGTCCGTCCGGAGCTTCTACTCCATAAAAATGGTCTTCTCTGTTATATCTAAATTTTGCTCCTAAATTGATGAATCCTTCAAAATGGGTATCCAATCTTCTTCGCCCAATTTTGTCACCACCCGGTTTCGGGATATACCCTTTTCCAAAACGTGCCAAAAGCGGTCCAACAATCATAATGGAACCACGAAGAGATCCTCCTTCTTTCTTGAAAGCTTCGGTTTCCAGATATTCAACATTTACCTCATCGGATTGAAAAGTATAAGAACCATGTCCTAGTTTCTCAATTTTAACTCCCAAATTCCCTAAAAGTTTTATCAATTTGTTAATGTCGATAATATCAGGAATATTGTTGATTGTTATTTTTTCTGGCGTTAAAAGTACAGCACACAAAATTTGTAACGCTTCGTTTTTCGCTCCTTGCGGTATTACTTCCCCTTTTAGATGAACTCCTCCTTCTATTTTGAAAACTTCCATGTTTTTGATTTAAGATTCTTTGACTTAAAGATTCTAAGTTTCTAAGGCCCTAAGTTTCTAAGATTTCAGTGAACTTTCATTCAATATCTCAGAAACTTAGGGTCTCAGTTTCTTAGCATCTCTTTTTTATTTGTTTTTTTGGAACGGTTTTGGTTTTCCCGTTTTATTATTCTTGTTGCTTTGAATTTTTGGTTGTCCAGCCGGACCAATTTTATTAGAAACCCTCTTGTTGGTTCTTAATAAATCGGTGGTGTTTAATAATTCCTCTGAACTTTGCAGCAAATTCAGTTTCCCGTCTGATAATTCATAAAGATGCTCAAAAATCACGTCATCTTTTACAGTATCTTTATTCCAACTCAAATAGGACTTTTTCATGTGATTGGCAATTACTTTGACCAATGCGCTTTTCATTTCTCCTTCTTCCCATTTGTTGGCCACATCAATCATGTATTTGATGTTATTACCATAATACCTGTATTTTGGGTAATTTTGCGGGTATTTTAAAACATCAGGTTTCAATTGTAGCACTTCCCTTGACGGAATCGGATAAGGTGAATCGGCTACTAACTTAAAATCAGACATGATGAAAAGCTGATCCCAAAGTTTGTGCTGAAAATCCGGTACGTCTCTCAAGTGAGGATTCAAACTTCCCATTACCTGAATGATATATTTTGCAGCTTTGTTGCGTTCTGCATCATCTTCTATAATAGTAGCCTGCTCAATCAATTTTTGCAAATGACGACCATATTCAGGAATGATTAAATGCTTTCTTTCGGAATTGTATTCCAAATTGAAAACAACATCGTTCGCGTTTTCTTTTTTATATTTTTCGATCATAATTATAAGGAAACTATACCTTCTATTGTGGATAATTCTTGGTACTTGTCAATTATTTCTTGCGAATCCTTAACCATTAAATCCACCGAAATACTGGTAAATTTCCCTGTTCTGGATTTTGTTGTTTTGATTACTGCCCCCATGCAATTGAATGCATCTTCTACTTTCAGGATATTTTCCTCGGTTGTGGGAACTATAAATTTAAACAAATATTCTGCAGGCCAAGAATTACTTAGATCTAACTCGGCCTTCAGTCTTTCATAAAACTCTGCAGTCTCTTTTTCTTTATCGTTGTCCATTCTTAAATTAAAAATAAAGGCAAATATACGTTTTAGATTTTAGATTTTAGATTTTAGATTTAGGAATTATAAGTATCGTTTTAAGATTTTCAAAATAAGAAGTGCCTTTCTAACATTTTTCTTTTATTTTAAGATAAATTTCAATCAAAATTATGTTTACAAAAACACACTATGCCTCTCCTTTAGCCCTGATGGAAGTGGCATCTCCCGATTTAGAAAAACAAGGCTTTTTGCCGTAGTTTTTGTTAATCGGGAGATATAGCGGACAGCAGGAACTATTTTTCCTGAAAAAGCCCCATCTTTCGCTCCAAAATATTCGGCTGCAATTAGCAATCAATAAACTTTTTAATTTCCAATAAGTTTGAGTATTTTTGCCGCTTAATTACAGAAAGTGCAGAAAGAAATTATTGTTATCATTGGCGGCCCTGGTACTGGGAAAAGCTCTATTATTAAAGGCCTCGAAACGAAAGGCTATTGCTGTTATCCCGAAATTTCTCGTGAAGTTACACTGGAAGCACAGAAAAGAGGTATTGAACAATTGTTTCTGGAAGACCCTTTATTGTTTAGCCAAATGTTGCTTGACGGCAGAATAAAACAATTTAACAACGCCCAAAATGAACCTCATAAATGGGTATTTATTGACCGTGGAATCCCTGACGTTCTTGCTTACCTAGATTATATTGGTGATGATTTTCCAGAGCATTTTGATAATGCTTGTCGCGAAAATGTATATACCAAAATTTTTATGCTTCCGCCTTGGGAGGAGATTTATGAAAGTGACAGTGAGCGTTATGAAAACTTTGAACAGGCAAAAACAATCTACAAACACCTTACTAAAACGTACACAGATTATGGATATAATCTAATTGAAGTGCCAAAAGATAGTGTGGATAACAGAATTCTTTTTATATTAGATAAAATTTAGCAATTTCTTGAAAATCAAGATTGTAAATTATTAAAAATCTAAACCAGAAATAATGCCAGAAGCATTAGCAATTCTTCAAAAATATTGGCAACATACTACCTTTAGATCGCTACAAAAAGAAATTATTGATTCTGTTTTGAGTAGCGAAGATACTTTTGCCTTAATGCCCACAGGTGGCGGGAAATCGATTTGCTTTCAAGTGCCGGGTATGATGAATGAAGGGATCTGCTTGGTTATTTCTCCGCTGGTTGCCTTGATGAAAGACCAAGTTGCCAATTTGCAAAATCGAGGAATTAAAGCCATTGCTTTAACTGGAGGTATACGATCTGAAGAAATGATTGACTTGTTGGACAATTGTCAATTTGGAAATTATAAGTTTCTGTACGTATCTCCAGAGCGTTTGCAATCAGATTGGATTTTGGAACGCATAAAAAATCTTCCCATAAACTTGATAACTATTGACGAAGCGCATTGTGTTTCGCAATGGGGACATGATTTTCGACCGGCATATCTGAAGATTTCGGCGTTGAAAACCTATTTCCCAAAAGTTCCATTTTTAGCTTTGACAGCAACTGCCACGCCCAGAGTAAAAGAAGACATCATTACCGAACTGGGGATGCACAATCCCAAGCAGTTTGAAAAGTCTTTTGCCCGAAAAAATATTGCCTACATGGTTTTTGAAGTGGAAGACAAACTTTTTCGAATACAGCAAATTCTTAAAAAAAATCCCCAGCCTTCCATCATCTATGTTCGAAACCGAAAATCGTGTCTAGACATTTCTACCCAATTACAAACGTTAGGGTTTCAAGCCACTTATTATCATGGAGGACTTACATCCAGAGAAAAAGACAAAAACATGCAACTCTGGATGGAAGAAAAAGCACACGTTATTGTTGCCACAAATGCCTTTGGAATGGGAATTGACAAGCCTAATGTCAAAACCGTTGTTCACATTCAGTTACCCGAGAATATGGAAAATTACTATCAGGAAGCGGGACGTGCCGGAAGAAATGGCGAAAAAGCGTATGCCGTTTTATTGACTAGCCCATCGGATATTATCCAAACCGAAAGTCAGTTCATAAACGTTTTGCCGGACAAAGCCTTTTTGAACACCATGTATGTCAAACTCTGCAATTATTTTCGCATAGCCTATGGAGAGGGGATAAACGAGGAATTCTCTTTTAATTTGCATCATTTTTGTTTAAAATACGGATTTCCAACACAGAAAACATTCAATGCAATGCGTTTTTTGGACGGACAGGGCGTTCTGACTTTGTCCCAGGAATTTTCGGAAAAAATCACATTACAATTTTTAATTCCATCCAAAGAAGTCATTCGTTATACGAGTTTGAATCCCAATGACGAGGAAATCATTTTGACTATACTCAGGAATTATCCTGGAGTTTATGAAATGCAAACCGCATTCAATTTACCAATGATTGCCAAGAAGTCCCATCATTCCGAAGTCGAAGTACTAGCCGTATTGCACAAACTAAAAGACAAAGAAATTATAGAATACCATTCTAAAAATAATGACGCTACATTAATTTTCAATGAAATTCGGGAAGACGAAAGAACGATTAATAAAGTTTCTAAATATTTATCAAGACAAAACGAACTCAAAAAAGAACAATTGCAATCGGTACTTAATTATGTAAAGGAAAAGAATGTTTGCAAGAGCAAAATGATTTTGGATTATTTTGGCGAAAAAGCAACTACCAATTGCGGCATTTGTTCCTACTGCATAACACTGGTTAAACCTAAAAAAGATTACAATGCTCTTTCTAAAAAAATTATGACTTTATTGCAAGGCGAAGATTTAAATTCAAGAGAAATTCAAGAGAAGACAAAAAACACTTCAGACGATGTTACCTTTGTATTGCAACAATTACTGGAAGACGATCTTTTAATAATTCAAAAAAATAATAAATACACTTTAAAAGCCTAATGGAAAAATTAAGAATTATATTTATGGGAACTCCCGAATTTGCCGTTGGCATTCTGGACACCATAATCAAAAACAACTATGAAGTGGTAGGTGTAATAACAGCCGCTGACAAACCTGCAGGAAGAGGACAAAAACTAAAATACTCGGCGGTAAAGGAATATGCACTGGAAAATAATTTAAACTTATTGCAACCTACTAATCTAAAAGACGAGAGCTTCCTTGAAGAATTAAAATCATTAAACGCTAATCTGCAAATTGTTGTTGCTTTTAGAATGTTGCCAAAAGTAGTATGGGAAATGCCATCATTGGGAACATTCAACCTGCATGCTTCATTGCTTCCTAATTATAGAGGAGCAGCGCCGATTAACTGGGCAATTATCAATGGAGAAACCAAAACTGGTGTGACTACTTTTTTTATCGATGATAAAATAGACACCGGAGCGATGATTTTAAGTTCCGAAACAGCAATCGATGACACTGAAAATGCTGGGCAATTGCACGATAGATTAATGCATTTAGGATGTGATACTGTAATAGACACATTGAAAGTAATTGAAAGCGGAAATGCAACAACTACAATTCAGAATGATTCTTCAGACATCAAAACGGCATACAAACTAAATAAAGAAAATTGCAAAATTGATTGGTCAAAATCGATTACAGAAATTTACAATTTGATTCGAGGCTTAAGTCCATACCCCGCTGCTTGGTGTTTTTTTGGCGACAAAGGCGAAGAATGGAATGTAAAAATTTACGAATCTAAAGCTATTACAGAAGAACATAATCACACTATTGGCAGCTTATTTTGCACCAAAAAAGAAATGAAAGTTGCAGTAAATAAAGGTTATATTCAAATAGTATCCCTTCAATTCCCAGGAAAAAAGAAAATGACTACTGCTGAATTATTAAACGGTATTACTTTTTCAGAAAGCGCAAAAGTCTATTAATGTCAATAAAAACAGGAGTTAAGTGCTATTTTTTTCAGAATTTTAGCCAACTTTATGAACAAAGATTGTAAGTTATTAACAAAATACACTAAAAATGTATAAAACACTTGCAAAGACCGTATTTCCTGTTAATTTTGTTCTAATTAACAATTATTTTAACCAACAATTAACATCAAATTATTATGAACAAATCAGAATTAATCGACGCTATCGCTGCTGATGCAGGAATCACAAAAGCTGCTGCAAAATTAGCATTAGAATCATTTTTAGGAAATGTAGGTGGAACTTTGAAAAAAGGTGGTAAAGTATCTTTAGTTGGATTCGGATCATGGTCAGTATCTTCAAGAGCTGCAAGAGACGGAAGAAATCCTCAAACTGGAAAAACTATTCAAATCGCTGCAAAAAATGTTGTGAAATTCAAAGCTGGAGCAGATTTAGAAGGAGCAGTAAACTAACTATAGTTTATCTTATATAATTAAACCTTCCGATTGGAAGGTTTTTTTTTGCTTTTAAACGATTAAAATCGAAAAAATTTGGTTAGTCAATTTAAATTTTCTTAAATTTAATTAAAAATATCGCCTTATGATTTCAGAAAAATTAAACAAAGGATATTTACTTATTGCTGAACCATCAATAATTGGAGACTTATCATTTAATCGATCAGTAATCCTCTTGGCAGATCATAATGCGGATGGCTCTGTAGGCTTTATCATGAACAAACCATTGAAATACACCATCAATGATTTGATTCCTGAAATTAATGCCAATTTTAAGATTTTTAATGGTGGACCTGTAGAACAGGATAATCTTTACTTCATTCATAACATCCCCGAATTAATACCGAATAGTATCGAGATTTCCAACGGAATTTATTGGGGAGGTGATTTTGAATCAACAAAAGAACTCATTAATAAAGGCCAAATAAAAAAAGAGAACATTCGTTTCTTTTTGGGATACACAGGATGGGAAGAGCACCAACTTGAAAAAGAAATGGAAGCCAATTCTTGGATTATCACCAGAAACAATTACGAGAATAAAATAATCGGAAAATCAACTGCTCATTTCTGGAAAGAACAAATCATAGAACTGGGAGGTGAATACCTTATTTGGTCCAACGCTCCCGAAAACCCTTATCTAAACTAAACCAAGTTTAAAGATTCATTCAGTTTTGCAACTAAAGTTTTAGAAACTTCAATCGAAAATTCTCTTTTTCTGTATTTTGTAATTGGTTGTACACCTTTAATAACATTTGTCACAAACAATTCATCCGCTTTTTGAAGATCAAAAGGCGAAATAATTCCCTCTATTACTTCAATAGCAGTCATTTTTTTTGCCAATTCTAAAATTTGTTTCCTCATAACCCCATTCAAACAACCTTCTGAAACTGGAGGAGTGATTAGCTTATTGTCTTTTAGCATAAAAATATTACCCTGTAAAGCCTCAACAACATTTTTCGCATCATTTAATAGAATACAATTATCTAATCCGTTTTCACTAGCATAAATACTTCCTGTCACGTTTATCAGACGGTTTGTCGTTTTAATTGAGGACAATAATTGCTTAGTGACGTAAAAATCTTTGTACAAATCAACTTCATATTCATTTTCATTAAACAAATATGCTGTATTTTCAAGGTGAATAGCATGTATCAAAAAAGAAACCGTATTGTTTTGTGGTAAATAATATCCTCCATCATTTCTATAAACCGTAATTCTAGCTCTTGAAGACGATTCTATATTATTATTTTTAACCAAAGTAAGAATTTGTTCTTCTAGGTATTCCATCGTAAAATTCATTGGAATTTCCATTCGAATCACACGCATTGATGACATAAGCCTGAAGTAATGATCTTCTAAAAAGAGAATTTTCCCACTTACAATTTTCACAGTCTCAAAAACTGCATCACCATACAAAAAGCCTCTATTTTGCACCAATATATTTGCATCCTCAGACACTATCGAACCATTAAAATTTATCATACTATTTTTCAAAAAAAAGTCACGCTAAAAAGCGTGACAAATATAAGTTATAATATACAATTCTACTACACCGAACCTATAACATGTTTTAGATCTGAAATTTGATTTTCCCAGAGCTGGGTCGCTTCTTCAAGTTCCTCTTTATGAGCAAAATCAACCACCATCAAAGAAACATCTTTGGTCAATTCATCGACCAAGATATTCAACTCAAAAAAATATTCGGTATCCTTATTGTTGTCATCAACCCATTTAAACTTCACTTTCTCCCCTGATTTTTTGGAAGCCAATCTTGCTTTCTCTTGGGAGTCATTCCAGATAAAAGTAAAAAACTCACCACGAGAATTTACATTATCGGCAAACCATTCAGACAAACCCGAAGGTGTCGAAATGTATTGATACAACAATTGAGGAGAAGAATTTATGGGGAATTCTATTTCGTAACGCACTTTTAAATCCATGAATCTGTCTAATTTTGTCTAATATTCTGGAAATATATAGATTATTACCTCAAAAAAAAAACGTTTTCAAAAAAAATTTTTTTTTGTTGTTTTTCGCTTGCAAACTCTAATTATTGTTTTATATTTGCACCCGCATTCAGGGATAGGATATATCCCAAATATGGCGAGGTAGCTCAGTCGGTTAGAGCGCAGGATTCATAACCCTGAGGTCACGGGTTCAACTCCCGTCTTCGCTACAAAAAACAAACCCTTAAACATCAATTGTTTGAGGGTTTTTTATTTGTACAATGTCTTAAAATTTCATTTGTTGTATACTCGGAGTGAGAAACTGAAGTGAGGAATTTTATAAATTGAGATATAAATATTAAACAAAAATAAAGATATAAATGAAATCGAGCTTTTTGTCTATATCTTTAATTTCCTAAGCTGACAGAGCTTTTCGAGCTAAACAATACTCTTTTATAGAAGAATTTGTGTTTACATCAAATCAAAATAGTATTTTCGGCAAAAATATAATAGAAAGCAGAACTCGAAAAGAGAATGTCAAATCCCTAAAAAGAGCAATAGAACAATATGGATATAGTCAAATTTAAAATCACGTCAAAAACGATAAAAGTAGAAGTTCGCAATTCGAATAATTATGTTTTTAATTTCAATACTGCTTTAGAGATTGAGGCAGCCGATCGAGACGTTTTATTAAGACTGTACAATGCGTTAGATCTTCTATTCAAGAAAGAAAATACCAGCGAAGTGAAAAATTATATTTCCCCCAATCAAACGAATATACTTGACCAGATTAATGAAGTTATCGATTTAGAAAAGAAGGAATAAAAAAATTACCGGTTAAGTTATTTTTTGGACAAAACCTTTTAAACAAAAAAAAGACAGGAACTTAAATCCCTGTCTTTTTAAACTCTAAAAGAGTACTACCAACCAAATTTATTTATTTTTATTTTGCTGCAGGAATAATGTCAATTATCACGGTACGGTTATAAAAACGTTCTTCAGGAAGTTTATTTTCAAAAGGAGACATACTTTCGTCTTCTCCAAAACCATGCACTTCGAATTTTACA
Source organism: Flavobacterium sp. M31R6 (assembly GCF_013284035.1). Taxonomy (NCBI): domain Bacteria; kingdom Pseudomonadati; phylum Bacteroidota; class Flavobacteriia; order Flavobacteriales; family Flavobacteriaceae; genus Flavobacterium; species Flavobacterium sp. M31R6. The sequence continues at coordinate 3,981,717 of NZ_CP054141.1, forward strand.
TCACTTCTGCCTGAATTCGACAATGCGTTTTCCATAATACCTTTTACTTCATTGGCTCTATCCAAAGATAAATTCAAATTATAAGACTCTTCACCAATGATGTCCGTGTGACCATGAATGATGACAACACCGTTTTTAGGTATTTTAGGCGTAACAACCTCTCTCAAATATTTCTCATACATGGCAATTGCTTTTGATTTATTAAATTCAAAAATTATGCTATATCTAAGACCTTCTTCTGTTTTAGACGGTGTCCAAAGCACCATATGAGTAGTGGTTACTTTTTCTTCAATTTTACCACTTTTGGTTTTCCCAATCATTTTTACTCTATAATCCCCCTCAGAACGAGTTCCCATGATACTTTTACCCGGAATGCTTACTTTTTCTTGCGTATAAGGACCAAAAGTTTTCATTTGCCCGTCTATATCAGTAGTTTCCAAAGACCATGACGAATACGCTTGTCCTGCACCAGTTGCATCAATGGTAACATAACTGTCTATAGGTGCTTCTTGAACAGTGACAAACTCTAATGGTTTTAATACAGCATCAGGACCGCTTTGAAATTCCATCAATAATTCAGGCGAATTACTTTCGATGGAAACTCTACGGTCGCCCTCGCGAAGCAATTCCAATTCTTTTGTCCCTCCAGGTTGTTCAGATGGAATATTAGGTTTTAACTGCCCTCTAGTAGTTATTCTTGTCGAATTTATTCCGAAAACATTAACTAAGTATGTTTTGATAGATTCGGCCATCACAACACCATCTTCGGATCCTTTTTCTGAAGAACCAACAAGTGTAATAGTTGTTGAAGGATTTTTTACCATTCGATTCCCCAAAATATTGATTACATTATAATAAACCGTCATTTGTCGTGCAGAACGACCCGATGGATTCACAGAAGCCGTAACTCCTCCTATCTGATCTTCATTGAAATCTTTTACGTTTTCTTTTTGCAATAATTTGTAACGACTTGGTATTTTATTTGATTCAAGATCATAAAAAACATAATTACGTAAAGGGAATACCTCTCTTACGTTACGTTCTTCCGGAATATTCTTAGGCGCATGGACCGAAAACTGAACCGAAGATTCTACCACTTCTGGAGTTTCCGCTTTACTTCCTTGTCCAAATTTAAGCGCCATACCTACCCTAAGAGTGCTTAAACTCCAAGTCTCGGTTGAACGTGGATGTTGTCCAAAATAAGGCTGAAAATTCACAAACGGAGACAAAAGAAATTGTGTTTTATGTTTTTGTGAAGATAACGGAATGTCAAACCCTGCTCCAACTTGCATAGAAATAAGTGTTTCGTCAATATTGTCAAAATCACCTCTTACCTCAGGCGATGCTTCTTGATTGGGATAAGCAGGATTAATTCCTAACTGATATTTAAATGATTTATCCACATTGAAAGCCAAACGCGGACCTCCGTATATATAAAAATTAGATTTAAAAGGCGCAATACGAATGCTTGGCTCTACAGTGATATAACTTAATTCAGTAGATAAATCTGCGGGGCAATTACAAGGAGTGGCTTTCTGATCAAAAGAACCTTTTCTACTGTCATAACCTGCCTGAAACATAAATCCCAATATTGTATTCGGTTTATAAAATTCAATAAGCGGTGCCAAATAAAGCCCTGCTCCTTCTCCATTATGAAAAGTCACCGGGGGAGTTAAACTCGAATTAAGCTGATGTGTCGAACCACGGTAAAAACTATAGTTGGTGGCAGCTGCAACACCAAAGTACCAAGAAGGTTTTGTGTAACTAACCTCTTGTGCCTGAAGCTTTGTTTGAGCACTTAAGCACAACAACGTCAATAAGAAAAGGCTGTTTAAGAGAATATTCTCTGAAATCCACGTTGTATATGATTCCGTTTTAAAACTAATTTTAGTTTTCATTTTATGTCTATTTAGATGTTATTTTTTTATTGAGAAGAATCCCGTCCGAAAACGGGATATACTGTTTAGAAATGTTATTATGGCACATTAATAGTTGTATTTACCATAGTCACAGATGAGACTAAAGATATTGCTCTACCATTGAGTACGGTTTGGCTTGCATTTCCAGCAGTAGAAAAAGTAACACCTGAATTAGCGATTATGGTTCCAACCATTGTTCCCCCACCTGCACCATTAATAGTTGCATCACTACCTACGTACCAAAACACATTTTGGGCTAATGCACCATTTTTCATTATTATACTTTTAGCTCCTGTAGGCCCTGCAATTCCAACAGTAAGTGATGATGCAGTTTGAAAAATCCAAGTTGCATTTGGGTCACCTTGTGCGTCAAGCGTAAGGTCGCCATTACTGATTTTGAAAGTACCACTGGCTGATTTATAAACACCCGGAGCTAATGTCAATCCACCTAATTCACCTGCATTTGGATCAGAACCACCTGGTTTTGAAGCTGGCGAAATACTTAAATAAGCTGCATTTGCATCAAGCAATGCTTTTTGTGCTGTTGCAAATGAAGTAGCATTTCCGGGCGCTGGAGGCGCAGAAAAAATACTGCCTTTCACGTTTCCGACATTAAGAGGGGTCTCCGTATAAATTGCAACACTATCGTGAAATCCTGTAATTAGAGTCGAAGCAGCAGTTGTTCCTATACTTCCATTATTGATTACTGTATTCAATCCTTGATTTGTTATTCCAGCGTTTCCACCAAAAGCACCAAATACAGAGGCTGTACCTAGATCTATTACTATAGCGGCAGGAGGAGTCGATATTGTTGTAAAATTCCAAACATAATCACTGGCCAATGCCGTTCCTGCAACATTTTTGGCACCACTTGTAATTGTAGCGGTATAAACTGTTCCTAACACAAGTGAATTGGTTGGATTAAACGATGCTGTAGTACCTGAATAAGAAACTGTTCCTGGAATTGTTGTTGCTCCCTGTTTCAAAGTAAACGTAGTCCCATTGATTGTAGCAGCGTCCATTATGGTACTGAAATTTGCAGTTACTGTTTGATTTAAGGCAACATTAATGGCATTATTAACTGGATCTGTTGCGGTTACTGTTGGCACAATATCTGTTGTGAAATTCCAGATATAATCTGCAACCATTGCGGTACCCAATGAATTTTTAACACCATTCGTTATAGTTACTGTATAGATTTTATTTGCCAATAAAGGATTTGTTGGAACAAAAGACACCGTTGAACCTGTATAGGAAATTGCTCCTGCCACAACATTAACGCCTTGATTAACTTTAAAAGTTGTCCCACTGAATGTTGATGGATTCATCGCCATATTGAATGTCGCCGATATTGTTTTATCAAATTTCACAGCAATGGCATTATTAATTGGATCTGTTGTAATCACTACAGGTCTTAAAACTGTACCTGTTGAAAATACCCACACATATTCTGCCTGCAAAAAATTACCCATCACGTCTTTTGCTTTTGTGCTAATTCTAGCTGTATAAGTGGTGTTTTCTGCCAACGGAACTGCTGGTGTGAATGAAGCAGTGTTGTCTGTATAAGTAACCGTTCCCGCTATGGGTGCAGCTCCAACTACCATAAATGAAGTCGAAGTAATTGAACTTGGATCCATTTCCTCATTGAATGTTGCGGTAATGACTTGCCCCAAAGGAACATTTAATGCATTACTCAAAGGAGTAGTCGACGCGACAATAGGGCATACACCAACAACTTCTTTAAAATCGTCATTTTCGCATCCGGTAATTAATGCAATACATAGTATCGCAAAGGTGAATAGTAAAATTTTAGCTTTCATTTTATTTTGTTTTAGGAATTAAATAATTTCATTCAACAAAGGTGATTTTATTATCCTCAAAAAATATTATACAATTCACAACAAGACTTGCATTATTCACACTATTTTGTTTTTTAAAACCAAATAAATGATTTATCGTCAACAATTTAAAGACAAGATCACTATCCGTAGTTCACACCAGTTACATTCAATTATATTTTTTTGGAGCAGAAAGATTTGCTTCGCCCGTTCGCTATCGCTCGGGTGGCATTTTAGAAAATATCGTCCCGCACACGAGGCTGAAAGCCGAACTGGCGAAGCAATCCATTGCAATCTTGCGAGCCGAACCCCGGCTCACAAGGATTTCCATTACTATTGGGGCTAAAGAACAATATCATTAAGTTAAGGATTCAAATAATAAAATGATTGCTGATGTTTGATTAACGATTTTTGATTTAAGATGTAACAGACTTCGTAAATCGACAATCTAATATTTAGCAACAACAAATCTGAAATCAAAAATCTGAAATCTCTTAACTTAATGACATTGGGCTAAAGGAAGAAATTTTGCTTTTTTGTTTTTATCCGTAAAAAGTTGCCTCCTTAAATTATAAAAGGTAATTTGCGACCCCATTTCAAAACATTACCCCCAAACTAATGCGATTTTATATTTTACTTTACCTACTTATGCTTTGTGGCATTCCTACTGCACAAGCGCAACTAAAAGCAATTACAGACCAAACCGAATACCCTTTCTGGATCAATCTGCCTAATCAGGAGGTGTTGGACAAAAAAGCGCCTATCATTTTATTTCTTCACGGAAAAAGCCTGTCTGGAACCAATTTGGACCGAGTAAAACGTTACGGTGTGATTCGGGCCATCGAAAGAGGAAAAGAAATACCGGCAATAGTTATTGCGCCTCAGGTAGCTCACGGTGCTTGGGATCCAGACAAGCTCTTAAAACTTTTGGAATATGTGCAAAACAATTACAACACCGATTTATCGAGAGTTTATGTATGCGGAATGAGTTTAGGCGGATATGGTACTTTTGATTTTGCGGGCAAATATCCCGATAAAATCACTGCAGCAGTAGCCATTTGTGGAGGCGGAAACACAAAAGACGCCTGCAACCTGGCAACAGTTCCTTTGTGGGTTATTCACGGAAACAAAGATTATATCGTACCATTATCTGAATCCAGAAAAATGGTCAAAGCCATACAGACTTGCAATCCCGATGCCAATCTTACTTTTACCATTGTTAAGGGCGGGAATCACGGCAGTGTAGAACGTTATTTTAGAGAAGACAAAATCTACAACTGGATGTTAAGCCAAATTAAATTTATTCCATAAAAAAAGGCTATCTTATTTGATAGCCAATTAACAGTCAATTTTGAACACGAATTGCACGAATTAACACGAACCTTGAGGTTGACTTAATTTGTGAAATTAATTCCACAAACTAATTCGTGCCAATTAGTGCAATTAGTGTCTAACTCTTTATTATTTTAAAATCACTTTCAGCTCTTCCAAGCTTACTTTTTTCTGTTCTCCAGAAACTAAGTCTTTTAAACTATATTGATTATCATTCATTTCTTCTTCGCCCACGATTACCGCATAAGGGATAAATCGTTTATCGGCGTGTTGGAATTGTTTGGCGACTTTGGCATTATCAGGAAACAATTCCACTTTTATTCCCGAAGCGCGCAATTCTTTGATTGCTTTCATAGAATAGAAAGCTTCTTTCTCACCGTAGTTGATAAACAAAGCTCTTGAAGTAGATGTTACCGCTTCCGGGAACAATCCTAACTCTTCGACCACCAAATAAATTCGGTCCAATCCAAAAGAGATTCCTACTCCACTCATATTTTTTAATCCAAAGATACCGGTCAAATCATCATAACGACCACCACCACCGATGGAACCCATAGCAACGGTTTTGGGAGCAGCTACTTCAAAAATAGCGCCTGTATAATAATTCAGACCTCTTGCCAATGTCACATCCAAATCCAAACTAGCCGTTGACAATCCTAAATTGATCACATTGTCACAAATGAAACGCAGTTCTTCAACACCTTTCATCCCCTCGGCGGACGAAGAAAGTAAAATCGATAATTTTTCAATTTTCTCCGAGATTGTTCCCGTGAAATTGAATAACGGCTGTACTTTGGCAATCGCTTCTTCGGCAATTCCTTTTTCAATCATTTCTTTCTTTACGCCGTCCTCTCCTATTTTGTCCAATTTGTCCAAGGCTACTGTAAAGTCAATCAACTTATCTGATGCACCAATCACTTCGGCAATTCCGGAAAGTATTTTTCGGTTATTGATTTTTATCGTAACACCTGCTAATCCCAAAGCAGTAAAAACAGAATCGTACAATTGTACCAACTCTACTTCCTGCCAAAGTGATTTGGACCCAACCACATCGGCATCACATTGAAAAAATTCTCTGAAACGCCCTTTCTGCGGACGATCGGCACGCCAAACAGGTTGGATTTGGTATCTTTTAAACGGAAATTCGATTTCGTTTTGGTGTTGCACCACATAACGTGCAAACGGAACAGTTAAGTCATAACGCAAGGCTTTCTCCGAAATACTTGACGTTAATCGTGTACTGTCTTTGGCTTCCAAGTGAGTCTCATTGGCCTTTGCCAAAAAATCTCCCGAGTTTAATATCTTAAAAATTAATCGGTCGCCTTCTTCTCCGTATTTCCCCATTAAGGTTTCGGAGTTTTCGAATGAAGGAGTTTCTATAGGTTGGAATCCAAATTTCTCGAAATTGCTTTTTATGATTTGGATAATGTATTGTCTTTTTGCCACCTCAGCAGGTGAAAAATCTCTGGTTCCTTTTGGAATACTCGGTTTTGAAGCCATTTATTTTAGATTATTAGATTTTTGGATTTATAGATCATTAGATTCAAGTAAAACTTTCTTAATCGAAAACGGAATCCTCTATATCACTCTGCAAATATCTTACTTTTAAAATAATTCCTTTTGAAAAATTTGTGATTTAATTTTAAAGCTCTTTAACAACGAAATGTCCTAGCCCAGATAGAAGCGGTATCCTTTTATGCCGGGGTTCGGCATAAAAGATATAGCGGATAGCTGGAACAGCTCCTTACAACTATTTATGCTAATTTCTCAAATGGTATTTGTAACAAAAATTGTATTTTCGTGTCAAACGACTATGATGCTAAAATTATTCAAAGAAAATATCCGAATCGCTTTTGGTTCCATCCGAACTCAATTGTTGCGAACCATTTTGACGGTAATGATTATTGCCATTGGTATAACTGCCTTAGTTGGAATTCTGACCGTTGTTGCGGCGCTGGAGAATACGCTGTCCTCCGATTTTGCCTCGATGGGAGCCAATACTTTCAACATTAATCAATACGAAAACACCTCTCGAAGACGCGGTGGCGGGGAACGCGAAATCATAAATCCTATCATTTCCTATCCCGAGGCGGTGGCTTTCAAGAATAAATACAATTACCCATTGACCGAAACGTCGCTGTCATTTACCGCGACATCGACCGCCGAAGTAAAATACGAAGCCTTGAAAACGGATCCCGAAATAAATGTTTTGGGTGTTGACGAGCATTTTTTGACCAACTCGGGACTCGAAACCGATATGGGGCGAAATTTTACCAATTTTGACATTTCCAACAATACCTATACTTGCGTGGTAGGTTCCGATTTTAAAAAAGGAATTCTGAAAGACGTAAACCCCATTGGCAAAACCCTTTCGATAAGAGGCGCTAAATTTAAAGTAATCGGCGTGCTAAAAGAAAAAGGTTCCACCTTTGGAAAGAGCCAAGATTTAAGGGTATTAATCCCAATACAAGTTGCCCGTTCCTTGTTTACGGCTCCCAATATCAACTATACTTTGAGTGTTATGGTAGGCAAAAAGGAATTATTGGACCAAGCTATTGACAACGCCAACAGCACGATGCGCAGAGTCCGAAAATTGAGCCCCATAAAAGACAATAATTTTGCCATAGTGCGAAGTGATGATTTGATTAACCGAATCCTGAGCATCACCCAATATCTTGGGCTTGCATCGTGGCTCATCGGGATTATTACCATACTTGGGTCGTCTATCGCCTTGATGAACATTATGATTGTTTCGGTAACCGAACGTACCCGTGAAATTGGTGTCCGAAAAGCTTTGGGTGCCAAAAAAACTACTATCGCCTTTCAGTTTTTTATAGAAACTCTACTGATTGGGCAAATAGGCGGTTTGGTCGGAATTATTTTTGGAATATTAATTGGGTTTGGTCTTTCGACCGCAATGAACTTTGTTTTTGTAATTCCGTGGGGAGCAATGATAGCGGCGTTTATCGTAAGCTTTATCGTGGCACTTGTTTCTGGTTTGTATCCTGCCATAAAATCGGCAAATCTGGATCCTATTGAGGCTCTTCGTTATGAGTAGGTTTTTGTTTTCAGTAACAATACTTTTTAAAATAATCATTTGGGCGTGACCACATTAAAAAAACTATCGCGTGGACACAAGCCAAAAATTTAAACATTGGTTAAATTGTTTTTAGTCATCCAATTGACCCCATTTTGATTATGCCATAGCCAACGGTTTCAACCGTTGGAGACAAAATAGGAGAAATTCAATGTCAAAAAATATATTACCCACGGTTAAAACCGCGGGCTATGGCAGAAATGCCGATAAAAATAGAATCTTAATAGCATAAATAAAGATGCTACTGACGAATTCCCAACATCATTCTGTCGTTTTCATAAATATCCTTGCGAAGTTCTATGTCTTTAAAACCCATTTCTTCAAGTAAACCAATCATTTCTTTCCCTAAATATTGATTGATTTCAAAATATAATTGTCCTGAATCCGAAAGGTTTTTTTGGGCCAATTCGGCTATTTTTCTATAAAAAATTAAGGCATCGTTATCTTCCACAAAAAGTGCCAAATGAGGTTCGTTGTCCAAAACATTTTTCTTGATTTCCTGTTTTTCCAAATTCCGCACATACGGCGGATTCGAAACAATAATATCAAACTCTTGACCTAAATCCAGCGTTTCAAGAATATTTTGGGAAATAAAAGTTACTTCCACTTCATTGCGTTCTGCATTTTTTTTGGCGGTTGCCAACGCTTTCTCTGAAACATCAATTGCAAAAACTTCTGCATTCGGGAGATTCTTAGCTAGCGAAATAGCGATACATCCGCTTCCCGTCCCAATGTCGAGAATTTTTAGACTCTTAGACCTTCCGTTTTTAAGAACATTAGAAACAATCCAATCCACCAATTCCTCCGTCTCCGGCCTCGGAATCAAAACATTCTCATTGACTTCAAAATCCAATCCATAAAAACTCGTTTTCCCTAACAAATACTGAATCGGAATTTCCAATTTCAATTGTTCTAAAATCGAATTCCAAACTGAAATTTCCTCCTCCGAAATTTCCAAATCGGGATGTAAAGCCAAATCAATTCTTTTCAGTTGTTGCTTTTCTTCCAATATCAAATAGAAAAAACTTTCTGCTTCGCCTTCTCCATACATCGAAGTAAGCGCTTGAATAAATTGTGTTCTGTATTCTTTTATTTTCATTTTTTTATTTCAAATTAGAGGTGATTCCTAACTAAAGTGTTTACTACAATACTAAACAAAAAAGTAGCCACAGATTAAATGGATTTTCACAGATTTCTTTAGCATGATGCGCAAAAATCTGTGCAAATCTGTGTTATCAGTGGCAGAAAAACACAATACACATAACACAATTAAATCTTAAGCATAAAATCTAAAATCATAACTCCTTCAGCATCCAAACCGGACAACTTGTATGACCAGTGCTTCCCATTGGCGAACAGATATATTCGAAACCAACTTTTTTATACAACTTTTGGGCATCCAACATAAAAGGCATTGTCTCCAGATAACAATTTTCGAAACCAAATTCACGGGCGCTTTGCAAACATTTTTCCATCATTTGGCTTCCAATTCCATTTCCTCGAGTTTCTGGAAGGAAATACATTTTTTGCAATTCACAATAAACGGCCGCTTCGTTTGTCAATGGTGCCACTCCTGCTCCGCCAACGATTCGGCCATCACTTTCTACCACATAATAAACAGATCTTGGCTTATTGTATTCTTCAAACATCAAATCAAGATAGGGATCTTCATAAGCCGTTCCTACTTTGGGGATATCCAATTCGTCAAAAACATCTCTTATCAATTGAGCAACCGCTTGATTGTCTTCTTTTTGTATTTTTCTAATAATCCAATTGTCCATATAAATGCTCTATTATTAATTTGATGCACAAAAATAGCCATTGTAAATGGGAAAACATCAAAAGCAATACACTCACTTCTAAAAAAATATTCATTAAAGACTGATAGTTATATTATTCAAAATTCCCTCTTATAAATCTGCGTAAATCTGCCAAATCTGCGTGAAAAAATTAGCATGCAGATTTGGCAGATTTAGGCAGATTCTAAAAAATCCAAATATGATTAATATCTATATTTTTCAAACGAATACACTACATCTTATATGTCGAAGCAAATTCCTAATTCCAAAATTAGTATTTTTGCTAAGTGAAAATACATGAGAAATATATAAACCGTTGCATAGCCTTGGCCAAAAACGGAATGGGAACGACCTATCCCAATCCTATGGTTGGAAGCGTCATTGTTTATGAAGGCAAAATCATAGGCGAAGGTTGGCACAAAAAAGCAGGTGAACCCCACGCCGAAGTCAATGCAGTAAATTCGGTACAGGATAAATCGTTACTAAAAAAAGCCACTATCTACGTGAGCTTGGAACCGTGTAGCCATTTTGGAAAAACACCACCTTGCTGCGATTTGATTATAAAAAATAAAATCCCAAATGTCGTTGTTGGAACCGTAGATCCAAATATCAAAGTCGCCGGAAATGGCATCAAAAAATTAATGGAAGCAGGTGTTCATGTCACTATTGGAATACTCGAAGATGAATGCAACGAACTCAACAAGCGCTTTTTTACTTTTCATCAAAAGAAAAGACCTTACATAATATTGAAATGGGCCCAAAGTCAAGACGGATTTATTGCCCCGAGTGAAAAATTGGAGAAAAAACCAGTTTGGATTACCAACACCTATTCCAGACAATTGGTTCACAAATGGAGAACCGAGGAACAAGCCATTCTGGTGGGAACACAAACCGTTATTGACGACAACCCAAAACTGAATGCAAGAGATTGGCACGGAAACAATCCAGTTCGAATAATATTGGACCAAAATAATCGTATCCCAGAAGAGAATGCTGTTTTTGACAATCAAGTCAAAACAATTGTCTTTAGCAATTCTGAAAAGGCTATTTCCAAAGAAAACACTATCTTTGAAGTAATTGATTTTAAACAAAATATAGCCCAACAAATCGTTGATTCGCTTTACAAACACAACATTCAATCGGTTATAATTGAAGGTGGACTCCAAACCTTACAGACCTTTATCGATGAGAATCTTTGGGACGAAGCTAGAATTTTTGCAGGAAAAACTTTTTTGAAAAAAGGAATCAAAGCGCCTTTTATACCAAAAACAAATTCCGAAAAACACACAATTGACACCGATGAATTTTTAATAATCAGAAACCATGATTGATGCTATTATTTTTGATTTTGGAGATGTGTTTATCAATTTAGATAAACAAGCCACTACGGATGGTTTAAAAAATCTTGGCATTTCCCAATGGAACGAAGATTTGGACCAATTGAACATACAATTTGAACTAGGCGCTATTTCGAACGAAGATTTCTTGAACGGAATTCAAAAACACACCAACAATGCTTCAATTGAAGACATTCGTGAAGCTTGGAATTCTATATTAGTAGACTTTCCATTGTATCGATTGGAATTTCTTCAAATGCTTTCCAGCAAGTATCGTTTATTTTTGTTGAGCAATACCGATGCCATTCACATCGACACTTTTGAACAAAAATCAGGAACTTCATTTTATAGTGATTTTTATCAATGTTTTGAAAAAATATATTTTTCATTTGAAATTGGAATGAGAAAGCCCAGTCCAGAAGTTTACAACTTCGTATTGGATCAAAACGGATTGCAGGCCAAGCATACTTTATTCATTGATGACAAAAAAGAAAACACAGATGCTGCATTGGCACTTGGACTTCCCGTTTGGAATTTACAAGTGGGCGAAGAAGATGTAGTCGATTTGTTTGATAAAAAAATTATACAATAGCAATAGCAATTGCAATGACAATTGCAAAAATCAATTACAATGGCAATTGCAAAAAATCAATGTCAATAGCAATAAAAAAAAAACAATAACCTCTTTAATATATTCAAACGCCAGTAGTTAAATTTTGATATTGAATTTTGACATTGACATTGCTATTGACATTGATTTTTGCCATTGAACATGAAAGACACCTACAATACCATTGCATTTCCCTCTGAAGAATCCCTATTCAAGGAAAAAAGCAGCAAATTCTTCGGCTATGCTTTTCCGATAGAGTCAGAGGAAGAGGTAAAACCCATTATAGAAATCTTAAAAAAACAACATCCGCACGCGGTTCATTACTGCTACGCCTATCAAATAGGAACTGAAACCATTCAATACAGAGCCAATGATGATGGAGAACCAAGCAATACTGCGGGAGCTCCTATTTATGGACAAATACAATCTTTCGGACTTACAAATGTACTTGTAGTGGTAGTTCGAATTTATGGCGGAATTAAGTTAGGAGTTGGCGGATTAATTTCAGCCTACAAAACTTCGGCACAAATCACTTTGGAATCTTGTGAAATTATCGAAAGAACGATTGACATTCCTTTTCAAATTTCATTTGACTATAAAAATATGAATAAAGTGATGCGAGTGATTAAAGAAAAAAAACTGGAGATTACTTCTCAAGAAATGGAGATAGATGAAGAAACAAATTTACCAATTGGAAAAATTGTAGTAAAAACCAGAAAAAAAAATGCCGAAATGGTATTCGACACTTTTAATTCTTTGTTTGAAATTGACATAAAAAAACTATAAATTCTCATTTAAAAGAACTCATTTTGACTATTATTCAAAAGTTTTTAGTAGTTCCAAAATGTAATCTGGCGGAGCCATTGGCCTACCCGTTTTTAAGGACACAAAAACCAACATAAATTGGGCAGTTGTTAATAACTCCTTCGATTCATTGTATATCGCACAATCAAATTCTATCTTCACGGACGTCTGACTTTTGAAAACCGTATGCACGGTCAATAACTCATCATAAACCGCTGACTTTTTATAGTTGATATTCATATTTACAATAGGGAGCCCAATACCGCTTTCTTCCATCACTTTATATGAAATCCCTTTGTTTCTAAGCCATTCGACCCTTCCTATCTCAAAATAGGGTATGTAATTTCCATGATAAACAACCCCCATTTGGTCTGTTTCTGAATAACGAACACGAACTTGAATTTGATGATCTTTCATTAATTATGAATTAAAATTTTAAATTTAAAACACCTCCTTACAACATTTTTTTTTAAAAATTATAAGCTAAATATTTTTTTTTACAGATAATTGTTCACATATTTGTTATCCCGATAAAAGAATCTATTTCACATTCTTTTTGTAAGATAATAAGTACCCAAATAAAAAAATTTAACTAGATATATGAACAAGACTGCACAATCAGTATGGGAAAACTGTTTGTCCTTCATAAAGGACAACATCCAAGATCAAGCCTATAAAACTTGGTTTGAACCAATTAAATCAGTTGAACTTACCGATAACGCATTATATATTCAAGTACCAAGTAAATTTTTCTACGAATGGCTAGAGGAACACTACGTGAAATTATTAAAAGTGGCCCTAACCAAAGAACTTGGAAAAAACGCAAAGTTACTCTATAAAATCAAAATGGAAAACACTTACGGCAATAAACAACCGTTCACGGAACAGTTGCCAAGTGCCAATAGAGCTCCAATGAAAGCTCAAGAAGTGGATGCCCCATTTAAAAACCTGAATCCAGAATTAAAAAACCCATTTGTTATTCCTGGTATTCGAAATTTAAAAATCGAATCCCAACTGAATCCGAATTATAGTTTTGACAACTTTCTGGAAGGGGATTCTAACAGGCTAGCCCGTTCTGCAGGTATGGCTGTTGCCAATAAACCAGGCGGAACATCTTTCAACCCATTATTAATTTTTGGTGGTGTTGGATTGGGAAAAACACACTTAGCTCACGCTATCGGTGTTGAAATCAAAGATAAATATCCTGAAAAAACGGTTTTATATATTTCTGCTGAAATTTTCACCCAACAATATATTGATTCGGTAAAGAAAAACAACAGAAACGATTTTATTCATTTCTATCAATTAATTGATGTATTAATCATTGACGATGTTCAATTCCTTTCTGGAAAATCAGGAACACAAGATGTATTTTTCCATATTTTCAATTACTTGCACCAAAACGGAAAACAGGTTATCTTGACTTCGGACAAGGCTCCTGTTGACATGCAAGACATTGAGCAACGCTTATTATCCCGTTTCAAATGGGGATTATCTGCCGAGTTACACCAGCCGGATTACGAAACGAGAATTTCAATACTAAAAAATATCCTATATCGTGATGGTGTTGAAATGCCAGACGACATTATAGAATATGTGGCACGTAACATTAAATCAAATGTTCGTGAACTAGAAGGAGCTATCATTTCATTGATTGCGCAATCTTCTTTCAACAAAAAAGAAGTAACCATCGAACTTGCCAAAAGTGTCGTGGAAAAATTTGTAAAAAATGTAAAGAGAGAAATATCAATCGATTACATTCAAAAAATTGTCTCCGATTATTTCCAATTGGATTTGGAAACTTTACAATCCAAAACGAGAAAAAGGCACGTGGTGCAAGCAAGACAACTGGCAATGTTTTTTGCCAAAAAGTTCACTAAAGCTTCATTGGCCAATATCGGTTCCCAAATAGGTGACCGTGATCACGCCACTGTATTGCATGCTTGCAAAACAGTAGACAACTTAGTAGCAACCGATAAACAATTCAAAAAGTATGTCGAGGATATTAATTCAAAATTAACGCTATAAAAAGCAATATGCCTGTTAAAATTTTAATGGTTTGTTTGGGTAATATCTGCCGTTCTCCATTGGCAGAAGGTATATTAGCCTCCAAACTTCCCAGTGATAAATTCCATGTAGATTCCGCAGGAACAGGTTCTTGGCACATTGGTCGTGCTCCAGACAATCGCTCTATAGCCACTGCCAAAAAAAATGGTTTAAATATTGCCAATCAACAAGGAAGACAATTTCAAAAAACCGATTTCGATGCTTTTGATTACATTTTTGTAATGGATAACTCAAACTACAACGATGTGATCCATCTCGCCCAAAGCGAATCCCAAAAAGAAAAAGTCCAACTTATTTTGGACGCTATCTTTCCGAACGAAAATGTTGATGTCCCAGACCCATACTACGGAGTAGCAAATGGTTTTGACATGGTTTATCAAATGCTCGACGAAGCTTGCGAAGTAATTGCCCAAAAGCTGATTACCAAACACTCCTAAAACTAAATAAGTTTTTATAACTTTGCCCACAATGGCAAATACATTAGCCCAAAACCATTATTAGAAGACTACAAAATCGTATTTCTAATAACAGAAAGTCACATCTATGAAATCAGCACCTCTTTTTGGTAAACTATACTTAATCCCAACTACTATGGGCGATTGCGACCCGATGGACGTATTACCACAAACTATAAAAAGATGCGTTGATTTAATTGACCACTATGTGGTTGAGAACGACAAAACAGCTCGAAAATCAATAAAACTGACCAATCCAGAGAAAAAACAATCAGAGCTAAAACTTTTTATCCTCAACAAATACACCGAAGCCAAAGACCACCAAGAGTTTATCAAACCGCTTTTGGAAGGTAAAGACATGGGACTTATGAGCGAAGCAGGATGTCCAGGTGTAGCAGATCCTGGTGCTGTAATCGTAAAACTAGCTCACGACAAAGGAATTCAGGTTGTCCCACTTGTTGGCCCATCCTCCATATTATTAGCCATGATGGCATCCGGAATGAACGGTCAAAGTTTTACTTTCCATGGTTATTTACCCATTGAAAAAGACGAAAAAAGAGCCAGCTTCAAGAGCCTAGAACGCATATCTTTTGAAAAAAATCAGTCTCAGATCTTCATCGAAACACCGTACCGCAACAATAAACTGCTCGAAGATTTAATCCAGACATTACATCCCGATACGTATTTATGTATTGCTGCCGATATTACTTTGCCAACTGAATACATCAAAACAAAGAAAATTTCAGCCTGGAAAAAAGAAACTGTCGATTTACACAAACGCCCCACCATTTTCATCATCCATAAAATGTAATTGACAAAGCTCTTTTGGGCGTGCCACCATAAAAAAAATGGGCCTACTCATCGCACCGGTGAGTCGGCCCATTTCTTTTATGCTGTCGGGCTATCCAGGCTACTTCGGTAGCTTCTTCCTATCCCTCACGCAGCTCGCAGGAAAATTAGTATTACACCAGATATTAATTTTACCGAACATCATCCCTTAAAAAAAGAAAAAATCAGCTTAAAAAAACTACTTTTATACTCCTAAATAAATTCATTTATTACATGAGTAAATTACCAAATGTAACAACCAGCATCTTTACGGTAATGTCCAAAATGGCAGCAGAACATAATGCAATCAATCTTTCTCAAGGATTTCCAAACTTCCCAGTTGACGAAAGATTAACCAAAATTGTTTCTCGATTGGCACACGAAGACGTTCACCAATACACGCCTATGTCAGGTTACCCTCCATTGTTGGCAAAAATTGCAACATTGGTAAAATCATCTTACAATCGCAACATCCTTCCCGAAACCGAAATACTCGTTACAGTTGGCGCAACCCAAGCCATATTCACAACATTACTGGCCTTGCTAAAGCCAAATGATGAAGTAATTATTCTCGATCCAAGTTACGATTGTTACGAAGCTCCTATATTATTAAGCCAAGCAAAACCAATACGAGTATCACTCAATGATGATTACACTCCAAACTGGAATACTATCGCCAGTGCCTTTTCGGAAAAAACCAAAATGATTATCATTAATAATCCGCACAATCCTACAGGGAAAATTTTAAATGAATCCGACTTTGAGAATCTGGAATCACTTTTGGAAAAACACCCTAATGTACTTTTGCTTTCCGATGAAGTTTACGAATACATCACTTTTGAACAAAAACACATTTCTACTCATACTCGAACAAAACTGCTCGATCGTTGCATTACGGTTTCTTCATTTGGAAAATCATTTCACGTAACGGGTTGGAAAATAGGTTACCTTGTAGCTCCTGACTATTTGATGAAAGAAATCAAAAAAGTGCATCAGTTTTTGGTTTTTAGCGTCAATAGCATTTGCCAGATAGCAGTTTCAGAATATCTTGATTTAGTCGATCTAAATGAAATTAGTCAATTCTACCAAGAAAAAAGAGATTATTTCAGATCATTATTAAAAAATAGCCGATTCCAGTTAATGCCCTGTGAAGGAACTTATTTTCAAGTAGCCTCCTATGCTAATATTTCCAACGAAAGTGATGTTGATTTTTGCAAACGATTAATTACAGAATATGGTGTTGCTGCAATTCCAATATCTACTTTTTACGAAAACGGAAAAGATTTAAAGTTAATCCGTTTTTGCTTCGCCAAAGACAATCACACTTTGGAAGAAGCGGCAAAAAGATTGTGTGGAATTTAACACAGCTACTAAGATTCTAAGTATCTAAGTTGCTTAGAATCTTAGTAACTTAGAAACTATTGAATTAAAAAAATATTTTATTATGCATGCATACTATTTTATTTTACTACATTTACAATACAAAAAAAAATAAATTATGAGTTATACCGATAAAATGTTGAGAGACGATGCTTTAAAAGGCAAAGTAATAGTAGTTACAGGAGGCGGAAGTGGCTTAGGAAAAGCTATGACCAAATATTTCTTAGAATTAGGAGCTCAAGTAGCTATTACTTCAAGAGATTTAGAAAAACTAAAAAACACTGCTCAAGAACTTGAAGCCGAAACAGGCGGAACTTGTTTACCGTTACAATGTGATGTTCGTCATTATGAAGAAGTCGAAAACATGCTTCAAGCAGTATTGAAAGCTTTTGGTAAAGTTGATGTATTATTGAATAATGCCGCAGGAAATTTCATTTCTCCAACTGAGCGTTTATCTGCCAACGCCTTTGACACTATTATTGATATTGTTTTAAAAGGGACAAAAAACTGCACTCTAGCCTTTGGAAAACACTGGATAGACACCAAACAAAATTCATCAACTATTTTGAATATTGTCACTACTTATGCTTGGACAGGTTCCGCTTATGTAGTTCCGAGTGCCACTGCAAAAGCAGGAGTTCTGGCTATGACAAGAAGTCTTGCAGTGGAATGGGCTAAATACGGTATTCGTACCAATGCAATTGCCCCCGGACCGTTTCCTACCAAAGGTGCTTGGGACCGCTTATTACCTGGAGACCTTGCCGAGAAATTTGACATGGCCAAAAAAGTGCCATTAAAAAGAGTTGGTGACCATCAAGAATTGGCCAATTTAGCCGCTTATTTAGTTTCTGACTTTTCTGCCTATGTCAATGGCGAAGTAGTGGTTATTGATGGGGGTGAATGGCTGAAAGGCGCAGGACAATTCAATTTATTGGAAGCAATTCCCGAAGAACTTTGGGATCAATTGGAAATGATGATTAAAGCAAAGAAAAGGAGTTAACCACTTGCGCTAATCACCGATTAACATCAATAACTATTGAAAATAATCAGAAATAACACCTAAATAATAAAACAAAAAAGAGAACTATTTATACAGTTCTCTTTTTTCAGATATAATAATTACTAAAAAAGCAGAGAATACACAGTATTGTCAAGATAAATTGGGGACAGTGAAAACTATTTGTTTTTGTTAACAAAATAGATTTTCAAAACCCATAAATAATTGTATTTTTACCGTTCAAAATTTAGAAAATAAATGGGCAAAATCATAGCGATTGCGAATCAGAAAGGTGGAGTTGGAAAGACAACTACTTCTATTAACCTAGCTGCTTCATTGGGTGTTTTAGAAAAAAAAGTATTACTAATAGACGCTGATCCTCAGGCAAATGCCACTTCAGGTTTAGGAATTGATGTAGAAAGCGTTGAAATTGGAACCTATCAAATTCTAGAACATAGTCACACTCCATCGGAGGCCATCATAAAATGTTCGTCGCCAAATGTTGATATAATTCCTGCACATATTGATCTTGTTGCGATTGAAATTGAACTTGTCGACAAAGAAAATAGAGAATACATGCTTAAAAAAGCATTGGAAAGTGTAAAAGATCAATACGATTATATCTTAATTGATTGTGCGCCATCTCTTGGACTTTTGACATTAAATGCCTTAACTGCTGCGGATTCTGTAGTAATTCCGATTCAATGTGAGTATTTTGCATTAGAAGGTTTGGGTAAATTATTGAATACCATAAAAAGTATCCAAAAAATCCACAATCCTGATTTGGATATTGAAGGTCTATTATTGACAATGTTTGATTCTAGATTGCGTTTATCAAACCAAGTTGTAGAAGAAGTTCAAAAACATTTTAACGATATGGTTTTTGAAACTGTGATACAAAGAAATGTAAAATTGAGTGAGGCACCTAGTTTTGGAGAAAGCATTATCAACTATGATGCGACCAGCAAAGGAGCGGTAAATTATATTCATTTAGCTCAAGAAATTATAAAGAAAAACAGTAAATAGTTGTATGTCAAAAGCAATAAAAAAACAAGCCTTAGGTAGAGGTTTATCGGCATTATTAAAAGATCCTGAAAACGATATTCAATCGGTAGAAGATAAAAATGCAGATAAAGTAGTAGGGAATATTATAGAGCTTGAAATTGATGCTATAGAAATAAATCCATTTCAGCCCCGAAGTAATTTCAACGAAGAGTCATTGCGCGAATTGGCCACTTCCATCAAGGAATTAGGCGTTATTCAACCTATCACTGTTCGTAAATTAGACTTCAATAAATACCAATTAATTTCTGGGGAACGTCGTTTACGCGCTTCCACATTAATTGGACTTACAACTGTCCCTGCTTACATTCGTATTGCAAACGATAACGAGTCTCTAGTAATGGCCTTGGTTGAAAACATCCAACGTCATGACTTGGATCCAATAGAGATTGCGCTTTCTTACCAACGTTTGATTGATGAAATTCAATTAACTCAAGAGCAAATGAGTGAAAGAGTTGGTAAAAAGCGTTCTACTATTGCCAATTATTTAAGACTTTTAAAATTAGATCCAATCATTCAAACCGGAATTCGTGATGGTTTTATCAGTATGGGTCACGGTCGTGCTATCATCAACATTGAAGATCATGATGTTCAGACTGATATTTACCAAAAAATTGTAAGTCAGAATCTTTCGGTTAGAGAGACGGAGACTTTGGTTAAAAACTACCACGAAAGTTTAAAACCGAAACCAGTTATTCCAACAAAGTCCTCTTCTTTTGAAATTAATGACGAAGATGTAAGTACTTTCAACAAGTATTTCGGAACAAAAATCGATGTAAAAGTTGCCGGAAACGGGAAAGGAAAAATCACAATTCCTTTTCATTCTGAAGAAGACTTCAACAGAATTATAAAATTAATAGAAGGGTAGTGAGCAAAATCATTTCCATAGGGCTATTGCTTTTTCTTTTAGGAAACGCTTCGGTTTTTGCACAAGCAAAAACCGAAGCTGTTTTAAAGCCAAAAGACACTTTAAAACCAACAGAGATAGACCCTTTGACACCTGCAAAAGCGGCTTTCTATTCGGCTATATTACCTGGTTTAGGCCAAGCATACAATAAAAAATACTGGAAGATTCCTTTAGTTTATGGAGCTATGGGAACCAGTTTATATTTATATGTTGACAACAAGAAAAAATACAATGAATATAGAGATGCTTACAAAAGTCGTTTGGCAGGTAATCCCGATCCTAATTACGACTATCTCTCTGACAAACAGTTAATTTCAGCTCAAGAGTTTTACCAAAGAAACGCTTCGTTATCAGGGCTTTTTGTGATTGGTTTTTATGTACTAAACATCATTGATGCCAATGTTGATGCTGCCTTAATACAGTTTAATGTCAATCAGAGTTTATCTTTTCAGCCAGAAATCACCCCAGATCCTGTAACATTAAAATCAAATTTAGGACTAACACTTAATTATCGTTTTTAGATTCGAACAATCTTCGTTTCTTTTTAAAAAATCAAAAATATATACAAATGAAAATTGCGCTTTTAGGATACGGAAAAATGGGGCATGTAATCGAAAGAATTGCTTTAGAAAGAGGACATGAAATTGTTTTGAGAAAAGACGAATTTAACACCTATGATGGACTTTCCTCTGCCGATGTTGCCATCGATTTCAGTGTTCCATCAGCTGCAGTAAATAACATTTCCAGTTGTTTCAATGCCAATGTTCCCGTGGTTTCCGGAACAACAGGTTGGTTGGAACATTATGATGAAATGATTGCCCTTTGCAAAGCCAAAAACGGAGGATTTATCTCTAGTTCCAACTTTAGTCTTGGCGTGAATTTATTTTTTGAATTCAACGAATATTTAGCCAAAATCATGTCTCAATTCGACCATTACAAAGTAGAAATGGAAGAAATTCATCATGATCAAAAACTAGATGCACCAAGCGGAACCGCTATTTCATTGGCCAAAGGTGTCATTGAAAACAGCAATTATACTAATTGGACATTAGACACTCCAAAAGAAAAAGAGATTCATATTGAAGCTGTAAGAGTAGGAACAGTTCCAGGAACCCACACTGTAACCTATAACTCTGAGGTGGATTCCATCGAAATAAAACACACCGCTCATAATCGTGAGGGTTTTGCTCTTGGCGCTGTAATTGCTGCCGAATGGCTTGCCGGAAAACACGGTATTTATACTATGAAAGACGTATTGAATTTAAATTCTAAATAGAAAAGAATTAAGTTCCAAACAATAAAATTCCAAAATTCTAATAGAAATTTGATCTAAAAATCTAAAGTTTAAAATCTAAAATTATGACACTATATCTCTGGTTTGTATTCTTTTTGGCCGTTCAGGTTATTCATTTCTTAGGAACTTGGAAAATATATGAAAGCGCAGGAAGAAAACGTTGGGAAGCAGCAATTCCAGTTTACAATGCAATTGTTTTAATGAAAATTATCGGTCGACCAACTTGGTGGACACTTTTACTTTTTATTCCAATCATTAACCTGATTATGTTTCCCGTTATTTGGGTAGAGACTATTCGTAGTTTTGGAAAAAAATCTTTTATAGACACAGTACTTGTAATTGGAACTTTAGGATTTTACATCTATTACCTTAATTACACTCAGACTTTAAATTACGAAGCAGATAGAGATTTAAGTCCAGACCATAAAGCCGCTGACACTATTAGCTCATTACTTTTTGCCGTAATTGTGGCCACTATTGTTCACACCTATTTTATCCAGCCTTATACTATTCCCACTTCTTCATTAGAGAAATCATTATTGGTTGGTGACTTTTTGTTTGTGAGTAAAATGAATTATGGGGCGAGAGTTCCAATGACTACAGTAGCCATGCCAATGGTACATGATACTATTCCATTGACCAAAAGAAAATCTTATTTGACTTGGCCTCAATTACCTTATTTTAGACTTCCTGGCTTTCAAACTATCAATCGTACAGATATAGTTGTTTTTAACTGGCCAGCAGATACCGTATACAAATTCAGGGATCGATCTGGACTAAGAGTAGACAAACCAATCGACAAAAAATCAAATTATGTAAAACGTTGTGTTGGTATTCCTGGCGATAGCTTATCCATAAAAGATGGATTAGTTTACATCAATGGAAAAGAATTGATTTTACCAGAACGTGCTAAACCACAGTTCTCTTACAATGTCGTTTTGGATGGTAAAACACCTATTGACTTTGAATATCTTTTCAAAGACATGGACATCACCGATGGAGCTGGTTTCTTAAACCAACAAACAAGAGACACTTTATTCATCAGTGCTTTAACTGCTGCCAATGCAGAGAGATTCAAAAATATCCCAGGAATCAAAGCTGTAAACAGAATTATTTCCAAAAATGTTGAAGATGGTATTTTTCCACACATCAACAAATGGAACCGAGATAATTTTGGTCCAATCTATATCCCACAAAAAGGAAAAACTGTTGCCTTAAACCTAGAAACTTTGCCTTTCTACAAAACTATCATAAGCGATTATGAGAAAAAGGACTTGAAAGTAAATGGCAATGAAATTAGAATTGATGGAAAAGTGGCCACGACCTACACTTTTGACCAAAATTATTACTGGATGATGGGAGATAACCGTCATAACTCTGAAGACAGTCGTTACTGGGGTTATGTTCCTGAAAATCATATCGTAGGAAAGCCAATTTTTATTTGGATGAGTATCGATGGTATTAATGGGCCTAAGAGTAATTGGAAAGTTCGTTGGGACAGGGTATTCACAACTGTTAGCGGTGAAGGACAACCTCAATCTTATTTTAAATACTTCCTGATTGCCCTAGCTGCCTTTTTTGTTGGTGAGTATTTCTGGAAAAAAAGAAAAGTGAAAAAAGAATTATAAAACAAGGCTAGTATGTCAATATACCAATGGTTTCTTTTTTTTCTGTTCATACAAATAGTCCATTTTTTAGGAACATGGAAACTATATGAAATTGCAGGAAGAAAACGCTGGGAGGCTTTAATTCCAGTTTACAATGCAATCATTTTGATGAAAATCATTGGCAGACCTACTTGGTGGACTATTCTCCTATTTATTCCAATCATCAATCTTATCATGTTTCCCGTTATTTGGGTCGAAACAATAAGAAGCTTCGGAAAGAATTCAAGTTTAGACACCTTTTTGGTAATTATCACTTTAGGTTTTTATATTTATTACCTCAATTACACACAAAAATTAAATTACAAAGCAGATCGAAACTTAAAGCCCGAAAATAAAACATCCGATACAGTTAGTTCTCTACTTTTTGCTGTTATTGTTGCCACTTTGGTTCACACTTATATTATACAGCCATTTACGATTCCGTCTTCTTCATTAGAAAAGACATTATACATTGGTGATTTTTTATTTGTAAGCAAATTAAATTTTGGAGCACGGGCTCCTATGACAGCAATTGCATTGCCTATGGTGCATGATTCAATCCCACTTTTAGGCGTTAAATCGTACCTGTTCAATGATGATATTACAAAAAAAGAAACTTCGATTTTGAACAAGTTTCAACTACCCTATTTTAGGTTCCCTGCTATTGAAACGATTAAACGCAATGAAATTGTAGTGTTTAATCAGCCCGCGGATACTTTATTGGATATGGATAATTTTAAACCTGCAAGAAATTATTACAAACCAATTGATAAAAAGACAAATTTAGTAAAACGGTGTGTTGCTATACCCGGAGATTCTTTGGAGATTCGTGAAGGAGACGTTTACATCAATGGAAAACTAAGCAAATTACCAGAAAGTGCAAAACTCCAATATAACTTTTTTGTAAATACTCAAGGGACAAGTATGGATCAAAACTCTCTAGTAAAAATGTATGGAGCTAGAGATGGTTTGAAGGATGGGAATGGAAATTTTGGATTGACCAATAATGGAGAATATGTATTGACTTTAACCGATAACGAAGCACTAAGAATAGCGAACAATCCAGTAGTTAAAAGTGTCAAAAAGTATTTACTCCCAAAAGGAGAAGATGGCGATGTATTTCCACACATTCATATGTTAGGATGGAACATAGACAATTTTGGACCTATTTATATTCCTAAAAAAGGAGTGACAATTAAATTAGACAAAACAACACTTCCATTTTACAAACGCATTATTCAGGAATACGAAAAAAATACATTGCAGATTGACGGTGATAAAATTATAATAAACGGAAAACCAGTTAACAGCTATACTTTTAAACAAGATTATTATTGGATGATGGGAGATAATCGCCAAAACTCTTTAGATGCAAGATTTTGGGGATATGTTCCTTTTGATCATGTAGTTGGCAAACCTGTCTTCATTTGGTTTAGCTGGGATAAAGATGGAAAAGGAATTCAGAAAGTAAGATGGAATCGAGTTTTCTCTTTTGTAAATAATGGGGAACCTAAATCTTATTTAATTCATTTCTTAATCGCTCTAGCAGCCTTTTTCGTTGGTGAGTATTTTTGGAAAAAAAGAAAAGAAAAAAAAGTTTAGAAGTATATATTATTTAGGAGCCTTAGATTACATCACTAAACCTTCTAAACTCCTAATCTCAAAACCTTAAAAGCAATGAATATTCTAATACATCCCTCCTATTTTCCGTCGGTAAGCCATTTTGTTGCTATGGCTCAATCGGAAAGTATTACGTTCGAAATGGAGGATAATTTTCAGAAACAAACCAATCGCAACAGAGCTTACATTTATAGTCCAAATGGGATTCAGTTATTAAATATCCCCATAAAGCATTCTAATCTAGCACATCAAAAGACAAAAGACATTAAAATAGAACCAGAATTTGACTGGCAAAAACAACATTTCAAATCGTTGGAAGCTGCTTACAGAAGTTCTCCTTTTTTTGAGTATTTTGAAGATGACTTACTTCCTATTTTTCAAAAGAAACATACGTTTTTGATGGATCTGAATTTTGAAGCATTAGAAATAACATGCAAGTGTTTGCGAATGAAATTAGAGTTTGAAACCACTACCGAATATTTCCACGAAATAGATAACACTCGAACGAGCGATTTTCGCTATTTGGTAAACGGGAAAAAAGACCATTCCGTTTTTGAGAACTACACTCAAGTATTCGATGACAAATTCGGATTTATGAACAATCTAAGCGTGCTTGATTTATTATTTAATGAGGGGAAATTTGCAATGGATTATTTAAAAAATCAAGTAATCATCAAATAAAATTTAATACTCATTAACTAGTTTAAAATTACAAACCCTTCCTAAATATGTTTTAATTTAGGAAGGGTTTATAATTTTTCTAAAAGGAAATTAAAACTATTTCATAGATAACTTTGCCATAATGGGATAGTGATCTGAGTTTTGAAATTCGGGGAAGCTCTCAAATTGTTTTACTTCCATAGTTTCGTCGGCAAAAATATAATCTATTCGAGCCGGATAATATTTGAACTTATAGGTAGCACCAAAACCTACTCCAGCTTCTTCAAAACTATCTTTAAGCTTTCCTTTTATATTCCGATACACATAGGAAAAAGCGCTGTTATTCATATCACCACAAATAATAATTGGGTATTGGCAATTCTTTTCATGCTCCTTAAAAATAGCGGCCTGCTCTTGTTGTTGCTTAAACGCTTTACTAATTCGAATAAAAAGAAACTTGGATTTTTGTTGGTCAATTACATCTATATTTTCGGAAATTTCATTGACATCCGGAGAAATTTTTATGGACTGCAAATGCATATTATAAACTCGTATAATATCTTTTCCCTTTTTAATATCGGCATAAACCACATTATTATTGGAATTCGGAAATACAATATTCCCATGTTCAATGATAGGGAATTTAGAAAATATTGCCTGGCCCGTTTTAATTTGTTTTCCTTCCATCAAAACAAATTTATAGGGATATACTTTTAGATCAATATTTGCGGAATTAGAAAACTCCTGAATGCACAATATGTCTGGGTTTTCTGTGTTGATAAATTCTAAAATCACGTCCGGAATATCGTCACGATCCAACCATTTAAAAACATTAAACAATCTTACGTTATAACTCATAACCGTAAAATCTTTATCGCTTTCCTCAAATTCTTTGGCAGAAAATTTATAAAACTTATTAAAAAAAGTAATCCCAACCAAAAGGACAAGGCCGGATAAAATCATGCGTTTTTTAAATTGAATTCCCCAATACAAGAAGAACAATCCATTTGCTAAAAAAAACAAAGGCATGAATAAAGTGAAAACCGACAAAAGGGGAAAAATTTTTGGCGCCAAAAACGGGAGTAAATAGGCGATGAATGTTAGCACAATAAGTACTAAATTCAAAAAAAACATTCCTTTATTAAACCATGAAAGGTTCTTCATTTTTAATGCGTTTTAAACTTTAAGATCAAAAAGCTCACGATTTACAATTCTATAATTAGATAAAAATAGGTTATTTTCCGGCTTGAAACAAGAATTCTTTTTCTTCTTGACTTAAACTTTCATAACCAGACTGACTAATTTTATCCAAAATCTCGTCTATTTGCTGTTGCTTTTTATCTTTTACGACTATTTTTGAAATTGGTTTTTCAACTGGTTTTCTATAATTTTTATGTACTTTTTTGAAAGGTGTAGAAGGCTTTTTGAACAAATTGGTAAAGAAATCCAAAACAGTACTCACAACCTTACTCAAATCAGTTCCGTTTTGAAGCAATTTAATATATACAAACCCAAAAAAAGCGCCCGCCAAATGAGAAATATGACCACCCGAATTTTCCAATCGGAATTGCATTAAATCCAAAATAATAATTACCGCTGTAATATGCCATAATTTCACATTTCCTATGAGTAAGAATCGCACATTCATCAAAGGACTATAAGTTGTTACGGCCACCAAAACAGCCATTATTGCCGCCGATGCCCCAATTATGGCTCCACTGTAATGCATCAGATTAAAACCCAGAGCAAAAATCAACCCCGAAAAAATGGCGCTTAAAAAATATAATCCCAGATACTGTTTTGAGGAAAAAAAAGTCAAAAATAAATAGCTCGAAAAATTCAGTACCAACATATTAAAAAGCAAATGAAAAAAACCATCATGAAAAAAAGCATAAGACAGAAAAGTCCATGGTTTTAATATAAAAATGGTTGGCTCTGATGACAAAGCAATCCAATTGGGAAAATCAAAAGCCCCAATCTTAAATTGATAGAAAAAAACTAGGGATACCAAAAAGCAACCTACATTCCAATAGATCATTTTTAAGGCGATACCACCTAATTTATATTGCATTTTCAAATCGTCTAAGATATTCATATTTGATAGAATCAGTTATGGGTTATCATTTCCTCTTTTAGTTTATCTTTTTTGGCTTAAGAGCATTAATTCCAACGATGGCTATCGAACTGATTTTTCTTCCAATACCACATTATCAAATAACCAACCAATGCGCCTCCAAGGTGTGCAAAATGGGCAATTCCACTAGATCCACCAAATAAGGAGCCTCCAGAAACACCCAAATATAAATCAATTAATAACAGTCCTGGAACAAAATATTTTGCTTTGATTGGAATTGGAATAAACATCAAGGCCAATTCAGCATTAGGAAACATAAAAGCAAAAGCCACCAATAAACCATAAATAGCACCAGAAGCTCCTACCACATTACCTAAATAAGCGCCCATGAATGCCTGAAAATCGGAAGGAGTTAATAATTCCTGCCATTTGGTATCAAATTTCCCTTCACTTAAGATTTTTAATATTTCAACTTTTTGGTAACCATTCTCCACTAAAAGAGTGATTCCATTTTCAAAAAAATAATAATTCACGGCAGTGTGCAATAAAGCAGCTCCTAAACCGCAGGAAATGTAAAAGAATATAAATTTTTTACCACCCCAAAAATGTTCTAACGCAGAACCAAAAGAATACAAAGCAAACATATTAAAAGCAATATGCATGATATTTGGCAATGGTGCATGCATAAACATATGCGTGAAGAGTTGCCAAAAATGAAAATCGGGACTCTCGAAAAAATACATCGAAAGTAATTTATAGGCAGGCTCCCCAACAATCATCGAGCCTATATAAAACAATATATTTATAATTAACAACTGTTTTACTGTAGGTGTAATATTCATCATAATGCAAATTTTTTATCTAAGTCTTCCACACGCATGGTGATGAAAGTCGGTTTTTGAAATGGGGAAACATTTGGATCCTTACATGCAAAAAGTCCATTTACTAAATTTTCCTGTTCTTTTTCGGTCAAATAAGCACCCGTTTTGACAGCCAAACTTTTAGCCATCGATTTGGCAATAGTATCATTCTGACTGAAACTATTCTCCGGAATTC
Source organism: Flavobacterium sp. M31R6 (assembly GCF_013284035.1). Classification (NCBI taxonomy): domain Bacteria; kingdom Pseudomonadati; phylum Bacteroidota; class Flavobacteriia; order Flavobacteriales; family Flavobacteriaceae; genus Flavobacterium; species Flavobacterium sp. M31R6. The sequence continues at coordinate 4,010,499 of NZ_CP054141.1, forward strand.
CGTTATGCAAATCACTCAATAACTGATCTAAAACAGCTGCAACTTCGCTCTCGGTAATATTCACAGGAATTCCCGAAATCACGACATGGTCAGAGTTAGACTCCTCAAAAACAAAACCCGTATTGACTAACGACTGTTGAAGTTCCGCAATAAGTTCCATTTCGGTTGCTGAATAAAACAAATTAATAGGAAATAACAATTGCTGACTTGATGCATGCTGAACTGTCATATTCACTAGAAATTGTTCGTACAAAACACGCTGATGAGCTCTACTTTGATCCACAATCACCATTCCGGATTTTATAGGAGAAACTATGTATTTTTTATGTATTTGATACGTTTTATGGACCGTTTGTTCCACTTCCTCATCATCGAATAACGATGAAGTTACCTCTTCGTTTTCAAAAGTAAATTCATTGTTCTCAAAAGAATAATCGTTGTTGCTGGAAGCAAATTCGCTACCGCCTGAAACAACAGCTGTATCGTGTTTCACTCCCACATACAAACTCTCCCAACTGGCTGTTGGTTCCGCTTTTTTATATGTCGAAAAAAGCTTATTGGGTTTATCTTCTGCAAAAGGATTAAAATTTGTGTCTATTTGGATAGTTGGCACCTCCGCGTCTAGATTTTTATAATGGTAAGGCGTGTCCAAATTAGCATCCCTTTCAAAATCCAAAACAGGAGCCACATTAAACTGCCCCAAACTATGTTTTATCGAAGCTCTTAGAATAGCATACATTGCACTTTCATTATCAAACTTGATTTCGGTTTTTGTGGGATGTATATTGATATCGATTGTATTTGGCGGAACCGTTAAATACAAATAATAACTGGGTTGTGAACCATCTTTCAAAATCCCTTCATAAGCAGCCATAACAGCATGATGCAAATAGGGACTTTTTATGAAACGGTCATTGACAAAGAAAAACTGCTCTCCCCTATTCTTTTTGGCAAATTCAGGTTTACTTACAAAACCCTGAATATTCATCATCTCTGTATCTTCTACAACAGGAACTAATTTTTCATTGGTTTTTCCACCAAAAAAGTTAACAATTCGCTGCCTTAAACTCGACGGTGGCAAATTGTACATATCACTACCATTGTGGTAAAACGTAAAATGAATTTTAGGATGCGCCAAAGCAACGCGTTGAAATTCATCAATTATATGGCGATATTCAACCGTATCCGATTTCAGGAAATTACGTCTTGCGGGGATATTAAAAAATAAGTTTTTGACAGCAAATGAAGTTCCTTTTGGCAAAACCGCCACATCTTGGGACATGAATTTACTTCCTTCAATAACGATGTGAGTTCCTAATTCTTCCTGCTCCAATTTGGTTTTCATTTCCATGTGGGCAATCGCCGCAATAGAGGCCAATGCTTCTCCACGAAACCCTTTGGTATGCAATGAAAATAAATCTTCGGCTTGGCGAATCTTGGAAGTAGCATGACGCTCAAAGCACATACGTGCATCAGTAACATTCATCCCCGAGCCATTATCAATAACTTGTACCAATGACTTCCCGGCATCTTTAATAATCAACTTAATGTCTGTTGCTTTTGCATCCACTGCATTTTCCAGTAGTTCTTTTACTACTGAAGCAGGTCTTTGCACCACTTCACCAGCGGCAATTTGGTTGGCAACATGATCAGGAAGCAATTGAATTATACTCGACATTGAAAAATTTTAGATTTAGGATTGTAAATTTCAGATTTTAAATAATAATTAAAATCAAGGAGGACAAATTTAATGAATTTCTGTTGGGTTTTAGCTCTTTGACACTCATAAAAAAAAGCAAATTTAAATCGAAAGCTAACCCTTTTAAAACCAACAATAATGCTATTATTCTTTTATTGTTAATTGCTTTATTTCAGCAAGTGTATAGCGTTTATATTCTACTCCCATGCTTTTTGCATACTCTTCAACAGTGTTGGTAAACCCCGCTTCTTTCCTTAATTCATTTACGGATTCCGCGTTTAAAATAGGCCAAACACAATACCAAAACTCCTTCTTCCCTGTTGCTGCGTTTAGAATATACTGTCCCGACACTTGCGTTCCATAAAGCTGTTCCTTCCCTTCCTGCATCAGCATTCTGTCGTGCATCATGGCCACTTTGGTAAAAGGTATTTCGTTGCTTGCTCCCGCTTCCTGAATCATTGGGAAATAATCTGCTATTTTTTTACTGTGCTGAATTACATACCAAGCCGCTTCATTTGTTGGTTCTCCAACCAATGTTTTTCCAGGATAACCAAACTTTGCAATAATTTCCTCAATCCGAATAAGATTAATGGAATCTCGCTTATTCAGTATCATATATACCTTGCCATTTGCCAAATCGTCATTGGAGTAACCAGTTTCGTTAAGAATCTGCAACTTTCTGCTATCGGTAGTTTCTGAATCGATATATTCTCGAAGAATTTGGTCCGATTTGTAAATCCCGTCCAACTCTTTTTTCAAGCCTTCATCAATAATTCCTTGTGCATGACAGAATACAAATACAAACAACAAAAGAACCAGTGAATATCTATTTACAATCGAAATTATCATTTTCAGTTTTAAAACGTTTAGCATCAAATATAACAATTAAGAAGATTCCGTAAATTTTCGGAAATCACAAAAAAAGCATAAAAAAAATGGCTCCTCATCACTCAAAAAATGTGTTTTAATATTGCAATACAATTTATAAAAAAATCAGTAGCAGATGTGACAGTCGCATATAGTCATAAAAAAAACCTATACAATTCAACGAAAAGTATAGGTCATTAGAAATTTTATTTTATTTTTTATTCTTCTATCTGCAAAGGTTGATTTTCAATTCGCAAAGCACCTGCAGATAATAAATGTTGATTATCAATTTGGTGAGACAACGAAGCTTGCTGACGAATATAAGCCATTTTAATGGCCGCTATTGCTGCTTCTGTTCCTTTGTTTCCGTGAATACCACCACTTCTGTCAATAGATTGTTGCATAGTATCATCTGTCAATACACAGAAAATAACAGGAACATCGGTTTGAACATTCAAATCTTTAATCCCTTGAGTTACTCCTTCGCATACAAAATCAAAATGTTTGGTTTGCCCTTGAATCACACATCCAATGGCAATTACAGCATCTACATTTTGAGTTTGCAACATTTTTTTAGAACCATATATCAACTCAAAACTCCCAGGAACATTCCAACGGATAATGTGATGCGGAGGCACTTCATTTTCCAACAAAGCAGTAAGCGCTCCATTATAAAGCCCTTCTGTGATAGTATCATTCCATTCTGAAACAACAATCCCAAAGCGAAAGTCTTTCGCGTTTGGGACTGTGTTTTTATCGTAATCCGATAAATTTTTATTTACGGTTGCCATTTAATTTTAGAATTTAGATTTCAGATATTAAAGATAGAGTTTTGTAATCAAAAATCAAACAATCTTAAATCTTTCTATTATTGTGCTAAACCTATCAAACCATCCACTGTTGCAGCTTCAGGTGCGTTTTCGTAGTTTTCTTTAATATCAGTGAAGTATTTCAAAGCATCCGCTTTATTTCCTAATGCCAAAGCAACTTTACCTGCTTTCATCAAGAAACGTGGAGTAGTGAAGTCATTTTTGCTAGCTTCAACTGCTTTAATATAGTTTTCCAAAGCTTCTTTTGGTTGATTTTTTTGAGAGTAAGCATCTCCGATTGCTCCTTTTGCCAAAGCACTCAACATCAAATCATTTGAACTGAATTTACCTAAATAAGTAATCGCTTCATCATATTTACCTGTATTCAAGTAAGCAATTCCAGCATAATAGTTAGCCAAGTTTCCAGCAGCTGTTCCAGAATATTCATCAGCGATTTTTACAAATCCAAATTTACCTTCAGACCCGTTCAATGCCAATTTGTACAATGAATCACTTGCAACACCGTTAGTCGCTTTTTCAAAGTTAGATTGAGCAACAAACATTTCGTTGGCAGCATCGTCCTCTTTAGGATTAGCGATAAATTTTTGATAAGCAAAATATCCAACAGTTACCAATGTAATAGCACCAACAACCCCAATTATAATTTTTTGATTCTTAGCAACCCAGTCTTCTGTTTTAGAAGCTGTTTCGTCTAATTTCGAAAAAACCTCAGCCGTAGCGCTGTCTTTTTCGTCAATCAATACATTTTCAACTGCATCGTCTTTTACTTCCTTTTCTTTTGGTGTTTTATATCCTCTTTTACTGTAAGTAGCCATTTAAAATTTAATTTAGTGAACGGCAAAAATAAAATTTTTATTCTAATGCACGTAAAAAAAATGAATTTTATATTAAAATTTAGAAAAATATTTTTAATCCCTTATTTTTACTGAAAAAACACCCCCTAATATCCGAATAATCAGGGCGTGCCACCAACTAGAAAAAAGGGCTATTCACTTTGTCGTCAGCGCCCTTTTTCCTAGCTGCTGTCGGGCCATCCGCGCTACTTCGGTAGCTTGCTCCTGTCCCTCACGCAAGCGAACGGTCGTAGTAAAAAAATGAAAACACAATTTCCCATCTTTTATATCGATATTTTTCAATAATTTGCACCCTCTTAGAAACCGTCCAAAAAAAGGCTTCAAAGTCAACAATTCCAGCAAGAACTTCAGATGTATTTAAAAAAAATATCGTTATTCAATTACAAAAACTTTTCCGAAGCCAATTTCGAATTTGACAGCAAAATAAATTGTTTTGTTGGCAAAAACGGCATCGGAAAAACCAATGTACTGGATGCCATCTATCATTTGTCGTATGGAAAAAGTTATTTCAATCCTTTAGCAGTTCAAAACATCAAACACGGCGAAGAGTTTTTTGTAATTGACGCCGAATTTGAAAAGAACGAAAGAACCGAACAAATTGTCTGCAGTCTCAAAAAAGGCCAAAAAAAAATACTCAAACGCAACGGAAAAGCCTACGATAAATTCTCAGACCACATCGGGTTCATTCCGTTGGTCATTATTTCGCCAGCCGACAGAGATTTAATTGTAGAAGGAAGCGAAACCCGAAGAAAGTTTATGGACAGCGTGATTTCCCAATTGGATCCACACTATCTGCAGCAACTCATCCAATATCAAAAAGTAATGAGTCAGCGCAATGCTTTGCTGAAGTATTTTGCACTGAACCATACTTATGACAACGATACCTTATCAATATATAATGAACAGCTAACCGAATTTGGCCAATCCATTTTCGAAAAAAGAAAAGCTTTCATCGCTGAGTTCATTCCTATTTTCAACTTTCATCATCACAACATAACAGGTTCGCAGGAATCGGTACAATTGATTTATGAAAGCCATTTATTCGAAAATGATTTACTGACGCTCTTACAGCAAAGCATCAACAAAGACCGAATGCTGCAATACACCAGCACGGGAATTCATAAAGACGACCTCTCTTTTGAAATCGACAATTATCCAATCAAGAAATTTGGTTCACAAGGACAGCAAAAATCATTTTTGATTGCCTTAAAACTTGCACAATTTGAATTCCTAAAAAAACAAAGTGGTGTAAAACCCATTCTGCTTTTTGACGATATCTTCGATAAATTAGACGAAAATCGAGTGTCTAAAATCATCGAAATGGTCAACAACGACACCTTTGGACAACTTTTTATATCAGACACACATCCCGAACGCACAGAAGTAATCGTAAAATCGACGCTTCAGAGTTATACTATTTTCAATTTGTAACTTTTATTTAAGATTACTTAAAGATTCAAAAAAGCAAAAAATGCTTAATTTTACACAAATATTAATACTTACACCCCGATGAAAATTAATCACCTATATTTATTCGTTATCTGTTTTCTGGTATTTTCCTGCAACGCACAAACATCACCAGCCGTCAAAACCGTTGATGTCGCTTCGTATTCAGAAAAAATAAAAGCAACTCCTAATGCCCAAATCCTAGATGTTCGCACACCCGAGGAATATGCAACGGGACATATCGAAAACTCAGACAATGTAAACTGGCTTAGTGATAGTTTTGTTTTAAGAACAGACAAATACGACAAAACAAAACCCGTTTTTGTATATTGCAAAAGTGGAGGGAGAAGCATCAAAGCATCCGAAAAATTAGCCGAATTGGGCTTTACAACTGTATACAATCTTGATGGAGGAATGCTCAAATGGGAGGCTGCAGGATTAGCAAAACCGGACACAAAAATCATTGGTGTTTGCCCTCAGGAATATGCGGAATTATTAAAATCCGACAAGAAAGTGTTAGTGAATTTTTACGCACCTTGGTGTGCTCCCTGCAAAAAAATGGAGCCTTATATCCTAAAAATGCAAAAAGAAATGGCAGACAAAGTTGTTGTCATACGACTAAATGCCGACGAAAATAAAACTATTATGCAAGAATTGAAAATCAGTGAACTTCCTACGTTAGTATTGTATGAAAATAAAGTAATCAAATGGCAAAAATCAGGATTCGTTAGTGAAGAAGATTTAAAAAACCAATTGCAATAATCCGGCCTATGCTCTCAAAAGACACTTTACAATTTCTCGAAGATTTAAAAGCCAACAACAATCGTGATTGGTTCCTTGAAAACAAAAAACGCTATGAAGCCGTAAAGAAAGATTACCATCAATTGGTCGCTTCTTTTCTTGACACACTAAAACCACTTGACCCTTCATTGGAAATGTTGGAAGTCAAAAACTGCACCTTTAGAATCAACAGGGACGTCAGGTTTGCCAAAGACAAATCTCCCTACAAAACGAATTTAGGTGTTTGGATATCCGCAGGAGCCAAAAATGCAGAAGCCTCAGGATATTATCTACATATAGAAAATGGAAAATGCTTTGTAGGCGGTGGATTGTATTGCCCACAGCCTGACCAACTCCAAAAAATCAGAAAAGAAATTCACTTTTTCTATGATGATTTACAGGAAATTTTAAGTGACAAAAAGTTTAAATCCATTTATCAAAATCTGAACAGGGACGAGAATTCGACCTTAAAAAATCCGCCAAAAGGCTACGATAAAGAAGATCCAGCCATTGAATTTTTGAAATTGAAAAGCTTTACAGCCACTCAACCTTTCGATACAAAACTGGTTACTCAAAAAGATTTCGTGTCCATAATGACAGAAAAAATGCTAGTATTGAAACCTTTCAATAATTTTATCGACAGAGCTTTATATTCAGAATAAATCCAAAGGTAAACACTACTTAACTACAATTCTTTATGGAGATTTTAAATAATTTTTCTTTAAAAAACTACAATACATTTGGCATTGAAGCCAAAGCCGAACAATTTGTTGCCGTTCACAGCGTATCTGAATTGAAATGCATTTTGGAACAAAACAAAAACCAAAAGAAATTCGTTCTTGGAGGAGGAAGCAATATGCTTTTGACAAAAAATATCGAAGCTCTAGTGATCCATATTGACTTAAAAGGAAAAAAAATACTGAAAGAAGATGCCGATTATGTTTGGGTAGAAAGTCAAGCAGGTGAAAATTGGCATCAATTTGTGCTTTGGGCAATAGATCAAAACTTTGGCGGGCTCGAAAACATGTCTCTCATTCCGGGCAATGTTGGCACAACGCCAGTACAAAACATTGGTGCTTATGGCACTGAAATCAAAGATACTTTTGTTTCCTGCGACGCGATAAATATCGAAAATCAGGAAATAAGAACTTTCACTAAGGAAGAATGTAATTTTGGATACCGGGAAAGTGTTTTCAAAAACGAGGTAAAAGACCAATACATCATTACTTCTGTAGTTTTCAAACTCACGAAACAAAATCATAAAATAAATACTTCGTACGGAGATATCACCGCCGAATTAGCAAAAAACAATATTACAACTCCTGGCTTAAAAGACGTGAGCAATGCGGTAATAGCCATTAGAAAAAGTAAATTACCTGATCCTGCCGAATTAGGAAACAGTGGCAGTTTTTTCAAAAACCCAATACTTTTAAAAACTGATTTTGAGAAAATCCATCAAAATTTTCCAGAAATGAGATTCTTTGATATTTCAGAAACAGAAGTTAAAGTCCCTGCAGGTTGGTTGATTGAACAAGCCGGTTTGAAAGGAAAACGTTTTGGAGATGCCGGAGTCCATAAAAATCAAGCATTAGTTTTAGTGAATTACGGAGGAGCAACAGGACAAGAAATTTTGGATGTTTCCAAAACTGTCCAAGACACTGTTTTCAATACATTTGGCATACACATTGAAGCCGAAGTTAATATAATATAGATTGCAGAATTCAGATTGCAGAATTCAGAAAATAGAAAACACAGCTAGCAACACTCAATTAACTATTATCTACTTTCTATCTAAAATCAAAAATCGTTAATCCTCAATCTAAAATTACAAATATGTACATTCCTGATTTATATAAAAATGAAGATAAAGAAGCCATCAGAACCTTTCTAAAAGCAAATGCTTTTGGTATTCTAATCAATCAAACCAATGGAAAATTATGGGCAACCCATATTCCATTGGAACTGGAAATCAATATAGCAGGAGAAGAAGTTTTAATGGGACATATATCAAAAGAGAACCCGCAGTGGACAGCATTTGAATCGGATAACCAGGTTTTGGCTGTATTTACAGGGCCTCACTCCTATATTTCTCCATCTTGGTACGATCATGAGAATGTTCCCACTTGGAATTACACAGCAGTTCATGTTTATGGAAAGATAAAAATCATTGAAGGAGATGCCGTTATTAATTCATTGACCAAATTAGTGGACAAATACGAACAAAACTCCAAATGTCCCGTTCGAGTCGCTGATTTATCAAAGAAAACGATGATGCAGACCCGTGGAATTGTAGCTTTTGAAATTAAAATAGAAGAAATACAAGCGCAAAATAAAATGTCACAAAACCGAGATGACAAAAATTATTCGAATATTATTTCCGAATTAGAAAAAACAGAAAACCCTCAATCTATGGCTGTAGCAAAAGAAATGGCTAAATATAGAAAGTAATTACTGATTTTATATTGATAATTGACAATTGCTATTCAGTAAATGTTTCAAAATAAACCATACAACTTCCCTCGTTCTTTTGCCCTTTTTCTTCGTTAAAAAATCTTTCAATAGCCCTGCTATTCAAATATTTTTTGCCTTGAAAAATACCAAAATAACTTCGTCAAATTTTGCATGCTTTATTTCAAAACCTTTACTTACATTTGCAATCGTTTTTAAAAGCCAAAAAAATACAATGATGCTAACCTTTACTTTATATTTTTTTATTGCAATAGTTGTCATTCAACTTTTTTACTATCTAATTGTTTTTGGTAAATTTTCTTTTGCCAGAGCACAGGAAATTGAAGCCAAAAACATTCCAATTTCTGTAATTGTTTGTGCCAAAAACGAAGAAGAAAACGTTATTAAATACGTCCCTTTATTGGCTGAACAAAATTATCCAGATTTTGAAATCGTTTTGATTGATGATGCTTCCAGAGATAATACTTTAGAGATTTTTGAAGAATTTGAGAAACAATACCCTAATATTCGCTTGGTTAAAGTAAAAAATAACGAGGCTTTTTGGGGAAATAAAAAATATGCTTTAACGCTAGGTATCAAAGCCGCAAAAAAAGAATATCTGTTATTTACTGATGCTGATTGTTACCCTACTTCCAAAGATTGGATAACAGCTATGAGCTCCCAGTTTACAAAACAAAGAACCATTGTTTTAGGTTATGGAGGTTATGAAAAAATAGCCAATTCTTTTTTGAACAAAATAATCCGATACGAAACTTTACTTACCGCCACGCAATATTTTTCTTGGGCAAAAATGGGTAAGCCTTATATGGGCGTGGGTCGTAATTTAGCCTACAAAAAAGAAGAATTTTTCAATGTAAACGGCTTTATCGATCATATCCAAGTACGCTCTGGAGATGATGATTTATTCATCAATCAAGCAGCAGATTCAGACAATACAACAATTGCTTATTCTCCCGAAAGCTTCACGTATTCAGCTCCAAAAACCACTTTTAAAGATTGGTTTACTCAAAAAAGGAGACATGTTGCCACTGCCAAACATTACAAAGCATTTGACAAAATACAACTAGGGGTTTTCTTCAGCTCCCAATTGTTGTTTCTGTTATTACCGATAGTCTTGTTAGCTTTTCAGTTTCAATGGATATTGGTATTAAGCCTTATTGGTTCTCGATATTTAATTACTTGGATTGTTATTGGATTTGCCGCAGGAAAATTAAAAGAAAAAGATGTGATGTATTGGTATCCTATTATAGAAATTATACTTATATTCACTCAAATTAATATCTTTATAACCAATATCTTCTCAAAACCTGCGAATTGGAAATAAGCAAACAAATAGAAAAAGCGAAAAAAGGAAATCAAGTTGCCTTTACTTTTCTATTGGATTACTATTGGAATGAGGTGTACGGTTTCATGCTAAAACGCACTGAAAACGAAACCACGGCGGAAGATATTACCATTGAAACTTTTTCTAAGGCATTTGACAAAATAGCCACATACAACTCGGAATTTCAATTCAATACTTGGTTGATTTCGATTGCCAAGAATGTTCATATCGATTTAATCCGCAAAAAAAAATCAAGCCTTTTTATTGAAATTACAGATGAGCAAGACCAAACGGCCTATAATGTAGCCGACACTACTCCATCAGCTGAAGACGTTTTAATTACCGAACAAAATCTTTCGCAACTATTACAATTCATCAAAGAATTGAAACCTCATTATCAGGAAGTGATTCAGCTACGTTATTTTCAGGAAATGAGTTACCAGGAAATCGCCAATAAAATAGACGAGCCACTAAGCAATGTAAAGATCAAATTACTTCGTGCCAAAAAATTACTTTCTGAAATTATCCAAAACAGAAGATAATTTCATCAAAAGATCTTATTAAACAATACTCGGAAAAACACACTCCCCAACTGCATTAGAATCTTTAAAAGTCACTTGCATTAACAGAACTTAATTTGTTAAATAATCATAGTTATATTCAATAAATATTTTTATATTTACCTTTAACAATATCTATTTAACAATTCTGTTAAAAAATAACCACATTCATACATAATAAATTTCCTGTTATTTGCGTTAGAAACTAAAACCACTTTAGCTTATGATTTAATTATTACTTAACCATTAAATCCATGAATTATGTCTAAATCAAACATCTTCGAAACTAGCTGGATTAACCTTGTATTCGAAAACAGAAACAAAGAGTATGGCGCGTATCATTTACGCCAAGAAAACACCAAGACATCCTTTTTTGCGCTCTTTATGGGAGTATCACTTTTGACTGCGGCCATTAGTATACCAATGGTTTATAATTATCTAAATCCGGAACATCGGATTCCATCATTAGTCCCAGACTTACCTCCAGTTGTAGTCGCGGATTTCACCCCTTATGTACCGCCTCAAGCAAAAGTTGAAGAACCTATGCCTCAAGCTAAAAAACCAATTACACAGAACACCAACACCGATGCACAACTTATAAATCCACAAATCGTTCATCCTGATGCAGCAACCCCAAAGGATATTGCATCCAACATCGATCTAAAAACCAATCCTAGCGATAACACATCGGGAGTAGCTGGTTCAGGAGTAGGAACAACCCCTTCAACAGGCACAGCTGTTGCAAGCAGCCCCGGCATTACTGAGAACACGATCCTAACAAGCAATATGGTTGATAAAATGCCCGAATTTCCGGGCGGAATCAAAAAGTTCTACACTTATGTGGGTAATAATTTTGAAAAACCCGAAATAGACAGCGAAAACGCAATCCGAGTAAGTGTTTCTTTTGTTATTGAAAAAGACGGAAGCATGACAGACATAAAAGTTTTAAAAGACCCCGGTTATGGCCTTGGAGCTGAAGCCATTCGTGTTTTAAAATCTTTAAAAACCAAATGGTCACCAGGCATGTTTGAAGGCAAAGCAGTTAGAACTTCTTATAATTTACCTATCACAATTCAACCAAATTAATTTCACTTATTATAAAAAAAAAGAGAAAGCTGAACTTTTGAGGTTCAGCTTTCTCTTTTTATAGACTCGACAATAAAGAAAATTTATTATTTCTTTTTAGTTGTGGTCTTCTTTTTTGTCGTTGTAGTTTTCTTTACAGGAGTTGTCACTGCTGGCTTTTTCACATAAGGCTTATACAAACCATCCTTTTCAGCCCTAGCTTTGGCTTCATCCGCTCTTAAATTGGAATCAGGATGTGAGCTCATCATTTGATCTATAAACGAACTTTGAGCACCTTCACTCATTTTTGCTAATATTCTAAAAGCAGATTCCTCAGCATTTACATCGTACCCATTTTTTTTCATAAATTCATACGCAAACAAATCGGCTTCAGATTCTTGCTTACGGCTGTATTTACTATCAATCATTGCACTACCAATTTTAGCCAGTTGGCTATCTGTAACAGCAGCAACTTTAGTAGATTGAGAAGCTGCAGCATCAATCAAAGCTTCTTTTTGATACAAAGCTTTCATAGCATCTCTGGAATCATGGTTATTAACATGTCCGATTTCATGACCAATTACCGCTATTAATTCGTTGTCATCCATTACATCCATCAAACCTGAAAAAACACGTACACTGCCATCAGCCGTTGCAAAAGCATTGACGTCCTTAGTAAGGTACACTTTATAATTCAACGTATAAAACTCCCCTTTTGTATATTTTCCAAAAACTTTAGCCAAACGGATAGCATAAGGATCAGTCGGTCCTGCCACTTTGTTTTCGGCATCCATTTTGTCAACGGCCGGTTTTGACAATGCGGCAGCATCCGCATCGGTAAAAGTAAATCCTGTCATTCCTTTTTGAACAGCACTCAATGCTCTCTCTCCAAAATTAATTTGTGCTTGGGCTGCAGACAACCCAAACAATATTGAAAAAGCACCCAATAATAATGATTTTCTATTCATCTTTTATTTTATTTTTTTTAAAGCGCAAATATAGTACAACTTTAAAAATTACAGAATCCTGTTTTATTTAATATTCAAAATTTAACACTATAAACCCCTAAATTATATTTCTCTAAAAAAACTCTTTTAATGCGAAAATCGAAAAATTGACTTGATTACCAAACAAGTTTTATCAAAATTCGCAAATAGTGAGTTCGAATTCTAAAACTACATTGCTTATCTTTGTACTCTGAAAATTGAAATATGGAAACTGTTTTAGATAATACATTACCCGTTGGAACTCGAGGCGGAGCCGAATCGAGCGTAGCTAAACCAAAATGGTTGAAGGTAAAACTTCCAATAGGACAAAAATACACTGAGCTTCGCGGTTTGGTAGATAAATATAGCCTAAATACAATTTGTACTTCCGGAAGCTGCCCAAATATGGGTGAATGCTGGGGAGAAGGAACTGCAACATTTATGATTTTAGGAAATGTATGTACGCGTTCTTGTGGTTTTTGCGGTGTAAAAACCGGAAGACCGGAAACCGTAGATTGGGATGAACCTGAAAAAGTTGCTCGTTCTATAAAAATCATGAATATTAAACATGCAGTAATCACAAGTGTTGATAGAGATGATTTGAAAGATGGCGGTTCAATTATATGGATTGAAACTGTAAAAGCCATTCGCAGAATGAATCCAAACACAACGCTAGAAACATTAATTCCTGATTTCCAAGGGATCGAAAGAAACATTGACCGTATCGTAGAAGCCAATCCTGAAGTGGTTTCACATAACGTGGAAACCGTTAGAAGACTAACTCGCGAAGTACGTATACAGGCCAAATACGACCGAAGTCTCGAAGTTTTGAGATACCTAAAAGAAAAAGGAATCAACCGAACTAAGTCTGGAATTATGCTGGGTCTTGGCGAACAAGAAGAAGAAGTTTTTCAAACTATGCGTGATTTACGTGCAGCCAATGTTGACATTGTTACTATTGGTCAATATTTACAACCTAGTAAAAAACATCTTCCCGTAAAAGAATTCATAACACCAGATCAATTCGAGAAATATGAAAAATACGGTTTGGAGTTAGGATTCCGCCATGTAGAAAGTGGTCCATTGGTTAGATCTTCTTACAAGGCACAAAAACATATTTTATAAAAAAGTTTAATCGTTTAATTGTCAAACCGGTTAAACGATTAAACGGTTAAACAAATCAACGAGAAATTGAAAACAAGAATCGCGATTAATGGATTTGGAAGAATTGGGCGAAATTTATTCCGCTTGCTTTTAAACCATCCCACTATAGAAGTAGTTGCCATAAATGACATTGCAGATAAAAAAACAATGGCTCATTTAGTAAAATACGATAGCATTCATGGTGTTTTACCCGTTGCAGTAAGCCATGATGAAAAAGGAATTGTGGTTGATGGAAAACACTTTTTATTTTTCCACGAAAAAAGCATCCCAAATCTTGATTGGAAAAGCATTAACATTGATTTTGTTGTAGAGTCTACCGGTAAATACAAAACTTTTGAGGAGATAAATGCTCATATTTTAGCAGGCGCCAAAAGAGTAATTCTTTCAGCCCCATCAGAAGTGGACAATATAAAAACTGTAGTCTTAGGGGTTAATGAATCCATTCTTGACGGAACAGAAACCATTATTTCCAATGCCAGTTGCACCACCAACAATGCGGCACCAATGATTAAAGTGATTGAAGAGCTTTGCGGAATTGAACAAGCCTACATTACTACTATTCACTCTTTCACTACCGATCAAAGTTTACATGATCAACCTCATAAAGATTTACGCAGGGCAAGAGGAGCAAGTCAATCCATTGTCCCAACAACAACTGGAGCAGCAAAAGCGTTAACTAAAATTTTCACATCTCTGGATGGCAAAATGGGCGGCTGCGGAATTCGAGTACCTGTTCCCGATGGTTCATTGACTGATATTACTTTTAATGTAAAACAACCGGTTACCATACAAGAGATAAACAACGCTTTTAAGTTGGCCTCACAAACCAATTTGAAAGGAATTCTAGAATATACAGATGACCCTATTGTATCAGTAGATGTAATTGGTAATAAAAATTCATGTATATTTGATTCACAACTTACATCCGTAATCGATAAAATGGTAAAAGTAGTTGGTTGGTATGATAATGAAATTGGGTATTCCTCCAGAATCATTGATTTGATTTTATTGTTAAATAATAATAAAAATTTCCATCAAACATGAAACACTTTTTATTATTTACTGTTTTTTTTCATTCACTGCTCTATTCTCAAATAGAGAATAAAGTAGACAGCGTTACTTATTACTCTAAATTAGCGAGCGAGAATATTAAAAACAATAATTATAAAGAGGGTTTATCATACACTCAAAAATCAATCGATTATTGCAAAAAAAATAAAAATATTGAGGCACAAGCTTCGCAAACATTCAACTTAGGTAAAATATATTTTGACCTAAACCTCCATAATGATGCTATCGAATTATTAAGCAAAAGTATTGTATTATTTAACAGTATTTCCAAAAAGCCCAACGATAAAGTCGCTCTTGCCTATTACTATATAAGCTTGTCCTGCGTAGAGAGAAAAAACTACATCCTTGCTGAAAGTTCTATTCTCAAAACCGAAGAAATTCAAAAAAAATTAAAAATAAAGGATAAGGCGGATCTGATCAGACTACAAAAAGGAGTACTTTCAAAATTAAGGGGCGACACTGCATTGGCCTCAATCCTTTTTAACGATATTATTGCAAAACCAGACAGTCCTGACTTAACAAATTCAAAAGCCGAAGCCTTTTATCAAATGGGAACAATTGAAGCTGCCAACAATAGATATAACCTGGCTCTGAATTACTTCAACCGAGCTTTAGAATTAAATAAGGAAACTAAAAACCTAAATCAAAAGTCTAATATTTTATTGGCCTTAAGCTTGGTTTATGACAAATTACTGGACAAATCTACCGCCTATACCTACTTAAAAAAACACCTGAATCTAAAGGAAAGCATAGTGCTTGCAAATGAAGAAAAACTTGGCACTAACGACTATGAAACTTTTAAAGAATCTCAACGAAAAAAAGAAGAATTATTAATTGAAAAAGAAAATAGAGAAAAGGAAAAAGCAGATAAATTTTCCAAGCTCATCAGTATTTTGGCTATTGCAATTATTTCAATTTTATCACTTTTGAGTTTATCACTTTATAAGAACAACATCATTCGTAATCAAACCAATTCATTATTGAAAGAAAAAAACAATGAATTAATTGCGGCCAAGAACAAAGCCGAAGAGGCTTCAAAAGCAAGATCTGAATTTCTATCTACAGTGAGTCACGAGCTCCGAACACCATTAAATGCAATCAATGGAATTACGCACCTATTATTGGAAGAACATCCAAAAAAATCACAGATGCATTATTTGTCTTCATTAAAATTTTCAGGCAACTACTTAACTAACTTTAT
Source organism: Flavobacterium sp. M31R6 (assembly GCF_013284035.1). Taxonomy (NCBI): domain Bacteria; kingdom Pseudomonadati; phylum Bacteroidota; class Flavobacteriia; order Flavobacteriales; family Flavobacteriaceae; genus Flavobacterium; species Flavobacterium sp. M31R6. The sequence goes on from NZ_CP054141.1 coordinate 4,026,815, forward strand.
CAATGATATCTTAGAAATAAATAAAATTGAATCCAATAAATTAGAAATAGAATACATTAATTTTAATCTCAAACAATTATTGGGAGATATCCAAAACTCGCTCAAAGAAATTGCCACTATAAACAACAATAAATTCATTCTCAAAATAGATTCTGCTATACCTGAAAATTTAATAGGCGACCCCACAAAACTGTCTCAAATTTTCATGAATTTAATCAATAATGCACTGAAATTTACCAATAATGGAACAGTCAGTGTATTTGCCCGGTTAAGAAATTATCAAAATGAAAATGCTACTATCTTTTTCCAAATCATTGATACGGGTATTGGAATTCCGGAAGATAAATTAAAAACAGTCTTCGAAAGTTTCTCACAAGGATCCGTAGAAATCAATAGAAAATTTGGAGGTACGGGATTAGGATTAACCATTGTGAAAAAATTGGTTCGTATCTTAGGAGGTCGAATAAGGCTGAAAAGCATTGTTGGTGAAGGCTCTACTTTTTCTTTTGAATTGAATTTCAAAGTAGACAGCAAACCTTTGCTAAATAAAGTTGTAATCAAAAATTACAATCCAGAAATCTTCAAAGACAAAAAAATATTGGTGGTTGAAGACAACAAAATCAACCAAATGATTACCAAAAAAATGTTGACAAATAAAGCGATGAAATGTACCATTTTAGACAATGGTGAAGAGGCTATTCAAATACTAAAAAGCAAAGCATTCGACATGGTCTTAATGGATGTTCATTTGTTGGGAATCAACGGTACAATCGCAACACAACAAATTAGGGAGTTTGACACCAAAACCCCTATACTTGCCCTTACAGCTATTTCATTAAATGAAAACAGGGAAATGTTACTTTCTTTTGGCATGACAGATGTAATCACAAAACCATTTGTAGCCGAAGATTTTTACTCCATTATTGCCCAAAACATAACCAATTCCTAATCCCTTACAATCAATTCTTTGATAAGCTTACGCAATTGGGGTTCTGCATTTTTCGCTGCCGCCAAAACCTCATCATGCGAAATAGTCAGTATACTTTCGGCATCTCCCATATCAGTGATAATAGAAACACCAAACGTTTCCAATTCCATATGACGAGCCACAATTACCTCCGGAACCGTTGACATTCCTACACAATCGGCACCCATAATCTTAACCATTCTATATTCAGATAAGGTTTCAAATGTTGGTCCTTGCAGTCCAAAATAAATCCCATCATGAACTTCAATACTTAATTCTTGTGCTATTTCTTTTGCCTTAGCAATCATTTCAACAGAATACGGTTGGCTCATATTCACAAACCTTGGCCCAAAACGTTCATCGTTTTTCCCTCGCAAAGGATGCTCTGGCATAAAATTGATATGATCTTTAATAATCACAATCGAACCCACTTTGTAATTCGGATTTACACCTCCAGAGGCATTGGAAACTATTAACTTTTCAATACCCAAATACTTCATCACACGAACCGGAAAAGTCACCTCTTTCATGGAATATCCTTCGTAAAAATGAAAACGCCCTTGCATGGCCACCACTTTTTTACCACCAATAGTTCCAAAAACTAAAGCCCCTTTATGTCCTTGAACAGTCGAAATGGGAAAATTTGGAATTTCCTCATACGGCAATGTATATTCAATTATAATGTCATCCGTAAATCCGCCCAATCCAGACCCCAAAATCACACCAAATTCAGGCGTGAAATTTATTTTAGCTTTTATATAACTAACGGTTTCTTGTACTTTCTCCCACATACTTCAAAATATTTTTATCAAAATTATCACCATCTGAAAGAAACGAACTTTTTATAGGTAAAAAATATAGCTGTTTACTTAAAATACTTCCTTTCAAACGCACATAATCTTTTTCGGTTGTTACAATAATCTTATCTCCTGCTTTTTTCTTAATTTCCTGCAATTCGCTTTCGCTAAAATGATGATGATCTGCAAAAGTCAAACATTCGTCATTTTCTTTTTTCAAATGGGCAAAAAACGATTCGGGCTTCGCTATCCCCGCCAAAAGTATTTTATCCATACTTTTTACTTCTGTAACTTTTATCGTTTTTTCGTCGGAATAAACTACATCATCATAGTCAATAAAGGTAAAGAACAAACTTTGATTTGAAGAGAGATTCAGTTGTTTTTTTATTGCTTTTTGATCTTTCAAAGAAAGATTTGATGGGCATTTTGTGACAATAACAATATTGGCTCTTTGCACTCCACTTCTACTCTCTCTTAAATTTCCGGTGGGCAACATAAAATCATTGCAGTACAAATCACCATAAGAAGTAAGCATGATATAAAACCCTGCTTTCACCTTTCTGTGCTGAAAAGCATCATCCAATAAAATAACCTCTGGAGAATTCGAATTGGAAAGCAAATGCTCGATTCCATTCTTTCTGTTGGCATCAACTGCTACCTGAATGTTTTTGAATTTTTGATAAAACTGAAACGGTTCATCACCCAATTCTAAAGCATTTGAATTTGAATTAGCCAAAACAAATCCTTCGGATTGTCTTTTATAACCCCTGCTTAATGTTGCGACTTTATACTTATCCGAGAGCAACCGAATCAAGTATTCAATTTGAGGAGTCTTTCCCGTTCCACCCACACTTAGATTTCCCACTGCTATAACGGGCAAATCAAAAGAATAGGATTTTAAAATTCCTGTATCGAAAAGAAAATTCCGAACACTGGTGATAAAGCCATACAAAATGGCAAATGGGAACAATATTTTTCGCAGTAAATTCATTTTACGAAAGTAAAACATTTTGTGATAATGCCGAAAGTAATTACAAGTCTAAAATATTCAAAAAATAAGAATATTCATTTTGTAAGAATTTAAAACTACATTAAAGAACACACAAAAAAAGCTTTTTTTTTCATATTCGTTTTTAATAAAAAATGATACCCGAGATTAAGATAAACACAAATTAGCATACCATTTTTTAACTAATTATGAAATCGATTTTACTACACTATTTTTTTTCTAAAAAAGAGCTATCAATTAAATTTTAATTGTATTTTTGTTAAAAATCAAACAATTACACATTATTTACACTAAAAACATAGATATAATCAAAATTTAAAATGTAATAAAAGTCTCAAATTTGCCTAACCTACAATCTTCACAACATGAAAAAAAACTACATTATTGGTATTACATTGTTATTGTTTGCAGGAACTATTCAAGCTCAAAAAGATAAAATAAAAGCAGCTGAAAAAGAAATGAATAGTGGGAATCTTCAGAATGCCGTTATTATCCTTAAAAGTATCGAATATCAAATCTATAATTCGAATGATGAAGACAAAACCTTATTTTATTTTGTTCAAGGAAGTTCTTATTTAGGATTGGCCGATAAAAATATTGAAGAGGGAAAAAATTTAGCTTTGGCTGCAAAATCTTTCCAAGAATTAATCAAAGCCGAATCCGAATCAGGAAAAATAAAATATTCCAGTCAGGTGCAAGTTTCCTTTAAAAGTATTAAAGGACGATTAGTAAATAGTGCAATAAAAGATTCCAAAGCAGACAAATTTATTGAATGTGGCTCAAAACTCTACGAAGCCTATTTAATGGACAAGAAAGACACAATTAACTTATATTATGCAGCATCGGCCTTTGTAAGTGGAAAAGATTTTACTTCCGCACTTAAACACTACGAAACACTTAAAACCATCAATTATTCTGGAATTGGAACAAATTATTATGCATATAATAAAACAACACAAGTAGACGATAGCTTCCCGACAGCTAATGAAAGAGACATTTTTGTTAAAGCTGGCACCCATGAAAAACCAAGAACCGAAAAAGGATTATCAAAAAGAGGCGAAATTTATAAAAACATTGCCTTGATTTATGTTCAAAACGGGGAAACAGAAAAGGCTAAAAAAGCAATTTCGGATGCACGGAAAAAAAATCCAGAGGACTATTCATTGGCTTTAACAGAAGCAGACTTATATTTAGAATCAAAAGACTATGATTTGTACAAAAAAATGGTAGCTGCTATTTTGGAAAAGAACCCAAATGATGTGAATTTAGTTTTCAATCTAGGAGTACTAAGCGCAAAAGCAAATAATCCAACCGAAGCCGAAACTTTTTACTTGAAAGCAATTTCTATTGACCCGCAATACATTAAAGCTTACATTAATTTATCTGTTTTAAAACTGGAAGGACTAAAAACAATAAATGATGAAATGGATAAATTAGGAGCTTCTGCAAAAGACATGAAAAAATACAATGTCTTAAAAACAAAAAAAGAAGAAATTTATAAAGGCGTAATTCCTTACCTCAAAAAAGCAGTCGAAATAGACCCGAAAGACAAAGAGATTTTACAAAGTCTTTTGAGCGTGTACAATGCTTTGGATATGACAGCCGAATATAAAGACTTAAAAGCTAAAGCTGTTTATTAATACATCAATTCTTCTAATCAAAATAACATCGTTTGATTAGAAGAATTTTTTTTACAACTAACTAATCCCTACCAACAAATTACAAGCTTATCAATACGTTTTGGACAAATGTTCCAATACAGATATTTTTCCATATATCGAACTCTAAATTAACCCATAGTATAGCAAATTTAGCTCTACAAAAAACGTTATACAAAATAAAAAACAGAAGCAATATTTTTCGAAATAAATTCATTTTTCGAAAATATAATATTTTATCTTTGAGCGGAAATTATTAAAAACAAACTAATAGTAACTTCTACAAATTAATTTCAAATAATTTACGTTATTAATTTATAAAATACAGATTAATAAATACCCCGAAAAGATTAAACAAATGATTACAATAAAAGAAATTCTTTCTGTTCTTGAAGAAATGGCTCCATTGGCTTATGCCGAAGATTTTGACAATGTAGGTTTAATAATAGGAAATGAAAATACCGAAGCAACAGGCGTTTTAGTTTGCCATGATGCTTTAGAAAATGTAATTGACGAGGCAGTTGCCAAAAAATGCAATTTGATTGTTTGTTTTCATCCTATTTTATTCAATGGTATAAAGAAAATAACCGGGAAAAATTATGTAGAACGCGCGATTCTCAAAGCTATAAAAAATGATATTGCCATTTATGCTGTCCATACCGCATTAGACAACCATCCAGAAGGCGTAAACAAAATATTTTGTGACACTTTAGAACTTATAAACACTCAAATCTTAATCCCAAAACAAAATCACATCCGAAAATTAGTTACCTACACCATCAGAGACAATGCCGAAAAAGTTCGAAATGCATTATTTGAAGCTGGAGCAGGAAGCATCGGAAATTATGACAAATGTAGTTTCAACTCTGAAGGGACTTTCACGTATCAAGGAAATGAAAAAAGCGAACCAACCATTGGCGAAAGAGGCGTGATGTCCAGAGGAACAGAGGTTAAAATCGAAGTTGTTTATGCCAAACATTTGGAAGCAGGAATTATAAAAGCACTGAGAGAAAATCACATCTATGAAGAGGTTGCTACCGAAATTTACAATATGAAAAACACCTTTAATCATATTGGTTTGGGAATGATTGGCGAACTGGAAGAAGCAATGGATGAAAAAGATTTTCTTTTGTATGCCAAAGACAAAATGGGAGCCAACGGAATTCGTCATTCGGCCTTTACAGGAAAAAAAATAAAAAAAGTGGCAGTCTTGGGTGGTTCAGGAAGTTTCGCCATAAAAAATGCCATTCAAGCCGGTGCTGATGTGTTTTTGACTGCTGATTTGAAATATCATCAGTATTACGAAGCCGAAAATCAACTTTTATTAGCCGATATTGGACATTTTGAAAGTGAACGCTATACAAAAGAGTATATTGTTGATTATCTTAGAAAAAAAATCCTTAATTTTGCAATCATTTTATCGGAAGAAAATACAAATCCAGTTAAGTACTTATAGAATATGGCGAATACGAAAGAATTAAGTGTTGAGGACAAGTTAAGAGCAATTTACGATTTACAGCTAATTGACTCTAGAATTGACGAAATCAGAAACGTTAGAGGAGAACTTCCTTTAGAGGTTGAGGATTTAGAAGATGAAGTTGCAGGTTTAAGCACTCGTTCAGAGAAATTGAAAGGGGAATTAGAAGTTATCGAAAACCTTATCAAAGAAAAAAAGAATGCAATTGACGAACACAAAGAAGCTGTCAAAAAATACACTAAACAACAAGAAAGCGTTCGTAATAACCGCGAATTCAACTCTTTGACTAAAGAAATCGAATTTCAAGAATTAGAAATTCAATTGGCTGAAAAGCAAATCAAAGAAATGAAAGCTTCTATCGAGCATAAAAAAGAAGTGATTTCTTCTTCAAAAGAGAGATTGGAGTCTAAATCATCTCACTTGAAACATAAAAAATCAGAATTGGATGCTATCATGGCCGAAACTCAAAAAGAAGAAATCTTCTTGACTGAGAAATCTGCAGAATATGAAGCATTAATTGAAGAACGTTTATTAGTAGCCTACAAAAGAATCAGAAGCAGTGTTCGTAACGGACTAGCAGTTGTTTCTATCGAAAGAGGCGCATCAGCAGGATCATTCTTCACGATTCCACCACAAACACAAGTAGAAATTGCTTCAAGAAAGAAAATCTTAATCGATGAGCACTCCGGAAGAATCTTAGTCGACAGTGTTTTGGCTGAAGAAGAAAGAGAGAAAATGGAACAATTGTTTTCTAAATTCTAAAAAAATCTAAGCCTCGAATTTCGAGGCTTTTTTTATACCCCTACATTTTGAGTCTAAAAAAAAGCATCCGATTTCTAACAGTCAAATCCGTTGGTCTTTACATCAACCTACTCAGTTTGATTCAACCAAAAAAGGCGTTGCATTTATCCTATACACTGTTTACAAATCCCAGAATTGGAAAAATAGCCAATGACCAACTTCCAAAAATCCTGCAAAACACAATCAAAGAAACCTTCCTGCACAACGAACACCAGTTTCAAACCTATACGTGGGAAGGAAATAACACCAGAATCCTTTTAGTTCATGGCTGGGAAAGCAATTCGGCCCGTTGGGAGAAAACGCTACCCTATCTACAAAAATCCGGAAGCACCATCATTGCTATAGACGCTCCCGCTCACGGACAAAGCAGTGGTAAGGAATTCAACGTACCCCGTTATGCCGAGTTCATTAACAAAGCGGTCGAAAAATACAACCCAAGCATCATAATTGGTCACTCCATAGGTGGCGCGGCCTGTATCTATCATCAATATTTACACCCCGAAACTAGCATTGAAAAAATGGTGATTCTCGGTGCTCCCTCCGATTTAAAAACGTTGATCGACAATTATATCCAAATGTTGAGTCTCAATCGCAAAATGTTCAGCCTTTTAGAAAAACGCTATTTAGAAAATTTTAATTTTAAATTAGAAGATTTCTCCGGTGGCACATTTGCAAAACATATTAAAATCGCAGGAATCATTGCCCACGACACCACCGACACAGTAGTCGCATTTGAAGAAGGCCAAAAAATCGCAAGTGGCTGGAAAAAAGGAAAATTCATCACAACCCAAGATTTAGGCCATTCGATGCACGACGATGATTTGTACCAAGAAATATATCGCTTTTTATTTGAAGCCGAAGAATAGGCTTTTTTGTAATTATGGTTCCCGCTATCCGTTACAATCTTATGTGCCGAACCCCGACACATAAGGATTTTCACTTCTATCGGGGCTAAAGGGTTTCAATTTTTTAGTTTCAGGAAATATCCAAACATTTTCTAATAATCTAAAAATCCAAAGAGTCTAAAAAAAGACTATTTTTGCAGTATGGAAGAAAATCTAAAACGCCTCAATAAATTCATAGGAGAAACGGGCTATTGTTCCCGCCGAGAAGCCGATAAGTTTATAGAAGAAGGTCGAGTAACCATCAATGGAGTGGTACCAGAACTGGGAACCAAAGTTTCACCGGATGATGAAGTACGCATAGACGGAAAACTAATCCGTGAGAAAAACGAAAAACCAGTTTATCTGGCTTTCTACAAACCCGTAGGAATAGAATGCACCACCAATCTGGAGGTTCGCAATAACATTGTAGATTACATCAATTATCCAAAACGTATTTTCCCAATTGGCCGATTGGACAAAGCCAGTGAAGGTTTGATTTTTATGACCAATGACGGAGATATAGTCAACAAAATATTGCGTGCCAGAAACAATCACGAAAAAGAATATACTGTAACGGTAAACAAACCCATAACCGACCGTTTTATTGAGCGAATGGGGAATGGCGTACCTATTTTGGATACTGTTACCCGTAAATGTAAAGTAGAGCAGATCAGTAAATACATTTTCAAAATCATTTTAACACAAGGTCTGAATCGTCAAATTCGTAGAATGTGTGAATATTTAGGCTACGAAGTTACAGCCTTAAAACGTATCCGAATTATCAATATTTCACTAGACGTCCCAGTAGGTCGCTACCGCGATTTAACCGATGCTGAAATAAAAGAACTCAATGCTCTTATTGAGCCTTCTAGTAAAACCGAAGAAGCCAGCTTACCTAAAACAGAAGCTCCAAAACGAAGAACCGAATTCATCAAAAGAGACGACCCTCGATTTAAGAAAAGAGGAGATTATTAAATACTAAAAAGCCGTTTCAATTAAATGAAACGGCTTTTCGTTTATATCAAAACCATCGTTTTCTTTTGAATAAGAAAACACCAAACATAGATAGTAAAACAGAGACAAGTATAACAATAGGCATACCATAATTATTGTCTTCAAGGTTATTCGGCACATTCATTCCATACAAACTAGCGATTACCGTAGGAATCATCAAAATGATCGAAATAGAAGTCATTTGCTTCATAATGGCATTCAAATTATTGGAAATAACTGAGGCATAAGCATCCATCATACCTGTTAGAATGTCACTGTAAATATTTGTTGTTTCCTGTGCTTGACGCAACTCAATCTCAACATCTTCCAACAAATCAGGGTCATAATAATCCCTTTGTGATTTGACATTCTTGATTCTATGAAGCAATATATCATTACCTTTCAAGGAAGTCATAAAGAACACCAAACATTTTTCTATTTGGAGTAAAGCCTGTAATTCTTCATTCTTAATAGACTCTTCCAGATTATCCTCGGCTAATTTTATCTTTTGATTAACCTGTTTCAAATATTTTAAATACCAAACACTTGATGATAAGAGTAACTTTAAAACCAAATCAAAATAATCTTTGATATCTTTATTTTTACGTTGAGTATAGATAACAAAATCCGTTAGCATTTCTGTTTTATGAAAACTAATGGTAACGCAAATTTCTCCTTTAAAAACGACTCCAACCGGAATCGTATTAAAAGGCAATTTCACATTATCTGTACTTACCGGGATTCTAATAATTATCAATGTCCAACCGTTCTCAACTTCTATACGGGGTCTTTCATCAATATCCTCAATATCATTGTAGAATTCTTCAGGAATTTGCAATTCTTCCAGGAGGTATTTTTTCTCTATTGGAGATGGGCATTGAATATTGATCCAGCAATTTGGAGTCCATTCATTAGACTCGATTAATCCGTTATTGTTTTTGTAAAAAGCTTTCATTTCAAAATTCTATAGGTTAAGTTATAGCATCTTGAATGTTTTTCAAGTGCTTTATTCTTTCAATTTTTCCGAATAATAATCGTCCATTGGGGTTGTTTATTTTAAGTTTTGCAAAAGTATTCTTTATATTTTTAAAAAATCAGGAAGTAATGATAATTATGGTAGTCTTAAGACAAAAAAACCTCAAACTTTCGCTTGAGGTCTAATTTATTACAGTTTAAATATTTTTCTATTTTCTACTTCTGATTTCTCTTGCCAAAAGCGTATTTTTCAACAACATTGCGATAGTCATTGGCCCTACTCCTCCTGGAACTGGAGTTATAAAAGAAGATTTTTTACTTACTCCATCAAAATCAACATCACCTGTTATTACGTATCCTTTTGGATGTGAAGCGTCTTCTACTCTAGTAATACCAACATCGATTACTACAACTCCATCTTTCACCATATCGGCTTTCAAGTAATTTGGAACACCAAGAGCTGTGATGATGATATCGGCACTTTTAGTATATTCTTCAATATTTTTAGTTCTACTGTGAGTAAGTGTTACTGTAGAATCCCCAGGATAACCTTTGCGACTCATCAAGATACTCATAGGTCTTCCCACAATGTGGCTACGACCAATAACTACGGTATGTTTACCTGCAGTTTCTACTTTATATCGCTCTAACAATTCCATTATTCCAAACGGTGTTGCAGGCAAAAATGTTTCCATATCCAAAGCCATTTTTCCAAAATTAGCAGGATGAAAACCATCCACATCTTTTTCAGGATCAATTGCCATAAGTATTTTTTGCTCGTCGATATGTTTTGGCAATGGCAATTGAACAATATAACCATCCAAATTATCGTCTTCGTTTAATTCTTTAATCTTGGCAAGTAATGCATCTTCGGTAATATCGGCAGGTAGACTTACCAATGTAGATTCGAAGCCAATCTGTTCACAAGAACGTACTTTGCTTCCCACATAAGTTAAACTTGCTCCATCAGTTCCGACAATTACAGCAGCCAAATGAGGTACTTTTTCCCCATTGTCTTTCATTGTTTTTACTTTAGCAGCAATTTCATTTTTAATATCCTGCGATGTTTTTTTTCCGTCTAGTATTTGCATTTTTTAAAAAGTTAAATGTTTGATGTTTAAAGTTTTATTCTCTATTTATCTTAAAAAATTTAAGGTCTAAAATTTCAATCTATTTGAAACTTTAAACCTTAAACATTCTTATTTTATCTCGGCATTCCGCCTGGCATTCCTTTCATTCCACCCATCATTTTCATTAGGTTTTTTCCGCCTGGGCCTTGCATCATCTTCATCATTTTGCTCATTTGTTCAAACTGTTTCATCAATTGGTTTACTTGCTCAATTTTTGTACCGGAACCTTTGGCAATTCTTGCTTTTCTTTTTACGTCAATTATTGCGGGTTTGCTTCTTTCAACTGGCGTCATTGAATGGATAATTGCTTCAATATGTTTGAAAGCATCGTCTTCAATTTCGATATCTTTCATCGCTTTGGAAGCACCTGGTATCATTCCTACCAAATCTTTCATATTACCCATTTTCTTGACTTGTTGAATTTGGGACAAGAAATCATCAAAACCAAATTCGTTTTTAGCAATTTTCTTTTGGATTTTTCTGGCTTCGTCCTCGTCATATTGCTCTTGTGCTCTTTCTACCAACGACACAACATCCCCCATACCAAGGATACGTTCTGCCATACGATTTGGATAGAAAACATCAATCGCATCCATTTTCTCACCGGTACCGACAAACTTAATTGGCTTGTTCACTACCGACTTAATTGAGATCGCTGCTCCACCACGAGTATCCCCGTCCAATTTGGTTAAAATAACCCCATCAAAATTCAAGATATCGTTGAACGCTTTTGCTGTATTCACGGCATCCTGACCTGTCATGGCATCCACAACAAATAAAGTTTCTTGTGGTTGGATGGCTTTATGCACTTTGGCAATTTCATCCATCATTTCTTTATCGACAGCCAAACGACCGGCAGTATCGACAATCACCACATTGAATCCATTTGCTTTTGCATGCTTAATTGCATTTTGTGCAATCTCAACCGGATTTTTATTTTCTGGTTCAGAGTATACTTCAACAGCTATAGAATCTCCTACAACATACAATTGCTGAATAGCCGCTGGACGGTAAATATCACAGGCAACCAAAAGCACTTTTTTATTCTTTTTTGTTTGAAGATAATTAGCCAATTTACCGGAAAAAGTAGTTTTCCCAGATCCTTGCAATCCTGACATTAATATAACCGATGGAGTTCCAGAAAGATTGATTCCTGCAACATCTCCACCCATCAATTCAGTAAGCTCATCTTTGACTAACTTTACCAATAATTGTCCAGGTTGCAATGTCGTTAATACATCTTGACCTATTGCTTTCTCTTTTACTTTGGTAGTAAAATCTTTGGCAATTTTAAAATTGACATCGGCATCAAGTAAAGCACGACGTACTTCTTTCAAAGTTTCGGCTACGTTTACTTCAGTGATTTTTCCGTGTCCTTTTAATATATGAAAGGCTTTGTCTAGTTTATCGCTTAAATTATCGAACATAATTGTATTTCTCTTTAATTAAGGCGCAAATTTAATGATTTGATATTGAAGTTTAAATAGTATTAGAAATAAAAAAGCAATTGTTTTAAAATAAAATTCAAAACAATAAAAAGAGGCCAGATAAATACAGCCTCCTTTCTCCAAAAACAGTAAAACCAACTAAAAATGATTATACATATTATTTGCTGTCAATTCCTTTTTTACAAACAAATATTTTATTTTTAATTAAATAATGCACCGATAACATTCAATGACTTTTTTTCAATTGAAAATTGACTAATGAAACCAACAAAAATCAGGTTTCTTTACTCATAAAATAATTAAGAATTTCGCTTATGTGCAATCTAAAAGTATTAAACCGAACCTCTAATGGAATTCTCTTGTATTGCCAACATAGAAACATGTATCAATTGCTGTTTAACAATTTGACATTTGATTTGAGCAGTATAAAAATGACGAGTTTTGCCAATTATTTGGACCAAATAGATATTGATTATTGGGAAAGGGAATATAAAAATTCAATTTATGAAAAGAAGATTCCGATTCCAACTTTACAGTCTAATTTTATTATTCTGCTTAACAGAAAAGAACTGGAGGAATTACGCTTTTTGGTAGATTGTGTCAGCGAAGACAGAATACTGAAACCGATAGAAATCAATTATCTTATTGTTTCAAATTGATAAACAGACATAGAGACAGCACATAAAAAAATCCGTCCCGCTTATAGACTGCCCCCAAAAAGTTAGACACTATTTGGGGGCATTTTTTATGGAAAGAAAGGTTAAATATGATTATGCATTCAAACTTGAATGTGTAAATTTAGTTTTAAAAAAGCATCATTTTTTTATACAATTTAAGACTAGTTTTTCATGTCTTCTGATTGATAATTAAGTCGGATTTTACGCTTTTAGCATTAATTTCTATCAAACGTTTTCATTTGTTTTACAGTTTGCCAAAAGAAGCTTTTTAAATAATGTCTTAGTGTTAAAAAATAAAGAATAATTAAATTTAAAATTAAAATAAACACATAAAATTGTTGTATTTGCAAAAAAATATTTGTTTTTTTGAAAAATTAATAAAAAAATATTTTTACTATTTCAAAAATAAATGTACTTTTATACTATAAAAAAACATAAAAATCATTAAAAAAACAATATAAAAAAAATACAAGATCATGAGAACAATTATCACCTTTGCCCTTTGCTTAAGCTTCTTTTCTGCGACGTATTCGCAAGACCAAAAAACAGCTGATAAAAAAGCAGAAACTTTAAAAATGGAAGTATTACCAGAAGTATTAGTTTCACACACTAAAAATGTTTCAAAATACATTCCAGACAACAATCCTGATGCAGTTATCAGAAACACTCAAAACGAATTCATTTCGTACAATGTAGATAATGAAGAGTGCAGAAATTTCGACGAGTATTTAGTGACTTTAGAAAATGAAAAAGGCTTCTTGGTGGCAACTTACAATCAACACGGAGTATTAGTAAGAGTTAACGAAAAATATGCAAATGCAGAATTACCAAGAGAAATAATGCGTTTTATCTTTATGTGGTACCCTGAATGGACAATTACAAAAAGTAAGTTTGAATATTCTCAACAAAAAGGAGCAATATTAAAAAAAACATACCATTTGAAACTTAAAAAAGATAATCAAACTCAAAATATACAAATTAGTTCAACAGGCGAAATTGTTAAAACAAACAATGAATTAGCAATGAATTAAAATTGCAATGATTCTCAATTAAACCAAAATCCCCCCTGTCCCTAAAAACTAAAAAAGAGGCTGTCTAAAAACATAGACAGCCTCTCCTTAAATTTTATTTATAAAATTACATTCTTTCTGGAACATTAATCCCTAATAAACTAAAGGAATCTGCAATAACATCTGCCACTTTTTTGGACAATTGCACTCTGAATGTTTTTTTAGCCAAATCAGTTTCTCCAAGAATGGAAACGGCTTGATAAAAAGAATTGTATTCACGAACCAAATCATATGTATAATTAGCAATCAAAGCAGGGCTATGATTATGGGCCGCATTCTGAATCACCTCTGGGAACAATTCTAATTGTTTTACCAATTCTTTTTCTTTTTCGTGAAGTTCTTCAATTCCTGCATTGGATGCAAAATCAAAATCGGCTTTACGGATAATTGATTGAATTCTGGCGTAAGTATATTGAATGAAAGGCCCTGTGTTACCAGCAAAATCAACAGATTCCTCTGGATTAAACAGAATTCGTTTTTTTGGATCTACTTTCAAAATATAATATTTAAGCGCTCCAAGACCTATTGTATTGTATAATTTTGACTTTTCTTCAGCAGAATAACCTTCTAGTTTCCCTAAATCTTCGGCAATTTTTTGAGCTGTATCGGTCATCTCCTGCATCAAATCATCAGCATCCACTACAGTACCTTCACGGCTTTTCATTTTTCCAGAAGGCAAATCTACCATTCCGTACGATAAATGAAATAAACTTGAGGCCCAGTCAAATCCTAATTTTTTCAGAATCAAAAACAATACTTTAAAGTGATAATCCTGTTCGTTACCAACAGTGTATACCATTCCTCCAACATCTGGCATGTCTTTTACACGTTGAATCGCAGTACCAATATCTTGAGTCATATAAACTGCAGTCCCATCTGAACGCAATACAATTTTACGATCTAATCCTTCATCGGTTAAATCAATCCAAACAGAACCGTCAGGATCTTTTTCAAAAATTCCTTTGTCCAATCCTACTTGAACTACATCTTTCCCCAATAAATAGGTATTGCTTTCGTAGTAATAGCTGTCAAAATTTACACCTAGATTTTTATAGGTAGTGGCAAAACCATTATAAACCCATTGGTTCATAGTTTTCCAAAGTTCGATAACTTCTGGTTTTCCATTCTCCCAATCCAAAAGCATTTGTTGCGCTTCGAGAATAATTGGAGCTATTTTTTTTGCTTCCTCCTCAGTTTTTCCGGTTTCCATCAATTCGGTAATTTCTGCTTTGTAAGCTTTATCAAAAGCCACATAATAGTTACCAACCAATTTATCGCCTTTCAATCCAGTAGATTCAGGAGTTTCTCCATTTCCAAACTTTTGCCAAGCCAACATTGACTTGCAAATATGGATTCCTCTATCGTTGATGATTTGTGTTTTATATACTTTTTTCCCAGAAGCTTTTATAATCTCAGCTACCGAATAACCCAATAAATTATTACGAACGTGTCCTAAGTGCAAAGGCTTGTTAGTGTTTGGCGAAGAATATTCTACCATTACCGCTTTGTCATTTGCCGAAGGCGTCACAAATCCAAATTTTTCAGCACTTCTTATTTCGTTGAAGAAATTCAAATAATATTGATCTGCAATCACAATATTCAAAAACCCGGAAACCACGTTAAAACGAGCGACTTCCGGAACATTTTCAACCAAATAATTTCCAATTTTATTTCCTAATTCAATAGGGTTGCTTTTTACCAATTTTAGCAATGGAAAAATAACCATCGTAATATCGCCTTCAAACTCTTTTCTTGTGGTTTGAAACTCTATTTTATCAATTGTTACATCAAACAAAGTTTGGATAGCTTTCTCTATAGATGGGGTAAGAATATTGGATAATGACATGTATACTTGATTTTTTTAAGTGTGCAAATATAAGGCTTATTCGCCAAATATAGAAAGTGAAAAATAACATTCTAGTTGGTAGTTCTTATAAAAAGAAAGTGTCCTAAAATATTACTTCCATTCAATAGGAATATTAACTCTCGACATAATCTAATTTATATAGAATACTACTCCTAAAAAATCAAAAAAAAGCATTTTAAAACTACTTAAGCCCAAAAAATATCAAAAAAAAATTTAGTCACAAAATGCTAAAAATCAAAGTTTCCCAATATTTTTTGGAAAGATCTATCAATTTTTTCATGAAATAGTGTTACAAAAAGAAAACAAAACAGTCTTACTTGCAATCATCAATCAAAACAATCAATCAAAAAACAAATTATGAAAATTAAACTATTAGTGTTTTTCCTATTGAGTTTTATAGGAATTGCACAAGCCGAAAACCCTGGAATTATTTCGGGAAAAGTAACAAATAAAGCAACAAACCAACCCGTACAGTATGCTTCAATAGTAATAAAAGATGCCGGAAAAGTAATTACCGGAATTGTTGCTGACGAAAATGGCTCTTTTTTGATAAAAAACTTAGAACTGAAAAAATTCACTTTAGAAGTAGAGTTCATTGGGTACAAAAAATACACTACTTCGTTTGAATTGAGTTCTTCAAAAAAAAGTTCCACTATAGAAATCCTTTTGGAAGAAGAAGCTACAGAACTCCAATCAGTTGATATTATCAAAGAGCATTCCTTAATCGAACAAAAAACAGATCGAAAAATCATCAACGTCGGGAAAGATTTACTGAGCGCAGGAGCAACTGCCGCCGAAATCATGAACAACATTCCTTCGGTAAGTGTCGATCCACAAACCAACGCAGTGAGCCTTAGAGGAAATTCGAACGTTAGGGTATTTGTAGACGGTAAACCAAGTACTGTTGATGCGGCTCAGTTATTGCAGCAAATTCCATCCACTTCAATCAAACAAATTGAATTAATTACCAACCCTTCTGCTAAATACAATCCCGAAGGAATGAGTGGAATTATCAATATCGTTTTAAACAAAAATGCTAAAATAGGTTTTAACGGAAGCATAAACAGCGGAGTAACTTTTGGTGAAACCCCAAAAACAAACTCTTCTTTTGACATGAATTACCGTAATGGTAAAGTGAACATGTATGCCAATTATGGCTTAACGACAGGTAAACATCATAATCATGGACAAGTAGAAACATTTGATGACAATGGAGCTATAGAAAATACTCAAAAATTTGATTTTTCAAATGAGAACACCTCTCACTTAGCCAAAGTGGGACTAGACTTTTATTTGAATGACACCAATACTATTTCTGTTTACACAACCCAAAACATTAATGACGAAAATGGAAAATCTAAAGTAAATGTAGATTTTTCAGACCCTACAGAACCAAGTATCAATCAATTATTAGACACTAAAAACGACAATTATACGCAAACCTATAATCTAGATTATAAGAAAAAATTCAAAAAAGAAGGACATACTCTTGAGTTTGAAGGTAATTACAGTAACAACGACAATACCGAAAACAGTGTATTCAACACTCCTAAAACGAATGACATTACCAATAAAGGGGAAAATGTTTTACTCAATTTGGATTACACCAATCCTTTGACGGAAACCATCAAGCTTGAAGCTGGATTAGAAACGAGAATTGAAAACACCAAAAACAACTTCCTTTTGGATGGTGCCTATAACTCAAATTTCAATTACGAAAGAAAAATTTATTCAGCCTATACCACTTTTTCAAAACAGTGGAATAAATGGAATGCACAAGTTGGAGCCCGTTTTGAAAAATACAACGCTGATGCTTTATTCAAAAAAGTAAATGAAGCCGATGGTACTTTTAATGATAATTTGTTCACGGTGTACCCATCCGGATTTTTAAATTATGCTCCAAATGACAATGATTCCTTTAATCTTAGTGTTTCAAAACGTGTGGACAGACCGAGTATCGACCAAGTAAATCCAATACGTGAATGGAGTACTCCTTTGATAGACTCGGAAGGTAATCCAGAATTACGTCCTCAATTCACCAATTCGGTTGAATTAAATTATACTCGAAAAACCAAAATAGGTTCCATAACATCAGGAGTATTTTACCGTCAAATCAATGACGAGATTTCACGAACCATTTTTGAGAATCCAAATGATCCAGAAAGACAAATTTTATCTTATGCCAATTTGGGCGACAACAATGCTTTTGGAGTGGAACTTTCAGGAAATCTTGATTTTACAAAATGGTATACTGCAAATATTAGTTTTGATGTTTATAACAAAAAAACAAAAGGTTACGTAGAAACGGATTACGTGGAAGTGGATGTCACTACTTTTAACTCTCGCATAAGCAACACTTTTAAAGCCAGTAAAAATTTACGCTTTCAATTGACAGGAATGTACCGTGGTGAAGATTTAGGATTGCAATTCCTAAGAAAACCAATGTGGAGAGTCGATTTAGGTTCAAGCCTTACAGTCCTTAAAGGTAGCGGAACCATAACTGCCAGAGTAAGCGATTTATTTGATAGTATGCATTTTGCTTTTGATGCCACAAAACCCAAAGTACAAACTGGTGAATTCCATTGGGAAAGTCAAACTGCCTATGTAGGATTCAATTATCGTTTTGGAACTGGAAAAAACAAAGCGATTCAAAGAAAAGAAAGAGATAAAAATGAAACCCAAGGAAGTGGCGGGTTCTAAAGATTAGTTTTAATAATTAGGTTGCAAAAAAGAAACCCCAGAGAATGCCAACTCTGGGGTTTCTTATGTTTAAAAAGAATGTTATTGTGAGTTTTTATTTCGACAGTTATAGAATTCTTTAATCAATAACAGAATATATTACCATTTTATAATAGCGCTTGCCCAAGTAAATCCACTACCAAAAGCAGCTAAAACCACAGTATCTCCTGATTTTATTTTTCCTTGTTCCCAAGCTTCGGTCAAAGCAATTGGAATAGAAGCTGCAGTTGTGTTTCCGTACTTTTGGATATTGTTGAATACCTGATCATCATTCAATCCAAATTTCTTTTGTATGTATTGTGAAATTCTCAGATTGGCCTGATGCGGAATCAACATATCAATATCCGAAACCTGCAAATTATTAGCTTCCAAACCTTCGTTGATTACTTCTGCAAAACGGACCACAGCATTTTTAAATACAAATTGTCCGTTCATATGAGGATAATAACTTTCGTCATCCGGATTATTGTCAGCCAAAATATCTGTTACCCAACGACCTCCCATACCCGGAGCTGTCACAACCAATTCTTCGGCGTGAACTCCTTCGGAATGCAAATGTGTCGATAAAATTCCTTTAGTCAAATCTTCTTCTCTACTCAAAATAGCCGCTCCCGCTCCATCTCCAAAAATCACAGAAACGCCTCTTCCACGTGTTGTCATATCCAATCCTGTTGATTGAACTTCGGAACCTATCACAAGAATATTTTTATACATCCCTGTCTTAATATATTGATCCGCCACAGAAAGAGCATACACAAAACCAGAACATTGATTACGTACATCTAATGCCCCAACGGTTCTCAAACCTAAATCACGTTGCACCAAAACCCCAGGTCCTGGAAAATAATAATCGGGACTTAGTGTTGCAAAAACAACAAAATCAATAGCTGAAGCAGCAACACCCGAGCGCTCCATAGCAATTTTTGCGGCTTTTACACCCATTGAAGTCGTCGTATCCTCTCCACGAATGATATGTCTTCTTTCCTGAATCCCTGTTCTTTCTTGAATCCATTCGTCATTAGTATCGATGATTTTAGACAAATCATCATTAGTCACTACATTTTCTGGGACATAATATCCCAATCCCGTTATTTTTGAATGGTACATATTTTTATTATTTTATTAAAACCAAGGGTACAAATTTAAATATCTTTTAAAAAACAAGAGCACAATATAGTGTTTTTTTAGACATTAGTAGTTTTGCCTTATTATTTATAAATCTAAGAGTAATTTAAGATCTTACTATTTAGATAATTTTCAACAACACTTCTTGATTGAATTCTAGGGCAGTTTCATGTTCAAAGAAAATAGCTTTCCTGTCAAAAGCAGCTTTTATTAGATAGCGACTTCCCTTAAAAAAAGATTGTTTTACCACTGCTTGCAAAGTACCGCTTGGATCAACTTTTAACTGATGTGGATACAATAAAATAATTTCGTCTTCTCCTTCTATTGGCATCAATTGGGATAATCTCAATTCGTTTACTTCTCCAAAAAGAGAGGCAACATACTTATTCAAAGGATAATTATAGACATCTGCAGACGGCCCTTTTTCCATAATTCTTCCCTGATGCAAAACTATCGTTTCGTCAGAAAAAGAAAGAGCATCAACACTGTCATGGGTTGCAATAAAACAGGTGATTCCTTTTTTCTTCAGATAGGCAAATAGATTTCTGCGTAATGCATTTTTTCTAAAATTATCGATATGGCTAAAAGGTTCATCCAGCAGCAACACTTCGGGTTCCAACGCCAAAACTCTCGCTAATGCAACACGTTGCTGTTGTCCTCCACTCAATAATTTGGCTTTCACATTGGAAAATTCGGTCATTTCAACCATTTCCAGTAATTCTTGAATGCGCAGTTTTTTTAAGGGCAAAAAACCATTGGAAAGAAACTTACCTACATTTTCGGCAACCGTTTCATAGGGCATCAAATCAAAATCCTGAGCCAAATATTTCATAAATGGCATCCCCGGAATCAAATTATATTTAGGTCCTCGAATCTCCGTTTCATTATAAAAAATGTGTCCTTCATTTAGGTCATACATGCCATAAATAAGTTTTAAAAGGGTGCTTTTTCCACAACCACTTTCTCCAAGAATAGCAATATTCTGTCCTTTGGCGACGGTGAAATCCACATTTTGAATAATGATTTTTTCGGTATATCCGAATGAAATATTTTGAACTTGAAGCATTCTATAACATTAAAATTTAAGAGAACAAATATAGTTTCTTTAGCAAAAAGAATATGCTATATACTCTTAGAATTTACTGTTAAATAAAATAGCCATTTTTTTCTTTATTTAAAAAAGAAAAATCAAGCATAACAGAGCTACGGTTTATTTTTATTTTGAAGAAGAAAGGAAAAAAGAATGTTTTATTACGGTAAATTCTAGAGGTATATAGTATTCGTTGATAATTGATTTATGACTATCCTTAATTCGTACCATGTCTTTTTTTTGCCACGGATTTCACAGATTAGCACAGATTCTATCGATGTTATAGATGCTATTTAAGAAATCTGTGAAAATCTTTTTAATCTGTGGCCAATTTTATCGTTTTGGTACTAGTCACGGACAGTCATATTTGATTTAAATCCAAAAAAAAACTGCTTCATAATAAAGCAGTTTTTTTTCATCATTCTAAGATGTTACTATTGTTTACTTTTGGCTTCCTCAACCATTTTTTGGTTGGCAGTAATTGCAAATTCTACACGACGGTTTTGACTTTGACCTTCTTTAGTATCATTTGAAGCAATTGGATCTGCAATACCAAATCCTGATGTTTTGAAACGGCTAGCCACCAATCCTTTTGAAACTAAATACAATTTTACTGATTCAGCTCTTTTTTGGGAAAGTGTTAAGTTATAATCTGCTTTTCCTGTATTGTCAGTATAACCAAAAATTTCAATATTAGTATCTGCATAAGAATTAAACACAGGAACTAATTTATCCAAATTAGCTTTAGCCTGAGGTGTCAAAGACGATTTGTTCACATCAAAACGAACTGCATTTTCATTCAAAACCAAATGAATTCCCTCTCCTACACGTTCAACATCGGCACCTGGCAAAGCTTGATCAATCTCTCTTGCCTGTTTGTCCATGCTGTTTCCAATCAAAGCTCCGGTTCCACCACCAACAACTGCTCCAATAGCAGCTCCTAATGCAGCGTTTCCACCTTTTCCAATATTATTTCCTAACACAGCACCCAGAACTCCTCCTGCAACTGCTCCAATTCCTGCTCCTTTTTGTGTGTTATTAGCATTCTTTACAGAATCACAACCTGTAAAAAGAAAACTCAACACCAATAAACTACTTAATCCTAAAATCGTTATTTTTTTCATCTTATTTTTTATATTATAAATTAGTTAACTTTTTGAAATTGGTAAACAACAGCAGTTGGATTATTCCCTACGTTTATTTTGTCAATCAATTCAAATGAAGTTTCTGTTTGATTTCTAACCCCAAGAACGAAACCAGTTTTTACTTTTTTAGACTTCAGTCCTTCGTCTAAAATCTTTAGAACAAACTGTCCTTCTTTATTCACATACCAAGTGATATCAGATGTAAAAGCAGTACAACTAGGGCTGTTCAAAGTCATATTCCCTTTATTGTTGTTTGAAATAAACTTCCATGTACTTCCCACAAAACATTTTGAATCAGCAAGATTAAAAGAGTTTACTTTAATATAATCCGAACCTGGATAACTAACATTCGTAATCTGCCAATTTCCTTTTATTGCGACCTGAGAAGTCTTGTCTAATTTTGTTATAGGAGCGTTAGAAACTGGCTCCGGTGTTGCAGGCGCAGTAGACGCAGATTTACATGCAAAAACCAAAATGGCCATAGTGCATATTAAAAGAATTTTCCTCATTTTTTTTCAATTTTAAATTAATGTAAGCACAAAGGTACATATGAAAATTATTAAAATTTATTTTTTTGTTTATATAATTTACTTACGACAATTTGTCACTTTCAAAGTAATTGGTACTCTATTTGAAAGTTACTTTTACCAATTGTAAAACCATTAATACATATAAAAACATGACAACAGGTAAAATTAATGTTTCGGTTGAAAACATCTTTCCCTTAATCAAGAAGTTTCTTTATAGTGATCACGAAATTTTCTTGCGTGAATTGATTTCAAACGGAACCGATGCAACTTTAAAACTAAAACACCTTACCAGTATTGGTGAAGCTAAAGTTGAATATGGTTCTCCGATTATTGAAATTAAAATTGACAAAGAAGGCAAAAAACTCCACATCATTGATCAAGGATTGGGAATGACTGCCGATGAAGTAGAAAAATACATCAATCAGGTTGCTTTTTCTGGAGCTGAAGAGTTCTTGGACAAATACAAAGATTCTGCCAAAGATTCAGGAATCATTGGTCATTTTGGTCTTGGCTTTTACTCTGCTTTTATGGTAGCGGAAAAAGTGGAAATCATTACCAAATCATACAAAGACGAACCAGCTGCACACTGGACCTGTGACGGAAGTCCAGAGTTCACATTGGAACCAGCTGACAAAACGACTAGAGGTACTGAAATTATTTTGCACATCGCAGAAGATTCTCTTGAATTCTTGGAAGAATTTAAAATCTCTGGATTGTTAAACAAGTACAATAAGTTCATGCCTATTCCAATTAAATTTGGAACAAAAAAAGAAAAAATAGAACAAAAGAAAGGCGAGTTTGTTGAATCTGAAGACAAAGAAAATACTTTTACAGAAGTAGAAGTTGACAATATCATCAACAATCCTAATCCAGCTTGGACAAAACAACCAACTGATTTATCGGATGCTGATTACAAAGATTTTTACCGCGAAATGTATCCAATGCAATTTGAGGAGCCTTTATTCCATATTCATCTGAATGTAGATTATCCTTTTAATTTAACGGGTATTTTGTACTTTCCAAAACTAGGTTCTGATTTACAAATTCAGAAAGACAAAATTCAATTGTATCAAAACCAAGTGTATGTAACGGATAATGTAGAAGGAATTGTACCTGAATTCTTGATGATGCTTCGCGGTGTTGTTGATTCTCCAGATATTCCTTTGAATGTTTCCCGTTCAGGATTACAAGCTGATGGCGCTGTTAAGAAAATATCAAACTATATCACTCGTAAAGTTGCCGATAAATTGAAATCTTTATTCAATGAAAACAGAGCAGATTTTGAGCAAAAATGGAATGACATCAAAATTGTTCTGGAATATGGAATGCTATCTGAGGATAAATTCTACGAAAAAGCTGGAGCTTTTGTTTTATACCCAACAGTAGATGACAAATACTTCACTCTTGAAGAATTAAAAGAAACCCTAAAAGAAAAACAAACCGACAAAGACGGAAAATTGGTTGTTTTATATGCAGGAAACAAAGAAGCGCAACACTCTTATATCGAAATTGCAAAAGATAAAGGATATGAAGTATTGCTTTTGGACTCTCCAATTATCTCACATTTAATTCAAAAAATTGAAGGTGATAATAGTGGATTGCATTTTGTTCGTGTCGATTCTGACCATATTGATAACTTAATCAAGAAAGAAGACGCTGCAATTTCTAAATTATCTGAAGAAGAAAAAGAAAGTTTAAAAACTTCATTAGAAACTTATATTCCAAAAGCATATACCGTACAATTGGAAGCGTTAGACAGCAATGCAGCTCCATTTATCATTACGCAACCTGAATTTATGCGTAGAATGAAGGAAATGAGCCAGTCTGGTGGTGGTGGAATGTTTGGAATGAGTAATATGCCGGAAATGTATAATTTGGTTGTAAATACCAATTCAGATTTGGCTACAAGCATTTTGAATAACAAAGACAAATCGGCACAAGAAAGTTTGGTAAAGCAAGCTTTGGACTTGGCCAAATTATCTCAAAACCTATTGAAAGGCGAAGAACTTACGGCTTTCGTAAAGAGAAGTTTTGATTTGATCAAATAATTTTACTTTCCTTTTTAAAAGGGAAAATCCACACCTGCAAGCTCAAACTTGCAGGTTTTTTTATGCCCCAAGATCATTGCTTTTTTTGCTTAATTTTTTCAAAAAACAAAGCTAATTTATTTAAAATAAGCACTTATGCTTCCATTTTGTTATTTTTTTGCTTAATTTTAAGAATTGAAAGAAATAAACGAATCGTTTATTTGGCTTCTTAGAATCTAGCAGTCTTCATTTCTTTCTTTAAAAAACATCCCTCCTTTTCGGGAAATGAGTTCATTTCTTTATTTAAAAAATTAAGCTTCACAAACCAATTTAAAACTGATTTGATTTAGAACCTAATTAAAACCTACACTTATGGCAAATAACGAAACCAAAAGTTTAAATGAAACGGAATTAGAGAAAGAAAAAAATACAGGAAAAGAAGCTGAAACTTCGGTTTTACTCACATTATATATGGGTCTTTTTTTGGGAATGGTTCCTCTTATTGGTTTTCCCATCACAATTCCAGAAATGGGCGGAAAAATTCTTTTTATAGGTTTAACACTAGGAATAGCAGCTTTTATTAGTTCATTTTTTTTGGGCACTTTATTTGGAATGCCTAGGCGAGGCAATAAAACAGGAAAAGATTATGCACTCAACAATGGCTTAATCGGAATCTCAGACTGGTTAACTAAAATAATTGTCGGTTTTATTTTAATCAATTTAAAAGAAATTCCTGGATATATCAATTCCTTTGCAGAATATATAAGAATAGCTGCAAAATATAATGACCAATTATTGAATATCTACACAATTGGCATCCTTTTCTATTTCAGCTTTTTAGGTTTATTTATCGGATACAATTATATGAGATTGGTTTTATCCAACAAATACAAATATGCTGACGACAATTTGATCCGCAGAGAACTGGAAATTACAAAGGAAAAGCTGCTTGAAGCAAAAGAAGAGAATAAACAAAAAGATAAAAAGATTATCGAGTTTCAAAGTTTGGTTCATGAAAAAGAGCAATTGGTCAAAGCGTTAATCGACAAGGTAAACGCACCAACTATGTCTAATTCCAACATTAAAGCTGTTGTTAAAAAACTAGTCGATTCTGACGAATTCAAAAAAGGGAACGGAAATATAGAATTGCATGTGGATAAAATGATTGATGAAGCCAAAATGAAACTGCATAAAGGCCTTATCACCCATCATGATGATCCTCAAAAAGGACAATGGAAATCAAGTGCCATAAATAATGAGCGAGAATTAAAAGCAACTGTTATTGAAGAAACCAAAGGATTGTATAAAATAAACCTCCAGATAGTTTCTACAAATCCCAAAAATAATCCATTAACAAACGGCGACCTAGTTTTATTCGCTTTGCATAATACGTTTGACGACCCACCTTTCAAGCTCGTAAAAGTAGACAAACAATCAGCCGAACTTAATTTTTATGCTTATGGTTCCTTTACTGTAGGGGCATTTGTTGATGATGGTACTACTGAACTGGAACTTGATTTGGCTGAATTACCAAATGTTTCCAGTCATTTCAAATTCCATTAATTGATTGTTTTTACTACAAAAAAACAAAATATTAACATTTAATTCAATATTTAACAGTCACAACCATTGATACTTCACATAAAATAATAAATTTGCCTACCCAAATTAAATAAACCTAACCTAAAAATTATTTTTTATGAAGAAAAACTTTTATTTATCAGCAGCATTTACCCTTACTTGTTTTCTATTTATTTCATGTACAAAAGAAGATTCTTTGAGTGCTACCGACAATAGTTCAGTAGTAGCATCAGCTTCTATTGATGCGGTAAATGAAATGGATATTCAAACAGGAACTCAAGTATCATTCGACAAATTAACTGCTAAAAAAACAGGAAAATCTTTGACCAGTTCATGTGGAACCGTGACAATGGATCCAATAACATCAACTTTTCCTAAAACATTCTATGTAGATTTTGGAACAACAGGATGCGTAACTAATGGCATCACCAGAAAAGGAAAATTGAAAATCACTTTTTCTAATTATATTACGGAGACAGGCAGCACCATGACTGTTGAAAGGGTAGACTACTCTGTAAATGGCAATAAAGTAGCAGGAAAAATTGTGTACAAAAACACAACTACAACTGTACCTCAATGGACAAGAACAGTTACCGATGGTATATTTACAGATACTAAAGGGGATGTATATCAAAACGCAGGCTCTTATACAATAAAACAAACTGCGGGCGTTTCTACACTTACTTTAACTGACAATACATACGAAATGATTGAAGGAACTCATACTGTTACTAAACAGAATGGTGCCAAAATCACTTTAACGGTTTTAGAACCTTTAGTTAAAAATTTCTCTTGTGATTATGTATCCAAAGGAAAACTAAAAGTAGAAAGTACTCTTTTAAACGGAACAATTAATTATGGCAATGGAGATTGTGACAATAAAGGCACTTATACTCAAAACGGAATTGAATTTCCTATTACAATGTAATTCCAATTTTATTTAAAAATATATTATGAGGTTGTCTGAAAAGGCAGCCTCTATTTTTTTGGTTAAATCATAAATATACACTGCTAGATAAATTTCGGGACACTAATTACACAAAACGAATAGTAAAGTTTTGTACAAAAATAAGTTGTAGAAACACTTTTTAAGTCATTAAAGAAAATACAATTAAAAATTAAATACTAAATTTGCTACATTAGCTTTCTGAATTTCAATAGAGTAAAAAAAATCCATTAATTATGTACAAGTTAGATGCAAACGATTATTACACGCCTTTTTTTTTAAAATCTTCAACATTTAAAATTATTTTGGTTGCATTTATCTTCAATGTACTTGCTTTTTTGAGCTTCAGAATAACTGTCTCCCCAGACAATCTATCTCCAATTTTCCCCGACGTAGGATTTGCACTTGCTGCTGTATTAATTATAGGACGCAAAGCAATAGTTGGAGTTTGGATAGGATCATTTGTCGCAAATATGTTTTCTTTTTGGGATGTTTGCAAAATGCTGGACAAATCATTACTCGAAACCATACTCTCTTCAGCATCAGTAGCTACAGGAGTAGCAATCGCAGTAATAATAAGTACTTACTTAATTAATTCAATCAACAAAGGCGAATATCCATTAAAATCAGGATCTTCAGTTATATCCTTTTTAGGAATCAGCGTTTTATATTGTGGTATTTGTTCTTTGTTATGCGTTTCAGCTATTTCGTTTTGGGGTCTAAGTGTACCAAACCACTTTATTTCCAATTGGACAACTCTATGGAAAGGTGATTTAATTGGTACAATACTTATAACTCCTTTTCTAATATCTTGGTTCTATCGTCATCACATAAAAATTATCTCCACTTCACTTCTAGAAGCTATTTTCTTAGGATTAGCAACAGTATTAGTATGTTTACTAATTGCTTATGATCATCCAAATGATCAATATCTATTCATCATAATATTACTATGGGCCACGTTTCGTTTTAGAATTAGAGGTGTATCTATCTTGGCCTCCATGTTCGCCCTTTTATCATCAATATACGGATATCTCGGCTACGGTTCATTTGTAGTAGTCAATTCTGAAGATTCACTGATTAATATTAATCCCTTTTTTGGATTAACCACAGTCATTGCCTTAATATTGTCAGGATACTATTCTGATTACCTACATAGAAAACTAGAAGCGTAAAACATAATGATGGTAAACTTTTAATACCACAAAAACCCTAGTTAAATTCTCGATTTCTTTTATGGCATGTCCCTGCGGGTCGGGCTGTCCATTATATTCCCGATTAACAAAAACTACGGCAGAAAAGCCTTGTTTTTCTAAATCGGGAGATGGCATTTCCATCCCTCATGCGATCGCGTTTCCATAACCGTATTTAGTATTTAATGATTAAATTTAGTATTGTCCTATAAACAAAAAAAAGCCCCAAAGAGGAGCTGTTTTTTGTGATTTCGAAGTAAGCACTTTTTTTTATAAAATAACCCAATTAATTCACCGTGGCCACATTTTGGTTCTTCATTTTCAGATCCCCTTTGTACACCTCGGCCACTGATTTTCTAGATAGTGTAGAAACCTCATTGGTGATCACAATCTCGTGCGTCACTTTCTTGAGATTGGTTTCCACTTCCAGGAAATAAACCCCGTCAGGAAACTCTTCAAGGCTATACGTTTTCATAATCCCTCCTTTGCCGGTGGCTATTTCAGAGTAGATTACATTATGAGACTTATCGTAGATCGTTACATTGGCTTTCTGAATCTCATTTACCGAAAAACTAATTTCTTTACCCGTTCCTTTTTTTACGTTAAGTAAAAAATCACCATCGATTGCATAAGTACTCATCGTGGTCATTGCAACCAATACTACCAGACTAAGTTTTAAAATCGTTTTCATAATACTGTCGTTTTAAATTAGTAATAATTTCTATTGCTAAAGTAGTATCATAATTCTGTTTAAAACACAACTGCATTTTCCGATACAAATGCTATTTTAACCTTACGAAAACGATATATTACATATTAAGACAATTTAGTATCTATCTAGGGTAATTTTGAATAGTTTTTAAAATTGCTATTTTTATAAAATCCACTAAAAACCTAAAACTTTTATAAAAGAAAAAACCCCGTTTCTTTCGAAACAGGGTTTTGTAAAAAAAGGCAGCGACATACTCTCCCACATAACTGCAGTACCATCTGCGCAGGCGGGCTTAACTACTCTGTTCGGGATGGGAAGAGGTGAGCCCCGCCGCAATAACCACCTTAAGTCGTTAGTTGCTTTGGACAACTTTTTTAATTAATAATTAGCTTCGCTCCGTTCGGCTTTCGCCTCGGGTAATCATTAACCATTAATAATTAAAACTAATATCTTAACATACTGAGATAAAGAATATAAAAAGTATTAGAAAGTTTCTCCCCCCGACTTGCATCGGGGGAAAAGGTGTACATAAGCTTACGGGTTATTAGTACTACTCGACTATGACATTACTGCCTTTACATCTATAGCCTATCAACGTGGTCATCTCCCACGACCCTTAAAAGAAATCTCATCTTGTGGTGGGTTTCGCGCTTATATGCTTTCAGCGCTTATCCCTTCCCAACGTAGCTACTCTGCGGTGCCCCTGGCGGGACAACAGATACACTAGAGGTTAGTCCAATTCGGTCCTCTCGTACTAGAATCAGATCCACTCAAATTTCTTGCGCCCACAGTAGATAGAGACCGAACTGTCTCACGACGTTCTGAACCCAGCTCGCGTGCCACTTTAATGGGCGAACAGCCCAACCCTTGGGACCTTCTCCAGCCCCAGGATGTGACGAGCCGACATCGAGGTGCCAAACCCCCCCGTCGATATGAGCTCTTGGGGGAGATCAGCCTGTTATCCCCGGCGTACCTTTTATCCTTTGAGCGATGGCCCTTCCATGCGGAACCACCGGATCACTATGCTCTACTTTCGTACCTGATCGACCTGTATGTCTCTCAGTCAAGCTCCCTTATGCCATTGCACTCTACGCACGGTTACCAAGCGTACTGAGGGAACCTTTAGAAGCCTCCGTTACTCTTTTGGAGGCGACCACCCCAGTCAAACTACCCACCAAGCAATGTCCCCCGAATTTCGGGGTTAGGCCTCAGATAAACAAAGGGTTGTATTTCAACAATGACTCCACAACGCCTGGCGACGCCACTTCACAGTCTCCAACCTATCCTACACATCATTTATCCAAGGTCAATACTAAGCTATAGTAAAGGTGCACAGGGTCTTTTCGTCCCACTGCGGGTAAACGGCATCTTCACCGTTACTACAATTTCACCGAGCTCATGGCTGAGACAGTGTCCAGATCGTTACACCATTCGTGCAGGTCGGAACTTACCCGACAAGGAATTTCGCTACCTTAGGACCGTTATAGTTACGGCCGCCGTTTACTGGGGCTTCAATTCAATGCTTCTCCGAAGATAACATCTCCTCTTAACCTTCCAGCACCGGGCAGGTGTCAGGCCCTATACTTCATCTTACGATTTTGCAGAGCCCTGTGTTTTTGATAAACAGTCGCCTGGACCTCTTCACTGCGGCCTCTGATTACTCAGAGGCGACCCTTCTCCCGAAGTTACGGGTCTATTTTGCCTAATTCCTTAGCCATGAATCTCTCGAGCACCTTAGGATTCTCTCCTCGACTACCTGTGTCGGTTTGCGGTACGGGTACTAATTACCTGAAGTTTAGAGGTTTTTCTTGGAAGCCCTTAGGCGCACTATCTCTTTGTCCGAAGACTCCGAGTACTATCGTATTTCCCCAAGCCGCGTGGATTTGCCTGCGCAGCTTATAGGTAGGTACTTCAACGAACTATTCCGTCAGTTCGCGGCGCTTTCATCACTCCGTCACCCCATCACAGTAATCAGTAGTACGGGAATATTAACCCGTTGTCCATCGACTGTCCCTTTCGGGTTCGCCTTAGGTCCCGACTAACCCACAGCTGATTAGCATAGCTGTGGAAACCTTAGTCTTTCGGTGTGCGGGTTTCTCGCCCGCATTATCGTTACTTATGCCTACATTTTCTTTTCTAACCAGTCCAGCATACCTTACGATACACCTTCAACCCTGTTAGAATGCTCCCCTACCACTTAGAGTAAACTCTAAATCCATAGCTTCGGTAATATGTTTATGCCCGATTATTATCCATGCTCGTCCGCTCGACTAGTGAGCTGTTACGCACTCTTTAAATGAATGGCTGCTTCCAAGCCAACATCCTAGCTGTCTGGGCAGACAAACCTCGTTCTTTCAACTTAACATATATTTGGGGACCTTAGCTGATGGTCTGGGTTCTTTCCCTCTCGGACTTGGACCTTAGCACCCAAGCCCTCACTGCACGGAAACATTATATAGCATTCGGAGTTTGTCAGGAATTGGTAGGCGGTGAAGCCCCCGCATCCAATCAGTAGCTCTACCTCTATATAACTTTGCGCCGTGCGCTGCACCTAAATGCATTTCGGGGAGTACGAGCTATTTCCGAGTTTGATTGGCCTTTCACCCCTACCCACAGGTCATCCGAAGACTTTTCAACGTCAACCGGTTCGGACCTCCACACTGTGTTACCAGCGCTTCATCCTGCCCATGGGTAGATCACACGGTTTCGCGTCTAACACTACTGACTAAAGCGCCCTATTCAGACTCGCTTTCGCTACGGATCCGTGGCTTAACCACTTATCCTTGCCAGCAACGTTAACTCGTAGGCTCATTATGCAAAAGGCACGCCGTCACCCCACAAAAGGGCTCCGACCGCTTGTAAGCGTATGGTTTCAGGATCTATTTCACTCCGTTATTCACGGTTCTTTTCACCTTTCCCTCACGGTACTGGTTCACTATCGGTCTCTCAGGAGTATTTAGCCTTAGCGGATGGTCCCGCCAAATTCAGACAGGGTTTCACGTGCCCCGCCCTACTCAGGATACCACTATCAATATCTTCTATTACTTATACAGGGCTATCACCTTCTTTGGCTCTACTTTCCAGTAGATTCTAATTCTATCCGCATTAAATCTCGTGGTCCTACAACCCCAACATTGCCGTAACAACATTGGTTTGGGCTAATCCGCGTTCGCTCGCCACTACTTACGGAATCACTTTTGTTTTCTTCTCCTCCGCCTACTTAGATGTTTCAGTTCAGCGGGTTTGCCCACCTATCGGTGTACTATGTCTTCAACATAGTGGGTTGCCCCATTCAGGTATTTACGGATCATATCGTGTGTGCCAATCCCCGTAACTTTTCGCAGCTTATCACGCCTTTCATCGCCTCTGAGAGCCAAGGCATCCCCCATACGCCCTTATTTTGCTTATTGTACCAATCGTAAAATCAATTACGACCGTTTTTTTTCGTTTTCTCTAATAAATTAGAAAAAACTGCTTTCTACTTTTTATTATTTCTTATCTCAATATGTCAATGAACTTTTATCCTTTCGGATCTGTGGAGAATAACGGAGTCGAACCGTTGACCTCCTGCGTGCAAGGCAGGCGCTCTAGCCAGCTGAGCTAATCCCCCAATTTTTTGAGTTATTAGTTGTTAGTAATTAGTTATTAGTCTAACTCTTAACTTCTCAACTCTAGAATTTCCTTTTTTTTAAAGGTGAAAATAGTTGTCTCGGACAGACTCGAACTGTCGACCCCTACATTATCAGTGTAGTACTCTAACCAGCTGAGCTACGAGACACTCTTCATTCTTATTTTTGCGCTTTTTTTAATTTTACGCATGTTTTTTAAATTAACAGCAAGAGTAATATAATCTTTGTTTTTGTAACCAATAGTTCTTTTCGTCTTCTTTCCTCAGCGTGTATTGCTACTAACACTAAGGCTCTAGAAAGGAGGTGTTCCAGCCGCACCTTCCGGTACGGCTACCTTGTTACGACTTAGCCCTAGTTACCAGTTTTACCCTAGGCAGCTCCTTGCGGTCACCGACTTCAGGCACCCCCAGCTTCCATGGCTTGACGGGCGGTGTGTACAAGGCCCGGGAACGTATTCACCGGATCATGGCTGATATCCGATTACTAGCGATTCCAGCTTCACGGAGTCGAGTTGCAGACTCCGATCCGAACTGTGACCGGTTTTGTAGATTCGCTCCTGGTCACCCAGTGGCTGCTCTCTGTACCGGCCATTGTAGCACGTGTGTAGCCCAAGGCGTAAGGGCCGTGATGATTTGACGTCATCCCCACCTTCCTCACAGTTTGCACTGGCAGTCTCGTTAGAGTTCCCGACATGACTCGCTGGCAACTAACAACAGGGGTTGCGCTCGTTATAGGACTTAACCTGACACCTCACGGCACGAGCTGACGACAACCATGCAGCACCTTGTAAATTGTCTTGCGAAAGATCTGTTTCCAAACCGGTCAATCTACATTTAAGCCTTGGTAAGGTTCCTCGCGTATCATCGAATTAAACCACATGCTCCACCGCTTGTGCGGGCCCCCGTCAATTCCTTTGAGTTTCATTCTTGCGAACGTACTCCCCAGGTGGGATACTTATCACTTTCGCTTAGCCACTGAGATCGCTCCCAACAGCTAGTATCCATCGTTTACGGCGTGGACTACCAGGGTATCTAATCCTGTTCGCTACCCACGCTTTCGTCCATCAGCGTCAATCCATTAGTAGTAACCTGCCTTCGCAATTGGTATTCCATGTAATCTCTAAGCATTTCACCGCTACACTACATATTCTAGTTACTTCCTAATAATTCAAGTCTGGCAGTATCAATGGCCGTTCCACCGTTGAGCGATGGGCTTTCACCACTGACTTACCAAACCGCCTACGGACCCTTTAAACCCAATGATTCCGGATAACGCTTGGATCCTCCGTATTACCGCGGCTGCTGGCACGGAGTTAGCCGATCCTTATTCTTACGATACCGTCAAGCTCCTTCACGAAGGAGTGTTTCTTCTCGTACAAAAGCAGTTTACAATCCATAGGACCGTCATCCTGCACGCGGCATGGCTGGATCAGGCTTGCGCCCATTGTCCAATATTCCTCACTGCTGCCTCCCGTAGGAGTCTGGTCCGTGTCTCAGTACCAGTGTGGGGGATCTCCCTCTCAGGACCCCTACCCATCGTAGCCTTGGTAAGCCGTTACCTTACCAACTAGCTAATGGGACGCATGCTCATCTTTTACCGTTGTGACTTTAATGTGAAAATGATGCCATTCTCACATACTATGAGGTATTAATCCAAATTTCTCTGGGCTATCCCTCTGTAAAAGGTAGATTGCATACGCGTTACGCACCCGTGCGCCGGTCTCTAATTCCGAAGAACTATACCCCTCGACTTGCATGTGTTAAGCCTGCCGCTAGCGTTCATCCTGAGCCAGGATCAAACTCTTCATCGTATATTGCTTGCTTAATTGCTTAAGCTATTAATGTTTGACTGAAGTTCTAGTGGTTCTTTATTCAAATCTTCCGATTCTATTACTCTTATTCTTTTGTTCTGATTTTCATCAGAACGGCTGTCAATTCAATATGTCTAGGAACGTGTTCTTCTTGTTTTTTGTGCGCCAGTCTCTCGATTAGCGGGTGCAAAAGTACAAAGCTTTTTCTTCTCTCACAAGCTTTTTTGAATATTTTTTGAAAATAAATTTTCAGTTTCAATTCGTTTGCTTGCCAGTATGTAAAAGAACTTGTGCGTTGTTGCGGGTGCAAAAGTAGCTAGTTTATTCGTTTAAACAATGGCTTTTTGCAATTATTTTACTTTAATTTTACAATTAATTTTTAATGCATTGATATATTGAAATTTACAGATAACCTTTTTTGTGGATATCAAAATTTCAATAGGCCGTTTCTGATAATTTAATCGCTTTTGATCCTTTTGGGTTTGTTTTGGGACTGGGGAGGCATGAATAAAATATAGAGAAAACACATTTCCACGAATCTTTCCTTTTCAAACCTCGTATTCTATATATAAAGGTGCTGATTTCCTTCTGTAAAGGTATCTCCTATATACATGATATGAATCTTTCACTTTCTTTCTTATGAAAAACCTGGACCCCTAGCCCCGATAAAAGCGGAAATCCTTATAAGCCGGGGTTCGGCTTATAAGATTGTAGCGGATAGCGGGAAAGAGCTCCCGAGTATTTGGATTTTGGCTACCTTCATATATTATCCTTCCTTTTGACCTTCTATAAACTATACTTGCGGTTTTTATTACTGCTTAAAAAAAGCGAACTTTGCAATCTAAAAAATACATTAATGACACTTCATATAGAAACTCCCGCTTTACTGTTTTCGGCAACTTCATTAATCTTGTTGGCTTACACTAATCGGTTTTTGACACTCGCGACCATTATACGCGGCCTGAAGAAAGCCTATAAAGAAAAGGAGAATCGATTGATTTTGCTGGAAATAAAAAACCTCAACCTGCGATTGACTCTTATTCGCTTTATGCAGATGGCAGGTGTGTTGAGTTTATTCCTGTCTGTTTTTACAATGCTGGTATTATTCTTAGATTATCAATTGACTGGGATTTACTTATTTGGTTTCAGTTTGCTTGCTCTGTTAATCTCTTTGGCACTTTGCTTTTGGGAGATTAACATTTCGGTTGATGCACTGCGTTTGCATTTGAGTGATCTGACTCATAAAGAGCTTGAAAAAGAACAACAGCCGACTATTTAAGCAAAATAGATTTCTTCTTATTATCTAAAAACAAAAAAACACACACATTCAAATATGTTTAAAAACAATACACTCAAAGGAGTCTTTTTGGTAGGATTTGGCGCGACTAGTTACGGAATGCTGGCCACTTTTGTAAAAATGGCTTATAACGAAGGATATACTACCGCCGAAGTCACTATTTCACAATTCGTATTAGGAATTCTCGGAATTCTTATCATTAATTGGTTTCAAAAAGCCAAAAGCGAAAATGAGGTTATCAAAGCCACAAAGAAAAACATATTCCAGTTGATGATCGCTGGGACTTCTATGGGTTTGACCAGTGTCTTTTATTATATGGCCGTTAAATATATTCCTGTTTCTATAGCCATTGTATTGTTGATGCAAACGGTGTGGATTGGCTTAATACTGGAAATGATTTTGGAGAAAAAAATTCCTTCAACACAAAAAATCGTAGCGGCTCTTGTCGTTTTAATAGGAACACTTTTGGCCACCAACATCTTTAAGAATGAAATTCAGTTGGATTGGCGAGGACTTGTTATGGGAATGTTAGCTGCCTGTTCGTTCACAACCACTATGTTTACTGCCAATCGAGTTGCCTTAGGAATTTCTTCGGCACAACGTAGCTTGTATATGCTTTTGGGAGGAGCCGTAATTGTTTTTGCTTTTGGAATCGCAACACAAAATACTGCATTTCATTATGCTATATTTCTTAAATGGGGAATCATTTTATCTCTTTTTGGCACAATTATTCCACCAATGCTTATGAATGCAGGATTTCCGCTAACAGGGATTGGATTAGGAAGTATAGTTTCGGCACTTGAACTTCCTGTTTCGGTTTTAATGGCTTATTTTCTTTTACATGAAAATGTTGTTTTGTTACAATGGGTAGGTATACTCCTCATTATATTGGCTATCATTATAATGAACATCAACTTCAAAAAAGAGTAATCTCACTGATTATCAGTATTAAAAAAACGCAGTTATAGTTATTATTTGTTAATTTTTTTATAAATTCGTAATCCATACAATTCTTATTAAATTACAAAGACATTGTATTGAAAACTATTTTAAACATTTTCACCTATTAGCTATTAACTTAATTTTTTTATCATGAAAAAACTTTTTGCAGAATTTTTCGGAACGTATTGGTTGGTTTTTGGAGGTTGTGGTAGCGCATTATTTGCAGCAGGCATACCTGATTTAGGAATTGGATTTGTGGGAGTTTCATTGGCCTTTGGTTTAACTGTTTTGACTATGGCTTATGCTGTCGGACATATTTCAGGAGGACATTTTAATCCAGCTGTCTCTTTTGGATTATGGGCCGGCGGAAGATTTTCAGCCAAAGAATTGCTTCCTTATATAATAGCACAATGCGTAGGTGCTGTTGCAGCTGCCGGAACACTTTTCACTATTGCTTCTGGAAAAGCTGGATTTATGATAGACAATACTAAGGCTGGTGCTTTTGCATCAAATGGGTACGGTGCTTTTTCTCCAGATGGTTATTCTATGCAAGCCGCTTTTATTGCCGAATTTGTACTAACATTATTTTTCCTTTTAATTATACTTGGCGCCACAGATAAATTTGCCAATGGAAGATTTGCTGGAATTGCTATTGGACTTGGACTTACTCTTATTCACTTAATCAGTATTCCAATTACAAACACTTCTGTAAATCCTGCAAGATCATTATCTCAGGCTATTTTCGTAGGCGGTGAACCACTATCGCAACTTTGGTTATTTTGGGTTGCCCCTATTTTAGGTGCTATTGTCGCTGGTTTTATTTATAAAAATTTATTGCAGGACCATTCCGAAGCTTAGATTTTACAACATAAAAATAATTATAAAGAGAAAAACGAAATACAAGATTTTGTTTTTCTCTTTATTTTTGTAATATGAATTCACTTTTTCAATCCGAGCCCATAGTTTTTAATTTACCAGATGCAGAAATCATCTACTTCCCAGCTTTTCTTTCAAAAGAGGAGGCCGACTCTCTTTTTCAGGAATTGATTGAAAATATTCCTTGGCAACAGGACGAAATTACGGTTTATGGCAAAAAACATTTGCAACCGCGATTGACTGCTTTATATGGAAATGAAGGAAAACCTTACTCCTACTCTAACATCATTATGCAACCTCATCATTGGACATTGACTTTACAAAAAATTAAATCTCTTGCAGAAAGTATTTTAGACACTAATTTCACTACCGTTTTATTGAATTATTATAGAGATGGTAGTGATAGTAATGGTTGGCATGCCGATAACGAAAAAGAATTAGGTGTAAATCCCGTAATCGCTTCATTAAGTTTAGGAGCAGAACGCAACTTCCAATTAAAACACAACTTTGATGCCTCTCAAAAAAAGACTATTATTTTAGAAAACGGGAGTCTGTTATTAATGAAAGGTACTACACAGCATTTTTGGAAACATCAAGTTCCAAAAACGAGCAAACCTATTGAACCAAGAATAAATCTAACCTTTCGGGTCATTAAATAAAATAAATAGTCAATGAAAATTGACATAATTCCAAAATAAGCTTACAAACAAAATAATGTAAAATTTGAATGTACATATCTATAAAAAAGAAAACAATCAACTGGGAATTTAATTAAAACTTCTTTTTAAAAACGTGATATACTTAAAAGAATTAAAAATTCAAATATTTTTTTAATTAAAATAAAAAGTGATAATTATTTTTATTAATATTGGTATAAGATTTAAAATCAGATTTATTAATCATTAATACCAAATAGAATTAATTTTCACGTGATGAAAAAGAGTAACCGCAAAGAATTAAACTGGGAACAAACAGAAAGACTGATTGCATTGGCCCAAGAGGAGAGAAATCCATTTGAAATTATTAAAAAAGAATTTGGATTAGCAGAGAAAGAGGTACTTGAAATTATGAAAAAGAAAATGCCCGCAGAGAAATATGAAATGTGGAAAAAGAAAGCTATTGCAAGTAAACCTAAACCAAAACCTCTTAAAATCGATGATTTTGATGAAGATTTAGACGGAAAATATTATATAAAAAACAAACTTGACTAACCAAACCTCTTAAACTCCTGACTTTCAGGAGTTTTTTTATTGCTTTATTTTTTCAAAATCTTAATCAACTCATAAACGTATTGATTCTTGCTCGAATCTACATTTCAAATAATAAAAAATTCTTCACAACAAATATCAAGCCCTTTTTTTAGTTATTTTTTTTCAACAAATCCTTTAATTAAAACATTTTTGTAACATTTTTAGATTTTACAATACTAATGCACAAAACAAACACTTACAAAATGAAAAAAATAATCTTTGCATTTGCTTTTTCTTCTCTAATTTGGACAAGTAAAGCTAATATTAAACATCCTGTAGATTCAAAAAAAGAAGAAATTGAGGTCAACATCAATCTTACTGATGTAAAAGACGATCAAGTTTTGGTTACGGTAAAAGCTCCAAAAATCAAAACTGATGAAATCACCTATAGTCTTCCAAAAACAGTTCCTGGCACCTATTCCGTAGATGATTATGGAAAATACGTTGCCGATTTTAAAGCCTATGACAGCAAAGGAAACTTGTTGACTGTTACAAAAACTGATGATAATACTTGGTCAATCAAAAAAGCAAAATCATTAGTAAAAATTACTTATTTAGTAAACGACACTTTCGACAGTGAAAAAGGAAGAGGTTTTGGAAAAGATGATGTATTCTCTCCTGCTGGGACAAACATCGATGCCAATAAAAACTTTATGCTTAATTTACATGGATTTGTTGGTTATTTTCAAGACAAAAAAGAAACACCTTATAAAGTTACCATTACTCATCCTGAAACGCTTTGGGGAGCTACCTCAATGATTGACAAAGATAGTTCCAAAACAGTAGATCTTTTTGAAATGCCACTTTATTCAGAATTATTGGAAAACCCAATCATGTACTCCAAACCTGACTACACTACTTTTAATGTAGATGGTATGGATATTCAAATTGCAGTATACTCACCATCAGGAAAATTCACAGCAGAGAGTATTACTCCCGAAATGAAGACAATGATGACTGCACAAAAAACATTTTTAGGAAAAATTAATTCCACAAAAAAATACACTGTAATTCTTTATCTTTCTACAATGTCTCCAACCGATGCAAAAGGTTTTGGAGCACTGGAACATCCAACTGCAACTACTGTAGTTATGCCAGAAATGATGCCAAAAGACGAATTGGTAAAACAAATGAAAGATGTTGTTTCACATGAATTTTTTCATATTGTAACTCCATTAACAATCCACTCAAAAGAAATCCAATATTTTGATTATAACGCTCCAAAAATGTCTCAACATTTATGGATGTATGAAGGAGTAACTGAATATTTTGCCAATCTTTTCCAAATCAATCAAGGGTTAATTAATGAAAACGAATTCTATTCTCGTATATCCGAAAAAATAGAAGGCGCAAACGCTTTGAATGACACAATGCCATTTACAACTATGAGTGCTAATGTACTAACTGAGCCTTATAAAGATCAGTACTTAAATGTATATCAAAAAGGAGCATTAATTGGAATGTGCTTAGACATACAAATCAGAGAAAGTAGCGGAGGAAAAAGAGGAATATTAGATTTAATGCATCAATTATCTAATGAATATGGAGTTTCAAAACCATTTAATGATGCTGATTTATTTGCAAAAATAACGTCATTAACCTATCCTGAAGTTGGTACTTTTTTAACCACATATGTATCTGGCCCAACACCTATTCCTTATTATGATTATTTAGCAAAAGTTGGAGTAACAAAAGTTACAAAAAAAACACCAGAAGGGATATTCCTAAAAGGTCAGGTTCCATACATCGCTGTCAATCATGAAAACAAAGAGATTTTCGTGGCTCCTAACAAAGAATTGAATATTTTCTACACTACATTAGACCTAAAAGGAGGCGACATAATTCTTGCCATCAATGATAAGCCTTATTCGCTAGACAATATTTACGACATGATTTCGGAAAGTCAAAAATGGAAAGAGAATGATGCAATTTCTATAAAAATTAAACGTGACGGAAAAGAACAAGTATTAAAAGGAGTTGTAAAATTCCCATATATAGATACCGACGGTCTTGAAGCAACCGATGCCTCAAAAGCAGCTTTGAGAGAAGCCTGGCTGAAAGGATAATCTTAACAAGCCTACACAAAATCCCAATCTAAAACTAGATTGGGATTTTTTTTTGAAATTCACTCTCATTAAACTGATTCATTCCAACAATTTTCTTTATTTTGCGCCAAAAATAAACAAAACTAAAATCTTCATAATTCATTAATGAAGATTAGTGTTTTTATGTTCCCAAAAAAATAAATATAATTTACACATGAAAAATTCAATTATTGCTTTTGTTACCCTAATTCTTTTGGTCGCCTGTAACAAAAATGAATCCAAAACAAATCTGCATATCACAGGAAATATCAAAGGATTAAAAGAAGGAACTTTGTACATTCAAAGATATGCTGACTCTTCCCTTGTGGCGATCGACAGCATCAAGATTGATGGAAATTCTGCTTTTGAAAGTAACATTGACTTAAAATCTCCCGAAATGTTGTACCTATATCTTGACAGAGGTGTAACCAACTCACTTGACAACAACATCATGTTTTTTGCAGAACCTGGAACAATCAATATTGACACTAACTTAGATTCATTTATTTCAAGTGCAAAAATCACTGGGTCAAAAAACCAAGAATTATATGAGGAATACAAAAAAATAAATTCTCGTTTCAGTGACGAAAATCTAAGCTTGATTGAGCAAAAATTTAAAGCCATAAAAAGCAATAATGCAAAAGCAATAGATAGTATAAACGCTTTACAAGACAACAACATCAAACGTAAATATCTTTATGCAACCAATTTTGCAGTAAATAATAAGGATCATGAAGTATCTCCGTATATTGCTTTGGCCGAAATTTATGATATCAACATCAAATATTTGGATACCATTCAAAAATCAATGACTCCAAAAGTAGCCAACTCTCTTTATGGTAAAAAATTAACTAAATACGTTAATGCTATAAAAGAAACTGAAGCTAAATAATTCAACTTATTCTATAAATCGAAACCGCCTATCAAGGCGGTTTTTTTTGTATCCATAATTCAACAGAGGTTTACTTCATCAGTTCATCAAAATTCATTTGGGCGAGACCCCATTTTCGGAAAGGGCCAAATCATCTATTGCGCTTATACGGCCCTTCCCAAAAATGCGGTCGGGTTATACGCGCTACTTCGGTAGCCAGCTTCTATCCCTCTCGCGAACCAATAGAAATCAACAACAATAGTGAAAGAAATCAAATTCTATTTAAAACAAAAAAGGATATTTGTTTATTGCAACAAATATCCTTTTTGGAATAAAACATTCAACCTTTAAATATACTATCTAGTTAATTTCAAGGCATCGTTCAATCGCAATGCCACATTATCCCAATTGATAATATTAAAAAGTGCATCAACAAAATCAGTACGTTTATTTTTATACTTTAAATAATAAGCGTGTTCCCAAACATCAATAACCAATATTGGAATCGCCCCCCACTGTGTTAGCTTTTCGTGGTTTTCGCATTGCAAGATTACTAAACTATCACTGTAAGGCTGGTAGGCTAATATTCCCCAACCATTACCATCTACATTTTTGGCAGTTGCAGCAATCAATACTTTAAGTCGGTCGAAACTTCCAAAACTTTTCTCAATTCGCTTTAATAAATCTCCTTGTGGCAAAGTGCTTTTATTAGTTAGATTTGTCCAAAATATAGAATGCAAGATATGAGATGAAAAATGATAGGATAGTTTTTTTGTCCAAAAATCAACCGTTTCCAAATTGTTTTCATCTAATGCCTTTTTTATCATTTGCAAATCCTTGTTCGCTCCTTTTACTGCTCCACCATGATGAAAAGTATAATGCAGATGCAAGGTTTCAGCATCCATATAGGGTTCTAGAAAACTTTCGCTATAAGGCAATGTCTGTTGGATATAATTACCATTGGCATCTACCAATTTATCAATTGAATTATCAGCTAAATTTTTCGCAAACGCATTGGTAGTAGGAAGCACCAATGCTGCTGCACCAAACAATGTACCTGATTTTAAAAAATCTTTTCTGTTCATAGCATTAATTTTATAACAACCCCTAAAACTGCTGCAACGGCAATTATGTAGGGCTCCTGAATTTTCTTGATATAAAGTAAAGCAAAAATGGTCGCAATAGCTATTAGAGTTGTTGGAATATCCAAAATACTTCTGGAAGCAATTACACCAACGGCTCCAACTAATGCTCCAACAACAGCTGCAGTAATACCATCTACAAAAGATTTTATTGATTGATTTTGTGCGATTTTTTTAAAGGATGGAGCCAAAGCAATCGTAAATAAATAACAGGGCAAAAATGTGGCTAAAGCAGCAACCAAGGCTCCAGAAAACCCTGCAACTAAATAACCGACAAAACCAACAGTAATAACAACTGGACCAGGAGTAATCATTGCAACGGCAACGGCATCAACAAATTGATGTTCCGTCAACCATTGATTCTCTATCACAACTCCGGAGTGTAAAAATGGGACAATTGCCAAACCGCTCCCAAATACAAATGCTCCCGCTTCCGCAAAAAAGATACCAATTTTCATCAGAGTAGAATTATCATAGCTCCAAAAACCCATTTGCAATAGGACAATAGAATTGGCAGTTTTATTATTAAACCATTTTGGAGGAGCTTTGACAAACATATATAAAAGCCCGGCAAATACAAATAGTAAAACTTGTTCCTGCTGTGTAACTAATGTTATAACCACTGCGACTAGAAAAAACAGCCACAACAACCAATTCGTTTTAAAAGAGGTTAAATTGAATTTACCGATAGATTTTATCGTCAGCTTATAAGAACTCATTACAATAATACCTATAACAGCTGCACCTACACCATAAAAAACCGCTTGTATCCAAAACAATCCTCCGTATAATTTATAAACGATTCCCAATAATACCACCATTATAAACGAAGGCAAAACAAAGGCAAATCCTATCAAAGTTGCTCCCAAAAAACTGTAATGCACAAACCCAAGGTAAATTGCTAATTGTGCTGCTAGTGGGCCAGGCGCTAATTGTGCTAAAGCTAGACCTTCTTTATATTCTTCTTCTGAAATCCATTTTCTGTCTTCGACTAAATCTCTGTGCATATAGCCAACCAATGCTACTGGACCGCCAAAACCTATTGTTCCTAATTTCAGGAAATATAATGCTAACTCTTTTAAAGTGTATGTTGGGTTCTCTTTCATAATTTTAGATGTTTTTAAAATGCTATGCCAAATTGGAAACCTATACCAAATGTTGTAGGATGTTCATTCCCAAACCGTACAGGCAATGGAATAGCAACATAATAACTACTATTGGCATTTTTAATTACTGTTTTATTGAATACTGGAGTGAAGCCATACCTGCCATTAGTCTCGAAGGCTGCTCGACCTGCAAACGTATAACCGTTTCCTAAAGCTACCAATACACCTGGATGAAACAATAAACTATTCATTTTGCTAACACCATTTTCGGCTTTTATATTAGGAACTACTTCAAAGGAAAACCCAATTTTAGCGCTTTTCCAAATATTAATTCCAGTTGGAAACCCTACAGCATAATAATCTCTAAAGTTAACATTAGTTTCATTTCCGCTGAAAGTTACTATAGGATGTAGTATTCCAAAATATCCCGTTATTTTCGGATAGGCATTCTGAGAAAAAACAGAGACGTTTAATGCCAACAAAACAAAAATAATTGCAAATCTAACTTGTCTCATAATTGTTCAAATTTATGACAACAAATTTAATACTACTAAAAAGGTAGAAATAGTATATTATTTACCTTTTGTATCTGAATTACTTTTTTGTGCAATTTTTCGGTACGAAGAAGGATTTTTCCCTGTACTCTGCTTAAATATTCTCGTAAAATGAC
Source organism: Flavobacterium sp. M31R6 (assembly GCF_013284035.1). NCBI lineage: Bacteria > Pseudomonadati > Bacteroidota > Flavobacteriia > Flavobacteriales > Flavobacteriaceae > Flavobacterium > Flavobacterium sp. M31R6. Next base: position 4,071,333 of record NZ_CP054141.1, read on the forward strand.
TTTGATCTGAAAAGCCAGTCATATAAGCTATCTCCGTAAGTGGGTAGCTTGAATTCTGAATTAGATTAATTGCTTTTTCAATTCGTAATTTTCGAACGTAATCTCCAAAATTAAGATCTTCAAAATACTTGGAAAACTCCCTTGATAAATAGGAAGGATTAAGTTCTAAATCATTAGAAATCTTCTTTAGGTCAAAAGTAAATTGGGTATCTATTTGATCTTGAATTATTGCTTTTAAATCTTTAACCCAAACAGGTGGTTTCTTCTTATTTGCTTTTTCTTTCTTCAAAAATTTGCGATACACTTCGTGCAATAAATTTTCAAAAGGACTATTCTGTAAATGATTCTGTTTGTATAAATGCGTTGCCCAACTGTATAGCGCATCATAAATAACCATTCCGCTTTCTAATAATTTGTAATCGTCTGTAATATTATAGGAAAGTCCCGCTGAAATTGCCCAAAGTCCTGCTGATTCCTTTGCAATATCGTGTCTATCGGTGTCGGCTCCACGAACAATATCAGCAATAATTAGAATTGCAGAATCTTTAATTTCATATTTTTTTACTATGTAGTCAAAGGTACTTTGCTCTTCGTAGTGCGTGAATTCTACATTAGGAATATCAAATGGAATAGCATCCAATTCTTTTGCTTTATCTAAAACTTCGCTGAAAGGAACATATATAAATTCAGCTTCTTTGTCTACAAAATTTTTTATCAACCAAGGGGAAGCTATTCTATCAATTTTAGGGCGTTCTCTAGTAATCCATTTCATCTATTAGTAATTATTCCTTTTTGAAGTTTATGCTAAATTACATTTTTATTACAAAATATGTTATACGCTACTAGCAGCATTTCTTGAAATATGAGTCTGATTTTTTTATTTTTTTTGGATGAAAGAAAAGAAGCAATATCACTCTCTTTAGCCCCGATAGGAGTGGAAATCCTTATAAGCTGGGGTTCGGCTTATAAGATTGTAACGGATAGCGGGACTAATGTCTGCTAAAAACACCTAATCTTCCTGCTCCATAAATTTACAAAACGGCCTAAAACAAAAAACCACCTAACAAGAGTTAGATGGTTTTACTAAAGAGCCGGCGGAGGGACTCGAACCCACGACCTGCTGATTACAAATCAGCTGCTCTAGCCAACTGAGCTACGCTGGCGGACTCAATATGTTTTGTAATGTGTCAACTTAAATAAAAAACCATCTAAATGAATAGATGGTTTTTTTTTAAAAGAGCCGGCGGAGGGACTCGAACCCACGACCTGCTGATTACAAATCAGCTGCTCTAGCCAACTGAGCTACGCTGGCGACTCATTACGGGTGCAAAGATAAGCTTGAATTTCTTTTTTCCAAAATAAATTCAAACTTTTTTTGACCTTTTTTTTACTGCAAATCGTTGATTTTACCAATCAATTGATTAGCAGTTTGTTCCAATTCTACATTTATTTGTTTGAAATGTGCTTTTTTGTTTTCAACATTTTTAGCATTCACTTTAGTGATCAAAACATCAAAAGCAGCGATAGCTTCGTCAATCAATGCATTCGTTTCTTCAGTAGGTTTTCCTGTTGTAGAAATTTCAAACAAGTAAACTGCTTCAATAATATCTCCTAAAACGTAGTTGATGTCTTTCTTTAAATTCTTAACGTTTGCCATTTTATTTTTTATTTAATTTGCGTTTGCAAAAGTACACATAATCTTTCTATTCCCAACTATGAAATGTAAATTTCTAAAATAGAAGCTTTTCCCTTTAGATTATAGCTCTTCATTGCAGCAGGAATAAGCACTGTATCTCCTTTTATATATTTATAAGTTACTCCATCGTAGGCTATTTCAAAAGAACCTTCCGTGCACATATACACTACAAAGGTTAATCCTGAATTCACAACCTCTTTTTTATTCTCCAACGGAATAAAATTAGTCGTAAAGTATGGACAGTCAACAACTGTATTTGACTTATTTACTTCTTTGGCGTATTCTTTATAGGTATCAACTTTTTTGTAATTTATGGCATCCAAAGCCAAATCAACATGAAGTTCTCTAGTATTTCCCTGGGCATCTTTACGGTCAAAATCGTATAAACGATATGTGATATCCGAGGTTTGTTGTATTTCGGCTATAACCAATCCGGCTCCAATGGCATGAACTGTTCCTGTCTCCAAGAAAAACACATCCCCAGGCTTTGCTTTTACAGTATCCAATATATCAATCAGCGTGTTGTCATTTAGATGCTCTACATATTCTTTCGAACTTGAATCCTTCTTGAAACCAACAATAATTCTGGCATCTTCATCAGCTTGCATAACGTACCACATTTCGGTTTTTCCAAAAGAATTATGGCGCTTTTTAGCCAATTCATCATTAGGATGTACTTGAATTGATAAATCTTCACGAGCATCCAAGTATTTAAAAAGCAATGGAAATTGATTTCCAAATCTTTTGTAAACAGCAGTTCCTAAAATTTCGTTTGGCAATTCATTGATTAACTCTGTCAATGCTTTTCCTTTATAATCACCGTTTGCAATAACACTTACATCTCCTTCAACAGTGGATAACTCCCAACTTTCACCAGTAATGCTAGAGGTAATTGGTTTATTCAAAATTGTTTTTAATTTTTCTCCACCCCAAATTCTTTCTTTGAGGATTGCATCAAACTGTAACGGATATATTTTTGAATTCATGTTTTTATTTTTTTTACAAATTTCTACATTTTAATAATCAAACCACAATACTATTTTGTCAATTTATTGCTTTAATTCTCTGATCGCTTCAAGCGCTTTTGGAATATGGCGTTTTGCCATCATACTGTCAAATACCATAATTATTGTTCCGGTTTTGTCCGCAACATAAGTAACTCTGCCAGGCAATATTCCGAACAAACCTGAAGGCACTCCAAAAAGCTTTCTTATTTTCTTGTCCGAATCCGACAAAAGTATAAAAGGCAGATTATATTGCTGGGTAAACTTTTGATGCGACGCAATGTTATCACTACTGATTCCAATTACTTCGGCACCCAAATCTTTAAAATCTTCGTATTGATCTCTAAAACTACAGGCTTGGACCGTACATCCCGGTGTGCTGTCTTTTGGATAAAAATAAATAACCAATGGTTTTTGTCCAACTATTCCTTGGCTGTCAAAGTCATTTCCATTAGTATCTTTTGCTTTAAAATTTGGAATTTTATCTCCTATTTTCAGTTCCATTATTCTCCTTTATAGGTTACAAAATTGCGTGGTGTTTCATAAAGAACCACTTCAAGATCCAAATCTAATTTTACTTTTTTCCTAATCTTATTCCAAATCACCACTACAATATTCTCTGCTGTAGGGTTTAAATCTTGAAATTCGGGTACATCCAGATTTAAATTTTTATGATCAAATTTATCCTCTACTTCTTCCTTGATAATATCGGTTAGAAACTTCACATCCAAAACATAGCCTGTTTCTTTGTCTATCTCACCTGTAACGCTTACTATTAATTCATAATTGTGTCCGTGAAAATTAGGATTATTGCATTTGCCAAAGACAGCATCATTTTGTTCGAAAGTCCAATCTTTTCTATACAAACGATGAGCTGCGTTAAAATGGGCTTTTCTGGATAAGGTTACTCTCATAGGGAAAATTTTAGATTTTAGATTGCAGATTTTAGATTGCAGACTTCAGCTTATTGATTTTTAATTTTAGATTTCTGTATTCTAAAATCTCTAATATCTGCTTTCTGACTTCTAACTTCTGCCTTCTTATAATGTATGTTCTTCTAAGAAATGGTAAAATTCATCGAAAATAATTTTGAACCAAACGGTGTAAATTTCTGGATTTAAAAGCATATCCTTTTGAATATCTTCAATTTTCATCCATTTCCAGTCTTCAACTTCTTCGGGGTTAATCATCGGCTCATCATTATAATAGCCAATCATTACGTGATCAAGCTCATGCTCAGTCAAACCGTTATCGAAGGGAGCTTTGTAAATAAAATTAAAAAGCTCTTTTAACTCCGTTTTAAAACCCATTTCCTCATACAATCTGCGGCTACCGGCTTGAATATTTGTTTCACCGTCTCGCTGATGACTGCAGCAGGTATTCGTCCATAATAAAGGGGAGTGGTATTTTTGGTGCGCTCGTTGTTGGAGCATAATTTCATTTTTATCATTTAAAACAAAAACAGAAAAAGCACGATGCAAAATGGCTTTTTCATGTGCTTCCAATTTGGCCATTAAACCAATTTGTTGATCCAATTCATTTACTAATATTACTTGTTCTTCTTCCATATAATCTATTAATGACACAAAAGTACAAAAAAGATATGCTTTCTTAAGGCCTTAACATTTTTTTGCTTTTTGTGGAAGTTATTTCTCTTGATAAATCTTAAAACCGTAGCTACAGAAATTCTACATTCCCTTTTGTATATTTGATGTAATAAAATTCACGACAATCACAATGATTTATACGCGAAATGCAACCTTAGACGACCTAGCCATACTCCTGGAATTTGAGCAAGGGATTATTGCCGCCGAGCGTCCATTTGACCCAACATTGAAAGAGGAAAAAATAAGTTATTATGACATAGGAAAAATGATTTTGGCCCTAGATGTTGAAGTCGTTGTTGCCGTTTTGGATGACCAAATTATAGGCTCCGGATATGCCAGAATTGAGAATGCAAAACCCTATTTGAATCACAAATTATATGCCTATTTGGGTTTTATGTACACGCACTCGGATCACCGCGGAAAAGGAGTAAATACCCAAATTATTGAAGCGCTAAGCAAGTGGGTTCACTCACAAGGTATATTTGAAATGCGATTGGATGTTTATAGTGACAATTCTTCGGCAATAAGAGCATACGAAAAGGCAGGCTTCAAAAAGCATTTAATCAATATGCGTATTGGTTTATAGCAAAATATCTTATTCATTACTTTTTTTTAAAACCAAAAAGTCTTTTTTAACGTAAGTAACAATAGTTAAAAATTGTATAAATAGAAATCGAATTGTAAAATACCCGACATTTTGATTGTAATTTGTCCTTTACTTTTGGGAATAAAAACAAACACCATGAAAACAACATCATTCTTTTTTACTTTATTATTACTCCCCTTATTTGTTTTTCAAGCTTGCGGGCAGAGTAAAGAAACGAATAGTAACAAAATGGTTCCAGTTGAAACTTATCAAAGTAAACCTGGAAATCCATATTACTCTCATACCGATACTACAAAACTGAATTTGACCGATGCCGAGTGGAAAAAAATTCTCCCGGAAGATGTTTATCTAGTTTCTCGCAAAGCCGATACCGAAAGGCCTTTTACCGGTAAATATTGGAATACCGACGTAAAAGGAACCTATTATTGTGCAGCTTGTGGTAATCTCCTTTTTCGTTCCGGAGCCAAGTTTGCGAGCAGTTGTGGATGGCCAAGTTTTTTTGAACAAGAAAACAAAAAAAGTATTGTATTTAAAAACGATAATTCTATTGGAATGGAACGAATTGAAGCTCTTTGTGGCAGATGTGGCGGACATTTAGGACATTTGTTTGACGATGGACCTGCACCAACAGGCAAAAGATATTGCATGAATTCCATAGCTCTTGATTTTGTCCCAGATGCTAAATAAAACTCAAATTATATCAAAATGAAAACAATAATTTTAGCCTGTTTGCTATTTACCGGAACACTATTTTCACAAAACAATAATACAACTAAAAAAATGACACAATCTAATTTTGAAACCATAACACTTGGCGGAGGATGCTACTGGTGTGTAGAGGCTGTTTACGAAAACTTAAAAGGAGTAAAATCTGTTGTTTCAGGTTTTTCGGGAGGAAAAATAGCCAATCCCAGTTATGAAGAAGTTTGTTCCGGAACTACAGGTCATGCCGAAGTAGTCCAAATTACTTTTGACAAAAACGTGACCAATCTTGATGAAATTTTCAAAGTATTCTTTACCGTTCACGACCCAACAACCCTTAATAGACAAGGTGCCGATAGAGGAACACAGTACCGTTCTGTAATTTTTTACAATAATGAAGAACAAAAACAAGAAGCACAATCCATAATAGCCGAATTAAAAAAAGCTAAAGCGTATGATGCCCCTATCGTGACTACAATAGAACCTTTCACCAAGTTTTACAAAGCCGAAGATTATCATCAAAACTATTATGCAAATAATAAAAACCAGCCGTATTGCCAAATGGTCATACAGCCTAAGCTTGAAAAATTTGAGAAAGTATTCAAAGATAAATTGAAAACTAAAAAGTAGTTTCCAATTTATAAAAGCCGAAATCCATTTTCGGCTTTTTTATTTCACAAACATTAAATTTCCCAAATGAACATACAAAAACCTTGGATTACTTCAGAAGGTATTCCGAAAGATTTAATTTCAATCCAAAAAATATTTTTTGACAATTGTAATTTCGAATTCACCCAACCCATTCTTGAATCCGAAAGCTCTGAATATGGAGCCTGTACTTTTGCCTTAAATAATTTAAATATACTGTTTCGAACAGCAAAAATTACCCCTACCAAAACGGGGCAATTCGTTACGCTATGGAAAAGAATAAATCAAGGCCCTATTCAGCCTTTTGATTCAACTGATCCAATTGATTTATTTATTGTCAGTACTCGAACAGACAATTACTTCGGGATGTTTGTTTTTCCAAAATCAATTTTGATAACCAAAGAAATAGTTTCAGATAAAAAAGAAGGGAAACGCGCTATTCGAGTTTATCCACCTTGGGATATAACGACAAGTAAACAAGCGCAAAAAACACAGAAATGGCAATTGGATTATTTCTTGGAAATACAAAAAGACCAAACAATAGATCTAAAACGAGCAAAATTACTATTCCTTACAGAAGACTAAAAAAAGTTGCGATTATTAAAATCTAATATTCTTTTCCTATCTTTAAAAACAATACAAATCTAAATTTCAACAACTTATTTCTTAATATTTAAAACGATGAGAAAAAAAGCATTCAAATTTCAACCATTTTATTTGTTATTTCTATTGATTATAGGTCAAAATTTTGCTCAAGCCCAAGAAAAAAAAGTGGCTCCAACTTCGCAAGAATTATATAATGAAATTGCAACAATGGATACCAATCTTTTTGACGCATTTAATGCAAAAGATATGGTAAAATTCAAACCGATGTTTACAGAAGATTTGGAATGGTACCAAGACAATGGCGGACTACTTTCTTATGAAACCGTTTTTTCCAATTTTGAAAAAATGTTTAAAAACGAAAACAAATTGACTCGACAATTAGTAAAAGGCAGCCTTGAGGTACATCCTATAAAAGATTTTGGAGCTATAGAAATTGCCACTCATCAATTCCGACACATGGAAAACGGAAAAGAGGAAATAGGTACATTTAAATTTCTTGCAATCTGGAAAAAAGTAGATAACCAATGGAAAATTTCTAGAATGATAAGCTATGACCATTAACCTCTCTTTTCGCATTCCTAACTTTCATTAAATCCTAAAATTTAGCTTTCTTTGCAGGCTAAAAAAACAAACAATGAAAGCACTTACCTTCTCTACATTCGGAAATTCCGATGTACTTGAATATATAGAAATCCCTTCGCCAATATTAAAATCAGGTGAAATATTGGTCGAAATGAAAGCAATCGGCCTCAACTTTGCTGATGTGTACAGACGCAAAGGAAATTACCATCTCAAAGGAAACCCACCATTTATTGCGGGTTATGAAGGTGCCGGAATTGTGGTGGAAACCAACGAAAATTCAGAATTTAAAATTGGTGACAGAGTAGCATTTACCGATGTTCCTTTTGCTAATGCTGAGTTGGTCGCTGTCCCTCTTGACCACGTAATCCCTATGCCTGAGAGTATCTCTTTCGAAACTGCAGCCACCATTTTATTACAGGGTTTGACCGCACATTATTTGGCAACCGACAGTCATAAAACTCAAAAAGGAGAAACCGTATTGGTTCATGCTTCGGCTGGTGGAGTCGGACAATTCTTGACACAAATCAGCAAACTTTTAGGCGCTAAAGTTATTGGACTAACCTCTTCTTCTGAAAAGGCTGAAGTCTCTAAACAAAATGGAGCCGACACAGTTTTTCTATATTCTGAAGATTGGAAAAAACAAGTATTCGCTTTTTGTCCAAATGGTGTCGATGCCGTTTACGATAGTATCGGCAGCACTTTGAGCGATAGTTTTGAGGTAACCAAAATGTGCGGACAAGTAGTTTTCTTTGGAATGGCAGGAGGAGATCCTGAATTTGTAAACCCGCGAATGTTGATGGATACCTCCAAAACATTGACTGGTGGCGATTTATGGAGCTATTTGATTTCTAAAGAAGAACGTATCAAAAGAGCCCATCAATTATTTGATTGGATTGCCAATGGCGATATAACTATTGCAGCACCCACAATCTTCAAGCTATCCGAAGGGAAATTAGCCCACGATTACCTGGAAAGCCGAAAAAGTACTGGAAAAATAATCTTGATTCCTTAAAAAATTTATTATGACTGCCCGCAAAGTGGACCAAATATTTTTTTAGCCACTGATTAAAAAGATTCTCACAGATTTTATACGCATTATTAAAGAAATCTGTGTAAATCTTTTTAAACTGTGGCCAGTTTTATTGGTTTGGTTCACGGATTCTCATAAAATTTACTTAGGCGTGCCTATATAAGAAGCTTTAATTTTTCAACGCCTCAGCAATTTTCAAAGCACATTTTTCTCCATCGATGGCGGCAGAAATAATTCCACCTGCATAACCTGCTCCCTCTCCGCAAGGATACAATCCTTTTATTTGCAAATGCTCATAGGAAATACCATCTCTAGGAATACGAACTGGTGAGGAAGTTCTGGATTCTGGCGCATGCAAAATGGCTTCGTTTGTCAAATAGCCACGCATGGATTTACCGAATTCAGTAAATCCTTCTCTTAATATTTGTGATAGAAACCCCGGAAAAACCTGTCCCATTTCTACCGAAGTAGTTCCTGGAACATAGGATGTTTTTGGAATGCTAGATGAAACTTTATTTTGTGTAAAATCGACCATTCGTTGTGCTGGGACTTTTTGGGTTTGTCCAGCCAAATGCCATGCTTTTTGTTCGATACTTTTTTGAAATTCCATTCCGGCCAAAGCTCCAAATTTTGCAAAAGGCTTGAAATCTTCCAATTTCAATTCGATTACAATTCCCGAATTGGCTGTTGCCTGATCTCGTTTGGATGGCGACCAGCCATTGGTAACCACTTCACCTGGACTCGTCGCGCAGGGTGCGATTACTCCTCCCGGACACATACAAAACGAATACATTCCGCGACCATTAACCTGTTTCACTATAGAATACGGTGCAGGCGGTAAATGCTCTCCGCGATAATCACAACTGTACTGAATGCTGTCAATCAATGATTGTGGATGCTCGGCTCTTACACCCAACGCAAAAGGTTTTGCTTCAATAAGCACTTTCTTTTTATCCAACAATTCAAATATATCACGAGCTGAATGTCCTGTCGCCAAGATTAATTTATTCGCTAAAATCGTATCTCCGTTTTGGGTTACAATTCCCTGTACTTCATTATTTTTTATTAAAATATCGGTCAAACGGGTTTCAAACAAAACTTGCCCGCCACATTCGATAATTTTCTCTCTAATATCTTGTATAATTTGAGGCAATTTGTTTGTCCCAATATGCGGATGAGCATCTACCAATATATCTCCTGTAGCCCCAAAAGCAACAAGCAATTCTAATATTCGAGTAACATCTCCTCTTTTTTTGGAACGGGTATATAATTTTCCGTCAGAATAAGTCCCTGCTCCTCCTTCACCAAAACAATAATTGGAATCTTCGTCAACAATATGATCTCTATTAATAGCTTTCAAATCGCGACGACGAGCACGAACATCTTTTCCGCGTTCAATTACTATTGGTTTCAAACCCAATTCTACTAGTTGCAAAGCGGCAAAAAGCCCCGCTGGTCCTGCTCCAACAACGATAACTTCTTGGGCAGATGAAACGTTTTTATAATCGGGTAGTTCTATTTTATGTTCCTGAAAAGGTTCTCCTTTCAAATAAATCGAAACTTTCAAATTGATTTTGATTGCTTTTTGGCGTGCATCAATGGATCGTTTCAAAATAGCAACATGCTGAATCTCATTTGCAGAAACTTTTATCTGTTTAGACAAATAGTCGCGCAACAACATTTCGTTTGAAGCTATTTCTGGTGTTACTTGAAGTAAAAGTTCTCTTGGCATTGTATCTTATTTATTCTATTAGCTTTTCTTTTTATGAAAAGAACATGCAAAAATAACATTTTGAAATGAAATTAGTTCTTTAATATAAAATCCATTTTCAAAATAGACTTTGTACCTTTGTTACTTTGAAACTTTGCACCTATAAAATAATGTCTAGAAAAATAAAACTAATATGGGATTTTCGTGGTCCTGCTTCTGCAAAAACAGCCGAACACCACGAAATTCATTTGAAAGAATACATCACCATTGAAAAATTATCGATAAATAGTACCGGATTCCAAATCTTAGATGAAATGTATGCGATTGCTTATATGGTCGTAAACGAAGAAAACATGATTCAAGTACGCGATGCACTGAAACCGCATCGAGGGGAAGTTTACCAGTAATCAGATTTCAGATTTCAGATTTCAGATTTCAGATTTCAGATTTCAGACATACTGAAAACAAAAAAAAATCCCAAATGGGATTTTTTTTAGATCTGCTTTCTGCTAACTAATTAGCCACTTCGCTAATGAATTTTATTCGCATTAAACGCAATTCATCCAAATCATAATCTCCATCAAATTCTTTGAGGGCTTTTTCGATATTGTCAGATTCGGATTCCATAAAATACTCATGAATCTCTTCTTGTTGATCATCATCGAGCATTTCGTCTATCCAATATTTGATATTCAATTTGGTTCCAGAATAAACAATTTGTTCCATTTCTTTAATCAAATCGTCCATCTTCAACCCTTTTGCGGAAGCGATATCAGTCAAAGCTAACTTTCTGTCGATGTTTTGAATAATATATAACTTATTGATTGAGTTGACTCCAGTAGATTTCACAACCAAATCATCAGGACGTATAATATCGTTCTCCTCAACATAACGATTTATTAATTCAATAAATTCTTTACCGTATTTTTTGGCTTTTCCTTCTCCAACACCGTGAATATTAATCAACTCAGCTTGAGATATTGGGTATTTCAAAGCCATATCTTCCAAAGAAGGGTCTTGAAAAACCACAAACGGAGGAACCCCTAATTTTTTGGCCACTTTTTTACGCAACTCGCGCAACATCGACATCAATAATTCATCAGCAGTACCAGATGATTTTGCGGCGGTTACTATGGCTTCATCTTCAGACTCATTGTATTCATGATCTTCGGACATCATAAAAGATTCTGGATTTTTCATGAAAGCCAATCCTTCCTTAGTAATCTCTATAATACCATAGGTTTCTATATCTTTAGACAATAAACCTGCAACAAGTACTTGTCGCAATAATGCCATCCAAAATTTCTCGTCATGATTGGAACCTGATCCAAAAAAGGACTGAGAATCTGTTTTATGGGCATTGATAACGGCGTTCACACGGCCAATTAAGGTAAAGACAATCTCTTTTGATTTGTATATGTGTTTGGTTTTCTTGACAACTTCCAACAGTTTAAGCACTTCGTCTTTAGCTTCCACTTTTGTTTTTGGATTTCGAACATTGTCATCCATATCGGCACCTTCACCGGTTTCACTGTCAAATTCTTCACCAAAATAGTGCAATAAGAATTTACGTCTGGACATAGACGTTTCGGCGTAAGCAACAACTTCATGTAATAAAGCAAAGCCTATTTCTTGCTCGGCAACCGGTTTTCCAGACAGAAATTTTTCTAATTTCTCAACATCTTTATAAGAGTAATAGGCTAGACAATGTCCCTCGCCACCGTCTCGACCGGCTCTCCCTGTTTCTTGATAATAACTTTCTAATGATTTTGGTATATCGTGATGAATCACAAAACGCACATCGGGCTTATCGATTCCCATTCCGAAAGCAATCGTCGCCACAACGACTTCTACATCTTCCATCAAAAACATATCCTGATGTTTGGCGCGTGTTTTGGCATCTAAACCTGCATGATATGGGACGGCGCTGATTCCGTTTACCTGTAAAACTTCAGCGATTGACTCGACCTTTTTACGACTCAAACAGTAAATAATTCCTGACTTCCCCTTATGTTGCTTTATAAACCGAATAATATCCGATTCAATATTTTTTGTTTTTGTACGAACTTCATAAAATAAATTGGGTCTATTAAATGAAGCCTTAAATGTTGTGGCGTTGGCCATCTCCAAATTCTTCAAAATATCTTCCTGTACTTTTGGAGTAGCCGTAGCAGTAAGTCCAATAATAGGAACTTCTCCCAACTGCTTAATGATATTTTTTAGATTTCGATATTCTGGTCTAAAATCGTGTCCCCATTCTGAAATACAATGCGCTTCATCAATTGCCACAAATGAGATAGGCACAGTTTGAAGAAAGGCAACATATTCTTCTTTTGTTAAGGATTCAGGAGCTACATATAACAATTTAGTTATACCCGCTGAAATATCGGATTTTACTTGAGCAATTTCAGTTTTGGTAAGTGAGGAATTTAAAACATGGGCAATTCCATTTTCGGAAGAAAGACTTCTAATAGCATCTACTTGATTTTTCATTAATGCTATCAAAGGAGAGACAACAATCGCAGTACCATCTTGGACTAAAGCAGGCAATTGATAACATAGTGATTTGCCTCCTCCAGTTGGCATAATAACAAATGTATTTTGTTTATTAAGCAAAGTCGTTATTACTTTTTCTTGCAGGCCTTTGAATTGGCTAAAGCCAAAATATTTCTTTAATTCTTTGTGTATGTCAATTTCGTTTGAATTCATTCTTTAATATGTGGTATTTTATATAAATTTGCGGAACATAAAGATACAACTTTCTTTTACACATACAAATTTAAAATTCTCAGTTTTGATTACAAAGGAAAATATACTGGCCAATGCCAAGAAAACTATTGAATCCGAAAGCCAATCTATTGCAAGATTAATTGATTTCATTGACGAAACTTTTGCGGAAGCGGTACAGTGTATCTACAACTCCAAAGGAAGATTGGTCGTGACAGGAATTGGTAAAAGCGCTATTATTGCTCAAAAAATGGTGGCCTCATTCAATTCAACCGGGACGCCCTCTTTATTCTTGCATGCTTCCGAAGCCATTCATGGGGATTTAGGGATGATTCAAAAAGACGATGTTATCATTTGCATTTCAAAAAGCGGTAACAGCCCAGAAATTAAATCATTGGTACCACTTTTGACTCGTTTTGGTAATAAATTAATTGGAATGACCGGAAATATGACTTCCTTTTTGGCCAAAGGTTCACATTATGTTTTAAATACAACCGTTGATTCTGAATCTTGCCCATTGAATCTTGCGCCTACAAATAGCACAACAGCACAATTAGTAATGGGAGATGCTATTGTAGTATGCCTAATGGAAATGAGAGATTTTAAAGCCGAAGATTTTGCCGTCTATCATCCCGGTGGTGCTTTAGGCAAAAAATTATTGCTTCGCGTGAAAGACATGCTTGAACACACACTGAAACCAGAAGTTGGTCCTGAGACTCCAATTAAAAAAGCAATTTTTGAAATTTCAGAAAAACGTTTAGGAGTAACAGCCGTAGTAGAAAACAACAAAGTAATCGGAATAATTACCGACGGAGATATTCGAAGAATGCTAAATGACAGAGATACTTTTGCTGAATTGACCGCTAAAGACATTATGACCAAAAACCCAAAAACAGTACAATCCACAGATATGGTAGTGGATGCCTTTAACATTATGGAAGACTTCTCTATCACGCAATTAATCGTTGTCGACAATGGAGAATACAAAGGCGTATTGCATTTACATGACATTTTAAAAGAAGGAATCGTATAATGGCAAAGAAAAACCTAGGCGAAATGTCCTTTTTAGACCATCTTGAAGAGTTAAGATGGCTTTTAGTGAGAAGTACAACAGCTGTGATTATCATGGCATGTGTAACTTATTTTATCAGTGATTACTTGTTTGACACCATTATATTTGGCCCAACAAGAGCTACCTTTTTTACCTACCGCTATTTTTGTGAATTATCACATCAATTGGGTTTTGCCGATAGCATTTGTATAACCGAAATGCCTTTTATCATTCAAAACACTGAAATGGAAGGACAGGTGAATATTTTTGTCTGGATGTGTATCCTGGCGGGTTTCATTTTGAGTTTCCCCTATATTTTATGGGAAGTTTGGAAATTTATCAGCCCTGCTTTGTATGAAAAAGAAAAGAAAAATGCTAGAGTATTTATATTTACGTCTTCACTGCTTTTCTTTTTAGGAGTCCTATTTGGGTATTATGTTGTCATCCCAATGTCCGTGAATTTTGTAGCCACTTTTTCAGTAAGTGACATGGTAAAAAACCAATTTACGTTGGACTCGTATATTGGAATGGTAAAAACCAGTATTTTGGCTAGTGGATTGTTCTTTGAACTTCCTATAATTATTTATTTTTTAACCAAATTAGGCTTAGTAACTCCGGAATTTTTAAGAAAATATTGGAAATATGCCGTTGTAATAATCTTGATTGTTGCCGCAATTGTTACACCACCCGATGTGGTGAGCCAAACCATTGTTGCTATTCCAATGCTGATTATTTATGAAGTAAGTATCTTGATTTCAAAAATTGTAACACTAAATAAAAAGAAAGAAAATGTCTGATATCGTACAAGAATTCAATGAATACCGTTCTAAAATGAACGAAAAATTATTGGCAGACAATAATAAAATAGTAAAACGTATTTTTAACCTAGACACTAATGCGTATGCTGCAGGGGCTTTAGATGTAAAGACCAAAGAACTTTTAGGATTAGTGGCTTCAACGGTTTTGCGCTGTGATGATTGCGTAAAATACCACTTGGAAACCAGCTATAAAGAAGGTGTAACCAAAGAAGAAATGATGGAAGCTATGGGAATTGCAACCCTTGTAGGTGGTACAATCGTAGTGCCTCACTTGCGTAGAGCATACGAGTTTTGGGAAGCGTTAGAAGGAACTGAGGCTAAATAATTGTTAATAGGCTTATTTGTTGATTCGTTTATTCGTTAATTTGGACGAATAAACGAATCAAACGTTTAAATTAAAATAAGAAAATGAAGTTAAGAGCAGAGAATTTAATAAAAACCTACAAAGGAAGAAGTGTTGTAAAAGGCATTTCGGTAGAAGTAAACCAAGGTGAAATCGTTGGTCTTTTGGGACCTAATGGTGCTGGAAAAACGACTTCATTTTATATGATTGTAGGATTGGTAAAACCAAATTCAGGAAATATTTATCTTGACGATTTGAATATTACCGATTATCCAATGTACAAAAGAGCCCAACATGGAATTGGGTACTTGGCACAAGAAGCTTCAGTTTTTAGAAAATTAAGCATCGAAGACAATATTTTGAGTGTACTACAATTGACTAAACTTTCCAAAGAAGAGCAAGTAGCCAAAATGGAAAGCTTGATTGCCGAATTTAGTTTGGAACACATTCGTACCAATCGTGGAGATTTACTCTCAGGAGGAGAACGTCGTCGTACCGAAATTGCTCGTTGTTTGGCTACAGATCCAAAATTCATCTTACTTGACGAACCTTTTGCGGGTGTAGATCCTGTTGCCGTAGAAGACATTCAGAGAATTGTTGCTCAATTGAAAAATAAAAATATCGGAATCTTAATAACTGACCACAACGTACAAGAAACGTTGGCTATTACCGATAAAACTTATCTTATGTTTGAAGGAGGTATTCTAAAAGCGGGTATTCCAGAAGAATTGGTTGAAGACGAAATGGTGCGTCGTGTATATCTAGGTCAAAATTTCGAATTGAGAAAGAAGAAGCTAGAATTTTAGTTCCATATAATGAAAAATCAAGAAACCCCAAACGAAGAAACATTAGAGAAGTGGAACAAAGATTCTAAAAATTGGATTTGGGGAATTTTTTATTATAACAAAGAAGACAAACGCATTTTTCCTCCTAAGAAAATTGAAGGAATGGGTATCACCATAAATTTTGCAAACCCAAAATCGGTATTGGCTTTACTAGTTGCTTTGGCTTTTTTTGGAATGGTTACTTTTTTTATTTTGAATAAATAATCAAGCTGTTTAACATTCTTAATCTGAAACCTTAACACTACTCCACAGTAATATATTGCAACTGTTGTAAATCCCCATTGTAAATATTAACATCAACATTACAGTCGATACCCGGAACGGTGGCTTTCTCGGTAAATTGCCAAAAGAGCCAATCTTCTTGAATTTCTTCTCGATAAAAGTTATAGTTGGCTATCCAAAAAAGATAATCGCTAAACTCCTCTTTCAGGAAATCGTCATAATATTTCTCACCCGTATAAATTATGGGCCTTACTCCATAATGCAATTCAACAGCTTTCAGCCAACGCCTTAACCCTATTTTTAATCGCTCAATAGACTGTTCTTTTGGTAGTTTTTCAATATCCAAAACGGGGGGAAGATCTCCTTTTTTTAGTTTAACGGTTTTAATAAAAAGTTCCGCTTGCTCAAGAGAATTTTCATTTGGACGATAATAATGATAAGCGCCTCGTATCATTTTATTTTCTTTGGCGCCAAGCCAATTTCTTTTAAACTGATTATCTACTCTGTCCTTTCCAACAGTTGCCCGAATAAAAACATAACGCAAAGGATATTTTTCTTCAATGGTATCAACATAAGACCAACGGATTTTCCCTTGATATTCGGAAACATCCAAACCAATAGTTTTTCCTTCATTTTTTTCCAAAACTTTTAAATTTCGAGCTTCAGAAAAAACATTTGTGCCGCTATTATAATGTGATTTAAAGCCTAAGTAATTAATAATGCCGGAGCGGTAATGATAGGCTATTGAAAAAATAAAAAGAATCGCAATCCCAATAAAAAAGAAATCAATCCACCTTCCTGAAAAACCGGTTCTTTTCTTTCTTGGTTTACGCCTTGGCACAGTTCTGCTGTTTTTTTTCATCCAAAAAAATTACTTTTTCAGAAACTTATTATTAATCACCGAAAGTAAAACATAGAAAATAATCACCAATGGGATAGCTAAATAGTCTAGAAAAACCAGAAACAAAAGGGAACTGATCAGAAAAATTACCTGAAGTGCATTGTCCTTGAAATTAAACTTTTTTATTTTTAAGGAAAATAAAGGAATTTCTGCATTCAAAATATAAGCACTAAACAAGGATATCAAAAGTAAAACCCATTTCTCTGTCAAAATTTCAAGTACCATCAATGATTCTCCAGAATAATATTCCTTAACCAAAGGAAGACTCAATATAAAAAGAGCATTCGCTGGAGTTGGCAAACCTATAAACGAATCGGTTTGACGAGTATCAATATTGAATTTTGCCAAACGAAAACACGAGCCCAAAGTAATGATAAACCCTAAATAAGGGAAAAACTGAAGGTATCCCTCGCTCATATAAACTGAGCTACTTTGCATCATTTTAAACATCACAAATCCAGGAACAACACCGCTTGTCACCATATCCGCCAAAGAATCCAATTGTAAACCCAAAGGACCTGATACTTTAAACAAACGGGCAAAAAAACCATCAAAAAAATCTAAAAAAATTCCGAGGCAAACAAAAAAGAATGCCATTTCAAATTGGTCTTTACTTACAAATACCACAGCGATACAGCCACAAAAAAGATTTAATAAAGTAATTGTATTCGGAATGTGTTTTTTGATGTTCATGGTTTTTAAATTGAATTATAAGCTCGACAAATTTAATACAATAAGTGAAAGTGATACTTGTTTTATTAAGAGATTTTAGTTGCTTGCTAACAAAAATTATTAATTCATTGAATTGAAGTAGCTACATCATCAAAAAACTTTATTTTTGGTAAAAATTAAAAACTCATTCAGTCTCCAAATAATATCTTTTGAAAAAAATACAGCTCATTTTCTTCCTTTTTATTGTGCACACAATCTGTAGTCAAACTGTTCGAAAATATTCGAATGAGTTTATGAATATAGGTGTAGATGCAGCAGCTTTAGGAATGTCAAACGCTGTAGTTGCTTCTACTTCTGATGTTAATTCAACCTATTGGAACCCTGCAGGACTGCTTCATCTAGAAGACAATCAAATCTCCTTGATGCATTCCAATTACTTCGCTAATATTGCCAAATATGATTATGCTGCCTATGCCAGTCCTATTGATGACCGAACGGCTTGGGGAATTTCATTGATCCGCTTTGGTGTAGATGATATTTTGAACACGACCGATTTAATAGACAATGAAGGCAACATAGATTACAACCGAATTAAACTTTTTTCAACGGCCGACTATGGTTTTACTTTTTCGTATGCCGTAAAATTACCAATCGAAGGATTTCAATATGGAGTAAATGCTAAAATTATACGCAGAATTATTGGAGATTTTGCAACTTCTTGGGGATTTGGTTTTGATTTTGGATTGCAATTTGAAAAGAATGATTGGCAATTTGGGTTAATGCTTCGTGACATCACCACTACATACAATATTTGGAACATCAACGAAGAAGCTTATCAAAAAATAGCTGATGCCATTCCGGGACAGAATCAAGAAATGCCTGAAAGCACTGAAATTACCCTTCCTAAAGCGCAACTGGGAGTGGCCAAAAAAATTCTTTTTCATGAAGATTACAGTCTTTTGGCTACTGCCAATATGAATATGCAATTTACCCAGACCAACGATTTAATTTCAAGTAGCTTTGTGAGTATCGATCCAGCCATTGGTTTGGAATTCGGTTATACTAATCTGGCCTTTTTGAGAGCAGGCCTTGGTAATTTCCAGCACGTAACACAATTAGATAATGGCGAAAAAATAGGATTTCAACCCAATATTGGTTTGGGATTCAAATACAAAGGAATCGCTATTGATTATGCATTAACCTCATTGGGTAATCAAAGTACAGCTTTGTATTCCAATGTATTTTCTTTAAAAATTGATTTATCCCTTTTTAGAGGTTAACTTTGAATGTTGAAAAAATTACATCTTTATTTATATTTAAAAATTGTCAAAATGAAAGCTCCCTTATTAAAAAAAATATTTGTTTGTATTCTTTTATTGGGTTCCATTTATAACTCATACGGCCAAGATGTTCAATTATCCAAAAATGCTCATGTTAGCGTGCTCACTTGTGGAACTGGTAATGAATCCTATTCTTTATTTGGTCACACCGCCATAAGAGTTAGCGACATTGACAACAATCTGGATGTGGTGTATAACTATGGTGCTTTTGACTTTGACACACCCAACTTTGTAATGAAGTTTACCAAGGGGGATTTAAATTATTTTATAGTAAACAATCGTTATGTTGATTTTATCAATCAATACAATTATGAAAAAAGGGATGTTTATGAACAAGATTTAGATATTCCACTTGCGCTTAAACAAAAATTATTTGACAATCTATCCCAATCACTATTGTCTGAGGAACGCTTATACCAATATAAATTCATTGACAATAATTGCACTTCTAAGGTTGTGGATGTCATCAATAAGACATTAAATGGGAAAGTAATAACAAAAAAAACAGATACTGATCAAACTTACAGATCCATTTTATTTCCTTATTTCGATAATCATTTTTATGAAAAACTAGGAACGAGTATTGTTTTTGGAACAAAAGTAGATCAAATGGGGACTAAAATATTTTTACCGTTTGAGCTTCAAAAAAGTTTAAAACTTATTCAGTATCAAAATCATCCTTTATGCAAAGAGAATAAAACATTGATTGATTTTGAAGAGGAAATTCCAAGCTCGTGGTGGAATAACTGCTATAGCTATCTTTTACTTTTAGGATTTGTAATTTTGATAAACAAGAAAAGAATTGATTATATTTATCTAGTGATTATAGCTTTATTGGGTTTGCTATTTGTGTTTTTAGGATTTTATTCTTCCCATCAGGAATTGGGATACAATTACAACATCCTATTATTTAATCCTATCCTTTTTGTGGTATTGTATTTTTGGAGTACAAGAAACGCCAAATGGACTTACAAACTTGCTGTTTTCAATATTCTTTTGCTGATTGTATACTTCTTTTTCATCATCACAAAAGTTCACTTATTTATTGTTTCACCAATACTAATAACCAATTTGGTTGTTCTAACTCGATTGGCTATTAAACACAAAAAGCGAATTCCTATAATTATTTAAACTACTGCCCCCTATAAAATAAAACCGTTGAAATAGTTTTGAAAGCAATACTCAAATCAAGATAAATACTGCGGTGTTTGATATAATACAAATCATACTGTAATTTTATCAAGCTATCTTCTAGATTTTCACCATAGGAATAATTAACTTGAGCCCAACCCGTAAGACCTGGTTTAATAATATGGCGCGTTTCGTAAAATGGCATCATCTGAGCAATTTCTTTCACAAATACCGGCCGTTCTGGTCTTGGACCAATCACCGCCATATCTCCTTTAAGAATATTAATAAACTGAGGAAACTCATCTATTCTAGTTTTCCTCAAAAATTTTCCAAACTTAGTAATCCGGGAATCATTGAGTTTGGCAAAAACAGCTCCTGATTTTTCGGCGTTTTTCACCATTGTGCGGAATTTAATAATTTTAAAAACAACACCGTCTTTTCCAACTCTTTTTTGGGTATAAAATAATTTTCCATTGTTCCAAAAAACATTGCATATCAATATAAAAGGAACTAAAACCAAACCGATTCCTAAACCGATCAATGAAAAAACAACCTCAAATATTCTGATAAAATACAAGTATAATTTATTCTGATTACTGCGGCTGAAAGGAAAAAAACGATAGAAATCCCGCGAAATATATTGAACCGGAATACGTTGTGTTTTACTTTCATATACATGCGTATATTCTCTAATACTCTTGCCCGATTCTAGTAAACGAAGTAATTGTTGGTATAAATCTGCCGTAATTCCGTCCGTTTGTTGAGAAGCTATCACTATTTCCGATATCCCATTTTCGACAACAAATAAATATAAATCTTCACTTTTTATGTGTTTTACGTACTGATATTCAAATTTATTTTTTGAATGATAATCGGAATTTACATATCCAATTATTTTATAATGAGGATCGACACTCTCCAATCCCAGGACAAGTTCTTGCACCTGCTCACTATCACATATCAAAACTGCATTTTGAACAAATCTGTTGGATGCTAAAAACCGAACATAAATCATTCTCCATGTATAGAGTGACACAAAGACAGTTATATAAAAAACCAATAATTGCCAACGATTTTTGGGCAATTGTGGTGAAAAAACAGGAGTCAATAAATAAAATATTACTGTAGTGGAAGTCGTTAGAATCGTGCTTCGTAACACTTGAAAGTGATTACTGGCTACTTGAAGATTATACATTTCAAAAATAGCTCCAAACATATTAATATAAAGGGCCAAAACAATAGCCCAATAGATAACAATAGTAGAAAATTTAAAATAATTGAAGCTAAAAACAAGACCTACAAAATACAAACCAAATAATACAAAAACCACATCAAAAACCCGTAAAAGAATTTTACGCTCGGAAATTTCGAAGTGTATACTTTTTTGATTATCCATTGATTTCAAAATTGGATTACGTTGCAAGTTACTTATTATATAAAAATTAAACCCTCTTTATTTTAAAATAGTGACCCACTTAAGCTTAATAATCTGCCAATCAAACTCTTCTGACTTCCTCCTTGCATTAGCAGTAATTTCACCAAACAAATCAGTGTCTTTAATTAATCTATCGATTTCCTCAACCATTTTTTCGACATCATTATCTGGTATTAACAAACCCTCTTTTTGATTCTCAATCAAAAATGGAATACCACCAACATTGGTAGAAACTATGGCTAAACCCAAGGACATTGCTTCAATCAAGCTCACAGGCATGTTGTCAAAATGGGTCGTATTTATGAAAATATCATACTCTTTAGACTTATTTATCCAATCCTGTTTGGATAATTTTCCCATAAAAAGTATATCTAATTTTAAATCTTTGGCTTTCAGTTTGGCGTCTAATAAACTCCCATCTTTTTCAGGACCAACCATGCAAAGCGTTGCTTCAGGATATTTCTTTTTTATGGCAGCAAATACTTCAACTGCCATCATGGGATTGTATATTTTTGCGAAAGAACGCACCCACAATAGATTGGGTTTCGCTTTTTCACGTTCCAAAAAAGGATAGTTTTCAAGTTCAATAGCATTCGGAATGTATATAACATTTTCATAACCTTCTGCTCTGAAGTGTTTTATTAAAAAAAGAGAAGGTGACACATTCTGGAAAGAATATTTGAAAATCATTTGGCTAATTTTCGGGTTATTCTTCAATCTAAAAGCTAAATTCCCTCCGTGTAAAATTGGAATGTATTTTAGTCTCAAAAATCGACACAACTGAGAAGTGGCAAGTGCATACCAAAAATTAGTCGTACTATAAGTGTCTATCAGTACATAATCTGCATTTCGATATTGAAACACACTCCATACCATAGCTATGAATCTTAAGACCTTATTTTTCAAAGAAGAACTATATGATACGGTAAAACCTTCTTGCTCCAAAAGCGGACCAAGAATTTCGATGGTAGTTGGGGTAACACCATGCTTGGATAAGTTATTACCTATGTACAGTAGTTTTCTCAACAGTATAAACTTTTAACAATGAAAGTGCATAAACAAAAGCAGGAGCAGCAAGTCGCATAGCGGCATGATTGATGGTCAACAGCCAAAAAACTAAAAAGGAGAGTGCAAATATATTTTGGCGATTGTTTACAAATAAGAACAATGGAGTAAAAAATAAAAGCATTAAATCAATCAGACCAAGAGAACCGTGTTCCGCCAACATTCTGGTAATTTCATTATGGGAAGCCGCTACAATTCCAGTTTCCTTTTCCCGAATTTCTTTATTTCTTCCAACACCAACCCCTAAAATAGGATTATCCACAAACATTTGCAATTCAGAAGCAATAAGAGTTTCTCTTCCAGACAATTGGCTTTTTTTCTCTCTTCCTCTGGCATCTTGATTCGCATAGCGTTTATTAATCAATCCACCAGTTTGTATGGAACTGTATCCCCAAACCCCCATTCCAGCCAAAAAAGACAGTATAATAATCAATCCTATTTTAGGTTTCGTATTAAAATTAGCCTGAAAATACATTACTATCAAAAGTAGAAAAATCATCACAACTGCCGTCAATACACCTCCTCTTGAAAAAGTTACTATTCCTCTAAAAGCAAAAACCAAAACAAATCCAGCATTTATCGATTGTAAGATTCTGCTTTTAGAATTCAATAACAATTGGACAAAAAAAACAAAAATCCCTAAGCCTAGTATAGTTGATACTTGATTGGGCCCAAATCCACCTGATGTTTCAAAACTGGATTGCGTTCCTGTAACCACATCCCTCACACTGGGAGTGTACAAATACAAGTAAACAACTATTGCAACCAAAGGCAACGAGAATGCTGTAATCACTCCTTTTAATCGATCAAAGGTGATTTTTCTTTGGTAACAATATATGGAAGAAATTCCCAAACAAACGGGTCCAGAAATATTAAATGCAATAGCCTTTCGAATATCTGTTTCAAAATTTAAGGTAATAGCAGATAAAATAATCCCTGGAATCAGTAGAACTAAGAACAACCAATATATAAGAGCTTTATTTGAAAATCCAGAATAAATCATTCCGAGAAACATAAAAATCAAAATTGAGTATTTTCCAAACTCATTTAATAACATCCCATCTGTCATTCTCAAAAGAACCTCAACGCTTATTACATAGGCTGATATAACAAGAGCTTCATTATTTTTATTCCTGTTTTTTACAATATAATAAATACCGAAAACAAATATCACTAAAGTGTATATTTTTGAAATAAAAGGCAAAACAAATATCAAACCTCCTAGAAAAGCATGAGATAGCAATAAATAAATATACGACAATTCTTCTTTCTTCATTTTAATTTATTTGCAACCAATTTAAATATTTTTTCATCACACTTTCAGCAGTATAATTAGCTTGAACCGTGGCATAAAGTGCCTTTCCAAAATCAGAACGCAATGTCTCATTAGTAATCAAATCGACTACAGATTGATAAAAAGAATTCGGATCATCAGAATCTACGATAAAGCCATTCTGTTTATGCTGAACTATTAGAGGTATTTCACCGACATTAGTAACCACAACAGCTTTTTTATATAATCCATATTCTAAAAGTGCTACGGGCAACCCCTCCGATTTTGAAGTCAAAACAGCAATTTGTGCTTGATTGAGTATGTATTCCACATCTTGCCTTGAACCATAAAGGAATACATTACTTTCTAAATCATATTCCTTGATTCGTTTTATAATTTGTTTGGAATAGTCGTCTTCAAAGTCTTTTCCAATCAAATGAAAAGTCCAATCTGGATATTTTTTTTTTAGCTTTTGTGCTACTTCCAACAGTAAAAAATGATTTTTTTGCTCCCTTAAATTAGCCAAAGATACAATTCGCTTTCCCTCAGCTCCCTTTAGGATTGTATGCTCATCAATACCTATCTCTTTCGTTGGAAAGTTAGGCAAATAAATAACATTTTTTGCTTTTAGTTGTACTTCTGACCAATTTTTAAGTTTTTGGTTTACAGCAATAACTCCATTAAAAAAAGATGCAGTTTGCTTCAAAACAAAATAAGGTCTCGTTGCTAAAAACTCATTATTACCATAATGATCATGTCTAAGGATTTTTAAGTTAGGGCAAATGCATTTTAATAAAACCGCTAAAAAAAAGGAAGTACTATGAGCGTGAATATGAGTTACCTTATTTTTTAAAACAAAAGAACGCAATCTGAAAAGTGCTCCAAAATCAAGCTGCCTTTTTTTATTCAAAAACAAATAGGAAACTTTCAGATTGATTTGATTACGCAAAGCACCCTCTTTTCTAGTAGTAACCAGTCCTGAAAAATCAATTTCATCGACCAAAGTATTCGCATAATTAACAGCCATACGCTCTGCACCACCAGCTTCTAGTGAATCGATTATTTGAATAATTCTCATTGTTCAAGCATTTTTTTTATTGCTGATTCAAAAACTTCAAGTGTGTATTTCCGTGACCAATCCGACGCTTTCCTTCTTTTAGTGTCATAATCCACTTTATCATTTATAAGCTCTTCTACTTTACAAACATCTTGTTCCAAATTACTACGCCAGTTCGAGCAAAGCTCTCGGGTCATTTGCAGCAATACACCTCTTTCTCCAAAATCCAACATAAAAGGCACACAAGAAACAGGAGTTGCGATTGGAACACAACCCCAAAACATTCCCTCGGCCAGTGCTTTCGGCCAACCTTCACTTTGAGAAGGTAAAATCACAAAATGACTGTTTTGATAAGCTTCAGTAACAACTTTTTGGCTTTGGTTTCCTTTTAATTGTACAATCTTTTCTAAACCATTAGAAGCAATATAACTCTCTAAATTTTTCCTTTCTATACCTTCACCATAAAAATTTAAAGATACATTATATCCCTTTTTATATAATGTTTCTAACAATTGCATAGCATACATCGGATTTTTACCCGATGCCAATGCTCCGACAAAAACAAAATTTATTTTTTCTTTTAGATCCAATGCTTTAATCGGCATTTTATCTTCTTCGGAATAGGTTGCGGTAAAAAATGGTTTTATATTTTTGGTACTACCCTCCCATTCACCATAAACCAAAACTTGCATATTTCTAGTCAAAAACGTATTGCTCAAAATCCATTTTTGCAAACGGTAACTCCAAGGTTGTTTTGCCTTAGGATCCCAATTACCGGCATACTTCGCCGTTTTGGGTTTATTTGGAAATAAAACTTGAATCAAACAACCCAACAAACCAATATTTCCAGGGCAACGTAAATGTATATGGTCTGCTTTCCACATGGCTTTAAAAATTTGCCAACTTATTTTTGGAATTTTTAAAATTGCGTTAAAAATGGATTTAAAACCTAATAAATTAATACTATCAATCTGGGAAAACTTAATATTTTCGTGATTATATGGAATGTCGATTGCCGTACTTGAAGCTCGAAGAAGGGGTGCAACAATAATAAACTCACCAACATATTTTGACCAAACATTCATTTCGCGAACATAAGGTGCGTAAGCAAAATAGTTTCCCTTTTGAAAGACATGAGACACTTGAGTTATAATGGCAAATTTCATGAAATTATTTTGGAAAAAACATTACAATAATTTTCAATACTAAAAAGAGATAAAAAAGTATTCCTTGCATTTATACCCATTTGCTCCTGTCTATCAATATTTTTTTCAACTTTTTTAAATATTGAAACCATTGAATCAACATCTGAATCGAACTTAAAACATTCGCAACCATCCTTTAAGTATTTTGTAAGACCGGTTTCATTCGAAATTAACAATGGTGTGTTATTCATCATTGATTCCAAACCGACTGTTGGTAAATTATCACATTTTGAGGGAATTATTGCAAAATGGCTTTTATTTAAATACTCGTCAATTTTTTCATAAGACAATCTTCCAAAATAATGTATTGAAGCATTATTTCTTATCAATTCTTTTATTTCAGATTCTTGACTACCGCTTCCTGAAATGTTTAAAATCATTTTAGAATCTTTTGATTCATTTCTATAAATTATGAACGCTTTAATTAAATCTATAACCCCTTTTGAAGAATCTAGCCTGCCCAGATATGAAACAACAATGTCTTCATCAGATATTCTTATTTTATTTTCAAATCTGTCGTTGATAGGATTTAACACAACACTCCCTTTTTTAATTGAAAAAAAAGCTTTTAAATCTTTTTTTGCTTTTGCAGAAGGACATATAACTACATCACAAAATAATTTATAGAATATTTTTTTTCTTAAAAACAATAGATTTTGCTTTTTTGAACCATATTTTTTATCGGCCAAAAGTTGGTCAGACAATGTATGATAATAACAAAAAGTCTTAACTTTTCCTAGAGACATTAACTTCGAAACCAAAATTGAAATATTACTGCCTACAAAATGTCCTATTACTACATCTGGTTTATATTTTAAATGAATTTTAGAAAACCAAACTAAATCTTTTGTCGAAGTAGGTCTGTTTTCTGTTGGCCATGAACAAACAATAATTTCACCAGTACCCTTTTCAATTATTTGATTTATCCTAAAATAGGGTTTGTGCGAAATAAAAACAACTCTATTTCCCAAATCAGCCAGATGATGTGCTAAATGAAAACTCATACCTGCAAATGAAATTTCGGAAAAATTATGGGCTATTATAATTGTTTTCATCCTTAAAAAATTTACTTTTTTATTGCTTCCAAATAAATGGTTGATCCTTGATAACTATTCAATAATGCTTTAAAGGAATTCAAATAAAATCTTTTCTTGGTCAATTCTACATAAGGAAATTTCTTAACCATAATTCTACAATTAGCAAAATGATGAAATTCAAAAATATTTTTTATGTTCTCTGCAGTGAAATAATTGAGATGAATTGGAGGTTCATCCTGAAACAATTGGTCTTTTTCTCTATCCGGATAATTCAGGATTTTATTGTAATTGGGGGTTGAGAGTATTATTTTACCATTATAATTTAGTTTTTTATAAGCCAAATCAAGAAACAATTTCAAATCCTGAAGATGTTCAATAACCTCCCAGAGCATTATTACATCAAACTGACCTTTTATTTTTTCCATTTCTTTAAAATCACCATTAATCGTATTTAATTTTAATTGTTGTGATTTGCGAAATGCTTCTTCATCCAATTCAATTCCTGTGTACAGTATTTGTTCATTTTTTAACCGTATGTGAGCCCCAATCAAACCTATTCCACTCCCAATCTCAAGTACCGATTGACAATTTGTATTCAAAATATTTTTCTTTATCAATCTAGAACGATTCAAACCGATATTAATGACTTGCTCTTTTACAATTTGATCAAACTCAATTTTAGAATGCCTTTGATATTTACTATTCTCTTTATTATACAATTCATCATAAACGGTTACAAATTGTTCTTGAGAATATGCAGTTAAACAAAATATCAATTTGCATTTAACACATTGACCTAAATTAAACTTGCTATTTATTAATTCAATTCTATTGTGACAAATTTTACAGGCATTGAATTGATCCATCTTATTTTAAATTAAGCTGTGTTTTTGGTTTATTCAAAATCAAACTCCACCATCCAACAGTCCGACCAAGTGCTTCTGTAAAAGCGGCGGCCCTTTTTTTTGTGTTAAAGATATTACTAAATCGAATGATTGTCAATAGTATTGTAATCGAATGCCATTTTAGTCTATCAATAAATACCGGTTTTGGATTTTTTACCCGCCACACATACCAACCGTTTCTAACTACCATTTTACCATATTGGTATTGATTAGGGCGACCAGAAGGATTGTGAAAATGACATAATTGCACTTTTGTATTAATCACATTTTTTCCAAAGGATAGAGCTCTAACGCTAAAATCGGCATCTTCATAGAGTCCGTAGCCTTCAAAATAAGGTGAAAATTGAATTTGATCGACAACTATTTTTCTAAATGCCATAGACATCCCAATTAATAAATCGACCTCATAAATTTTATTATTCAACGGAAAGCCACAAGTCCTACCATGAGAATAATTAGGCATTTTTCCAGGCCCTAGATTAGATTGCAAGCCCAAATAATTCCGAACCACATTGCGAAGCCCTTCTTTATAAACAAAACCGTCAAAAGAAAAATACTTGTTTTTATTGTACCCCTTATTTGTTAGTATCTCCTCCCATTTATTTTCGTTGATTGCAACTCCACCAACTCCTGTAATAATAGCATTTTGCCTGAAAGTATTAATTAATTCCTCAAAATAATCCTTCTCCAAAACGGTGTCATCATCCACAAAACAAACCACTTCCATATTTGACCCAACACGTGCAATCCCAAAATTGCGTTGTTTGGTCAGACCTCGATGCTCCTTTGGAACTAGATAATAGTGAAGATTCTCAAAATGATTTTCATTTAAAATAAGCTGTGTTTCATTATTGATAGATCCGTCAATAACGAGAATTTCATCGGGGTATAACGTTTGTTCCCTTAATGATTGCAATAATTGGAGCAAAGGTTTAGGACGCATATAGGTGCAGATGATGAGGGAGAATTGCGGTAAGTTTTTCATAAAGAGTTTATCCATTTTTTAAGTACTGCTAACTTTTTAGAATAACCAAAATATTTCCTGCAGTTAATTCTTCAGTACTATATTTAATATAATCTTCGTGCAAGTTTACTTTTTTAAACAAATCATACTGCTTTGAACCCACTTTTGTACTTTCATATTCCAAATGCACTAACTCAAAACCACAAGTATTAAAAATTTCAAGAAATTGCGGCAATCGTAATCGATTATGATAATCAAATTTAGTGCGTATATTTTCCCATTCCAGCTTACTATATTTCAAAAATTCCTGTTGCGAAATAGTATTATCACTATGTTGCCTCAAATCACTTGGCGAAATAAAATGAATAACATAAGTTCCTTTTTTAAATTGATTTATTATTTTATTATGAAACCCAATCACATCCATTTCTTTCATATGAGACAATACATATCTAGAGAAGACAACATCCACCACGGGAATATCTTGTGTAACTATATTATAATTTGGAAAATATTCTATCCCTTTTGGCAATCCATATTTATTGTTTGCTTGATCTTTTATATTGCAATCATACTTTTTTGAAAATATAGCATTCAATTCTAAAACCGTTTTTCTTTGAAAATGTTCATTAATATCAAAGGTCATTACGTTTCTTGTCATAAACTTATATTTAAAAAAATAAGGCATAGCGGGAAACCAACCAGATCCAAACTCAAAAACAGTTCTGTCTTTTAAATCAATTTCTAATTTATCTAGAATAGCATTCAGTCTTAAATAAGTGGATTCTACACTTTTTAGTCTATCTTCCAATGTCGTTTTATCAAAAAACATTTGAATTTTATGGTAAAAATAATCATCCACTTTGTTCGGTAATAAAGTCAGTGATTTAAACAAGAATGTTTTTAATTTATGATTCATCTCTTATTTTGAATTCAGATTATTTTATTTTTTAAATAAGAATTACAGCACTTTACGATAAACAATATTCGTCTCATTTTTTACAACTATATTCCC
Organism: Flavobacterium sp. M31R6; assembly: GCF_013284035.1. Classification (NCBI taxonomy): domain Bacteria; kingdom Pseudomonadati; phylum Bacteroidota; class Flavobacteriia; order Flavobacteriales; family Flavobacteriaceae; genus Flavobacterium; species Flavobacterium sp. M31R6. Next base: position 4,101,532 of record NZ_CP054141.1, read on the forward strand.
TAGTTCATCAACATCAAGAAGTATATCCTCAAAACCTGACCAATAACCAACCAATTCTTTTAAAGTAGGATTCCAAATTTCATTATTTAGAACCTTCAATCCTAAATAATTAAAATTTTTCTCTACAATAAAATTAATTTCATTCTTACTATAAAACAATCTTCCTTTGTGATACTTCATAGGGACAGAAAAATAAGTATGAGCAACAAAAACCCCTTTCTCTTTTATAAGTGAATCAATGTTAAGTTGGCATAATGCTTTTTCAAAATTATCGATTTTTAAGGTCTGAAAAATATAAAATTCTTTCTCAAAAATAGTATGCTTAAATAGAATAGGACTATATTTTGCTAATTTATAAGGAGTGTTTTTATTGCTATTCCAAAAAGCTAGAACTGAGACAATACTGGAAATCAAACCAAAACCATCCTTAAGTAAGGCATAAAATTTACTTTTATCCTTTTGATGAAATACTTTTTTAAAATTCCCTGCGATACTTTTGTATTTCAAAATTAACTCCTGATCCCCATAAAAATGAAACATCATATTTTTAGTCATCAATTGCAATTGTTTGGAAAAACGCAATCCTTTATTTCCTTTCAAGAAACTTGACAGTGTAAATTGTTTCGTATTCAATTGATTTATTACCCCAACGGTTGCTTTACCAGAGTCAATATAATTCCACAGAATTTTAATGTTTTTAGTAATTAAATTGACTTCATAATCTTGCTCATTTATTTTTTCATTTTTAAAAAGAGAAAAATTATACGGCTGAAAACCATGATCAATCCATGTACAAAGACCAGAAAAAGGAGCATTGAAATTATAAAAATCATCAAAACTATCCGGAATAGTTTTTAAAGATTGCGAAAGAGAATGATAGGCTAACTCATGGCCGTCATTCTGCCAAAGCGACAATTCTTCGGCATCATTTTCAAAAGAAGCATTATCCGATCGTTTTGAAAAATGATTCAGAAAAAAACCTTTAGTGATTTTTACATTGTTTCTCTTAAAAAAATCTCTCTGAATCTTTAAATTTTCCGGAGTATCAAAATCACAATGATCTGTAAAACAAGCTATCGCTGTAAATGGAATTTTTGAACGGCTAAATTCGATCGCATTCTTTTCAGAGAATAAAATCGCTAGATTTTGTTTCCAATTAAAATTCTGATTTGCTGATTGAATTGTAACTTCGTTCTGATCTTTAATATAGCTTGTCAATGAAGAGGCGCACTCGGGATTAAAACGCCACAACAATACCGTTTTCAATTTTTTATTAACTTCCCAAATCCCGATATTTCTATTGGCTTGTACAAGAGTCCCATCTTTCAATTTTATAATCTTAGGACAAAATTCATTCGCAATTCTATCACTATTACAATTTACCCATTGATAATCATGGTTTCTAAATTCGATTATGGGTTGAGAAAAGCGTATTACAATATCAAAAGAATTAATTTTTGGAGACAAAAATTTTGAAATATCTATTTCAGTTTTATTCTTTTGACTCTTATCAAAAGGAACCGCACTTTTCCCTGAAGGAGTACAAATTAAAATAGATTGTATCAAAATAAAATGTTTATTAATAAGTACTTATTGTAAAAACAGTTTGTTCAGCACTAAAGATAGCTCTTATCCAAGCGATATTCATAGAAATTTTCACGATCATTTTCTTAATTCATTAGCCCAAAAAATACTTTTCTGCCACTGCTTATTAAAATAAATTAAATAACTTATTGGGTTTTTAATATTTTGATGTTTATGATACTTAAAAAATAATGTCGTTCTGTATCTGCCTATTTGTTCCTTACAATTATACTTGAGTTTCACATACATAATCGTAGGGGAAGGCTTGGGTTGTATCTCTTCTTTACTCCATGCAAATGTTGGTTTTATTCTAAATCCGCCTATTGAAGCTTTTAGATGTAAAATAGATATCTCTGGAAAAGAAATGACATCTACTCCTAAATTTCGCAATTGTAATCCAAAATCAGTATCCTCTCCGTATCCAAATTCTAAACATTTATCAAACGATACTTCCTTTAGTAAATCTGCTTTCAAAAAACTATACCCAGACCCAAAAATACTAGACTGGTGGATATGTAAATTATGTTTATGCTCATTTACTTGCAAGCAAGTTGTCGTTAAGCATAAAACTCCATATTGCTCAATACCTTTAACTACATTCTCTATCAAATCCGATCCAAATCTAATATCATCATCACTAAAGAATACCCATTCACTTTCTACTTGGCTCATCGCCAAATTTCTTGCATTACAAGCACCTGCTTGATGCGTAAAGGTATGTTTTATGACAAAAGGCCAAATTTCATTATGTATATAATCCAATTCTGAAACACTGTTCACTTTAGGATTTTGCTCCACTATAATTACATTAATTGGCAAATGAGTTTGCTGAGCTAAATCCTTCAACACATCATACAAATGATCTTTTCTCCCAATAGTTGGAATAATAACATCCATAGTTGGGTTAACTATAACTTTAAGAGATGAATTAACTTTAATCGCGTCTAAATCAGTTGTGTTCTTTTTCCTATTCTTAAAAAAATAAGCATATAAAAAGGCGCCCAAAGGGAATTGACGCTCATAAATGATTAAATTTAAAAACATCATCACTATCCATCTCTTTTTATAATGCTGTTTTATAAATCTAAAAAGGGTAAAAACAGAAGCTTTGGGAGAAGAAACTAAAAAGTGTTTTTTTAATAATCTAGGTTCGGAATAGCACAACAAACCCTGCGGTTTACAAACTTTGGCAATTGAATTTAAATAATAATCAAAACTCGAATCCCGTTTTATCGTTTCCTTAGTGGCTCTCAATATTGAAGCATGAACACATCCCACCAAACTACTCATTTGCCAGGTAGGGTACGTTACATTTTTATTTACTCTAATAAACAACGATTCCTCTACATAGCCAATTTTCGGACCTAAATAATTGCTGCTACTTGGATTATAGGAAAGCATCATTTTATTGTGATGCATTATAAAATTAAGTTCCTCTACATTGAGTACTTCTTGATAGTCTACATGACACCAAACTAGTTTTGATTCTGGAAATTGCTCAGCCAATTGCAGTAAACCAAAAGCAATAGATTTATTTTTGTCAAAAGATATTTCACTTTTATCAACGGAAATAACTTTACTAATCCTATTATTTTTATGATATACTACAATCAAAATGAATCTATTATTGATTTATAAAAATCTACATTTTGAGCTACTATTTTTTCAATGTCGAAAAAAGTTTCTACTCTTATTCTTGCTGCTTTTCCTATAGTTGAGCACAAATTATCGTCTTGTAACAACCCAACTATTTTTTCGGCAAAGACATCGTGATCTTTTGGGTGGACCAAATACCCGCTTTCCCCATCAACAAGTAATTCTTGAGACCATCCAATGTTGCTATTCACAACTGGTTTTTGCAACGCCATAGATTCAATTGTCACCATTCCTAAAGTTTCTGCAAAAGTTGGAAAAACACAAACATTTGCTTTTTTAATGAATTCCTTCACTTCATTGTAAGGAATTTTACCTAAATAAGAAATAGCACTTAAATCTTCATCACTGCATTCTTGTTGCATTAATTCCCAAGTCGATTTGGATTTGGTTTGAATATCAAAAGAATCACTTCCTATTAAAACCAACTTAGCTTCTGGATATTTACTTCTGACTTTCTTAAAAATATCTGGTAATTCCAGCAGTCCCTTTTTTCGAATAATAGTGCCTATATATAAAATCAACCCTTTCTCATAAACCAATGGGCTAGCATTCTGGAACAGATTAAGCTCCAATCCGTGGTGAATGGTTTGAATTGCTTTATTTTTAATGCCGAAAAGTCTCTTTGATAGTTCACCTGCAAAACGGGTAGGAGCAATAAAAGCTTGGGCTTTATTAATTGCTCGCTTTTCAAACCAAAAATTTTTTGCTTTTTGTTTTCTTTGTTCCAAATAGCAAAAATAGGTATCACTTCCATGAAAACGAATTACAACTGGTCCTTTTAAATTCATAAAAGCGGTAATTCCTGTCCAATCTGGAGCTTCGACTAAATCAATCCCTTCTAAAACAATGTGTTTATTGAGATAATTTTGAATATATTTTCGATGAAAATACCAACCAAACGTTTTATACTTTTGAGCTTTTATCAAATGTATTTTCACACCATCTTCTTGGAAAATAGCACTTTCTGATTGTCCATAAACAAAAACGGAAACAGTTACCTTTTTTTTAACCAAAGCCACCACCAAGTTCTTGATACTCGTCCCAATTCCTGCTGCATATTGTACACGCTCATGAGGGTATTCTGGGGTTAAAAAAGCAATGTGCATATTTTTATTTATTAAAAAAATCTTTCAAAATTCGAGCGGTAAACAATCTGGCGCCGGTATCATTCAAATGTCCACAGGATGAAAAATATTTATCCTCAACCACTACATTTTCATAATTGTGAATTTCAGGATATAACTTTTGTACTTTGTTAAAATACTCAATTCCCTTTGTGTTTTCACACATTGGTGTCATTACCGCTATGAAATTAATATTGTTGTCTTTGCAAATTTGCTTGATTTCTTCGTAGTATTTGTTATGTTTTAAAGGCTTTAAATTGACAATATTATTCTTCATATTGGCATTTGGTTTCTTGCCTAAAGGATGATAACCCAAATTATCTAAATTTGAAGTTCTTTTATGAATCAAATTAAAAAACATTTCACGAAAACCGATACGTTCATCAAATTTAATATAGCGATAAAAAGGGATATAATACAACTCCGTAAAATCTTCCTCTTGCTCAAAATGTTTTTTAATTATTTCTGAATTATGCAAATAAGGTAAAAACTGAGATGAAATCCCTTCTGCTTGATGCTCATTTGATAAATTCAAATCGGCTTCTAGAATTACATTTTTAATTTTATAATGTCGCTCCACCATCAATTTTAAAAGCATCGAAGCTTCAAACAAATGACCACCGCTCATGCCATAATTGAATGTTTTCAGTCCTTGATCTTCAAACATTTTGGCTACGAAATGATTATTGGCTCTGGAAGATCCCAGAACAACCACATCATATTTTTGATTTTTTGAGTTATAAATATTATCTATTTTACTTCGATTACTCGCTTGCAAAAAAATAGCGGTGTATATAAAATCCAAAGCAACAGCAATTACTATTGCAAAGATTAATGATTTTAAAGTGAATAATAAAAACTTCTTCATTAGAATTGAAAATATATAAATTCTTTATAATCGGAGTACGTTCCAAAAGCGAGAATGGCTGTTATAGCCAAAGCCAGTTTCACTGTATTATATTTTCCTGAAATAGGCTCTACTCTGGTTCTATTATTCCATTCAACCAAAACAAACAGACCAATCATCAACAATATTTCATAATTGTAACGCTCATTTACAAGATACTGAGAAGTAAATTCTCTATTTACGACTATTCGTTTCAAATACAAGCAGGCATCGGTTATCGTTTTCGCTCTAAAAAACACCCAGGCAATCGTGCTTAAGCAAAAAGTCATTACAATACTGGCTATTGTCCTTACCGAATCCCAATTCCAGTTCAGTTTAATTTCATCTATATTGCTCCGATTTCGATTCAACAATAAAAGGGGCAAAAAATATACCGCATTGACAAACCCCCAGGCCAGATAGGTCCAATTGGCACCATGCCAAAAACCGCTTACGACAAAAATGATAAAGACGTTCCGAACCTGCATAACTTTGGAACCTTTGCTTCCTCCCAACGGTATGTAGAGATAATCACGAAACCAAGAAGAAAGTGAAATGTGCCAACGACGCCAAAACTCGGCTATATCTCTTGAAAAATATGGGTAATTGAAATTACGCAATAATTCCAACCCAAACAATTTTGACATTCCCAATGCCATATCTGAGTATCCTGAAAAATCACCATAAATTTGGAACGCAAAATATACCCCTCCCAAAATAAGGGACAAGGAATTCATTGAAGTGTAATTGTCAAAAATGGCATTAGCATAAGTCGCACAGGTATCAGCAATAACAACTTTTTTGACCAGTCCCCAAATTATTTGGCAGACTCCTTCTTTGGCTTGATTATAATCAAAGGTTCTTTTGACTTTTACTTCGGGCAATAAATGGGTAGCCCGTTCAATTGGACCTGCCACCAGAAGTGGAAAATAACTCACGAAAAGTGAATAATCCACAAAATTATATTCTGCCTTAATTCTTTTAAAATAAATATCGATCACATAGGATAATCCATGAAACGTATAAAAAGAAATTCCAACCGGTAAAACTACATCTAACAAAAGAGGACTTGCTTTAAAACCAACAGTAGTCAACATTTGTGCGAACGATGCCGAGAAAAAATTATAGTATTTAAAAATGCCTAAAAATCCCAAATTAACACCGATGCTCAACCAGAACCAAAACTTTCGTCCTTTATCATTGCTGCTTTTTTCAATTCTAATTCCGGTATAATAGTCCAAAAACGTTGAGAAAACCAACAGAAACAAAAAACGCCAATCCCAACAGGAATAGAAATAATAACTGGCAACGATTAGGAGTGCATTTTGGCTGCTTTTTGTTTTGTTAAAAACAAACCAATACAGAAAAAATACGATGGGTAAAAAAATGGCAAAAGCCAAGGAGTTAAAAAACATAATTTATTTTAAAAATTGCATGCTAATTTTGAAAGTGCAAAGAAAAGGATTATTCTTTAGAAATGATAGTTTTAATTCCTTGCCAAATACGTCTGGAAGCTTCTTGTGGAGGATGTTGGTTAATGATTTCAAACCAGTTCTTTGCATCTTCTATTACAGAAGAATTCTTTGCCATACCGTTCTCGATTATTGAAGCAATAGCATCTGGGCTATTTATCCACAAAACCGTTTCTTTATTAGGCATCGAACGGAAATGCACATATTGATAACATTTAAAAAGATCCCAATTTTTATCTAATTGTATTTTTTGATTATAATGAAAATAAGCACATACTTTTTTATGACAAATAAAATCAAACACCATGGAGGAACCTAAATTAAGAACCATTTCACAATGCTCCCCCAAATTTGACAATAAAGAATCGTCTTCTTTTGTTGGCAATATAGTATTCCACACAGAAGATAAAGGCTTCCAAATAGGGTCTATTGAAACAATAGTGCTCGAATACTTTTCCAGAATAGTATCATATCGATTCGAAAAATCAACAGGGCATCTTCTAAAGATTATTCCAAGATTATATCCTTTACTATTTAACTCTATTACGGCTTTTGCAGCATCTTCTAAATAGGCCGGATCATCGGGACTTGTTGTAATATCATCTCCAGAAAAACAAATATATTTTTTATTTGCATCTAAATTATTCTGTTTAAAAAATTCTTCTTTTGAACTTAATTTATTTTGATTAAAATGAGCTTCAAATTGTGGAGTTCCAGACACAAAAACCTGTTCTTCTTGAACATAAGGATAATAAAAAAGCAATTCCTTTTTCATTAAATCACTCCATACAAAATAATAATCCGTTTCAACTACCATTGTTGCTTTTGGCAAATTATCCCAGGAGAAAATAAAAGTTGCTGTAGGAATTCCTAAATCTTGAGCCGCCAATAACGGTGCAATTGCCGTCATCGGCCGTTGATTGGTGCAAAAAACCATGCCTGGCTGTTCTTTTTGCAAAGTTTCTAAACATTGATGGTAGTACAGCGTTTTTCTTTCTTCCTGTTTAATTTTTTTTCGAATGCGATTTAATCCATATTTTGAAGAATGAGTAAATGACACTAGTCGAGTCAACAAACTTTTTACTGCTTTTGTAGTTGTTGCATACGAAAAAGGAAAACGATACGTATCATAAACAGTGTCTTTGGTTCTTCGAATATTAAGATTCAACTCTATTTGTTTACGAGCATTTTTGTAGATCTCCGTAAGTGGATGTGATTTAGAGTTTTTAATTTTTATCTCTTTAAAACCCAATTCGGTTAAATCAAAAGGTGTATTATTCCAAAAAATAATATCAAAATCTTCTTTTTTTCCAATCTTATAAAAATCTGAATACGCAAAGTTGCGAAGTCCAATACCGTCAGGTAAGAGTATAAATATTTTATTATTTTTCATCACACTAAATTACTAAACTACCTATTCTGCCGTGATCTGAAAAAGACCTATGAACTATAAACTCTCGATCTAAAGGTTCCTCCGAAAGAAATGTAATATCGCAAAAACGATTTTCTTCAACTGGATTCAAGCGCCATGGTATTATCGCTTTATAATCCAAAACCCATCCGTTTTTTTCTAAATCTTTTGTCTTTAAATCATTCCAGGATGTAATATAATCCATCCATAAGTACCCTAATTCCCAAGACTGTTCTTCTAATTGATGAAGATTTTCTATATCCACAATTCTCAATCCCCCTACGTTTTCTTGACTTACTGCTCTGGAACCATCTTTCAAAAGGATTCCTTTTATCATTGGTTGTTGAAAATAATGACTGTCTTTATTTATAAAATCATCAATAGAAACTCGAATAGGAGAACAAACATTTGCAAAGCTTTTATCCTTAATATTAGGATTTATTTTCACATAACGAACTAAATCATGATATCTATACCACCTCATATTTTTGTACAATCCAAGCCCTGCTTCATTTGCAGCTGTAGCGGCTAGCGGATAATAGTCCCTAGCTAAAGCATAAAGACTACCTAAGACTCCTTTTCCACGACATTCTTCATTAAGATAAACATTAATTATCCAAGCCATTCCACCACCAAAATTAGCTCCCACATGACCTACTATCTCTCCTTTTTCATTTATGCATATAAAAGAGCGCCCTTCATTTTTGTTACCAAATTGCCAATTCCAAAATTCTTTACTATGTAATGGATGATTATCTCTATAAATAATTTTAAAAAAGGATTGCAATATTCCCCAATCCTTTATTGTCGCCTCTCTTGTTATCATATCTCTTCTTTATAATTTTTACCTCCTGGCATGTCATTACAGTCAAAACGATTCAGCAATAAAGGATTTTCAAAACTCGTATTGGTTCCTCGAGTAGTTGTAAAACCAAATTTGAACCCTGCCTTTTTTGCAATTTCCCCAACAGAATCAGTACATGCTTCTTTAGTTCCAAAAGGATATGCAATTAATTCAATTTTTGAATTTGTACTTTTTTCCAGTATTTTTTTTGAATTTTCTATTTCAACCTTTATAGATTCTAAATCTAATAGCCCTAAAGGATAATGGTTATGTGAATGACTTCCTAGACACCCTCTTTTTGCTAATTCCTTTAAGGATTGCTCATTCATGTAAAGATTTTCTAAAACATACTCTTCTTCAAAATAATGACTGAATAGCTGTTTTATTACCTCCTCTTGCTCCTTAAAAGTCATTTTAAAATTCAAAACATATTTCAAAATTGCACTTTTTTCATCGTCATACTGATAAATATTTTTCGCTCTTTTCAATTCTAAATCCGAAAGTTCAATAGAATCAAAATTAAATAAATACTGAACAAATTCATTTGGAGAAATAATTGATCTTAACAGATGAATTTTATGAACAGTGCTTACTTTTTTTTGAAAAAAATTACTTGAATTAACAAAAAAAATAGCAGGAATCTCTAACTCATCTAATATTGGCAATGCATAATCAAATTGTTCTTTTAAACCATCATCAAAAGTTATCAAATAAAATTTTTCTTTTGATTCTAATATTTGCTTTGAATTATTTAGTAAATCTAAAGAATTGACAAATGTTCCTTTATTTACCAATAACAATAATTGCTGTCTAAATTCAGCTGGTGTTACACCAAATATACTAGGATATTTAGCATTATACTCCGGACGAATGTAATGATAATTACTTACTATTAACATTTATCTATCTCTAAACTGTTTTTGATGATTCATTTGCCAAAATTCCTTTTTTTGGAGGGACTCCAAAAATAATTCGGCACTATTGCCTTCACCAAAATCGGCATCTGTTTGTTGTACCTGATGGGAATCAATAGTTCTCAGTGCTTCATAAATATTTTTTTTATTATAATCTACATTTATAATATCGGCATGAACTGCTCTATTTTGCTGACGAGTACCAATATTGATAATCGGAATTCCGTAATAAGGAGCTTCCCGTATTCCGGCACTGCTATTTCCTATAATAAATTGAGAATTTTTTAATAATGTCAAAAAATATTCAAATCGCAATGAGGGAAAAATCCGGAAACGTGGATTCCCTTTTAAGCGTTCATAAGCATTAAGAATTATTTGACTACCCAAATCATTATTAGGAAAAACAACAATGTAATTATGTGTGTCTGCCAATAATGCCTCTACAAAATCAGATGCATATTGTTCAATATCCTTTATTTCAGTGGTTACGGGATGAAACATGACTATAGCGTAGGATTCAAAAAACAGCTGATAATATTCTTTGGCAACAGCTAAATCAGGAAGTTTATCTGAAAACATAACATCAATATCAGGTGAACCGATCGTGAAAATAGATTCTTTTACCTCTCCCATTTGCTCCAATCTTTTAGCTGCTTCTGCATTAGAAACAAAATGAATATGGCTCAGTTTACTTACGCTATGACGAATCAATTCATCTACCGTACCCGATATTTCACCCCCCTCAATATGGGCTACCAAAATATTATTTAAGGAACCTACAATGGCTCCAGCAAGAGTTTCCACTCGATCTCCATGAACAAGGATTAAATCAGGTTGAACATTTTTTATATAACTCGATAGTCCTTCGATGGTTTTGGCCAGTGTCAAATCCATGGTGGTTTCATGGGTATGATTCTGAAAAGTATGTATGTTTTTATACCCGCAACGTTGAATTTCCAACAAGGTATATCCGTATTCTTCCTGTAAGTGCATGCCGGTAACCGCCACAAAAACTTCAAATTCGGGCTGTTGTTCGAGAATCGAAATCAATGATTTTATTTTGCCAAAATCGGCACGGGTTCCTGTCAGGAATAGTATTTTTTTCATTTTATTCAAAATCAATAAAATCTAATTGCTCATCATTAGCAATATCCCGCTTAGCTTTTTTACCTAAAATAGAATTAAAATGTTCCGCTAGAATTTTCCCTGTGCCAGGACGTTTCACCCAAATATTTTCTTTGGAGAATACTTCACCTTTTTTTATGGCAGCGATGGCACAAACGGTTGCAAAAGCAAAATCAATTGTAACTTGTTCCTCTTGTGCTGGTTCTTTGACACCACCTCGCATTTGCCAAATTTCATTGGAACTTATAAGTAATTGTGAAGTAGTTTGCTCATCCATACTACATACAATATCTGGACCTGTGCGTTGCATATGATCTGTAAAATGGCGTTCCAAAATACTGGCTCCCAAAGCCACCGCTCCCAAACAAGCATTATTATTCAATGTATGATCACTTAACCCAAATACTTTATCTGGAAAAGCTTCATGCATTTGAGTCATGGCTCCAAAACGAACCAAATGTATTGGTGTTGGGTACAAATTAGTCGTATGCAATAATGCTACAGGGACTTTATGCCTATCAAAAATAGTAACCGCTTTGCGAACACTTTCAATAGTATTCATTCCCGTGCTCAAAATAACGGGTTTGCCAAAGGAAGCAATATGTTCTAATAGCGGATAATTATTGCATTCGCCAGAACCAATTTTATAAGCGGGAATATCAAATTTTTTCAATCGTTCAGCCGCAGCGCGAGAGAATGGAGTCGAAATAAAAATCATCCCTTTACTTTCTACATACTTTTTTAATTCCAATTCGTCGGCTTCGTTCAACGAACAACGTTCCATAATTTCGTATATGGATACGTCGGAATTACCAGGAATTACTTTTTTGGCCGCTCCAGACATTTCGTCTTCGACAATATGGGTTTGATGTTTTACAACCTCAACACCCGCTCTATGAGCAGCATCAACCATTTCTTTGGCTACTTGCAATGAGCCTTCGTGATTGATACCAATTTCGGCAATGACTAATGGTGGATAATCAGGACCAATTCTTCGTCCTGCTATTTCTATATATGGGTTCATTTTTTTGTTTTAAGTTATCGATTTTCAAATATCAGTTTTCTAAAAAAGCACTTCAGACTTTGAAATTTTCAACTAAGAATTAATCACTAGTCACTAATTGTTAATTTTATTTCAGTCCCATTAAATAAGCGGCATAATCAAAATCAGCTTGAGTGTCAATATCAACTTCTGAGAAAGGATTATCAACAATAAAAGGGAAAGAGTGGTCTCCTATAATTTTTCCATTTTTCACCAAATCGGATTTAAGTAGATATAAAAGCCCATTTTCAAAATACAAAGGTTCCAAATCTTGGCTACGTTGTCCAATTTCATAATTATAAGGAACAAATTGATCATCAATAATTTTACCTAATTTTTGATGGTTTCTACTTACAGTAAACAAACTATCAAAATTGCCTGTTAGGTAGCGTTGCATCGCTTCGGGCAACAAAGTTTCTGGTCGTAACGGATTGGTAGGTTGCAATAAAACTACGTGTTCCACCGTTTCAGAAACATTTTCCAACACATGTTTCAAGACCGAAATAGTTGTAGCGAAATCGTCCGACAAAGCTTCGGGACGGTCAATAACCAATGCTCCATATTCTTGTGCCACTCGCTTAATTGCACTATCATTCGTACTTACATAAATGGCATCAATTAACTCTGGATGTTGTTGTGCATAACGAATACTGTGCACCAATAAAGGCAATCCATTCAGCACTTTGATGTTTTTATCTTTTAATCGTTTTGAACCGCCTCTGGCGGGAATAATAGCTATGGTTTTCATTGGGCAAGTCTGTTTTTTGCCTCGATTATAATTTTGTTCATTCCCAGGTTCCACATTTCTGTTGAATATAATTCATTAGATAATTCAGGTATTTCAAATTTACCTTCTAAAAATTCATTTATGGCTTTTTCCCATGCCGAAACAAAATGCGGATTTTCAATTAATTTACCCAATTTCCCATATTGAAGTACCTCTGGAACTCCGCCTATAGCCGATGCAATACAGTAATTACCGCAATGCAATGCTTCTATTAAGCTCATGCCAAAACCTTCATGACAAAGTGTAGGAAACAAATAACAATCAGAACTTTGGAAATAAACAGGAAGTTCATCATTAGGAATTCGACCTAAATACATCACTCCATCTTGGGGCGTTTTGGGCTCGCAACCAATAACCCATAACACTATGTCTTGCCTAGTTTTATACACTCGCTTCCAAGCCTCCAGTAAAATACTCAACCCTTTTTTCGGACGATCCTGTGAACACCATACAAAAACAGTTTTATCGTTTGTATTTTTTGTTTGCTTAATCGCTTGCTTCTCTTTTAGCGAAAGTGGAAAAAACTTTTTGGTATCAATACCATTATGCAAAACCGAAAATCGAGTAGGCAATACTGTATAATAATTTTTATGTGCCAAATACGAATCATTCGTTAATAACACCATTTCATCTATAGACTCAAAAAACCATCTGCCATTATAATTTTCATAAAAAGGTGGAAAACCATGATAAAAAAACTGAAGACAAGAATTGGATCGCAGCCCTTTTGAAACCAAAAAAGCAGTAAGTGGCTTTACAATTCCAAAATTATCTATGATTTGAATAATGTATTTTTCGTTTGGTTTCAGAATTTTATCCAAAGCTTCAAAATAGCCTAAGTACTTATTTTTTTTGACTTTTCTTCTTATTTTAAAAAGTAAACCATTAGCAATCAAACTGTACGCAACATTCTCAAACTGTTTTTCAGGTGGCTCGCATACTATAAAATCTACTTGATGCTCCTTTTGCAAATAATTTTTATACAGCGTAGTCCAACTTCCTATTTTTGAAAAAGGGAGCGGAACTTGTGATAGTAGAATTACTTTGGTCATACACAAAAATTTTATGGCTTAGTAAAGATAGAAAAAGTTGTTTAACCTGTCGGGTGTAATTATTAATAACGTCAGTTCGAGTGTTTTTTGTGAAGTAAAACGCAACAATAAATGTATCGAGAACCATTTGCATCCAACTGCTTAATTTACTCTTTTTTAATTTTTAATTGAATCGATTTTAAGTCATTCCCAATGATATAAAAATAATTGCAGTCTTTGTAAAAACTAATAAGATGCAACAAGACTTTGTCGTTTATTTCTTTCAAAGAGTAATATTCCGGAACTGTTTTGCCAAACCTTTTTTTAACATAGTATTTCAAACTATTTTGAAAATCATCTTTTTGAAAAATAACATTTAGCACTCCTCCCTTAAAATTAGGCAATATCACAAAAAGAAAATGACTAATACTTTCTTTTCTGTTTGCTATAAAAAAAGGGGTTCTGCTATTTTCTAACTCATCAAATTCCCTTTTGGAAATACTTTGCCCCCATTGTTTCAAATTAACAATTGCTCGCTTTTGTTTTTTATTATCTAACAAATGCGCCTGATTAATTCTACTGATGTTTGTCAATTGCAAATCACGATTTAATCCTTTTGACTCGGCTTTTCTGTAGGTAACATGCCATTGATGCAGCATTAAAATCTCTTGATCATAAAATAGGGATTGGTATCCTGCATTTTCCAATCGATTATGAACATCTTCGTCTTCGGCTCCCCAAAAATGCAAAAACTCGTCAAAACCATGTATTTCATGCAATGCGTTAAGAGGAAATAACGACAAGCCTTTGGCTCCACCTTGACTAAAAAAACTTACTTTATATTGATCAAAAGGTTTTACCTGAATACTTTCTTTATGATCCAGAAAACCAACTTTAAAAAATACTGCTTGATTAGGATTTTGAATAGTTATCAGTTTTTCTATAAAATCGTGACTGAAAATCATATCTACATCGGCTACAAAAACAAAAGGAGTTGTTACGTTTTGCAACCCAATATTAATTGCCTTGGCTCTCGACCAGGGTTGATAAGAATGATAGGAATAGAGATAGGTTACAAAATCATAATTCTGAGTAAGTATCTTAATTGTTGCTGCCTTGTCAAATACAGAGCCATAATCCACAAAAACAACTTTAAAATCCTGATTGCTTTGTTGTGCCAATGAGTCTAGCGAACGTTTGACTCTACTTTCTTCCCGATTACGGTAAGGGTATAGTATGGTGATCATATTAAGTATTTTTTGGCCTCTTCTTTGCTCAATCCTTTCCAAATTAAGTAATACTTCATTATTTTTTTATTCAAAATCAATTTGCCAAACAATTTACTCTTTACAAAATAAGCCAATTTAGAACTTGGCTGAATGGGTTTCAATTCAAAGTTGCTTTCTTTATCATTTTGCATTAATTTAGATACCTCAACCTGCATCCAATCTTCCAAGACATTCCCCATGTGATAGGCATAATTATCCGCAGTTGATAATCGCCAAAAACCTTTTTTTACAACAGGAATATCCAAAAATTGTCCTTCGCTATCGCCTCCCAATTTGAATGTTGCAAATCTACTTTCTAAATTATCGAAGACTTGTGCTCTATAAGTGGTAGCAAAATGTCCTGCACCTACAACCGCTTTTTTATCTTCATTAGTTACAGTCAAATATTTTTTTAATTGAACCGGATTGTAAAAATTAGCATCCCCTACACTTAATCCAAACATTTTTAAAGCATCAGGATTTACTACTGGCGAACATTTTACCTTATTCGAGAAAAATAAATCCCAATACACATTGGCTGTATAGGTTCTCAAAGAACGTGAAGAAGGTGTAGGGCAAACAGCTCCCGTTTTTGGAAACGCTTCAAAAACAGAATAACTTGCCTCTTGCCAACCATTCAAGAAAAGTACATCGGCATCCGAAACTGTAATTAAAGGAAAATTATTTCCCGAAATCCCTTTTAAAACGGCATTAAGCTTTCCAATATTTGAAGTATGAATTACCTCCTGTATTTTATTTTTTTGAAATAAATCATTCAGATAAGCTACAACTCCTAGACAGCTTCCATTATTGACAATAGTTACAGATGTTTTATTATGAATAGTTTTAAATAATGAATCAAGACATAGTTTTAATATCTTAAAACTATCTTCAAAATACCCTTCTTCATTGGGAATATAAACCGGAATAATCACCTGATGAAAATAATCAGATTCAATTTGAATTTTGTCTTTATGGGGGTTGAAACCTACTCGCATAACTAATTTATAATTTCCTCTCTAATATTCAAATCCCCTTTAAGGAAACTATATCCTTTACCTAAAAACAAAAGTAAAACAAAGCCAATACATAAATTGATTCTTGACACAGTTTCAATTTTTTTTTGAAAAATTAAATCTACTATTTTCCTTTTATTTTTTTTCAGAATCTCTAATCTAGAATTAAATATACATAATTCATAAATTGCATTTGAAATTCTAAAAGTCAAATACTTATTTATTAAATCTTTATCTTCAACATGTTGTTCATTAATTAATTTTCTAGCTTTAGAAAAAAAAATGATTTTTGAATCTAGACTTGATTTTTTATTTTCAATATTTTGAGTAATGCTTTCATTTCCCCTTCTAATAGAAAAAAGAAAATCATTGGTGTAAATATACTTGGGAAAGTAAAGCAACATTCTGAAATGAAAATCTGACTCATGTGAATCACTTAAGTTTTCATCAAAAAGATCTTTTTGATGAAAATATTCTTTTCTCCACAAAGGAGCTCCTGTAAAAAAATAATGGTTTTTAACAAGGTAACTCAGTATAAGACTATGTTTTGGATTCCTATTAGCTCCATTTTTTGTTCGAATTTCTGAATCTTTATGAAATGTCAAAGATTGACTTGCGCAAAAATTCAGTTCATTATTATTCTCTAAAACCTCAACCTGTTTTTCCAGAAAATCAGGATGCATAATATCATCACTGTCAAACCATTTTACATATTCGCCTTTGCTCAATTCGAAACCATAATTTCTACAAGCATTAGCCCCTTTTTTTCTGTCTACTGGTCTTTGATGGTATTGAAACCGATTGTCTTTTTTTATGTAATTAGCAATAAGGGTAGCTGTGTCATCAGTACTCCCGTCATCTACAATAAGACATTCCCAATTTTTATGGTTTTGTGCTATTATGCTTTCTAGTGTCTCAGCAATTAGGTAGGCACGATTATAAGTAGGGATAATTATGGAGATTAATGGATTCACTTTTTACTTAAAATTTTATTTATTCAATTCTTTTTTTACCATTCTAACAGATTCCAACCACTGTAACCCATATTTATTATCCGGTTCTAAATAATTTCCTTCAGCCCATTCATTCCATGATTTAATCATAATAATTTGGGGATTTTCAGGGTTTTGCAATAATTTATTAACCGTTTTTCCTAAATGATTTTTCCAAGCATTAGGTGTCGCATTTTTAAAAATAAGTGATTTTTTTCCACTTCTTGCTGTATTATCCCAATTTGGAAAAACACAAGGAATATACTTTTTATGAGGAAAATCAATGTCGAATTTTGAAACTCCTTTTGTATAATCAAAAATTAAAGGCCTAGTCCTTTTATTAACTTCATGAGTACTATTCAACATCTTTTTTATTTTTCTTTCTATCCTACCTGCAATACTACTTTCATTTAAAAACAAATACTCTTTACCATACCTCATTCTGTGAAATACATCTATGCCAACTTTTCCATAAACAAATTTGTGTTCTGCAATTTCGTGTGGCCCGAGAGTTGAAATAAAATAAACCCCGTCAAAACCATTCTTAATCGCTAATGTATTAAATAAGTTTAAAAAAGAATCCAATTCAGGAATGTCATGCATTCTGTAGATATGAAACATCGGTTTATTGTCAACTTTTATATACCTTGAATCCTTAAAAAAAGGTAACAGATAATTAAAATAATCAATATAATCCTGCTCTCCATTATAAGTTTGTTCAATTAATACACTAGGATTATCCAGACCATGCCATATCCCTTTCCAAGTTTCATTTGCCCAACAAAAACAAAAAGGCAAATCTATATTTTCATCCTTAAGCATAGCTTCTGCTGGCTTTTCCAAAAGCATTTTCCCATTGCCAAACCAATATTGATAATAAATAAACCCATCAATACCATATTCTTTTGCCAAATTAGCCTGTTGCAATTGTACCTCTGGCATTCGCAAATCATAGAACCCTAAATCTCCTGGCAAAACAGGCTGATAATGTCCCTTAAACAATGGTTTTGCTTTTGCAACATTGGTCCATTCTGTAAAACCTTTGCCCCACCATAAATCATTTTCATCAATAGGATGATACTGAGGTAGATAATAGGCAAAAAACTTTATATTCTGTGGCATAATTTTATAAAAGAGTTTTTTATTTTTTTCAAAAATGACATTCTTGTTTTTTGGGGAATATATAATTTTAAACTTGGATATTTTAATCTAATTTTTTTATAAAATAAAAACCTGTTAATCATTCTTGGATTCGATTTATTTACAATTTCGCTACTCAACACAGTTGAAACACCAACTTGCTGATCATCGTGAATCCTATAATCAATTAGTACATCTTCTATAAACATTAGACCTTCAATAGCTGAAGCATGTATTCCAAACCAAGCATCATGCCAATATCCATAGGGTAAATCAATTGGAAGAATATTTTCTTTTAAAGATTTGTGAAAACATATTGTAGCTCCAGTTATTTTATTTTTATTAATAATTAAATCTTTGAAAGCTAAAACATTGTTTTTCCACAATCCTCTTAACTCTTCATTAAAACCCCATTTTCCCCAAAGTGTGGAATTAAGACCAATACCTTCTCCATCAATAAGAGTTGCATCAGTAAACAATAATTTGCATTTCTTGTTATTTTCAAAAAAACTTTGCATTATATCAACTTTATTGGAATGCCATACATCATCTTGATCTGCAAGAAATATTAAATCTCCAGTTGTTATTGAAATTGCTTTTTCAAAATTTTTAATCGTTCCTAATGATTTTTTATTTTGATATAAATGGATTAATCCTGGATATTTGTCTTGATAAAAATGAATTAGTTCTATAGTATTATCAACAGAACAGTCGTCACAGATGATTATTTCATCAACCGAAAGTGATTGTGATAAAATGCTTTTTAGTTGCTCACTAAGAAACTTCCCTCCGTTGTATGTACATAAAGCTACGGATAATGTCATTTCAATAAATTATATAACTTTCGAATAATTTTTTTAAACGCTAACTTTCTTCGCTCAATATGCAAAGCTTTGTATTTACTTATTTGATTCTTAATAATACCCTGAACTTCTGAATTAAAATTTGGTTTAATATTTTTTAAAAAATGAATCCAAATTTTTTCTCTTTTACTGTTATCTTGTGAAGACCATACCGAACTGTCATGCAATCTATAAACTCCCATAAATTCATCTAGGTGTTTAATTTTACCATAACGTGCGTTCAACATGTGCAGAAAATAATCTCCAACAGGAGATTTCTCAAAATATTTAGGAAATTTTTCAAATAAATTATTTTTAAAAACAACACTGCATGTATGTATATAGTTGCCTTTGGC
Source organism: Flavobacterium sp. M31R6 (assembly GCF_013284035.1). Lineage (NCBI taxonomy): Bacteria > Pseudomonadati > Bacteroidota > Flavobacteriia > Flavobacteriales > Flavobacteriaceae > Flavobacterium > Flavobacterium sp. M31R6. The sequence continues at coordinate 4,121,022 of NZ_CP054141.1, forward strand.
TAAATCATTAATGGTGGTAGTTTCAGGAACTTTAACAGTTATGATGTCTTCTTTAACAATTCCTTCTTGCAAAATATTAACCTTATGAAAACAAATTGTATACTCAGGATTAACCTCTAGAAAATCAACTTGTTTTTGAAGTTTTAATGAATCTGTCCAGTAATCATCACCTTCACAAAGAGCAACGTATTTTCCCTCACTTTTTTTAAATGCATCAATAAAATTAGGCATCATCCCTATATTTTTTTCATGGTTAAAATACTTAATCCACGATTTTCTTGGATGATTCTTTAAGATATCTTGAATGACTTCATCTGTTGAATCTGGAGAACAATCGTTCGCCAAAATAAGTTCAATCTCAAAATCACATTCTTGCATCAAAACTCCTTCGATAGCCTCCCGAATGTATTTTTCGTGACCATAAGTAATCATACAAACACTAATAGTAGGCCTTAACATCCGTTTAATTTTTGCCTTATTATTCCAATACCAAAACAAGATAAAATAAATTTTAGCAAAATAGCAAAATTCATTTTTCTCTTAAATATTCCCCACGTACAATATTGAAACGTATCTAAAATCAATAGATTTTTCATCAATTTATATACATCTGAATAGCTTTGGGAAACAAATGCTCTATTGATTAATCCTCTATTAGTATTACAAATAGAATCTGATAACCAAGTTTTGTTAAAATTATTTCTTTTTACAAATTCTTTTCTACAATGATAAGAATCTAATAGTGCAAAAACAAACTTTTCTAAATCTATAGGATGACTTGCGCTTCCATCAATAATCCTGTACACTGTTGTTGTTTCATTTAAAAAATAAAGTGATGAGTTATGCAGAGTTTCAAGTAAAATTCTTGTATCACCTATAACTTTATTTTCAAGTTCTTTCTCAAGTATAGTTAAGACTTTATCTAAAATTGCCTTTCTAAAAACAGTAGTTGCGAACTCAATGAATTTGCTTTTTAACATCATAGGAATAACTTCGGATTGTTCAGCTGCAAATCTTGCAGGAATATCAACAAATTGTTCCTTATTCTGAATAAAATACTTAACATTGGTATAAACCAATCCTACCTTTTTATTTTCTTCTAAAATATCTACTTGTTTTTGGAGTTTATCTTTAGTAATCCAATAATCATCTCCTTCACACATGGCAACATAATTCCCCGAACATTGACCCAAAGCAAAAATAAAATTAGGCATCATCCCTAAATTTTCTTTATGATTAAAATACTTAATCCACGATCTTTTGGGATGATTCTCCAAAATATTTTGAATGACTTTATCCGTTGAATCCGGAGAACAATCGTTTGCCAAAATAAGCTCAACCTCAAAATCACATTCTTGCATCAAAATCCCCTCAATAGCTTCACGAATATATTTTTCGTGGCCATAAGTAATCATACAAACACTAACTTTCAAATTTTCCTTCATCCTTAGAATTCTAATGGCTCTAATTCTTTTATTACTTTTGCAGGTGTCCCAACTGCAACACAATTATCAGGCAGGTCTTTTGTAACTACTGATCCTGCCCCAATTATAACGTTTTTACCAATTGTTAGCTTTGGTAATACACATGCATTTGTTCCTAAAACTGTATAGTCCCCTATTATACAATTCCCTGAGATATGAACACCAGGAGACAATTCTACAAACTTGCCAATTATAGAATCATGTCCTATTGTGCAATTTAAATTAATTAAAGTTCCTCTTTCAATATTGACATCACTTGTTATTACAGTCCCTGCCATAATATTAGACCCTATTCCAATGTGATTCCCATAGTGCCCAATACTTGCCAAAGGGCTGATGGTTGAAGTAAAAATGCCTCCAAGTGAAATAAATTTATGATATAGTTTTTTTCTCAAGATAGGATTACCTATCCCGATTGTGAATCGATTGTCGATTGTATTAAAATAATTCGAGACCTCTTCTGTTGTTTTTAAAATTGGAAATTTTTCATATAGACTACCTTTAATATCATCATTGACATCATCAAAAAAAACCAAATTTTCTAATTGATTCATTTGGTGAATTACCTCTAAAACTTCTTTTGCGAATCCTTTGGCTCCAACTATTAGCATAAATTTTCATTTATTAAAGTAACAATTTTTGTCATATCTACTGCTGATAACCCAACATACAAAGGCAAACATAAAATTCGAGATGCAATGCTCTCAGAAATTGACATTGGCATCCCTTTTGTATATTCAATAGTATTCAAAGACGGGTAAAAATAACGTCTTGGAAAAATTTCATTTTCATTTAAATCTCTTTCTACTCTTAAAAGTTGATCTTCAGTTTCAAAAATAACGGCGTAATAACTGTAATTCCAATCCGTATTATTCCGCATTTTTAAACCTCTCAGTTTTGAAAAATCAAGTTTGTCATTATAAAAGGCAACTACTTTTTTTCTCTCATTAATTATCATCTCCATATAAGGCAAAACAGTCAAACCCATTGCTGCTTGCAATTCAGACATTTTACCATTTATCCCCAAACCATGAAAAGCCAAAACTCCTTTATGCCCAAAATTATGACTGTAAAACAATTGGTGTTGCAAATCTATATCTTTTGCAAACATGGCACCACCTTCACCTGTATGGAATAATTTAGTAGCATGAAAACTACAAGTGCTTATATCTCCATAATCAAATATTGATTTACCATTGTATTTCACTCCAAAACAATGTGCAGCATCATAAATAACTTTTAAATTATACCTTTTTGCAATAGCCTCAATTTCTATCACATTACAGGGATTACCGAAAACATGAGTAGCTAAAATAGCAGTTGTTTTATCGGTAATGGCGGCCTCAATTTTAGTTTCATCAATCGTTAAATACTCAGGATGAATGTCTACAAAAACGGGAGTACAGTTTTCCCACACTATTGCCGCAGTAGTCGCCACATAAGAAAATGGAGTTGTAATGATTTCTCCTTTCCTCCCTAGTAATTTTAGTGCGATTTGTAATGGTATCGTCCCGTTATTGGTTATAATAATATTAGAAATAGATAAATAATCTTTCAATTTCTCTTCTAGTTCCAAAACTAACTCACCTCTATTCGTAAGCCATTGATTATCCCAAGCTCTTTGTACTTGCTTGTTGTAATCATCTATTGGAGGTAAAAAAGTCTTGGTTACGTTTATCATTATACTATAACTTGTGAGTCAATAAATCCATTCTTTTTTACAAACACTAATTCGACCAGCCATAAAACACTTGGGCTAAATGGTCTGTTTAAATCTGTTATTTCAAATAATCGATAGTTATTTTCATCCATGAAATTAATTAATTTCAAAAAACTATTATCAAACATTTTATTAACCACGCCAGCCTCAACCATAAATATCTCTGTTTTTCCAAAAAAGTCACTTGCTCCTTTCAAAACCTCAATATCCAATCCTTCGGCATCAATCTTGATAATGTCTGGAATTGGCCATTCACTATTCGACAATAAACCGTTTAATGTAACCACTGGAATTTCTACTTGTTTGAATCCTGCCGCTTTTGCCTCTTCATGCGAATATCTAAAAGAACAACTATCATCTCTGTCAACAATCGTAAATTGAAAAGAACCTTCTTTATCTCCTGCACCAACTGGATAAAACTGAACTTTGGAATTGGCATCTAAAATATCTTGAAAAGAATCTTTTAACCAGTTCTGTGGCTCCAACAAAGTGTAATATGCATTGGAAAAATGATGCAAAGCTTCTCTTGTCCATGTTCCGTGATTAGCTCCAATATCTACAATATGCTTGGGAGTAAAACCCATTTTTTTTAATGTGTCATAAAAATTAACCAATAAAGAACCTTTACTGTTTGCGTTTAATATCGTTGCTTCTGTATTCACTTTTTTCAAAGTGTAGCCCAGTTTATGAATAATTTTTTTTACTATTTTTTTCATTCTTTTCTTATATTATTCTATCAACCAATCAAACTTGGGTTTTATGAAACCTGGTTCCCTTCCCATCCAAGATCCCAGAGGTCTTTCCCCTTCTTGAATAGTAAAAACCATAATGTCTTTTTCTACAAAGAGAGAGGTTTTAGCATCCTCTATAACATAAAAAGATAAATAATAAGTTCCTACATTTAAAAATCCTTCTGGCAAAGTACACTTTATTTTATTTAAACCTTCTTTTAAATTTAAATTATTACTGGTATGCGAAATGGTAAAAAGCGGTTCTCCGTTATCATTATTTAAAACAAAGGTCACATGCAGTTTTCTTGAAATGTCTTTTAAGGTAAAGGAGGTATTGATTTCAATTTTTTGATATTCGTCTAATACCTCATCTGAAGATTTACCTGTAGGGTTTAAACTAATTTCGTGAAGCGTGAATTCTTTTTTATCATAATTTGATGAAAATGTCTTTCTGTTTTCTGATTCTGAATCACCACTTAGATAATAACTTACGGCATTTTCAACTGTATCAATTTTTGTTACAACTCCGTTTTCCAAAACAATCGCTTTAGTACACAAACTCTTCACAGCTGCCATATTATGACTCACAAACAAAACAGTTCTACCTCCCTCACGGGATATATCCTGCATCTTTCCAATGGCTTTTTTCTGGAACTCGGCATCACCAACGGCCAATACCTCATCAATCACCAAAATTTCGGGCTCCAAAAAAGCAGCTACGGCAAAAGCCAAACGTACAGTCATACCGCTGCTGTAACGTTTGACAGGAGTATCTATGTAGCGCTCACAACCTGAAAACTCTACAATCTCATCAAGCTTGGAGGCTATTTCTTTTTTGGTCATTCCCAGAATCGCACCATTCAGGAATATGTTTTCTTTACCGGTTAACTCTGGATTAAATCCGGTTCCCACTTCAAGCAGTGAAGCGATACGCCCACGAGACTTAATGCTTCCAGTAGTAGGAGCTGTAACCTTAGATAATATTTTCAATAAGGTGGATTTTCCGGCTCCGTTCTTGCCAATGATTCCTAAAACTTCACCACGCTCAACCTCAAAATTAATATCTTGCAAAGCCCAAACATACTCGCTGGTTCCTTTAGTACTGCGGTCATTGGCCTCCCCAATTTTTAAATACGGATCTTCCTTCCCTCGCATTTGATGCCACCAGCGGTTTAGGTCATGGCTGAGGGTGCCAGTACCTACCTGCCCAAGGCGGTATTGCTTAGAAATATTTTCGGCTTTTAATATAATGTCTTTCACAATTTTCAATTATTGGCATCTTTGCTCTTTCTTCTTTCTTCTCTACACCGTATCTATAAAACTTTTCTCCGTCTTATTAAAAATCAATAGTCCCACAAAAAAAACTCCTACTGTTACCAAAAAAGTATATCCCAATCCCAAAATCGAAATTTCTCCCACATTAAGCAACATATAACGAGCAGTTTCTATAATATACGCCAAAGGATTATATTGTATTAACCAACTGTATTTTGGCATTTTTTCCTGTAGTAAAGCCATAGGGTACATCACCGCCGAGAGATACATTAACAACTGCACACCAAAACCTATCAAATGATTAAAATCTCTATACTTTGTTACTAATGAAGAAATAAGCATTCCTAGTCCAAGTCCTAGAACACCCATTATTACAATCAATACTGGAAATAACAAAACACTTGGATTTAAACTAATATCAGCACCATTAAAAAAATAAAACAGGTAAAAAACAATAAAGATCCCACATTGTATACCAAACTTTAATAAATTGGAAATCACTATGGAAATCGGAACTATGATTCTGGGAAAATAAACCTTCCCAAATATACTGGCATTACTCCTGAATGTATCCGAAGTCCCCGTGAGGCAGGCAGTGAAATAATTCCAAACGGTAATTCCTGCCAAATTAAACAAAAACGGTGGTACAGTTCCGGTACCGATTCCTGCCACAGTATTAAAAATAATCGTAAACGTAATAGAAGTAAACAACGGCTGAATCAAGTACCAAAGTGGCCCCAAGACAGTTTGCTTATAGACGGTAACAATATCTCTTTTAACAAATAAAAATAGTAAATCACGGTATTGCCAAACCTCTTTGAGATTCAAAGAGAAGAATTTATTCTTGGGTGTTATTTCAAACAGCCAATCTTTATTTGTGGTATTTCTAGTGTTCATTATTTCGGGTTAAAAACGAAAATAGGCAAATTATGTTGGTTGCATACTTAAGTAAATCACAAAGGTAATAATTTAAAAAGAGCATATGATTTTTAATAGTACCTCTAAAAAACTACCGTAATCAAAAAAGGTTTACAAGAACATCTCTTGTAAACCTTTTCTATATTTATTTTAGTTATACTTACTTATCCAAAATTTCAAAAGTTGAATTCATACTCTTAAACTCTGGAACAATCACTTTCATCTTGGCAACAATATCATCATTGTCAAAGAAATTAGCAATTCCTATCAATTCATTAATATCAACATGCAAATTTTCAAATTCATCTTGAATCTCTTCAGCAATCATGATTTTTTCATGGTAAGTAGGTATTGTCTTTGCGGTATCGTTTAACAACTCCTCATATAATTTTTCTCCAGGTCGTAATCCTACTATCTCTATCTTAATATCTCTATCAGGTATAAATCCAGCCAATTTTATCATCTTTTTGGCTAAATCCAAAATCCTAACAGGTTTACCCATGTCAAAAATATAAATCTCCCCTCCATTCCCCATGGCACCGGCTTCTAGAACCAACTGACAGGCTTCTGGTATGGTCATAAAATAACGAATAATATCAGGATGGGTAATGGTAACAGGGCCACCGTTGGCAATTTGCTTGGTAAACAATGGAACCACAGATCCATTTGAACCCAAAACATTTCCAAAACGAGTGGTAATGAATTTAGTGGCGTTAGGCCTATTCTCTCTTTGGTTTTTTATTTGCAAAGATTGCACGTATTTTTCCGCAATTCTTTTGCTGGCTCCCATAACATTACTCGGATTAACTGCCTTGTCGGTAGAGACCATAACAAATTTTATTACTTCATGTTCACAAGCCAAATCTGCCAAATGCTTTGTACCTTCTATATTGGTCAAAATTGCTTGCGATGGATTTTCCTCCATTAAGGGCACATGCTTATAAGCTGCAGCATGATATACTACTTGGGGTTTGTATAATTTAAAAACCCTATTCATTGCTTCCTTATTCCTAACATCGGCAATAACATTGTGAATTTTTGATTTCGAATGTATTTTTTCTAATTCAAGACTTAAATGATGCAAAGGTGTTTCTGCTTGATCTAAAATAATCACTCTTTTAGGATTGAATGTCAAAACCTGTCTTACAATTTCACTCCCTATTGAACCCGCTGCTCCTGAGATTAAAACCGTTTTATCTTTCAACTGTTTTGAAATGGATTTATTATCCAAGACTATCGGTTTTCTTTCCAATAAATCTTCAATTTGAATATTCTTTACCTTTTGTGAAATCTCCTTCTGATTTTCCCAGTCAGTAATCAAAGGCACGGTATAAACTCTATAATTAAATTCCAAACATTGATCTACAATAATCAATTGTTCTTCTTTTCCCAAACTTTTATCGGCCATAATTACAGCCTCAGCCCCTACAGAACGCATCAGGGAAGGTAGTTTTTTCTTCTGAACCAATATGGGTAAATCCAACATCCTTTTGGAAGCATTTTGATTGTTTCTGTCAACAAAACCAACAATTTTAAAACGAGTAGGAGTTTCAAACTTCAAGGCATTGGCCACCGAAATGGCATTGGCATCGGTTCCATAAATGATGGTTCGTATTAATTTGGTTGCACTTTTCTCGGAAAGATACATTTCAAAAGTTTGCTTGACTACAACACGGTATAAAAACAATCCGCAAAAAGAAAGCACCACATTGATGAAAAGAGCAGTAGTTAAGAATATTCTTTCATTATATAATAATTCGTAAGCAAAATTAAAAACCAAAAACACAACCAAAACTGCCATTTGTGAAAACAAAAGTTTTACTGCATCTATGTAAGAAGAGTGTCTAATAATTCCTGAATAGGTTCTAAACAACCAAAAAAAGAAAATATTAAATCCAAAAAAAGAACATATAAACAATACATCATGCGTAGTGTTGATATATTTCAAACCTGTACCTCTAAAAATAAGGAGGGTAAAGAAAAAGGCAACAATTAAAACTGAAAAATCAATCATAATAATAATCCATCTTGGAAGATAGCTTAAATTACGAATGCTTAATTTTAAATTGTCTCTTGAAAAAAATCCAGAATATAGAGAATTTTCATTCATTTTTACGGTATTTAAATTTCTAAAGAAACGAAGATTGTTAACAAAAATACAAAATATTATCTGTATGGAAATGAATTAACAGGACATAAAAAATGGTTTACAAATAAAAACAAAAAAACAAGGTATTAAAGAATTGTTTTTGAGTTTACTATCTTTTGTTCTTCAAACATTTTTTTATCTGAAAAATTGCTTTTCTTATGATTATTCGTAGTTCTGCTTTATCTGTAAAACATTAATTTAAAAGTAGCCAAGATAACTTTCAAGTCACCTGAAAAACTTTGATTATAATAATACTCTAAATTCAGTTTCACTTTATCGGGAAAAATAATTTTATCATTATATTCTAAAGGAGAAACTTGCTTTTCCAATAACTCATCTTCATTATAATATTTCAAAGAAGCCAAACTTGTTAAACCTGGTTTTAATTCGAGAATCTTTCGATTTTCGCCTTCCAATAAATCATAATAGCCTACAATGTCAGGCCTAGGTCCAACGACACTCATCTCCCCTTTAAAAACATTAATAAGTTGTGGTAACTCATCCAGCTTATAATTTCGAAGGAATCTGCCAATTCTGGAAATTTGAAGCGTCCCGGTATTGGTAGCAATTTGAATAGTTCGTAATTTGTAAATTTTAAACCCTTTTCCAAATTGACCTATTCGCTCTTGAGTAAAAATACCATTACTGCGGGTATCTATCATTGCTAAAAACCAAGTCAAAAAGATTAACCAAAAAAACAATAAAAGTGTAAAAAACGAAAATGAGATATCGAAAAGTCGCTTAATAATTGGTTTCAAGTGAATAGTATTTTAGGCAAAAGAATATACTCTTTTTTACTTACAAGTAATTGTAGTTTTTTCAAAATTAATGTTTTGAACAACCCTATTTCTAATCCATAAATAAACCATGATTTGAAGGAATAAAAAAGAAAAAACAACCGGAAGTGACAATTCCCCTATTCTTTCCAAATAAATTAGCCCTGCATTTATAAACAATTGAATCCCTGCATACCATAATGATACTACAATATGAGAATAACCTAATTCATTGGCCAAATACTGATACAAATGGGATCGATGCGGTTCCAGAATATTTTCTTTCTTTTTGATCCGGTTAAAAATAGTGAGAACCGCATCAATGCCATAAACCGACAAAAAAAGCAGATACCCAATTTGACAGTCAACAAAATCGTTTTGATCATAAAATAGCCCAAAAACAAAGCCATACTGATACTTCCAACATCACCTGCAAATGTTTTGGCTTTTTTTCTGACATTGAAAATTCCAAAAGCACAACAGGACAATCCCATAGTGATTAATAATGGGAGACTCGCTTTATTTATGTCTAAAAAAGAAAAACTAACGATAGCGACAAACGCATACAACACAGTTATGCCGTTGATACCATCCATAAAATTAAACGCATTAACCCAACCGATCAGCAAAACAAAAACAATCGGCAAAATCCAAATGGCTTGAGTAAACAAATTCAAATCATAAAAAACTAACCCAATCGCTATGGCATGTGAAGCAAATCTAGGCAACTGTGACAAGGGCTTTATATCGTCTATAAAACTAATAGTAGCGACTAAAACTACCGCTAAAGCAACTGGCTAAGAAACATATCCAAGCAAACTTGCAATAAAATAGCGATTGGAAAAATAATCCCCCCTCCACGTAAAGTAATTGATGTGTGTGAAGAACGACTATTGGGCTTGTCGATAATATTGTAATGATCGGCAATCTTGAAATAAATCAATTCAATACCGATGAATAAAAAAAATAATGCAATGTAAATCATATAGGGAGTTATGAGTTGTGGGTTATGGGTTGTCTGTCTTGCGTTTTTCTGTTCTCTGCTCTCTGTTTTCTATTTTCTGTTTTCTATTTTCTGTTCTCTGCCTTCTGTTCTCTGCCTTCTGCTGTCGGTTCACCATTCACCATTCTCTATTCTCAACTGGCTCACAACCGAAAACTCAAAACCCACAACCGAAAAAACTACAATTTATGTTTCAAAAGTCCCAACAGATATTCGCCATAACCGGATTTCTTCAATGGCTCTGCTAAATCTCTCAACTGCTTTTCAGTGATAAAACCTTGTCTCCACGCAATTTCTTCGATACAACCCACTTTCAATCCTTGACGTTCTTCCAAAACCTGAACAAACTGCCCTGCTTGCATAAGACTGTTAAAAGTTCCTGTATCCAACCAAGCGGTGCCTCTGCTTAAAATTCCAACTTTTAATTTGCCTTGCTCCAAATACACTTTATTCACATCGGTAATTTCATATTCACCTCTGGCACTTGGTTTGATATTCTTGGCAATTTCTACCACCGAATTATCATAAAAGTACAATCCGGGAACTGCATAATTTGATTTGGGTTCCAAAGGCTTCTCTTCAATAGAAAGCGCTTTCAATTCTTTATCAAACTCAACAACACCATAGCGTTCCGGATCCGAAACATGATAAGCAAAAACGACTCCACCTTCAGGATTGGTATTCGATTGCAATAATTCATGCATATTCGCTCCAAAGAAAATATTATCCCCCAAAACCAGCGCCACAGAATCCGAACCAATAAATTCCTCTCCAATCACAAAAGCCTGTGCCAACCCATTCGGAATCGCTTGCTCCGCATAACTGAACTGACAACCAATTGCCGACCCATCTCCCAATAGTTTTTTAAAGTTAGGTAAATCGTGTGGAGTTGAGATAATCAATATTTCATGAATTCCCGCCATCATCAATGTAGATAATGGATAATAAATCATCGGCTTATCATATACAGGCATCATTTGCTTGCTCATTGCAAGTGTCAATGGGTGCAATCGGGTACCAGATCCTCCGGCTAGTATAATTCCTTTCATAGTTATTCTAATTTCACGAATTAATCCAAATTTTTCAAATTAATTATTCTTTTATAATTTAATGATGGCAAACCAAAATTGATTAGCATACCCAATTCCATAGTCGTACATTTTAAATAATTTCTCAACTGTGCATAGAACGTATCTGGAATATACTGCACCGCTTTTATTTCTAAAATAATACTATCATAGCAAACAAAGTCTGCTCTATAGTGTTTATTCAATTTCTCCTTTTCATAATATAAATCCAATTTTAGCTGTCTTTTAAAAGGAATATTTTGTATTAAAAATTATTTCTCCAACGCTTCCTCATAAACTGCCTCCAAAAATCCTGCTCCTAATGAACGATGTACTTTCATACAAGCTCCAATAATTTTAAAGCTTTCTTCCTTATAAAGTATTTTATCCATTAGTAGAATTCGTCAAATTCGTTTCAAATTCGTATTAATTAGTTGTTCCATACATTTCACCAAACTCTCCCTATATTCGGGAACAACAACACCAAAAGTTTCTTTTATCTTGCTTTTATCCAATAAAGAATACTGAGGACGTTTTGCTGGTGTTGGATATGCTGAAGATGGAATTCCGCTAATAGCACAATCAAAACCACCAATTTGCTGAATTGCCAAAGCAAATTCGCACCAACTGATTTCCCCTTCATTCGAAAAATGATAGATTCCGGCTTGCCATTGCTCATGAGTAATAATAGTCATGATGGCTTGAGCCAAATCGGCTGCATAGGTTGGGCTTCCAATTTGATCGTTGACTACACTTAAAGAATCTCTTTCTTGCATCAATCGGGACATGGTCTTTACAAAATTAGCCCCAAAACTCGAATACACCCAAGAGGTTCTGATGATTATAGAAGATGGATTTTCTTCGATGCAGGCTTTTTCTCCAGCCAATTTAGTTTGTCCATATACATTAATAGGAGCAGTTGGTGCCGATTCGGTTAATGCCGTAGCGGCAGTACCGTCAAAAACATAATCGGTGGAAATATGGATCAATTTGCAATCGTTATCATTGCTCCATTTCGCCATCACAGCAACAGCTTTATGATTCAAAACATCCGACAATTCAAATTCTGATTCAGCTCGATCCACAGCAGTATGAGCAGCACAATTAATAATAATTTGTGGATTGATTCTGGATATTTCAGAAACTAAATTATCTAAATTGCACAAATCCAGCTCATCTCTATCTGTAAAAACCCATTCGAATTGTCTATAGTTTTTTGACAAAACATTCAACTCCGAACCCAACTGTCCACTGGCACCCGTAACTAGTATTTTTTTCATTAAAATAAACTATTGCATTTGTCAATAAATGGAAGAACTTGGTCTTTTTCTGAAACTATAGCCTCATTTAAATCCATTCCCCAATCGATATTCAATGAAGGATCATCATATTTAATTCCACCTTCGGAAGCCTTATTATAAAATTGATCACATTTGTACATTACCGATGCAGTTTCGCTAATAACCGAAAATCCATGAGCAAATCCTTGCGGAACCAATAATTGCTTTTTATTTTCAGCAGATAACAAAACACTAAATGCTTTTCCGTAGGTAGCCGAATCTTTTCTTAAATCTACGGCGACATCAATTATTTCACCTTCTAAAACACGAACCAATTTAGTCTGTGCAAAAGGAGGATTCTGATAATGTAAGCCTCTCAAAGTTCCTTTCCTAGAAAAAGATTGATTATCTTGAACGAATTCAATATCTATACCTAAATCTTCAAATTTGGTTTTGCTATAGGATTCAAAAAAATAGCCTCTTTCGTCTCCAAAAACAGTTGGCTCAACAACTACTAAATCTTTAATAAATGTTTGTTCTATATTCATATTGTATTTTATATGTTGAAAAGGGGAAATCTAAAATTCCTAAACTCTCAAACTTTTCAATCTTTAATAACTTAAACCTTTAATTTACGCCATCTCTAGTACAATCCAAAAGCTACATATCACTCTCAAATCTCTCATTATCTTCCTAAATACAATCAAGTAGGTAAAGTTAAAAACGAAATCAATTTACCCCCTTCAAAAGAATCTATGACATCAACGCAACCTTCAAAATATGAATAATATTCTTTATTTGCACTTAGATCCTCACTTTCAACTTTTAAAACATTTGAAAGATATTTCCATTTATCTATTTTTACATAATGCTCTTTTAAAATACCTTAAATAAATACAATAAAATATCTGTTTTCTATTTTATGTCTTAATAAGTCTTCAAAGCATTATCAGCAGAATTATTGATGAAACACATAAGGCTTCTACCGTTTATTTACAAAAACATGTTTTCTGCAATTTATATTTTTTAATCATTAATTTCTTATTGGTAGTTAATTTCTTACGATAATTTTTTATTTAGTAGAATGAACCTTTTCACGACTTAATCCATCTTAAAAAACAGGAACACCAACATTATTTATCCATCCCACACAATTCTAGACAATTAATCTTTTTGACATTTCCTCTTTTTACAGGAAATAACAATTACTTTAAATACTATTTTGCGAATCACAATAAAACTTAAAAATAATATTCCAAGGAAATCTTAACTTGCATATTGAGTTTATTATTTTCCAATTGCCATTGGTAATTACGCATTAAAGCAGCATTAAATTTAGCTTGTATCCCTATATTACCAAAACGATGGTAAGTATAAGCATTAAAATTCAAATCTACCCATTTATGATTATAGTCGGTATAAGCATCATAATAGAAATCCATGTTATGTGCATAGCGTTCCAACTGTACTCCCCAAACCTTTTCTTTATTCCAAAGACTAAAATCCAATGTTTGAGAATTACCTCCAGGTCCAATACCTGCACCTATCACTTGACTTTCATTTGTATAACCTTGACGAACTTTCCCATGTCGATACCATGCCCCAGCAGGTCTCACGAGTTGATCAGCAGTCTGCTGCATTTGAGTGTTTTCAAAATTAAATTTTAAATAACTACCTTTTTGTGAATCTATAATAAATATTTTGCTAAATCCTACTAAATAAGCCCTAGAATGCTCAGGAGACTCAAATAAATCCCAAAGAGTTGAAGAATGATCATTCCAACCATTTTCAATATACACTTCTGCTTTCGATTCTTTCAAAACCCACCTAAGAAATAAAGAAGCTATTTGATCTCGATTTTTTTCTTCCTCATTTTTTACATTTTTCTTTTGAAATGGACTTAGTACAGGAAAATAATCATTAAAACTATTACCCATCTCATTATGATACACCTGAAATACACGATTCATTCCTACAAACAAACCAGGTATCCATTTAGGCTGGTAATTAACTGATAAACCATTAATATAACGCCATTCCTCCACTTTTGGCCATTTATTATTTACCCCATCAACTATATATTCTTCCTCAGGAAAATCAAAACCTGAGTCTTGTAACTTTCCTGATATCACTTGTCCTTCAAAACTGCCTAAAAAAGTTTTTATAGGCTTTCTCGTATTCAATGTAAAATGTAAAAAACCAAGAGCATTATTGCTCATAATAAGAGAATTACGCTGACCTGGACCCCACCAAAGATTTTCTGTAGACAAGCCAATTGATATTTTTTTTATTGCTAAACTAACATTACTCTGCCCCCAACCTAAATATTGATAATTCTTATTACCAAATCGTTCTAAAATGTTGTGATGGTTCAGATATTCAACATGAACTAATCTAACATCGTCTGATTCTGTTAACGGAAAAGTTTCAAAATTAGGATTAGCTGCATAAACATACTCTGGTTTAAGCTTAATACTCAAAGGACCATAACTGGCATATAACCCGGCACTGAATAACATTTGATAACCTTTGGCAGGAATCATAGCTCCATCGTTCCATCCCATAGGAGCTAAACTATTGTATTGTTGAGTCAAACTCATCGGCAATCCAGTAATATAAAATTTACGGGGCAATTCTTTATCCGAATAAGTTTTATTTTCATGAATTAAACTTTGCGGTAGGGGGCGTAATGTAAAAGAAAATAACGAATCAATTTTCCCCAACAATTGTTCATTTCTCAACCTGTCTTCAATCATGTCTAAAGAACCAACTGAGATGTTTTGTGCATTTATAGTAACTCCAATTGTAAAAAAAAAGACTGCAAAAAATTGTAATTTCATTTAAAATATTATTTTAATTAGATTTAATTAGATTTATATTCTAATATTTCAAATTCTAATGAAATATCTTTATCAGTTTGCATTAACCAAGTAAAAAATTAACTAGAATCTCGAAGCGAAGCGATTTGTTACCTTGTCTTCATTTCTAAATCAATTTACAAAACCAAATAGAATATGAAAATTTGCAGCTCTTTTATATATTGAAATGAGAAAATTATTAAAATACTATGATTCAGCAAAATCTGTAATTCTCAAAATTCTACACACCTGTAAGGTTGATTTCCAAAGCAGGAGAATTTACATTTTAAAACAAAATTTGAATCACTATGTCTTAATAAAATTCAATTTTAACAAAAATAAAAGTGGAGATTAATCTAAAAAAAGAAGTAGTATAGATATTATTTATTTCAAATGACAAATGAATGATAGATTTCAAAAAATAAATAGTAATAATAAATCAAACTTCAAAAGAGACATCATTTATTCACTAATAAAAAACTTTTTTTTTATTAATTGCATTTCATTCTATGAATATTTATTCAAAAGTATATGTTAGTTATTTAAACAATACCAGTAATTACAACAAAAAAAGTATTCTCTTATCAATTATAATACAAGCATTACTTGACTAAAATCAAACTTTATTCTATTGTTTCAATTTTTAAAGGCACTTCTCATCAGAGAATTCTAATAAACATCCTTTTTTAAAAAGGAGTAATTCATAATAATTAATTTAAAAATTATTTAACAGCAATCCCATAAACAATATATTTCCACTTTTCAGGGCAAACTCTATTCAATAATAAGTCATCAATCTTTGACAAACAATGTCTTTGAAATTCATTTCTACCAAATGTACCGAGTACACCTGTAGTTTTCATTTCGTATTTAGAAAAATCACTCAAAAAAAAATTCATTTCATTTATTGAAATATATCTCCAATAATTCGCCCAATTAACAAATCTTTTACGAATAGTTTGATGTATAGGAGAAGCTGACAGATTTTCTGCAAATAGTAACTTCCCTCCGGGCTTTAACGCCTTAAATATCTCTTCAAAAACTTTTTTTTGCATATCTAAATTATTCCCTCTTCCGATTCCTCCTATTATTGATTTAAATACAATTATATCAAAATAATTCTCATAAGGAATATTAGTTGCATCAATATCTTGATAACAAATTGTTGAAAATAAATCATACTTCAAATGCAAACTTTGAGCTGTATTTTTAACATCTTTCAAATCTGAACAGATAACTTTATTTCCCTTTAAACTAAGCCAAAGTGAAAGTCCTCCTTCTCTCCCCCCCAATTCCAGACACGTTAGGCCATTATTCAAATCTATTTTACTTTCCCAAAAATCAAGGGCTTTTATCCAAGAATTCACGTCCCACTGAATTATATCTTTATTTATTTTATCCATTTTTATAACATTTGATATTTTATTTAAATTCAATAAATATATTAAAAAACAGAATAGAAAAGGGATAAAAGAAAGAATATTAGGATTTAATTTTTGTTATTGTATAAAATACTCAAAAAAGTCAAAAATATAATTTTAAAATATTCTTTTAAATTTTTATTTTGAATATATTTCATATTCAAACAAATCTTATTCGGCATAATCTGTTCTATGTATACTTGTTCAGGATTAGTAACAGACCCCAATATAACATTCTCATCAACATATTCGATAGAAGAATAATCTGTAATTCCAGGTCGTACACTCAAAACTTTAAACTGATCAGAATTATACAAATCAACATATTTACGCACCTCAGGTCTTGGACCGACCAAACTCATATCCCCTACTAACACATTAAATAATTGAGGAAGTTCATCGATTTTATATTTTCGAATAAAAAGCCCCATTTGCGTAATACGAGAATCATTACCCCCAATTGTTATCAGTCCTTTTTTATCCGAACCAGTAGCCATTGAACGAAATTTATACAATTTAAAATCTTCTCCATTTAAGCCTACCCTGATCTGAATATAAAAGCCTCCTCCTTTACTTTCTAATACTATTAAAAAATAAATAATCAAAAACAAAGGAGAAAGTAATAGAATACCAAAAAAAGAAAATGTTATATCAAAAAAACGTATCATTTAGCTTGAATTACTGTTTCATATGATTCTTTAACGGTATTGATAACAAAATGAACCTCATCATCTGTAAGTTGCGGATAAATAGGCAAAGATATTTCACAAGCATAGTTTTTATAGGCCTGTGGATAATCCTTAATATCATAACCTAGCTCTCTAAAAAAGGTAAGCATTGGCATTGGAATAAAATGAACATTTACAGACACATCCTTCTTCGCAATTACATCTATAATATCATCTCTTTGTGCTTCGGTAATATCTTTTATTCTAAGTGCATAAAGATGATATGAGCTCTCCTTGCCATCTTTTACAGAAGGAGGTGTTATAGCCCAAGTATATTTGGAAAAAGCTTTGTCATAAGCATTAAATACTCTTTTCCTATCAATTAATAATGTAGGATACTGACGCATTTGTGCCAAACCAATAGCCGCATTTACATCTGCCATATTAATTTTCATACCTAACCCAACAATATCATATCGCCATCCCCCAGCTTTACTCTTTGAAAAAGCATCTTTGGTTTGACAGTTCAAACTCATTTGACGTAAGGTTGTATAAAGACTTTCATTATCAAAAGGAGCAGGCAAATTTAAACAGATTGCACCTCCTTCGGCCGTAGTAACATTTTTCACTGCATGTAATGAAAAAATAGCTACATCCGTCTCACTACCGGTACGGACATCTCTTTTATAAAAAGCCCCCAAAGAGTGCGCCGCATCATTCATTACTAAAATTCTACCCAACTTTTGTTGAACATCAGAAGTAGGGATAAATAATGACCTCATTTCATTAGACTTAACAATGTCCATAATAGCATCATAATCACAAGGGAACCCGGCAATATCCACTGGAATTATTGCTTTCGTTTTAGATGTAATCGCTCCCCTAATAGCGTCAACTGAGATATTAAAATCATCACAAACATCGACCATTATGGGTATAGCTCCGGCATGCAGCACAGCAAGAGCAGTTGCGCTATACGTATAGGCAGGAACAATAACTTCGTCTCCTGTTTGCACTCCCAGCCATCTGAGCATCATTATAGCTCCAGAAGTCCAGGAATTAACACACAATACTTCTTTTGCATTAGAAAAATTTTTAATTTCTTCCTCTAATGCTTTTACTTTAGGACCTGTTGTGATCCATCCTGAATTTAATGAATCTAAGACTTCTTCAATAACTTCTTTATCTATAAAAGGAGGGGAAAACGGTATTTTCATATTTTTTATCTTGAGAGTGTTTCGTTTTTATTGCTGTTTTTTTTATTTAAAATTAAAAAATCAAGTATTCCTTCTAGATAACCAAAACCATAACTAAAATGTAGTACAAAACAGGTATACATTTGCTTGGAAACATGAATTAAATTAAATTTATTTGTTTGAAAAGCAAAAAAGAAATTTAATAATAAGTAACTAAAAATTTCCAATAAGAAAACATAAACAAATTTTATATTTAGTAAAATCAATAAAGCAAATATCGGAAATGACAATAAAAATAATACAGGAAATAATTGCCTTATTGTCGTTACCGTTTTATGCTTTTTATTTACATAAACTTTCCAATAGCCATATTGCCTATACTGTTTGAATAATTTATCAAAACTAGCTCTTACATAATATTTAAATGAAATATTTGACTTTAAAAGTATTTTATAACCTGCTTTTATCAATCTAAAGCTAAAATCGTCATCCTGGTTCCTAGTTAAATATTCATCAAAATAACCCAATTCTTCAAAAATTGATTTTCGAAATGATGGAGGAGTTACAGTATCTACATAAACATCCGTATTAATAGTCCTAAAATTATTAAATCCAACTCCAAATTTTGAAGCCATTGCTTTTGAAATAATCTCACTTGTTGCATTTTCATAAACATTAATAATTTTTCCCCCTACACAACCTATTTCATCGTGATTACTCAAAACATCAACAATTTCATTTAAGTAATTTTTAGACAATAAAAATCTAGCCCCACATATCATGACTATATTACCTTTAGCCTGTTTAATTCCTAAATTAAAGGCAAAAGGAGTTCTTTGATTATGATTATCAATAATTGAAATCTGATTGTATTTCCTTTTAATTTCTGGAAATAACTCTCTTGTTCCGTCATTGCTAATTCCATCTACTATAATTACTTCAATTAAATCTGAAGGATACTCATTTTCATAAATACATTTAAGGGTTTCTTCGATATGATCTATTTCATTCCTACAAGGAATAATAATCGAAACTAAACATTTATTATTAAAATTATTATTCAATTTTAAATACATACATTAACTATTCATACTGTTTAAATTAACTTTAGAGTATATCCCAATTACCAAATCTACATTATCTTCCCAATCATAAAGTTTTTTTACACGTTCTCTACCTGCTTTTCCCATTGTAATTCTCAAACTTTTATCTAATATTAATTTTTCAATAGTATATGCTGCTTCTTGAGGATTCTTTGACTCAACAACGAATCCAGTTTCATTATTAGCAACAACTTCAGGCAAACCACCAACATTTGAAACCACAACCGGTTTTTCGCAAGCAGAAGCTTCGATTATGGCAACTCCAAAACTTTCACTATTAGATAATGCTACATAAATGTCCATCATATTTATATAATTCGGGACTAAATAATTCTCAACTTTACCTACAAAATTAACATCATTTAAAATATCAAGATTCTCACATAAATTTACGAGCTTTGTTTTATCTTCTCCTTCTCCAACAATCATTAGCTTTAACTGCAAACTAGGGTTGTCCTCTTTAACGATTTTAAAAGCTTTAATAAGATAATCAATCCCATATTTTGACGACAAAGTCTTAACAGTGCCTATTACTATTGCTTCGGAAGAAAAAAAACTATTAGTTTCTATTTTTCTAAATTTTGACAAATCAATTCCAAATGGAGTTATATGGATTCTCTTTTTTGTATATTTATTAGTTTCCAATGCCATTACATGGCTTGTTGATAAAATTTCATCAGCTCTATATAGATTAAACTTTATCATCAATTTATGAATAAATGATATTTTAGGAAAATCATAAATATCACTTCCCCAAACAGATAAAATAAATGGTTTAAAACCACACAGGGCTCCCAACAAACCATAACTAGTGGCATAATGAGCATGTACTATGTCTGGTTTAAAATTCTTTATAACTTTTAATAATTTTGGTAAATATTGAATTAAAGTAATTTTTGATATCTCCCCATCTTTTGAAGAATTGTTTTGAAATCCACCATCAATAATTATTATATTAGAAAACTTTTCATATTCCATATCCTCATTTTTTTCTAGTGAAAATAGACAAATTTCAATATTTCTTTGAGCTAAGGAAGTTGCCCATCTTTTAGTATGAATGGAATTGGCATTAGAAAGTAAAAGAATTTTCATTATGAGTTTTTTATTTTAAACAAAAAATGTAACAAAAGTACCCAAAATGGTATTTCGTAAAGTGACAAATGAATAACATAACTGTCAAACCAGCCCATAAATAATAAACCGAGCATAAATACATACAATGATGTAACAAAAGGAGTGCTTTGAGAGTTTAAAGAATAACAAAAAACCAACAAATAGCTATAAAACATTATCCCGAGTAAAAAAGAAGTTAGTATATAAGAAAGTCCTCCATATATATACAGCGTGCCAAAAAAAGTTTTAACATTTGGCTCAAAACCAGTAGAAATTGTAACGTAATAATTAGAAATTGGACTCAAAGGTTTTTCTCCTATTAAAAAACGAAAAATATTAATTAACGGTGTAAAAGCATATCCTGGCTCAGTACCAATTGGTAAATTTTGATTAAGATGTTCAGAAAAAGCAATGGGACCTGATAAAAGATAATCAATCATATGTTGAAAAATAAATTCATCATTTGAAGATTCAAAACCAAGTGAAATTTTATAAATCAACCAAAAAATCAAAAAGGGAGAGATAAAAACAATTAAATGACTAAACTTTAATTTTGTCTTTTTTAATAATAATCTACCAATAAAAGAAGATATAAGAGGAATAATAATCCATGATTTTACTGCATAAAGTACTGAAAAAATTAATGTTATGACAATAATACCTATTTGTAATGCTTTATAGTAACTTTTATTAAAAAAAATAATTAAAAATATAGAGATCAGTATTAGTAATAAAATTGAATGTGCAATAAATCCTTTACCTAGATTATCCTGAAAATTGTCATCCCCAAAATTAAAACCAAAACTAGAGGCGATAGTATAAATCTTAAAAATACATATGAAAATTAAAGGATATGAAATATAAAATAAAAGACAAAGTTTGGATTTAGATATCGTAATATTATTACCATATGTCTCCAACTGTAACTTACTTACTTTAATATCTTTGAAGGATAATTTAACTAAAAGTCCTGCTACCCAAAAAACAAGTATTCCGAAAAACCAAATTAAAATCACATTTTGATTTAATCTAAAATAGGTAAAATTTGATTTAAGATAAAAAGAATCAATAATTAGTAGAATAAGAAAGGGCCATACTAATACAATAGCTGGCGTATATATTGTACCCCATAATTTTTTATCCAAATATGTTAATAAAACAACTAATGTTATAAAAGAGATAAAAAATAAAAATATCATAACTGACTGTTAATAACCCTCATAAATTCTACAGAGTCAACCTTAGTATTCTCCACAACATAAGAGTTTATATTTTTTATTAACTTCACACTTTTTAGTAGATTTATTTTATTCATCTTTAACAAAACTGGCAGATATAAATAGGCTAATAATCGAGTTATTTCCCATCTAGTTCTTGAATAATAATTACGTGTATTAATTAATCTATTTATGTAATACAAGTAAATATTATTAACTGCATTATTATTCTTTTTAATTGTAGAACCAACTTTATGGTAAATAATGGATTCAAAAACACATGCTATTTTTAATTTATTATTTTTAAGCCTTAAAGAAAACTCATAATCCTCTTCACCAAAAAAGAAATCCTCAGTTAACAAACCTGTTTTCTTATGCTGAAAAAGCAAAGCACAACCTGTAATAAATGTTATCAATGAAAAACCGTCTTTAGGAACTACATTAATATTTTGATCCGCAAATAAATACTTTCGACTACCAAAATAAGTTAATTGTCCTCCACAATTCCAAATTTTATTATTAGGATCAAACAATCGGATTTGAGGCGTTACAGCAACTATATCTTTATTTATTGCAATAAAATTATCTAAGACAGTTAAAGTGTTCTTAACTATTTCTGTATCATTATTTAACAACATTACCCAATCAGAATCTATAATCTGTGCTATTTTTGCGCCTATATTATTCCCTTTGGCAAAACCATAATTTTCAAAATTTTCAATAAAAAAAAGAATATCCTTAATTGGATTATTACAAATCATTTCTTTTATCAAACCTTCTGAATCATCTATTTGATCTTCTTTTAAATAAACAATTACCTTAAAAATTTCCGAACAACCTTCCTTTAATTTGTTTAGTGATTCAGCTTCTGAACCATTATCAACTACTATTGGTAAATATCTTATATTTTCACTTTCTTTAAACGATGTTAAGCAAGCTAAAGTATCTTTTTCACCATTCCAATTCAAAATAATAATTGGTATTATACTTTTTAACTGGTTTGCTTTTTGATCCATGGATAAATTTTAAATAAAATTAAAAATAATAAAACAAATTCGCCTGTTGACATTGCAATTGCAGCACCAATTACTCCAAAGAAACGTGAGACAAAATAGCATAATGAAACGCTCGTAACTCCTGAAATAAAAACAGCTTTTAAAAAATACCTATTAAATCCTAAATTAATTAAGCCGATAATACCTAAATAATAATTAAGTCCACCAAGAAAAATAACCGGAAGTAAAACCTGAAAAATAATTATAGCTGTTTGAAATGATTTTCCTAAATACCAAATTAAAAGATAGGGTCCAATAAAATATAGGGTGATTGTAAGTACCAACAACAATGATCCATATATTTTTGCAAATCTTCCAAAACTAGGGTCAATTCCTGCTGTGCTGTTCAGTTTTCTGCCAAAAAAAGGAAATAAAGCTTTTGAAAGAGGTTCCATCAATGATTGCATTGCTTTAATCACCTTTTCCATAGCTGCATACTGACCTACCATTGCATAGTTTGTGGTTAATCCTAAAATAATAATATTTGCTTCCCTATAAAAACTCATAGAAACTGTTGACAAAAAAATATGCCAAGAATCTAATAAATAGAATTTCATTCTACTAAAAGATGGTTTTGAAAATTGAACTTTTAGGTAATAATTTATTAAAAATAAACTAGCAAAACCACTTATTAAAAATCCAATTGACTGAAAGAGGTTAATTAAATAATAATCTAAAGGTCTCCGAATAAATACGAATATTAATACCGTAGAAACAATTCTAGTCAGAAGATTAATAATTGTAATATATCCCATTTTTTCTACTCCTTGAAAAAGCCAAAATGGTGTAATCGCTTGTCCCCATAAAATACCAAAACCAAACAGATACAATAATTTATTACTCGATAAATTAGGAAAAAAAATAAAACTTAACCACAACAATATACTTGCTAATAACGCAAATATCAATCTGATAACGGTAACATTCGTTAAAACATCCGAAACCATATCTTTATCATCTCTATTTACAGAAATCAATTTAGTAGCTGAATAATCAAACCCAAAATTAATTAGCAGTAAACAATATTGGAAAATTGAAAATGAAAAGATATATTCCCCATAATACTCAACTCCGATAGTTCTAGTTAAATATGGAATTAATAAAAGTGGAAAAATAAAACTTAATAAATTTAAAGATGAAAGTGAAATGAAATTTATAATTACAGTTTTTATTTCCTCGTTCTTAAGTTTTTTTGAAACTACGGATAAATATTTAGAAATCATAAAAAATATATCAAAAAAGCATTTTCAAAAAAACTTATACCCAATTTAATCATTAAATCTATTATATTAAAACATTATTGTTGCTATATATTCTCTCAATAATATCTACCACTTTCATACCCTCCAGTGCATTTGTAGAGATACTATCCTTACCTGCGATTACATTTGAAATATTCTCATATACATAATGATGATTGGCAGCTGATCCTTTATACTGTCCATAATCATTTGGCGGATTACTTTCGGCAAGAACTGGCATAACATAATCTTTGATATGACAATATTCCACTTCATTCATATATTGACCACCAACTTTTACAGAACCATTTTCGGCTACAATGGTAATTGAGCTTTCTAAATTTTTATCCCAAACAGCAGTAGAATAGTTCAAATTACCCATGCCTCCTTCTACAAAATCAAAAGAAACAAACCCTGAATCTTCAAAATCCGTACTCTTTTCATGCATAAAATCATTTAACCTTGCATTAATATTAGTTACATCACCAAAATACCAATACATCAAATCGATAAAATGAGAAAATTGTGTAAACAAGGTCCCTCCATCAAGATCTTTTGTACCATGCCAACTTGTTGGTTTTCCGGTTTTAGTATCAGGTTTATAATAACGATTATCGCGATTCCAATAACAATTAATTTGAACCATAAAAATTTTACCTAAAATACGCGCTTCAAGCACTTCTTTAAGCCAAACTGATGGCGGAGAATAACGGTTTTGCATTACACAAAACACTTGTTTGTGTTTTTGAAGTGCCTTAAATATAATTTGCTCACAACCTGCTTTTGTCAATGCCATAGGTTTTTCTATTACAACGTGGCAATTGTTCTCTAAAACTTGCAAACCTTGCTCTTGGTGAAACCCATTAGGTGTTGCTATTGCTACAGCATCAACTTCTAAGCCAGAATCAAATAAAGCATCCAGAGAATTGAAAAACTTTGCATTTGGGTAATTTTCTAACCCTAACTCTTCTCTTTTTTTGATATCACACAGAGCTACCAATTCAAAATCGGAATTCCCTAGAATCATACTCGCATGTCTTTTACCGATATGACCACAACCTATCACTGCAAATTTTATTTTACTCATCTTCAATTAACTTATTTTGATTACTGAATTATTTTCTAATTTATATTCTTGTTTACTTTCATCGCAAACAGCAACACCTTCTTTATTAAATTCCAAACGATGCCCATACTCTCCTACCCATCCAATTTGTCTGGCTGGATTTCCTACAAACAGAGCAAATGAGGGAACATTTTTGGTAACTACCGCACCGGCTCCTATAAAAGCATATTCGCCAATATCATGTCCACAAACAATAGTTGCATTTGCCCCTATACTAGCCCCTTTACCCACATGGGTTTTAGCATACTGATCACGTCTGTTTATGGCACTACGAGGATTAATAACATTTGTAAAAACCATTGAAGGACCCAAAAAAACGTCATCATCACAAGTTACGCCAGTGTATATGGAAACATTATTTTGCACCTTGACATTATTACCTAATACGACTTGTGGTGAAATCACTACATTTTGTCCAATATTACATTTTTCTCCCATTATACAATTTGACATAATGTGTGAAAAATGCCATATTTTAGTACCATTGCCAATTGTACAGCCAGCATCAACAATCGATGTTTCGTGTGCGAAAAAATTTTCCATATTTTAGCTTTTAAAGAAAGAAATTACCTGACTACATACATATTCCATTGATTCTAGTTCCATTTCGGTATGAACAGGCAATGAAATTACTTCGTTGCATAAAATTTCTGTTACGTCTAATTTAAAATCTGAATTGACAAATTGTTGAAATGCTTCTTGCTTGTATAATGGAAGTGGATAATATATCATACTAGGGATTCCCTTCTCAGATAGAAATTTTTGCAATTCATCTCTTTTACCATTTTTAATTCTCAAGGTATATTGATGGAAAACATGTGTACTGTTTGATTGTCTTTTGGGAACTTGAATTTCTTCAATAGCTGCAAAAGCAGTATCATAAAAAGAAGCCATTTGATTACGCGCCTGACTGTAATTATCTAAATGCCTTAATTTAATATTAAGAATAGTCGCTTGTATAGTATCCAATCTGGAATTACATCCCAAAACCTTATGATAATATTTTTTTTCTTGTCCATGATTGGCAATCATCCGCATCTTTTGAGCTAATTCATCTTCATTAGTCATTAACGCTCCTCCATCACCATAACAGCCTAAATTTTTTGAAGGAAAAAAAGAAGTACTCCCGATATGTCCTATCGTTCCTGTTTTTGCAGTACGCCCATCGGAGAAAGTATAAGTAGCTCCAATCGCTTGAGCATTGTCTTCAATAACAAACAAATTGTATTTATTAGCCAACTTCATAATTGGTTCCATATCACACGATTGACCGTATAAATGAACTGGCACAATTACTTTAGTTCTCAGCGTAATTGCTTTTTCAATAATTTCAGCAGTAATATT
This sequence comes from Flavobacterium sp. M31R6, assembly GCF_013284035.1. NCBI lineage: Bacteria > Pseudomonadati > Bacteroidota > Flavobacteriia > Flavobacteriales > Flavobacteriaceae > Flavobacterium > Flavobacterium sp. M31R6. Next base: position 4,147,767 of record NZ_CP054141.1, read on the forward strand.
AAAAGTGTTTTCATCTACTTCAACCATCACTGGAATTAAACCAAGTAATCCGATAACTTCTGCAGTTGCTACATATGTAAAAGAAGGACAAATTACTTCATCACCTCTTTCAAGTCCAAGTGCCATCATGGCTATTTGCAACGAATCTGTACCATTAGCACAAGGAATAACATGCTTTACATTAAGATACTTTTCCAAACTTGTTTGAAATTCTTTTACGGCAGGACCGTTGATGAAAGCAGTACTACCAATACAATCAATTACGGCATTATCGATTTCTTCTTTTATGTGGTGGTATTGCGTTTTTAAATCCACCATTTGAATGGGTTTCTTCATAATTTATTTATATTTTTTTAAAGCTAAAGTAGCTATACTTTCACCTATCGCTAACGATGATGTTGCAGCAGGCGATGGAGCATTACATACATTAATTATATTGCTATCTTCAAAAATCAAAAAATCATCAGAGAGATTTCCTTTGCTATCACAGGCTTGTGCACGAACTCCAGCATTACCTACTTCTAAATCCTCTTTTTGAATTTCTGGAATTAATCTTTGTAATGCCTTTGTAAATGCTGTTTTTGAATAGGAACGGTACATCTCATACATACCATCTTTCCAATATTTTAAAGCAACTTTTTGAAAACCAGAATGCCCCAAAGTTTCAAAAAGCTCTTTCCAATTAACCATTTTGTTAGTATATCCCTCTCTAGCAAAAGCCAATACCGCGTTAGGACCTGCTTCAACACCTCCATGAACCATTCGTGTAAAATGAACACCTAAAAAAGGGAAATTAGGATTGGGCACCGGATAAATTAAATTCTTAACTAAATATTCTTTTTCTTTTTTAATGTTAAAATATTCTCCTCTAAAAGGCAAAATTTGAACATCAAGACTTTTATTGGTCATTTTTGCTATTTTATCAGAATAGAGTCCTGCACAATTAATAACAGTTTGACAAAAATATTCAGTTTGACTTGTTTCAACTATATTTTTACCATCAATATTATTTGAAAAAAAACCTTTGATCTCTTGATTGTAAAATATAAGACCACCTAATTCTATAAATAAATCTAAATATTTTTGTGAAACTTCTTTATAATCTATAATCCCAGTTTGGGGAACCCAAATTCCCGAGATACCACTGCAGTGGGGCTCAATTTCTTTAATTTCTTGAGCGTTTATTTTTTTAATTCCCAGAAGTCCATTGGCAATACCCCTATCATAAATACCTGACATAATTGACAATTCCTCTTTCTCTGTTGCCACAATTATTTTACCACAAAGATCATATTTAATTTCATTTTCATTACAAAACTGAATCAATTGATCATATCCTTTTTTACAATTTATAGCTTTTAAACTCCCTGGGTTATAATAAATTCCAGAATGAATAACTCCACTATTATGACCTGTTTGGTGCAAAGCGATTTTAGGTTCTTTTTCTAAAATAATAACTTTTAATAGAGGATTTTGTTTCTTTAGTTGATATGCAGTTGAAAGTCCTACAATCCCCCCTCCTATAATAATAAAATCTGTTTTCAAATCAATTCCTTTAGATTATAATCTCCAATAATTTTTAAATTCTTTAGGATTCATCACTCCTTTTATATCAAACATAAAAAGTTCATCCTTGGATAACTTTTGAAAATCCAAAACATTCATTTTAACATATTTATTATGTCCAACAGCTAAAACGATAACATCATATAATCCGACTGGTTCATCAATTAGGGTTACTCCATATTCATGAGCCAATTCATTTGGACATCCATGGGGATCTATAACATGCACATGAATCGAATAATCCATTAACTCTTTTATCAAATCAACCACTTTTGAATTTCTAATGTCTGCTACATCTTCCTTAAATGTAACTCCCATAACAAGAACTTTAGATTTACCAGGATTTTTATCTTGTTCAATTAAAGCTTGTACAATTCTTTTAGCAATAAAACTAGGTATGAAATCATTCACTCTCCTTCCGGCTGCAATAACTTGTGGATCAACACCTAATTGTTTGGCTTTATGCATCAAATAAAATGGATCAACACTAATACAATGTCCTCCCACTAGACCTGGTTGGTATTTATGAAAATTCCATTTCGTTCCCGCCGCTTCAATTACCGCTTTGGTATCAATCCCCATTTTATCAAAAATAATTGCCAATTCATTCATCAAAGAAATATTTATATCCCGTTGGGTGTTTTCTATAACTTTTGCAGCTTCCGCAACCTTTATTGACTCGGCTTTATGTAATCCGGCTTTAATAATACTTCCATATACATCAGAAATCATTTCTAAAGCCTCTTCATCATTCCCTGAAACAATTTTTAATATATTGGTTAAAGTTTTAACTTTATCACCAGGAACAATACGTTCTGGACTATATCCAAATTTAAAATCTATTCCCCCTTTAAGTCCTGAAATTTCTTCCAATATGGGAACACAATCCTCTTCAGTACAGCCCGGATAGACAGTAGATTCATAAACAACATAATCCCCTTTTTTAAGGGCAGAAGCAACGCTTCTAGAGGCACCTAATAATGGATTCAAATTTGGCACTTTATTCTCATCTATATCTGTTGGCACTCCGACTATATGAAAATGGGCTTTTTTCAAATCCTCCACATCAGAAGTAAACACAATATCGCAGTCTTCAAAAGCATTAGTATCTAATTCTTTCGAAGGGTCTATTCCTTTTTTCATCAATTCTACTCTGGATACATTGATATCAAAACCTATCACTTTGAAATGCTTAGCAAATTCCAAAGCGAGAGGCAAACCAACATAACCTAAACCAGTTACTGAAATAATTTTTTCTTTATTAAGAAATGAATCTATTAGTTTTGACATATTAATTTTATAGTGATTTATTTAAAAAATTCTCTAATGCAATTTTCTCTTTCAGCATTAAAAAACAGACATTGTATCATAAAAATTTGATTTTCCAACTTTGGTTAAATTCCAACATATCACTTAGTCCATTCTTTATTAAAAAAAACCAATATGAAATAAGTCAAAATAATTAATTTAAAATATTGGCTACATTAATTTAACTGTTTAATTTTCAATTGTAAAATCAGCTACAAATTCAAATTTTTCAGTAATCTCCTTACGATCAGGAACAACATTATTAGAAACCACCCTAAAAACCATCCCATTATTAAGCCTTTAGCTTTTCCAAAACGTTCTTTTGATAATGGTAAAATAGGACGATCAATTACTTGTATTAAAGGCGTTTCCTTACGCAAAGTAACTTTAGCCATTTCGGATTGTTTGACCAATTCGGTCAATATAGCCGTATTCGCCTGTACATCAACTTGTCTGCGAGCAGAAGGAGTGCGTCGTACATTGAGTGCTGGATTCAACATAAAAGTATTGTCATTGGCTACGGCTACTCCAGTAATGGCACCGTTGAGTTCCGAACGAATAGAGTCAGTTTGACGTTCCAAAATTTCCATATTCATACGAGCTTTTTTGCTTTTAGTAGTCACATAGAATTTACCTACTTGCTTAGCTAATGCTTCACAAAAATAAAAGGAAAATAATTCATTATTCGAAGCCACATCCATAGAAATAATGGCTATTTTTTTATCTTTTTGAGCAACAGAAAGTCCTTCTTTTGATAATTCTTTATACATCTCACCTAAAATACTATCATGTACCCGAGTGAAATACTTACGCTTGGTTTCAGGTATAAACTGTACATTCTTAAACTTTGGTTCGTCCTCCCAATCTTCTCTCCATCCGTTAATTTGTATGTACATCTCGGCCAAGGAAATTACTTTTCCATTTACCGTAACTGGAGTCATCAAGGTCTGTTCCACCATAGTACGGGATTTGAATAACTCGGTTAGATTCGATCCTGTAAAGATACTCCCTCCACCTCCGCCAAGGTCTATCCCTAACGAACTGGCTAATCCAAGTGCTCCTCCCAATCCACCTCCACCACTTTTCTCATCTTCCAGAGCAAAAGACAATGTTGCAGTATAAACTGGTTTTTTAATGAAAGAATACGTTAACCCCAAAGCAGCTCCTAACACACTGACCAATAGTATGATTTTCCATTGCGATAGCAAATAAGCATACCATTCCTTTCCTTTCTCAATAAGCTCTTTTAACGAAATCTCATCATTAGGGATTTGTTTCTCCATATTTCTGTTTTCTATTTTTTGATTTCCGAAATTTGTTTTCTGAAAACCGCTATCTGCTTTCTTTATTCTTTATTCTGAAATCTTTAAACAATTTAAACTTTTAAACTCAAAACCTACTACAACTTTATTTAAAAGCAGTAACCATAAGTGTTCCCAAAGTAGTAATTATAGCCCCAATACTAACCCATTCTCCAGTTGACATTCTCTTGGTTAATGGTTTTTCGGGCACTACTATTTGTGACCCTGGCAATACTTTTGGATAGGTTCTGAAAAACAATAAAAAGGAATTGGAAACCGCCGCTTTACCATTTGGATAAATCACATACGCTTTTTTCTTCCACCCTCTGGCATCCAATCCTCCTACCGCATCCAAATAATAATTAAAACTTCTCCCTTTGGTGTAAGGTATCTCAGAAGTCAAAAGCACATTTCCAGTTATTTTTACACTTTCATTATAAGTAGCTACTTCTATCTCATCTCCCGGCAAAAGAGTTATGTTGGTATTGTTGGAAGGATCTTTAATGATTTTTCTCCAATCTACTGGAATTGTAGCATATTTCTTTTCTTCCAATAATTTTTTAGCCAATTTATTTTGAATGGTATCCGATTTTACACCCGAACCGTTATTTTTATCACCTGCTTTTAATTGATCACTTTCAACATCACTAATTTTGGAGCTCACATTCATACTCACATTCTCCAAATCTTCAATTTGTTTGCCTTTGATAGGTCTCTTAATCTTTACACCGTCCAAATCAGCTACAGAGGTCAATCCGCCTGCTCTTTGAATGACATCATAAATTTTTTCTTTTTTACTGGCCAGAACATACTTTCCAGTATAGGCAACTGCCCCTGTTATTTTTACCATTTCTGGTTTTTCAAACACGGCCATTCTTCTAACATTAATTACATCATAAGGCTCTAATACAAAGTTTTTTATTTGTTCGTTAGATTCAGCAGTAATTTCAAGATTAAACAATGTAGAACGGTTGGGATCAGTATCATTAATGGTATCCGATTTAATCATACGGGCTACCTCAACATGTTTGGATGCAGAACCTTTTAAACCTCCTGCTTCAATCAATAGATCATTCAAGGTCAAACGATCATGATAATCATAAACCCCAGGCATTTTAACCTCACCATCTATCGTTATTTTATACTCTTCTCTAAAGTCTAAAATTGAATATACCGTTACTTTATCTTCTTTACGCAAAGCAATATCAGCATCCATGTCGCCAGACAAAGCTTTCTCCAAATTGACATTGACTATCTCAGTGGTCAGATCAGATTTCAATCGCACAATTATAGCCCTTTTCTTGTAGGCATCTTCTTTTAGTCCCTCGGCTTGTCGAACCAAATCCGAAAAACGCATTCCTTCATAAAAGGAGTAAGTATCCGGTCTAAAAACAGCTCCTTCAATGATGATACGATTTTCAAAACGGTTCAAAATTTTCGAAACACGATATACATCACCATTCAAAGGAGTATAACTGCCGTATTGCGCCGCTTGTATATCAGCCACCTTAAACTCTTTCCCTGTTTTTTGCAAAACATTTACCGACGCGGTATAAGCAAATTCATTAAATCCCGAAGCAAAATTTAATAAATCAGAAAAATGCTCCCCTTTTTTCATTTCAAAAATCCCGGGACGCTTTACCTGTCCATCAACCGTAACTCGATTGACATAAGCCGGAATCCGAATAACATCATTATCCTTTAAACCAACATTATCCGATTGATTGCCACTCACCAAAAAACGGTAAATGTCTATATTCTTATAGACCTTATTGTTTCGAATCAACTCTATGTTTCTATAACTTCCATTTTTCCCGGGACCTCCGCCCAAAAATAAAGCGTTGTAAACCGTCGCCAAAGAGGAGATAGAATAATTTCCGGGTTGTCTACTTCCGATAATCGTTACTTTAATGGTACGAATGCGGCTTAAACTTACACTAACTTGAGATTGTCCCGAACGCACCGTACTATAGATTCGCGCGATGGCTCCTTTTATTTTTTGAGTGGCCGCCTCAATAGTCATACCTGACACAGCAATTTGTCCAACGTATTGGATATTGACTTTTCCTTCCACAGATACAGGTACATTATCATCAAACTCTTGTACACCGTTTACGCTCACTTGTAATTCATCTCCAGGCCCTAAAACATAATTTACGGGCGTAGCCAACTTCAAATTGGGTTGAAAATTCAAGGTGGGGTTATCAAACAACTCCGAACCAAAAACAAGCGAATTCAAACTGTCTTTTACCTTCTTGTTTTCTATTTTTTCCTGTTTTCGTTGGGTATCTTCACTATCATCTTGTTCATCTTCCGACTCAGAATCTTTTGATTTCTTCTTGCTTGTTTTTTTATCTGTCGTCGCTTTGGCCGCTTCCGGAAGAGCCAAACGTTTTTTCAATTTGGCAAATTCTGTAGCACTCATACCTTTTGATAACGCCATAGATTCCGCTTGATCAATGGATACATTATTACTTTGCAATTGTGATTTTATCTTGGCAATATCCCCATCGGATAAATAATCTACTCTTACGGTGCTTAAGTCATTCCCTTTTAAAATATCCTGAGCCATCAAAGAAGAACTCTGAAAAAGAGCCACTAAAAGGACAATTGCTGTAATTATTTTTTTCATATTTGAATACTATTTTGGATATTATAGCTTAATAAATTAAAATTTTATATTTTTTACGTAATAATTACGTAATTTACTTTTGCAAATTATTTAATGATACTTCTCTACTCACTCCACACAAATCACAATCCATTTTTCAGTCCTTTACACGGCTTCGCCACAGTGAGTCCCAATTTGGTTCACCGATTTTTAATAATTTGCAAATTTATACTAAAAAAAAGGATTTTTCCCTCTTTTTACTGCATTGATTTGCTGTTTTTATTCAAAACTTTAATCAAAAACTAAAAACAACACAAATGACTCACCATCAAATAATTAAAAACAATAATCACTTTTTTTATACCTTAATCTGTTTGGCGTGACTATACTTTGTATAAAAAATAATCATTTTATTTTCTTTTCGACCTTAAGAATACATCCTAAAGACTCCAAGACGAGTACATAATGATTCTGTTTTACTTCTTGAACTATGGCCGATTGTGCTACAAATGGCCCTGATTCCAATACTATTTTATCCCCTTTTTGCCATTTGTCTACCATGACTTCAAAAGTTTCCGGTACATTCAACCAATCTTGTATCGCTTGAATCTCATTTTCCTTTACAATGGCAGGTTTTCCTAACCAAAATAAATAACGAATCGCACCAGGAATCTCAAAAATAACATTTCGTTCCTTTTCATTGACTTGAACAAAAATATAGGAATTAAACAACGGAACTTCTATTTTCTTTTTGCGATCCGACCATTGTCTAACTTTAGTGATGAAAGGACAATAGGCTGTAATCCCTATTTCAGTCAACCGTTCCGCAACTTTCTTTTCCCACTTGGGTTTGGTGTAAACTACGTACCAGTTCATTTTTTTTTCTCTTATTAATTCCTTTATATACGTAATTCAATCTCTTTTAAAAATCCACATCCATACAAGACACACCCCCCAACCCCTCTCGAGAGGGGAGTTACCCCCCGTAATCGTTAAATATTTTTCTTTTCAAAACAAAATTTTAAAAAAATACAATGTTTTTTTTTGATACTGAATTTCTTATTAGCACTCACAACTCATAACTCATAACCCACAACTCACTTGTCACCTCGAGCGCAGTCGAGAGGTACTTCTAACTATTCACTTCTTACCATTCACTATTCACAAAATCCTACGAATACTGCTTCTCATAATAAGAAGCATAAGCCCCAGAAGTCACATTATTCAACCAATCTTGGTTATTCAAATACCAATCAATGGTAATTTCCAATCCTTGCTCAAAAGTAACCGATGGTTTCCAGCCCAACTGGGTGTTAATTTTGGATGCATCAATGGCATAACGCAAATCATGACCTGGTCTGTCTTTCACGTAAGTGATCAATTGAGCCGACTCACCTGTAGTTCTCCCCAACTTTTGATCCATAATTTGGCACAATACTTTAACCAAATCAATGTTTTTCCATTCATTAAAACCTCCAATATTGTAAGTTTCATGATTTTTACCGTCGTGAAAAACCAAATCGATAGCCACGGCATGGTCTTTTACAAACAACCAATCTCTAGTATAATTCCCATCTCCATAAACGGGTAATGGCTTATTGTTGATGATATTATTGATAAACAAGGGAATCAATTTTTCAGGAAAATGAAAAGGTCCGTAATTATTGGAACAATTAGTAATTACATACGGCAATCCGTATGTTTCCCCATAAGCTCTCACAAAGTGATCTGAACTCGCTTTGGAGGCCGAATAAGGTGAATTAGGATCATAAGCAGTAGTTTCTGTAAATAACCCTTCAGCGCCTAGCGAACCATAAACCTCATCGGTACTCACATGATAAAAACGCTTGCCTTCAAAGTTCCCCAACCATTGCTTTTTGGCCGCATTCAATAAATTCATCGTTCCAATCACATTGGTTTTCACAAAAGCCAAAGGATCTTCAATAGAGCGATCCACATGCGATTCGGCAGCGAGATGAATCACTCCGTCAAACTGTTGATTTTGAAACAATGTATCGATAAAGCTTTCATTGGTAATATCTCCTTTTACAAAAGTATAATTCGGTTCATTCTCAATATCCTTGATATTTTCCAAATTCCCGGCATACGTCAAGGCATCCAAATTAAATATTTGATAGTTTGGATAATTTTGCACAAATCGTCTTACGACATGTGAACCAATAAACCCCGCTCCTCCTGTAATAAGTATCTTTTTCATTTTTTTATATTTTCTGTTTTTCTGCTCTCTGTATTCTGCTTTCTGAATTCTGCCAACTGTTATCTTTATTCCATTTTCTTTTCAAATTGACATTGCCATTGTTTTTTCCGACTTTTTTAAACTCACTACTCACAACCCACTTCTCACCACTCAAAACCCTACAACCTCCCATCAACCCCATCCGTCAAAATACCTTTAACATCATAAAGCACGCTACATTTTTCCCTCAACAAATTAATGTCCAAATTCAAAAACGCTGTATGGGCAACACCCAAAACTATTGCATCAAAACTAGTCTTTGCAACATCATTTACCATTGTTAAACCATATTCGTGTTGCACCTCAGCAGGATTGGCCCAAGGATCAAAAATAGTCACTTGAATTCCATAATCTTCTAATGCCTTTATCACATCAACAATCTTCGTATTCCGAACATCAGGGCAATTTTCTTTGAAAGTAATTCCCAGCATTAACAAACGAGCACCATTGATAGTCACTCCTTTTTTAATCATTAGCTTCACTACTTGCGAAGCCACATATTCGCCCATACTATCATTCAAACGACGTCCAGCCAAAATTATTTCCGGATGATACCCTTTTTCTTGAGCTTTTTGGGCTAAATAATAGGGATCAACTCCTATGCAATGTCCACCAACCAAACCCGGCTTAAATGGCAAAAAATTCCATTTGGTACCCGCCGCTTTAAGTACAGCAGCAGTATCAATGTCTAAAAGATTAAAAATTTTGGCTAATTCATTGACAAAAGCAATATTGATATCTCTTTGGGAATTTTCGATTACCTTGGCTGCCTCAGCCACTTTTATGGAAGGCGCGAGATGTGTTCCCGCTTTGATAACCGATTGATACAATTCATTTACTTTTTGCCCAATCTTAGGTGTGGATCCTGAAGTTATCTTTAAAATTTTCTCTACTGTGTGTTCCTTATCACCTGGATTAATTCGTTCTGGAGAATAGCCCGCAAAAAAATCGACATTGAATTGCAATCCCGAAACTTTTTCTAAAACGGGTACACATTCCTCCTCGGTAACACCTGGATAAACGGTCGACTCATAAATAACGATATCTCCTTTTTTCAAAACAGACCCTACTGTTTCGCTGGACTTGTATAATGGGATTAAATCGGGTCGATTATTTTTGTCTACTGGAGTAGGAACTGTAACAATATAATAATTACAATTGGCGATGTCGGCTATTTGTGAAGAACAATACAATCCTTTTTCATTGCTTGGTTTTGAAATCAAAACTTTTTGCAAAGTTTCATCATCAACTTCAAGCGTACTGTCGGTTCCCGACTGTAACGCCTCAACTCTTGATGTATTAATATCAAAACCTACAACTGAAAATTGGGTAGCAAATAATCGAGCCAAAGGCAAACCAACATAACCCAAACCTATTACTGCAATTTTTATGTCTTTATTCAATTTCTTAAACTATTGTTGGTTTTAAAAGTCCTATTCATTAAAACAGAGTGATTAGAAATATGTTTCCATAAATGCTACACAACTTTCCTCCGAATTAAGCTCACAAAGGTACAAAAAATAAGAATCCGTTTGAATCAAAAATAAGCCCCATACAATGCAAAAAAAAGATTTTTATAAACTAAAATTGTAAACAACTAATAGTCAATAAAAATCTTTTTTCAACAATAGCAAATTAAAGCTAAAAATCACTGTTTTTGGTGATGTCCAATACTATAAAAAAAGAAAATTCTATACATCTTTTTAGTATACTTTAAGAACATTAAGAACCTATTGCCTGATACACAAAACCAATACTTTCCAATTCCGATTTATTCAATATATTTCTTCCATCAAAAATAAAAGCGGGTTTTTGCATCCCATCATATATCTTTTGCCAATCATAAGTTACAAATTCATCCCACTCCGTAAGTACTGCGATAGCATGTGCTTTTTCACAAGATAAATAGGGATCATCAAAAGTAAATATGCTTTTTGCATTCTCCACTGCCGTTCTTGTTTCTAAATAATCCAAGTCTGAAAGTATCTTTTTACGAGACACTTTGGGGTCATAAACCGCAATTTTGGCCTGTTCGTTAATCAAATCATCAGCCACATATATTGCCGCAGATTCTCTGGTGTCATTGGTGTCTTTCTTGAAAGCCCAACCCAAAAAAGCAATCTTTTTATCGGCAACAGTATTGTATAATGTTTGCACGATGTTATTCGAGAAACGACGTTTTTGATGGTCGTTCATAATAATTACTTGTTCCCAATAATCGGCTACTTCATTCAGTCCATAAGATTTTGCAATATATACCAAATTCAATATGTCTTTTTGAAAACATGAACCACCAAATCCCACTGAAGCTTTCAGAAATTTAGGTCCTATACGACTATCCATTCCTATGGCTTTAGCAACTTCATTGACATCGGCTCCTGTTTTTTCACAAAGCTCAGACATAGCATTGATAGATGAAATCCTTTGTGCCAAAAAAGCATTAGCTGTCAATTTGGATAACTCGGAGGACCAAACATTGGTAGTCAATATTTTTTCTGGGCTTACCCAATTAGAATACACATCAACCAAAGCTTGAATTGCTTTTTGTCCCTCTTCTGTAGTATCTCCCCCTATTAAAATACGGTCTGGATTTAATAAATCCTGAACTGCAGTACCTTCGGCCAAAAATTCTGGATTTGACAGAATCTGAAACTGCACTCCATTTCCGGTAGTGTCAAGAATGCTTTTAATAGCCTCGGCAGTACGAACTGGTAAAGTAGATTTTTCCACAACTATTTTATTGCTTTTGGCAACTCTGGCAATCTGTCTGGCACACAATTCAATATATTTCAAATCAGCAGCCATACCTTTTCCTTTCCCGTAGGTTTTTGTAGGCGTATTTACCGATATAAAAATAATTTGAGCTTCGTTTATTGCCTTATCCACTTCGGTGGAAAAAAATAAGTTTCTCCCTCTGGCTTCAGCAACAATAGCATCCAATCCAGGCTCATAAATTGGAATATTATCCGTATTCTCATCATTCCATGCCGCAATTCTTTCTGTATTCAGATCTACAACTGTAACTTGAATGTGAGGGCATTTTTGCGCTATAACGGCCATGGTTGGTCCTCCAACATATCCTGCCCCGATGCAACAAATTTTTGTAATTTTCATATTGTTGTTCTATTTCTCAATTCTTTATTCTTTATTCTGCGTTCTGCGTTCTGAAATCCGCTACCTAATTATCTGCTAAGATTCTCCCAATACCAGCCTACAGCTTCCTTCAGTCCTTCTTGCAAGGAAAATTTCGGATTATATCCTAAAATTACTTTAGCTTTATCTATACTGGCTAATGAATGGGGAATATCACCCTCCCTAGTTGGGTCATATTCAATTGCTACATCAGCAATCTTTGGATCATACTCTGCCAAAAAAGTTTTCAAATAACCTACCAAATCATTCAAGGTATTACGATCGCCAAAAGCGGTATTATAAACAGTATTTACAGCTTCTGGCTTTTTTGTAGTCATTGCTAACTCATTCATCTGAATTACATTATCGATATAGGTGAAATCTCGCGAATAATTCCCATCACCATTTATTTTTGGACTTTCGTGCTGCATTAATTGCAAAACAAACTTTGGAATGACTGCTGCGTAAGCACCATTAGGATCCTGCTTTCTCCCAAAAACATTAAAATAACGCAACCCAATAGTTTCCAATCCATAGGTTCTGCTAAAAATTTCGGCATACAACTCATTTACATATTTTGTAATGGCATATGGAGAAAGTGGCTTCCCAATTACATCTTCTACTTTTGGCAACCCCACAGAATCCCCATAAGTTGAAGAACTGGCCGCATACACAAAACGTTTAACATTTGCGTCTCTTGCCGCTACTAACATATTCAGAAAACCAGAAACATTCACATCGTTTGTGGTAATTGGGTCATTTATCGATCTAGGTACAGAACCCAATGCAGCTTGATGCAATACATAATCAACACCTTTTACCGCTTGTTGACATGTTTCTAAATTTCGTATATCGCCTTCAATCAAACTAAAATTACCATTGTTTACGAAATCCTTTAAATTATGACGATGACCCGTAGCAAAATTATCCAAACAAACTACTTTGTATTTTTTGGATAAAAAATACTCACATAAATTAGATCCAATAAATCCAGCTCCTCCCGTAATTAGAACTTTTTCCATGTTATTTCCAGTCATTTTAATTCATTTTAAAATGAACATTATCGTTATTTTTTTCTTACAATTCTATCAATGATGCTTTTTTTCTTTTCATTCTCATGATAACCATTTGAATAATTGCCGTTTCCATAACCATAACCGTATCCATAACCTCCTCCATACTTGGCTTTGTTTTCAAAACCATTCAAAATAATGCTCGTATTATGAAGTTCTCCTCGATTTACCCTATTATTCAGTAAGGTTATCATTTCCTTTTTAGTGAAATTTTGCCTTACAATGTATAAAGTAACATCACAATATTGCGCCAACTCAAGAGAATCGGCAACCAAACCAACTGGTGGTGTGTCCAAAATAATATAATCGTATTGAGTTTTTAGCTCTTCTATCAATTCTTTCATTCCGTCACTCATAATCAACTCAGATGGATTAGGAGGTATAGGTCCTGAAAATATTACATCTAAAAAAGGAACTGAAGTATGATTTACGATCTCATCCAAACTTTTCTGTTTAATCAAATAATTGACAACTCCCGATGTATTGTTCAAATTAAATTCTTCAAACAGCTTTGGTTTTCTTAAATCCAAACCAACGATCACTGTCTTTTTTTCGCTTAAAGCAAAAACCGTAGCAATGTTTATGGAACAAAAAGTTTTTCCTTCACCGCTCACCGAAGATGTTATCATTAATGTTTTTGCTCCAGCAACATTACTCTTCTTGTACAAAAACTGAAGAGAAGAACGAATGGCTCTAAAGGACTCTGACAAGGCTGATTTTGGCTTTTCGAATACGGCCAAATCATTATTATCCTTATTTATTCCAACTATACCAATCAACGGAATACTAGTTAGTTTACTAATATCATCCGGATTTTGAATGGTATTATTGATAAAGAAAATAACAACGATAACCAACAAAGGCAGTAAAAACCCTAAAAATAAAGCCAACACGTAATTCACCCCTGTCTTAGGCCCTATAAGACCTCCTCCAATATCTTTAGCTGAATCAATAAAATGAATGTCCGACAGATTAGCTGCTTTTACAATATCAGCTTCACTCCTTTTTTGGAGAAAAGTGCTGTAGATATTATCATTTAAGTCATATTTTCTTTTGATTTTTATCAATTCTTGCTGGTCATCCGGGAGACGCTTTATTTTACTTTCTGCTTGATTGATTTTGCTCTCTACTAGTGCCAAATCATATTCCACAGAAGTTTTTGCAGTAGTGATATTTTCCAATAAAACGTTCTTGACCGCTTCCATTTGATTATCAAAATCCCTAAATATTTTTTCACTTTTTACAGCATAAGCCATTTCCGATCGCTGAGTAGAAAGAGCTATTAATTTAGACACATTAACAACAATATTGGGATCCTCAATTCCAGCCACAGAAGGCGCAGGTAATTTCGAATAATCAACACTATTTCTTAAATAAGACTTTAAAGAATTATAATAGGCAATTTTTCGGTTAATCGCATCTTTTTCAACATCAAAGTCAAGGATTTTATCTGAAAATTTAGTCGCCCCTCCTTCTTCAACATCATAAATATTTTTATCTTTTCTGAAAGTTTTCAACTCATCCCCCGTCTGTTTTAGCTGAGATTCCATTGCCACAAGCGTGCTATCAATAAAATTAATGGTGTTTGTTGCAAATTGATTTTTACTGTCTAGCTGTCTTTTAATCAGCATTTTTACAGTCGAATTCAGATAATCAACCATTCGGGCTTTATTAGTACCTTGCATTCCCAAAGTAATTATAGAACTTCCTTTGTCATCAGTTCTGACATTTATGCTTCTATAATTTGCAACTGTACCGTCAAAGTCATTGAATCTCACAAAGTATTCATTTCCCTTGTACAAACCGGGATTGTCATTTATTTGTAATGTCCAATTCAAAAAAGGCAAAGATACTTTTTGACCAACTTTGTATTTTTTTACAAATTCACCCTCTACAATTGATGTATTACTATAACTATTATCGGAATAATGAATTAGCGAAACAGATGTTCCTTCAAAGGGGATTCTTAATTCATATTCATTTTCAGTAATAAATTTAATTCCTATAAGATTCCCTACTACTTGGCCCTGCTTTTTATCAATATCAAGATGAAACGGAACAGCTCCATAAGCATCAACAAGATTGTATTCTCCTTGCACCAAATAATCAATATAGAATTGTAATTTATCAACCACCAACTCATTGTGTGAGCGGGATTGCAAAGTGGTCGAGATAGTCTGCATTTGATCTGAAGCACCTCCCCAATTAAAAACCAAGTTGGTACTGGATGTAAAAAGCGGATTGGTTTCTTCCTTAACCGAAATTAGGGTTTCAATTCCATAAATCTTCTCTTTACGTATATTAACCTGATACGCAATCATTAAAGCTATAATTACGGATAGCAAAAACCATTTCCAATAACTTAATATCTTTATTAAAAACCCCTTGAAATCAAAACTGGGCTGATTTTCAAAAACCGAAAAATCTTTAATATCTAACATATTGGAAAATTGATTTTATTTTTTAAGTAACAAATAAGTGGTACTAACTAAAGACAATAGAGTAATAAGGGTCGTCAAAGACTGAATTCCAGTACTGCCAGTTCCCCACGTTTTTTGTTTAAGCGGTTTTACATAAATATAATCGTTAGGCTGCAAAAAGTAATATGGCGAATTCATTACATTAATATTGGTTAAATCCAAATCCTTCATCTCGGTTCCATTGGGAGTTTGTCTAATAACCGTTACCGCTTTTCTATCCCCTGTTGTGGTTATATCCCCTGCATTGGCAATAGCCTCCATTATATTTACTTTTTCCTGAAACAAAGTTTTAGTACCTGTACTTCCTACTTCCCCATTAATGGTATATCGAAAACCGGCTAATTTAACTACCACAAAAATACTGGCATTATCTTTAAAATAGTCAGCCAATAATTGTTTTTCAATACTAACACGAACTTCTTCTAAAGTAAATCCCATAACATTCATCTCTCCCAATACAGGAATTCGAATATTTCCATGATCGTCTACAGTAAATCCATCAAAATACAAACCAGATTCCGATTGGGCTGTTTCAGAACCACTAACGGTTGGATTAAAAATAGTTACCAGTTTTGGATCCGAGGCTTTGATAGTGATACTTAATACATCATGGGTTTGTAAACGATACGGTTTTGACTCCACCATTACGACTGGTCCTTCATTGGAAGAATTATCTTTTTTTTGAAGATAAACCAAATCCTTTACTGGAATACAGGATGTAAATAACACACCTATAAATAAAAAAATAAGGAGTAAACGTTTGTTCATTCGTGTTGATTTAGTAACAAATATAGTTTTTCAATTAGTATTAAAAAAGCATCATGCTTAATAAACCACTTAATTGTTTTTTAATGATTTTTCAAAAGGTACCCTTTGCAGTATACTTCGCCCTAGAGTAACTTCATCTGCGTATTCTAATTCATCTCCGACAGCAATTCCTCTTGCTATTGTTGAAACTACTAGTGGCAAATCTGCTATCTGTTTGTAGATATAAAAATTGGTGGTATCTCCTTCCATTGTTGAGCTTAAAGCAAATATTATCTCTTTGACTTGACCTAGCTTGACTTTCTCTACCAACCTAGAAATGGTAAGCTGACTAGGCCCCACTCCATCAATAGGAGAAATTTTACCACCTAAAACATGGTAGATTCCTCTAAATTGTCCCGTATTTTCGATTGCCATCACATCTCGAATATCCTCAACAACACAAATAATCTGATGGTTCCTACTAGGATTCGCACAAATTTCACAAACTTCACTATCTGATATATTATGGCAGCTATTGCAATATTTGATTTCCTCACGCATTGTAACTAATGCTTGAGCTAAAAAAGCAGCCTGTTCTTTGGGTTGCTTTAAAATATGCAAAACCAATCTCAAGGCGGTTCTTTTGCCAATTCCTGGCAATTGAGCCATTTCATTAACTGCTTTTTCTATTAGTTTTGAAGAAAATTCCATGGATACAAAAGTAAGCAATTTGACAAACTGCCATTTAGAAAATTGAATCTATTTTAAAAGTCAATATATCCGTTTTGAAATAAACAAAGACATCTCTTTTTTTGCACTAAGCAAATGCCAAATATTTCCAAAAAATCAAATTCTTTCAATTAAGATTATTGATTGTTATGGTTTATCCCAGATGGAAGCGGCATCCCACGCTTTTTTGCGTGGATATAGCGTACAGCTGGACACGAGCAAAGCGAACTGACGAAGTAAATAGATCCTTAAAAAATTAATATTTATTTAATGTCAGCAAAACCAATGTACAGGCAGCTTCATATTTTATATTATTCAATTCCAACAATTGATAAAACTCTTGGTTTTCGGTTCCTGGGTTAAATAAAACACGTTTGGGCTTGGCATCGACAATGTAATTATAATAATCCCTTTGACGAGTTGGATTTAGGTATAACGAAATGGTATCAATATTTTTAACGGGAATCGCTTTGGTATTTATTTTAATTCCAGCCACTTCTCCACCGTTTTGTCCTAATGCAAGAACTGAATGTCCTTTGGCAACCAACATTTCAACAGCTTTGAATGCAGCCCTTTCTGGTTTTGTTGTAGCTCCAAGAACTAAGGTTTTTTTATTTTTTATCATTTTAATTCAATATAAGGTGCAAAAGTAATCAAAAAGGATTAAGCACTAACTAAATAGTTGTCATAAACCTAGAAATAGCCATCAAACATTACACCTTTTAACTAATTCCGTAATTGATTCCGGCATTTAATGAAATAAACAATTACATAACTCTTGTTTAAAGTTATTTATACATAAATTCGTAATTTTACAATCAAAAACCAAAACTGGATGGATTTATTTATTTACTTATTTGTTGCTTTATTTTCTGTTTTAAATCCCATAGGAACCGTTCCAATCTTTGTAGGTCTAACTCAAGGCGACTCCAAACAAGAATGTTCAAGAATTTCATTATGGACTTCCATAAATGTATTTTTAATCCTTATTATTTCGTTTTTTATTGGAAAGTATGTTTTGAGTTTTTTTGGCATTAGTATTGATTCCCTTCGAATTGCTGGCGGTTTAATCATTGTAAGTTCTGGCTTTTCCTTACTTTCAGGAAAGTTCAACAAAAAGCGAGGGATCAATAAAAAAATAGAAACCGACGCTCAAAAACGAAATGACATTGCTTTGACACCATTAGCTATCCCAATGCTTGCCGGCCCAGGTTCTATTTCCCTTTTAATTGCATTTTACCAAGAACATAATTCCACTAATGAACTTATAATTGCCTCACTAGCCATATTGGCAATTGCGATTGCAATTTTTATTATTCTGAGAAGTGCACATTATCTGGCCCAAATACTTGGCGCCTCTGGGATAGTAGCAATTTCAAGAATTGTAGGCTTTATAGTTATTGCAATTGGCATTCAATACATTGTAAGTGCCCTTATCAATATCATCAAAAGTAATTTGATGTAATCCTAAAATTAGCAATAAAAAAATCCAAATTCCAATCGTTGTCAGCAATTGGAATTTGGATTTTTTTATTTTAAACTTTTATATTTTATTCTCTCGGTAGGAAAATTTCTGCCATCATACAGCGGGCACTTCCACCGCCACAAGCTTCGATAGTATCTAAACTTGAACTCAAAATAGTTACATGCTCTTCTAATTGAGCAATTTGTTTTTTTGTCAAACTTTGATGGGCTGAAGTACTCATTACCAAATACCTTCTATCATCGGCCCCTTTTACTTCAAGCATGTTTCCTGCAAAGTTATTCACTTGCTCTTCGGTAATCAAAATAATTTCTTTTTCGTCACCTTTAAGGCTTTCAAGAACCATTTTTCGCTCTTTTTTATCGTCGATACAATCCGCACAAATAACGGCAAAAGTCTCTCCAATACACATCATTACATTGGTATGATAAATTAGCTTTCGTTCGTTATTAACAGTATGAAAGGCTTCAAAAATTACAGGTGTAAATTCAAAATCTTCACAAAACTCAATAAACAGCTCTTCATCAGCTCTTGGAGAAAGCGCACAATAAGCCTTTCCATTCTCCCTGTCCAATAATAAACTTCCTGTACCTTCCAAGAAAAAACCATCTTCTTCGGCAGAAGTATAATCCATAATGTTATCGATTATAAATCCTTTTTCTTCCAGAGTATCCAAAATATCTTCACGACGTTCCAGACGACGATTCTCTGCAAACATAGGATATAACGCCACATCCCCGTTCTCATGAAAAGAAATCCAATTGTTTGGAAAAATACTGTCTGGCGTATCTGAATTTTCTTTGTCATCAACCACCGTTACATCGACCCCAACCGAGCGAAGCTTCTCAACAAAAACATCAAATTCCTGTTGCGCTTTTGCATTTACAGTTGCGGGCAAAAGACCATCTAAAACTTTTTGATAATAATTATTCACTGCTGTTTGCTCATTCATACGGAATGCAACTGGCCGAATCATCAAAATGGAGTTTGTTGTTTGTTTCATATGTTGATATTTATTGTTTTTTTTATGGTCATATGTAATTCGCATATCATCATTAGCACTAGCGACCAATAATCAATTATGCTCATTTCATATTTTTATGGTATTATCATTAAAAAAATCTATTGCCTAAAGTTAAACAATAAAACCCAAAACGAATCGCTAATCTCTTATTAATGGCAAAGTAGAACATCGCAATAATCCCTCTTGCTTTGCAATTTCTGCATAAGGAATTTCTTCTACTGTAAACCCATTAGCTCTAAGCCAATTATTTAATCTTGTAAAATTCTTTTCAGAAACAACAACATTTGTGTCTATCGAAAATACATTGGAATTCATATTATACATTTCATCACGTGTAATATGAAACAAGTTTTCTTTTCCAAAAAGATTTACTAGAAACATATAATCTGCTTCTTCCCTAAATCCTCTTTTGTATATAATCCCTTTGTCTTTTCCCACTGGCTGAAAGCAACAATCAAGATGCAAAGCATTATCGCGAGCTTCAATTCTTGATTTAACCAAATCAAAATCTTTTACAATCTTATTTGGAAATAACTCTTTTATAAAATTTACTCCTTGCCAATTAGTCCTAGCGGTTACATAACTTGAATAATCACTTCCTTTATAGGTCCCAACAAAAATATAATCATTCCAGAGCATTACATCTCCTCCCTCAATATGAACTTCTTCGGGAGGACGAACAACTTTTGCAGGATTCATTTGATCAATTACATATTGAATAGCATCCAATTCTCGTTCGCGATCTGGTAAAATATTTGATTTGACAAAAGTATCATCTATTACAAAACCAATATCTCTAGCAAATATCTGATTGTAATTTTCGATCATTTCTGGACGCAAAACAGTTACTCCGTATTTTTGGAATACTGAATTAAAAGCTTCCATTTCAACAACCATATCAGCCTCTATTGGGTAGGTATTGGCTAAAATATGCTCTAAAGATTTAGGATCATAAGCTTCTTCCGCCTTTGGCGTAGGGCCATTGTTAACAGCAGAACCTAACACCACTAGCCTCAATTTTGAGGTCTCATTTTTTATGTTTAATTCTAGCATTTTTATAACTTTTGCCAAAGATAAAAAAAAAAGCTCCACCGTAAAGTGAAGCTCTAATAATCTATTTAAGATTTATGATTTAACATATTCTCTCAAAGGATACCCAGTATATATCTGCCTTGGTCTTCCTATTGGTTCTTTGTTTTCTCTCATTTCTTTCCATTGAGCAATCCAACCTGGCAATCTACCAATTGCAAATAATACAGTAAACATATCTGTTGGAATTCCTAAAGCTCTGTAAATAATACCTGAATAAAAATCAACGTTAGGATACAAATTTCTTGATTTAAAATACTCGTCTTCTAATGCCGAAACTTCCAGTTTTTTAGCAATTTCAAGAATAGGATCATTTACTCCCAAAGTCGCAAGCACTTCATCAGCAGCTTTCTTGATTATTTTTGCTCTTGGATCAAAGTTTTTATAAACTCTATGTCCAAAGCCCATCAATCTAAAAGGATCGTTTTTATCTTTGGCTTTCGCTAAATATTTCTCTGCGTCTCCCCCTGTAGCATGAATTTCTTCCAACATTTCTAGAACCGCTTGGTTTGCACCACCGTGTAATGGCCCCCATAAAGCAGAGACTCCTGCAGATATTGAAGCAAAAAGACCAGCATGTGATGAACCTACCATTCTCACTGTTGAAGTAGAGCAGTTTTGTTCATGATCTGCATGAAGAATAAATAATTTATCTAATGCATCAATAACAATTGGATCTGCAGTATATGGCCCAGTAGGCAATTTAAACATCAAATTCATAAAATTCTCAACATACCCAATTGTATTATCATAATAATTCAATGGATATCCCATACTTTTTCTATAAGTCCAAGTAGCAATAACTAAAAATTTAGCAATAGTTTTACAAACTGCATCATACATATCTTTTTCATTATCCGCATCTACTGACTTTGGATTAAAAGCAGTCAAAGCACTTGTCAAAGCAGATAACACTCCCATAGGGTGAGCCGTTCTTGGAAAACCGTCCAAAATAATCTTCATTTCTTCACTCACTAAAGTGAATTTTCGAATGTCATTTTCAAATTGCTCCAATCTTTCAGTAGAAGGCAATTCACCAAATATTATTAAATATGAAACTTCTAAAAAATGAGATTTCTCGGCTAATTCTTCAATTGAATACCCTCTATAACGTAAAATTCCAAGTTCACCATCCAAAAAGGTAATTTCACTTTTACAAGAACCAGAATTTTTATACCCTGGATCAAGGGTAATTACGCCAGACATATCTCGTAATTTACTAATATCAACAGCAGCTTCATTTTCACTTCCTACAATTACAGGAAGCTCAAATTTATTGCCGTCAATTTCTAATATTGCTATTTTTGACATATTTTTTTATGAAATAAAATTTAATTTATAATTTACCAAATCTAAGGAATTCCACATTAAATTAAAAACTAATTGAACATTGAATTTGTTAAAAATTCAATAAAAAAGCCATTCATCATAGACGAATGGCTCAATTACTATAATTTCATTACAATTACTTTATTTTGAATGCCTTTTTCCCAGGAAAATATGCAGAATTCCCTAATTCCTCTTCAATTCTTAATAGTTGATTGTATTTTGCCATACGATCAGAACGTGAAGCAGATCCAGTTTTAATTTGACCACAGTTTAATGCAACTGCCAAATCAGCAATAGTATAATCTTCTGTTTCTCCGGAACGGTGAGACATAACTGAAGTATAACCTGCATTTTTGGCCATATTAACTGCTGCAATTGTTTCACTCAAAGTACCAATTTGATTTACTTTTATCAAAATAGAATTAGCAATTCCTTTTTCGATACCAGTTGACAAACGGTCAACATTAGTTACAAACAAATCATCTCCAACTAATTGAACTTTATCACCAATTTTTTCGGTTAATAATTTCCATCCTTCCCAGTCATTTTCATCCATTCCATCTTCAATAGATATAATTGGATATTTTGCAGCTAATTCAGCTAAATAATCTACTTGTTCAGCAGATGTTCTGATTTTACCTGTAGGACCTTCAAATTTAGAATAGTCATACTTACCATCTTTGTAAAATTCAGATGAAGCACAATCCAAAGCAACCATAATATCTTCTCCGAAAGTATAACCAGCAGCCTCAACCGCTTTTTTGATTGTATCTAAAGCATCTTCCGTACCACCAGCTAATGTTGGGGCAAAACCTCCTTCATCACCAACAGCCGTAGAAAGACCTCTGTCATGCAATACTTTTTTAAGGTTGTGGAAAATTTCTGTTCCCATTTGTAAAGCTTGAGCAAAAGAAGTAGCCTTAACTGGCATAATCATAAATTCTTGGAAAGCGATAGGCGCATCAGAATGAGAACCACCATTGATAATATTCATCATTGGCAAAGGCAAAGTATTTGCAGAAACACCACCAACATATCTGTATAAAGGCAATCCTAGCTCTTCAGCTGCAGCTTTAGCAACCGCCAAAGAAACTCCTAAAATAGCATTTGCTCCTAAGTTTGATTTAGTTGGAGTACCATCTAAATCAATCATCATTTGATCTATAAGATTTTGTTCAAAAATAGAAGTCCCAACTAATTCTTCAGCAATTTTAGTATTTACATTTTCAACCGCTTTCAAAACTCCTTTTCCTAAGAAGGCTTTACCTCCATCACGTAACTCATGTGCTTCATGCGCTCCTGTAGATGCTCCAGAAGGAACAGCAGCTCTTCCCAATACTCCATTCTCAGTAATTACATCAACTTCTACTGTAGGATTCCCTCTTGAATCAAAAATTTGTCTTGCGTGAATTTTAATAATAATACTCATTATTCTTATTTTTTATGTTATTAATTTGTATTTTACTCAAAATTAAGTAAAAAAAATCATAAGTCTTTATTCCAAAAACGTTAATATACTTTTATTTATTAACGATAACGTTTTAGTCTTATACAGATTTGATATTTTCAATAAACTGGTCAAAAAGATAAGAAGAATCGTGCGGTCCTGGACTTGCTTCTGGATGATATTGTACAGAGAAACAATTTTTGTTTTTCATTCTCATACCAGCTACAGTTCCATCATTCAAATGCAAATGTGTAATTTCTAAATCAGGATGATTATCTAGTTCTTCCTTATTTACGGCAAATCCATGATTTTGCGAAGTAATTTCACCTTTACCTGTTATTATGTTTTTTACCGGATGATTAATTCCTCTATGTCCGTTAAACATTTTGTATGTTGAAACACCATTTGCCAAGGCGATAACTTGATGCCCTAGACAAATACCAAATAAAGGTTTGTTATTTTGAATAATCTCTTTTGCTACTTGTATAGCACTATCCAAAGGATCTGGATCTCCAGGTCCGTTTGACAAGAAAAACCCATCCGGATTAAAAGAAGCTAATTCGGCGTAGCTCGCATTGTAAGGAAAAACCTTTATATAACAATCTCTTTTGGCTAAGTTGCGCAGGATGTTCTCTTTAATACCTAAATCCAAAGCTGCAATTTTATAAGTTGCATTTTCATCTCCATAAAAATATGGTTCTAGAGTAGAAACTTTAGAAGCTAATTCTAGACCTTTCATATCAGGAACTTCCGCTAATAATACTTTCAATTCTTCAATAGGAGTATCATCTGTACAGATGACAGCATTCATAGCTCCATTTTCACGTATGTAACTTACTAATGCACGGGTATCGACATCTGAGATACAAATCAAATTTTGTTTAATAAAATAATTTTCTAAACTCCCTGACGAATCAACTCTAGAATAATTAAAACTAAAATTTTTACAAACCAAACCAGCAATTTTTATACTACTAGATTCAACTTCTTTGTCATTTACCCCATAGTTTCCAATATGAGCATTTGTTGCAACCATTAATTGACCAAAATAGGAAGGATCTGTAAAAATCTCTTGATATCCAGTCATACCGGTATTAAAACAAACTTCCCCAAAAGTTTTTCCGCTTATTCCAATTGATTTACCGTGGAATATGGTTCCGTCACTTAATAAAAGAATAGCGCTTTTTCGTGTTGTATATTTCATGTGTAATTTAATATTGTGCAAATTTAAATTTTTAAAACAGTGGACGCAACGTTTTTTATGAATAATTAAGCCTATTTGAAACTCAATGTTAGAGAGTAACAAAATGATAGTAAAATGTTTAAAAATGACAAAATACTTTATCCAAAAAAACTAACATGCAAAGCACCTATTCGATTACTAATCAATAACTGCAGTCGCAATACTTGCTTATTTCTTTATAAAAAAATCAAAAAAAAAAGGATAAACTATAAATAGCTTATCCTTGATTATTATCGAATGATTATTTTCATAATTATTCAGCTGCGTCAGTTGTAGGTTCTGCTTCAGCAGCTGGAGCTTCAGTAGCCTCATCTGCTTTTTTAGCTTTTCCACCACGACGGCTTTTTGCTTTTTTAACTTCTTTTTTACCTCCGTTGTAAAGTTCATTAAAATCTACTAATTCGATCATTGCCATATCAGCATTATCTCCTAAACGATTTCCAACTTTAATGATACGAGTGTATCCTCCTGGACGATCTCCTACTTTCGCTGCAACATCTCTGAACAAGTCAGTTACTGCATATTTACTACGTAAGTAAGCAAAAACGATACGACGATTGTGAGTAGTATCAGATTTTGATTTTGTTATAAGCGGCTCAACGAATTGTTTAAGTGCTTTAGCTTTAGCAACAGTAGTGTTAATACGTTTGTGCTCGATAAGAGAACAAGCCATATTTGCCAACATAGAACTTCTATGTGCAGTCTGTCTGCTTAAGTGATTGAATTTTTTTCCGTGTCTCATTGCTTTATGAAATTTAACCCCGCAAGCGGGATTAGATTATTCTTTATCTAGTTTGTATTTTGCTAAATCCATACCGAAGGTTAAATTCTTTATTGCAACTAGTTCGTCTAGTTCAGTTAAAGATTTTTTACCGAAATTACGGAATTTCATTAGGTCATTTTTATTGAACGATACTAAATCACCAAGTGTATCAACTTCAGCCGCTTTCAAGCAATTTAATGCTCTAACAGAAAGATCCATATCAACAAGCTTAGTTTTAAGCAATTGTCTCATGTGTAATGACTCTTCATCATAAGATTCTGTTTGTGCAATTTCGTCAGCCTCTAGTGTAATTCTTTCATCAGAAAACAACATGAAATGGTGAATTAAAACTTTTGCAGCTTCAGTAAGAGCATCTTTAGGATTGATTGAACCATCAGTTTTAATTTCAAAAACCAATTTCTCATAATCTGTTTTTTGCTCTACACGGAAGTTTTCAATTGCATACTTCACATTTTTTACAGGAGTAAAAATTGAGTCAGTAAAAATAGTTCCTATTGCAGCATTCTGTTTTTTGTTCTCTTCAGCAGGAACATATCCTCTACCTTTTTCGATAGTTAAATCGAAATTCAGTTTAATTTTACTATCTAAATTACAGATAACAAGCTCTGGATTCAAAACTTGGAAACCTGAAATAAATTTTTGAAAATCACCAGCTGTTAATTGATCTTTACCTGAAACAGAAATAGTAACTGATTCATTATCTATATCTTCAATTTGACGTTTGAAACGTACTTGTTTAAGATTAAGAATAATTTCGGTAACGTCCTCAACAACTCCTGAAATAGTAGAAAACTCATGATCTACACCTTCTATACGAACAGATGTAATTGCATAACCTTCTAATGCTGAAAGCAAAACTCTTCTAAGTGCATTACCAACAGTCAATCCGTAACCAGGTTCTAAAGGTCTAAATTCAAATTTACCTTCAAAATCGGTTGAATCGATCATGATAACTTTATCGGGCTTCTGAAAATTAAATATTGCCATAAATTTCGACTAAGTCAATTATTATTTGTTGTACAACTCTACGATTAATTGTTCTTTAATGTTTTCTGGAATTTGAAGTCTAGCAGGAACGCTTACAAATGTACCTTGTTTAGTTTCATTATTCCAAGTAATCCACTCATAAACATGACTTGAATTAGATAAAGAACGTTCGATAGCCTCTAAAGATTTAGATTTTTCACGAACACCTACTACATCACCTGGTTTCAAGTGGTAAGAAGGAATGTTAACATTTTCTCCATTAACAGTAATGTGACGATGAGAAACGATTTGACGAGCACCTCTTCTAGAAGGAGCAATACCCATTCTAAAAACAACGTTGTCTAATCTAGCTTCGCATAATTGTAACAATACTTCACCAGTTACACCTTTGGTAGCTGATGCTTTTTCGAATAAATTTCTGAATTGTTTTTCTAAAATTCCATAAGAATATTTAGCTTTTTGCTTTTCCATTAACTGAACAGCATACTCAGATTTTTTTCCTCTTTTTTTTGCCATCCCGTGTTGTCCAGGAGGGTAATTTCTTTTTTCGAAAGCTTTATCGTCTCCGAAAATTGCCTCGCCAAATTTACGAGCGATTCTTGTACTAGGACCAGTATATCTTGCCATTTTAAATTGTTTAAGATTGAGATTATGAATTCAGGTCTTATCCTTCGATAATCTATTTTCAATCTAGGTTATACTATAATTATTTTTGAGTACTAAACTCTACGTCTTTTTGGAGGACGACATCCATTGTGGGGCATTGGAGTAACATCGATAATCTCTGTAACTTCAATTCCACCGTTATGCAAAGAACGGATAGCAGACTCACGTCCGTTTCCTGGTCCTTTAACATACACTTTTACTTTTTTAAGTCCAGCCTCAAGAGCTACTTTACTACAATCTTCTGCTGCCATTTGAGCTGCGTATGGAGTATTCTTTTTAGAACCTCTAAAACCCATTTTACCAGCTGAAGACCAAGAAATAACTTCACCTTTTTTGTTAGTCAAAGAAATGATGATGTTATTGAAGGTAGCAGAAATATGAGCTTCACCCGTTGATTCAACGATAACTTTACGTTTTTTTGCAGTTGCTTTAGCCATATTACTTATTATTTAGTTGCTTTTTTCTTGTTAGCAACAGTTTTTCTTTTACCTTTTCTTGTTCTAGAGTTGTTTTTAGTTCTTTGTCCTCTTAATGGAAGACCTGATCTATGACGAATACCTCTATAACATCCAATATCCATTAAACGTTTGATGTTTAAAGAAACTTCAGAACGTAATTCTCCTTCAATTTTGAATGTTCCAACAGCTTCACGAATTGCTCCGATCTCGTCATCATTCCAATCTTGAACTTTTTTATCTTGGCTAACTTGAGCTTTTTCTAAAATCTCAATTGCTCTACTTCTTCCTAATCCGAAGATATAGGTTAGTGCTATAACACCTCTCTTATTTTTTGGGATATCTACCCCTGCTATTCTTGCCATAATTATCCTTGTCTTTGTTTAAATCTAGGATTCTTTTTGTTTATTACGTACAATCTCCCTTTTCTACGCACAATTTTGCACTCGGGACTTCTCTTTTTTACTGATGCTCTAACTTTCATAGTGAATATCCTTTAATATCTATAAGTAATTCTTGCTTTTGACAAATCATAAGGACTCATTTCTAGTTTCACTTTATCACCAGGTAATAATTTGATGTAATGCATACGCATTTTTCCAGAAATATGAGCGATTACAATATGTCCATTTTCTAACTCTACACGGAACATTGCATTGGACAATGCCTCAATGATTGATCCGTCCTGTTCTATTGCTGATTGTTTTGCCATAAGTTAAGCTACTGCTTTTCTATTTTTACCACTTTTCATCAAACCATCATAATGTTTATTCAACAAGTATGAATTAATCTGTTGAATAGTATCTATTGCAACTCCAACCATAATTATCAATGAAGTCCCTCCAAAAAACATAGCCCAAGATTGTTGAACATCCATAAGACTTACAACAATGGCTGGGAACACAGCTATCAAAGCAAGAAATAAAGATCCTGGAAAAGTTATTAAAGACATCACTTTATCAAGATAATCTGAAGTCTCAACACCCGGTCTAATACCTGGTATAAAACCACCACTTCTCTTTAAATCATCAGACATCTTATTAGTAGGAACTGTAATTGCTGTATAAAAGAAAGTAAATACAACTATTAACGTTGCAAAAACTAAATTATACCAAAAACCGAACATGTTACTAAAAGCACCAACAACAGATTGAGAAGCATCTGACTTAGATAAACCAGCAACAGCTGCAGGAATAAACATAATAGCTTGTGCAAATATTATAGGCATTACACCTGCTGCATTAAGCTTTAATGGAATCCATTGTCTATTACCACCCATCATATCTTGTTCGAAATCACCAGATGTCGTACGACGAGCATACTGTACTGGAATTTTTCTAATTGCCATAACAAGTAGTACACAAGATATTATCACAAGTAACCAGATAATGATTTCAACAACCAATAACATTGGTCCACCATTATTGTTAGTTACTCTTGTGGTAAATTCTTGAATAAAAGCTTGTGGCAACCTAGCCAAAATACCAACCATTATCAAAAGGGAAATTCCATTTCCAATTCCCTTATCAGTTATTTTTTCTCCCAACCACATAGCAAAAATTGTACCAGTAACTAAGATTACAACTGAGGAAAATAAGAATTCAAAAGAGTTAAACCCTAAAATAAAAGCTGAACTAGGTAAAGTTCTGTAAAGATTGTAGATATAAGTTGGTCCTTGTACTAAAGTTATAACAATAGTTAACCAACGGGTAATTTGATTGATTTTTTTTCTACCACTCTCTCCATCACTCTGAAGTTTTTGCAAATAAGGAATCGCAATTCCCATCAGTTGCACAACAATAGATGCAGAAATATAAGGCATAATTCCCAAAGCAAAAACTGAAGCTTTAGAAAATGCACCTCCGGTAAACATGTCTAGAATAGATCCTAATCCATTTTTTGTTTGCCCAGCTAGTCCTGTTAATTGAGTTGCATCAATCCCAGGAAGCGTAACATGAGCTCCAAAACGATAAACAAGAAGTAGACCTAAAGTAATTAAAATTCTATTTTTTAGTTCTTCTATTTTCCAAACATTACTTATTGATTCAATAAATTTCTTCATCTTAATTGTAATATTACATGATTACAGCTTCTCCACCAGCAGCTTCGATAGCAGCTTTTGCAGTAGCAGTAAATTTGTGAGCAGTTACTTTTAATTTTGCTTTCAATTCTCCTCTACCTAAAATCTTAACGATTTCATTTTTGGTAGCAAGACGATTAGCTACATAAACTGTCATATCAACAGTATCTGTAATTACTCCATTATCAACTAATAATTGAAGAGTATCAAGATTAACACCTTCGTATTCTTTACGATTGATGTTAGTGAAACCAAACTTAGGTACACGTCTTTGAAGTGGCATTTGCCCTCCTTCAAAACCAATCTTTTTAGAATAACCAGAACGAGATTTTGCTCCTTTGTGTCCTCTTGCAGAGGTACCACCTTTACCAGAACCTTCACCTCTACCTAATCTTTTGTTTTGATTGTGTGTAGAACCCTCAGCAGGTTGTAAGTTACTTAAATTCATAACAGTATTTGTTATTTAGCTTCTTCAACAGAAACTAAGTGTTTAACTTTATTTATCATCCCAAGGATAGCAGGATTTGAATCATGCTCTACAACTTGTCCCATTTTACGTAGGCCTAAAGCTTCCAAACCTCTTTTTTGAGTAAGAGGACAGTTGATTTTGCTTCGAACTTGTTTTACTAATAATTTAGCCATAATTTCCTTGAATTAACCTTTAAAAACTTTTTCTAAAGAAACACCTCTTTGTTTTGCAACAGTGTAAGCGCTTCTCATTTGTAATAAAGCATCAAAAGTTGCTTTCACTACGTTGTGAGGATTTGAAGATCCTTGTGATTTAGATAATACATCATGAATTCCTACTGATTCAAGAACTGAACGAACAGCTCCACCAGCAATAACTCCTGTACCATGAGAAGCAGGAATTAAAAATACACGTGCACCACCAAATTTACCTTTTTGTTCGTGAGGAACTGATTGCCCGTTCAAAGGAATTTTCACAAGATTTTTCTTTGCATCTTCTACTGCTTTCGCAATTGCTTCAGAAACGTCTTTAGATTTTCCTAATCCATGACCTACAACTCCATTTTCATCACCTACAACTACAATAGCAGAAAAACCGAAAGCTCTACCTCCTTTTGTAACCTTAGTAACACGATTTACACTCACCAAACGATCTTTTAATTCAAGACCACTTGGTTTTACTAACTCTATATTTTTGTATTTAGACATAATATATTAGAATTTAAGTCCAGCCGCTCTTGCGCCTTCCGCTAATGATTTAATACGACCGTGATATAAATAACCTCCTCTATCGAAAGTTATCACTTCAATACCAGCTTTCAAAGCTTTCTCTGCTACTAGTTTCCCAACTGCAGTTGCCACTTCAAGGTTCGTACCTTTTCCAATTTCTTTTTCTCTTGAAGAAGCAGCTAATATAGTAACTCCGTTTACATCATCAATCAATTGAGCGTAAATTTCTTTGTTACTTCTAAAAACAGATAGTCTCGGGTTAGTAGCAGTACCACTAATCGTTTTTCTAATTCTGAATCTAATACGTTGTCTTCTTTCAGGTTTTGTTAATGACATAATCTTATTTTTTAAGCTGATTTACCTGCTTTTCTTCTTAATACTTCACCTACAAATTTAACACCTTTTCCTTTGTACGGCTCAGGCTTACGGAAACCTCTAATTTTTGCCGCAACTTGACCTAAAAGTTGTTTATCTAATGATGTTAATTTTACAATTGGGTTTTTACCTTTTTCAGATATAGTCTCAAGAGTTACCTCTGGAGCTACTTCTAAAATAATATTGTGAGAGAACCCAAGCGCTAAATCTAACTTTTGTCCTTGATTTGAAGCTCTATAACCAACTCCAACCAATTCTAAAGATTTTGTAAAACCTTCTGTTACACCAATAACCATGTTATTAATTAAAGATCTGTACAAACCGTGTTTTGCTCTTTGGTCTTTATGATCAGAAGATCTTTCTACTAGAACTTGATCTCCTTCAACCGTTACAGTTACGTCCGAAAACTCCTGTGTAAGTTGACCGTTTTTTCCTTTTACTGTAATAATACCGTCGGCAACTGTAATAGTTACACCAGCTGGTATTGTTACTGGGCTTTTACCTATTCTTGACATCTTATATAGTCTTTAAAATTAGTATACGTAACAAATTACTTCTCCACCAACATTTAATTGCTTGGCTTGTTTTCCTGTCATCAACCCTTTTGAAGTTGAAACAATAGCAATTCCTAATCCGTTAAGGATTCTCGGTATTTTAGAAGCACCTGCGTACTTACGTAAACCTGGTTTACTAATTCTTTGGATATCTTTGATTACTGGCTCTTTAGTATCTTTATCATACTTCAAAGCAATTTTGATAGACCCCTGAACAGCGTTGTCTTCAAATTTGTAACTTAAGATATAACCTTGATCAAATAAGATCTTTGTTATCTCTTTTTTTAGATTAGATGCTGGAATTTCGACAACTTTGTGGTTTGCAGCCACAGCGTTTCTAACTCTCGTCAAATAATCTGCAATTGGATCTGTATACATATGTATTGATTTGCGGCTATGGTTTTCAATTAATACTACATTAACTGAACCTTTAACCAGTTTATAAATGTGAAAAACAGACGTGATTACTCACGTCTGAATATTTTTTCTACCAAGATGCTTTTTTAACACCCGGTATCAATCCATTGTTAGCCATTTCACGGAATGTAACACGTGAAATACCGAATTGACGCATATACCCTCTTGGTCTACCTGTCAATTTGCAACGATTGTGCAAACGAACTGGCGAAGCATTTTTCGGTAATTTTTGCAAACCTACGAAATCTCCAGCTTCTAACAAAGCTTTTCTTTTCTCAGCATACTTAGCTACCGTTTTTTCTCTCTTAACCTCACGGGCTTTCATTGATTCTTTAGCCATATCTTAATTCTTTTTAAAAGGTAAACCTAATTCAGCCAACAATGACTTTGCTTCTTTATCTGTTTTTGCAGTAGTTACAAAAGAAATGTCCATTCCAGATATTTTATTTACTTTGTCAATATCAATTTCAGGGAAAATGATTTGCTCTAAAACACCTAAATTATAGTTTCCTCTACCGTCAAAACCAGTTGCTTTAATACCACTGAAATCTCTAACACGTGGTAATGCAGAAGTAATAAGTCTATCTAAAAACTCATACATTCTTTCTCCGCGCAAAGTAACTTTTGCTCCAATAGGCATCCCTTTTCTCAATTTAAAAGACGCAACGTCTTTCTTTGAGATAGTAGATACTGCTTTTTGTCCAGTTATCTTTGTCAATTCATCAACTGCATAGTCAATCAATTTTTTATCAGATACTGCTGCACCAACTCCCTTACTCAAAACGATTTTTTCCAATTTTGGAACTTGCATTACGTTTGTGTAACCGAATTCTTCTTTAAGAGCAGAGATAACTCTACTCTTATATTCTTCTTTTAGTCTAGGTATATATGCCATTACTATAGTACTTGATTAGATTTTTTTGAAAATCTTACTTTCTTATCTCCTTCAACTCTGATACCCACTCTTGTTGTCTCCTTAGTTTTAGGATCAATTAGAGAGATATTAGAAATTTGAATAGAAGCTTCTTTCTTTACAATACCACCTTGAGGGCTTTTTGCACTAGGTTTCGTATGTTTAGAAACCATGTTTACACCTTCAACAATTGCTTTGTTTTTCTCACGGTAAACACGCAAAACTTTACCTTCAGCACCTTTATGGTCTCCAGCAATTACTCTTACGATGTCTCCTGATTTTATTTTTAGCTTTATCATCTTAAAACGAATTAAAGCACTTCTGGTGCTAATGATACAATTTTCATGAATTGTTTTTCACGAAGTTCTCTTGCTACCGGACCAAAAACACGTGTTCCTCTCATTTCACCTGCAGCATTCAAAAGAACACAAGCATTATCATCGAAACGGATATAAGAACCATCAGCTCTTCTCACTTCTTTTTTGGTACGTACAACAACTGCAGTTGAAACAGCACCTTTTTTAACGTTTCCGTTAGGTGTTGCGTCTTTTATAGATACTACAATCTTGTCTCCAACAGAGGCATACCTTCTTTTGGTACCTCCTAAAACACGGATAGTTAAAACTTCTTTTGCTCCCGTGTTATCTGCTACTTTTAGTCTTGATTCTTGTTGTACCATAATTATTTAGCTCTTTCTAGGATTTCAACTAATCTCCAACATTTTGATTTACTCAAAGGACGCGTTTCGCTAATTCTTACAGTATCTCCTATGTTACAGTCGTTTGTTTCGTCATGTGCAACAAATTTCTTTGTTTTCAACACGAACTTACCGTATAATGGGTGTTTTACTTTAGTTACCTGAGCAACCACAATGGATTTATCCATTTTGTTTGAAGTAACAACCCCAACTCTTTCTTTTCTTAAATTTCTTTTTTCTTCCATCTTTCAGCAGAATTATTGTAATTCTCTTTTAGTAAGTTCTGTAGCTAATCTCGCAACTGTTCTTCTTACACTTCTAATTTGAAGTGGGTTCTCAATTGGAGAAATAGCGTGAGCCATTTTTAGATCAGCATATGCCTTCTTAGTTTGGCTAAGTTTTTCTTGCAACTCCGCTGCAGAAAGATCTTTTATTTCTGATTGTTTCATAATATAATATAGATTATGCTTCGAAATCTCTAGCAATAACGAACTTAGTTTTTACTGGAAGCTTTTGAGCTGCAAGGCGTAAAGCCTCTTTTGCAACTGACAAAGGAACTCCTCCAACTTCAAACATAATTCTTCCGGGTTTAACAACGGCAGCCCAATATTCAACGGCACCTTTACCTTTACCCATACGTACCTCAAGAGGTTTCTTAGTGATAGGTTTGTCTGGAAATATTTTGATCCATAATTGTCCTTCTCTTTTCATAAAACGAGTTGCAGCGATACGTGCAGCTTCGATTTGACGAGAGGTTAAGAACATTCCATCTTCATGTACAGATTTAATACCAAACATTCCATTAGAAAGTTCATGTCCTCTTTGAGAATTTCCTTTCATTTTACCTTTTTGTACCTTACGGTATTTTGTTCTTTTAGGCTGTAACATTTTTCTTTAGTTTAAAAATTTACTTTCGTTTACGAGCGTCTGGTTTTCCACCTTTATTAAACGGCTTTCTGTCTCCTCTAGGAGAATCTCCACCTTTACCACCAGCTTGTTTTTTGTCCATTCCAGCAAGTGGAGAAAGATCTCTCTTTCCATAAACTTCACCTTTCATGATCCATACTTTGATACCCATTCTACCATAAGTAGTATGAGCTTCAGCCAAAGCATAATCAATATCAGCTCTGAAAGTTGATAGAGGAATTCTACCTTCTTTGAAACCTTCTGAACGAGCCATCTCAGCACCATTCAAACGACCAGAAATCAAAACTTTGATACCTTCAGCGTTCATACGCATACTAGCAGCAATAGCCATTTTGATTGCACGTCTGTAAGAAATTCTGCTTTCGATTTGACGACAGATGCTTGTAGCAACTAGATACGCGTCAAGTTCAGGTCTTTTTATTTCAAAGATGTTGATTTGAACCTCTTTGTCAGTAATTTTCTTAAGTTCCTCTTTCAACTTGTCTACCTCTTGTCCACCTTTCCCAATAATAATACCAGGTCTTGCAGTAGTGATAGTAACGGTTACAAGTTTCAAAGTTCTCTCGATGATTACTTTCGATACACTAGCTTTTGATAAACGAGCATGGATATACTTTCTGATTTTATAATCTTCGGCTAATTTATCACCGTAATCATTTCCACCATACCAGTTTGAGTCCCATCCTCTGATGATACCAAGTCTATTTCCAATTGGATTTGTCTTTTGTCCCATGCTGCTTAAGAATTGCTTTGTGTGTTATTGATAGCTCCTAACACGATTGTAACGTGATTAGAACGTTTTCTTATTCTGTGTGCTCTACCTTGTGGAGCTGGACGAAGTCTTTTCAACATCATTCCACCATCTACACGGATTTCTTTAACAAATAATCCAGCTTCTTCAAGATTACCTTCACTATTTTTTTGCTCCCAGTTATTGATTGCAGATAATAATAGTTTTTCTAATTTTCTTGAAGCTTCTTTTGAACTGAATCTTAATATGTTAAGTGCTCTTTCTACCTTCTGACCTCTTACCAAGTCCGCTACTAAGCGCATTTTTCTAGGTGAAGTAGGGCAGTTATTCAATTTTGCGAAAGCTATAGACTTATTAGCCTCTTTTCTCGCATCTGCTGTTTCTCTTTTACGAACTCCCATTGCTTCTTATTTTTTACCTTTATTTTTTGCTCCAGCATGACCTCTAAAAGATCTAGTTGGTGAAAATTCTCCTAATTTGTGACCTACCATGTTTTCTGTTACGTAAACTGGTACAAATTGACGACCGTTATGAACTGCGATAGTTTGCCCAACGAAGTCTGGAGTAATCATAGAAGCTCTTGACCATGTCTTAACAACTCCTTTATTTCCACCTGCGATGTTTTCTGCAACTTTCTTGTCTAACTTATAATGAACGAAAGGTCCTTTTTTTAATGAACGTGCCATATCTTATTATTTCTTTCTACGTTCTACGATATACTTGTTACTCGGGTTTTTCTTAGAACGAGTTCTATAACCTTTAGCTGGTATTCCATTTCTTGAACGTGGATGTCCACCAGAAGAACGTCCTTCACCACCACCCATTGGGTGATCGACAGGGTTCATTGCAACAGGTCTTGTTCTAGGTCTTCTTCCTAACCATCTTGTTCTACCTGCTTTTCCAGATACAACTAATTGGTGGTCTGAATTAGAAACTGCTCCAATTGTAGCTGAACAAGTCAACAAGATTAATCTTGTTTCACCTGAAGGCATTTTAATTGTCGCATATTTTCCATCTCTTGCCATTAATTGAGCAAATGTTCCAGCAGAACGAGCGATTACAGCCCCTTGTCCTGGTCTCAATTCGATACAAGATATAACAGTTCCTAAAGGAATTCTGCTTAAAGGTAAAGTATTACCAATTTCAGGTTGAGATTCTGGCCCAGAAACTACTTTCTGACCAACTTTCAATCCGTTTTGAGCAATAATATATGTTTTCTCACCATCAGCATAAGCTAATAAAGCGATAAACGCAGTACGATTTGGATCGTATTCGATTGATTTCACTGTAGCTGGAATTGCTTCTTTTGTACGTTTGAAATCAATAATACGATATCTCTGCTTGTGACCACCACCCGTATAACGCATGGTCATCTTTCCTTGACTATTTCTACCTCCAGAGTTTTTTATCGGCGCTATCAAAGAGCGTTCCGGCTTATCAGTTGTAATGGCGTCATAACCATTCACAACTCTAAATCGCTGACCTGGGGTAATAGGTTTTAATTTTCTTACTGACATTTTATCTTAGATATTGTTGTAAAAATCAATTGTTTCTCCTTCTTGTACTTGAACAATCGCTTTTTTAATTGCGTTAGTCTTTCCACTGATTAAACCACTTTTAGTGTATTTTGTAGTTCTATCTGGTCTCACATTCATTGTATTAACACTCAAAACATTTACTCCATAAGCAGCCTCAACAGCTTTCTTAATTTGTACTTTGTTTGCTTTTCTGTCAACAACGAATCCGAAGCGGTTTAAAACTTCACTTTCTTTGGTTACTTTTTCCGTTACTATAGGTTTAATTATGATGCTCATATCCTATTATTTACTTAAATTTTCTTCAATTACTTCCAAAGAACTCTCCAAAAGCACTAAATTATTAGCATTTAAAATAGCGTAAGTGCTTAATTCATAGCTACTTACGACATTTGCAGCCTTTAAATTTCGTGAGGACAAATATACGTTTTTATTCGTATCACCCAACACAAACAGTGATTTTTTATTTTCTAACTCTAAAGCTTTCAAAACATTAATGAAATTTTTAGTGTTTGGCGTTTCAAAATTAAAATCTTCAAGTACGATTATATTCGACTCTTTTGCTTTAATTGAAAATGCAGATTTTCTAGCAAGACGTTTCAAGTTTTTATTCAATTTAAATGAATAACTTCTTGGTCTAGGTCCAAAAACCGTACCTCCACCTTTAAACAAAGGGTTTTTAGCACTACCCGCACGAGCTGTACCTGTTCCTTTTTGTTTTTTAATCTTACGTGTACTTCCCGCAACTTCAGCTCTTTCTTTAGCTTTGTGAGTACCTTGTCTTTGATTAGCCAAATATTGCTTTACATCAAGATATACAGCATGATTATTTGGTTCGATTGCGAAAACTGAATCAGAAAGTTGAACTTTTCTTCCAGTATCTTTTCCGTTGAAATCTAATACTTTTACTTCCATTACTTCTGAATGATTACATAAGAGTTTTTGCAACCAGGAATACATCCTTTAACAACAAGTAGGTTCTTATCAGCAACTACTTTTAAAACTCTAAGGTTTTGAACTTTTACATTATCTCCTCCCATTCTTCCAGCCATACGCATTCCTTTGAATACTCTAGATGGATAAGAAGAAGCTCCTACAGAACCTGGCGCTCTTAAACGGTTGTGTTGACCGTGAGTTGCTTGTCCAACACCACCAAAACCGTGACGTTTCACAACCCCTTGAAAACCTTTACCTTTAGATACACCTTGTACATCTACAAATTCTCCTTCAGCAAAAATAGAAACATCAATAAGATCTCCTAATTTTTGTTCTGTTGCAAAATCCTGGAATTCAACGACTTTTTTCTTAGCTACAGTTCCAGCTTTCTTAAAGTGACCTACAGCCGCTTTTGTGGAATGTTTCTCGTTTTTGTCATCGAAACCAAGTTGCAACGCTTCATACCCGTCAACACCTTTGGTTCTGACTTGGGTAACAACGCATGGTCCAGCTTCGATTACTGTACAAGGAATATTCTTCCCGTTTTCGTCGAAAATACTAGTCATGCCGATTTTTCTACCAATTAACCCAGACATAAATATTAATTATTAATTATTAAATATAAATATAGAACGCAGCTTTTAAGCAAATCCTATTTTTTAAGTGGGTGCAAATGTATAACTTATTTACACACAAACCAAAAAAATATTTTTTACCTAAAAACGGCGTTCCTTTTTACTCTTAAAGTACTTAAACTTTTATTTCAACTTCAACTCCACTTGGCAATTCAAGTTTCATTAAAGCATCAATAGTTTTAGATGAAGATGAATAAATATCAATTAATCTCTTATATGACATTACTTCAAATTGCTCTCTAGCTTTTTTGTTTACGTGTGGAGAACGCAATACTGTAAAAAGTTTTTTGTGTGTTGGTAATGGAATTGGACCAGTTACAACAGCACCTGTTGTTTTTACCGTTTTTACAATCTTTTCAGCAGACTTATCTACCAACATGTGATCGTAAGATTTTAATTTTATTCTGATTTTTTGACTCATTTTCTTAAAGATTATGCGTTTCCTTTTGCTTTTTTGATAACTGCTTCTGAAATATTAGAAGGCGTTTCAGCGTAGTGTGAAAATTCCATTGTTGAAGTTGCTCTACCAGACGACAATGTTCTCAATGTTGTCACATATCCAAACATTTCTGATAAAGGCACATCAGCCTTAATAGTTTTAGCACCTGCTCTGTCTCCCATATCATTCACCTGACCTCTACGACGGTTAATATCACCAACGATATCTCCCATGTTTTCTTCTGGCGTAATCACTTCCATCTTCATGATTGGCTCAAGAATTACAGCTCCAGCAGCCTTAGCTACTTCTCTATACCCCATTCTAGCTGCTAATTCAAACGAAAGAGCATCAGAATCGACAGGGTGGAAAGATCCGTCTAACAAAGTTACTTTCAAACTATCTACTTGGTACCCTGCTAAAGGACCAGTTTTCATAGCTTCACGGAAACCTTTTTCAACAGAAGGGATGTATTCCTTAGGAACGTTACCTCCTTTTACAGCATTCACAAACTGTAATCCAACTGGAGTTTTACCATCAACTTCATCAGCAGGCTCTAAAATAAATACGATATCACCGAATTTACCACGACCTCCAGATTGTTTCTTATAAGTCTCTCTATGTTGTGCTTTTTTAGTAAACGCTTCTTTGTATTCAACCTGAGGCTCACCTTGATTTACTTCAACTTTGAATTCACGTCTCATTCTATCAACCAAGATATCTAAGTGAAGCTCACCCATACCAGAGATAATAGTTTGACCTGAAGCTTCATCAGTTCTAACCGTAAAAGTTGGATCCTCTTCAGCTAATTTAGCCAAAGCCATACCCATTTTATCTACGTCAGCTTTAGTTTTAGGCTCAATAGCAATACCAATTACCGGTGCAGGGAATTTCATAGACTCAAGAATAATTGGGTGTTTTTCATCACACAATGTATCTCCAGTTTTAATATCTTTAAATCCAACAGCAGCTCCAATATCACCAGCCTCAATATATTCGATTGGGTTTTGCTTGTTAGCATGCATTTGGTAGATACGAGAAATTCTTTCTTTGTTACCAGAACGAGTATTCAATACATAAGAACCAGCATCAAGTCTTCCTGAATATGCACGGAAGAAAGCCAAACGACCTACGAATGGGTCAGTAGCAATTTTAAAAGCTAAAGCAGCGAAAGGCTCTTTAACATCTGGCTTACGCAAAATTTTAGTTTGATCTTCTTCCAATAATTCAGCATCATCTGGATGAATACCAGTAATACCTTCTTTATCCATAGGAGACGGCAAGTACTTACATACCGCATCTAACATGAATTGAACCCCTTTGTTTTTAAAAGAAGAACCAGCAATCATTGGAATGATAGCCATATCCATTACAGCTGCTCTTAAAGCAATGTTGATTTCTTCCTCCGTAATAGAGTCTTCATCTTCCATGAATTTTTCAAGCAAAGTCTCATCATAATCCGCAACTGCTTCAATAAGAATCGACCTGTACTCTTTCACTTCTTCAAGCATATCTTCCGGAATAGGCACAATGTCATAAGTAGCCCCTAAACCTTCTTCATGCCAAACAATAGCTTGGTTTTTAACTAAATCAACTACCCCTTTGAAATCATTTTCTTCACCAATTGGCAAAGTGATTGCAACAGCATTTGATTTTAACATATCTCTTACTTGTTGACAAACCATCAAAAAGTTAGACCCTTGTCTATCCATTTTATTAACGAATCCAATACGCGGTACACGGTATTGATCTGCTAATCTCCAGTTAGTTTCAGATTGAGGCTCAACACCATCAACTGCACTAAATAAGAAAACCAAACCATCAAGTACACGCAAAGAACGGTTAACTTCAACTGTAAAGTCAACGTGTCCTGGGGTATCGATAATATTAAAGTGATAAGGCAATGTATTAGGTAAAATTCTACCTTGTTCTGTTGGGAAATTCCATTCACAAGTAGTAGCAGCAGAAGTAATTGTAATACCTCTTTCTTGCTCTTGCGCCATCCAGTCCATTGTTGCAGCACCATCGTGTACTTCACCAATTTTATGTGATTTTCCAGTATAGAATAATATACGCTCAGTTGTTGTTGTTTTACCAGCATCAATGTGAGCAGCAATTCCTATATTCCTTGTATATTTAAGATCTCTAGCCATTTCTTAAGAATTAAAATCTAAAGTGAGAGAAAGCCTTATTAGCTTCTGCCATTTTGTGAGTATCCATTCTTTTCTTAACAGCAGCTCCTTCTTCTTTAGCCGCAGCTAAACATTCTGAAGCTAATCTCTGAGCCATTGATTTTTCGTTTCTTCTTCTTGAATAAAGAATCAACCATTTCATAGCCATAGAAATTTTTCTGTCTGGTCTAATTTGCATTGGAATTTGAAATGTAGCTCCACCAACTCTACGACTACGTACTTCTACGTGAGGCATAACGTTTGTTAAAGCATCTTTCCAAATTTCTAATGAAGATTTTTCTGAATCTTGCTTTTTAGTTTCTATAATGTCAATTGCATCATAAAAAACTTTAAAAGCTGTTGATTTCTTACCATCCCACATTAAGTTGTTTACAAAACGTGTTACCAATTGGTCGTTAAACCTTGGATCTGGTAAAAGTGGTCTTTTCTTTGCCGCTCTTTTTCTCATGTCTTTTTTTTAATAAAATTTCATACCCATACAGCTACGACGAATCGCACCCCTACAGGAATAACTTTTTAAATTACTTTTTCGCTTCTTTTGGTCGTTTTGCTCCGTACTTAGATCTTCTTTGCGTTCTTCCTGCTACTCCTGACGTATCAAGTGCACCACGAACGATGTGATATCTTACTCCTGGCAAATCTTTTACCCTTCCACCCCTAACTAATACTATCGAGTGCTCTTGTAAATTGTGTCCTTCTCCAGGGATGTAGGCATTCACTTCATTACCATTTGTCAAACGTACACGCGCTACTTTACGCATTGCAGAGTTTGGTTTTTTTGGTGTTGTAGTGTAAACACGCGTACAAACCCCTCTTCTTTGAGGACAAGAATCTAAAGCAACCGATTTACTCTTCTTAGTTATCTGAGTTCTTCCTGTTCTTACTAATTGTTGAATTGTTGGCATAATTAATACTAAAAATTTCTTATTATATTAAAATCCCGCTTTTTACGGGGTTGCAAATGTATAAATTAATTTTCACTTTACAAACCATAATCAATTAATTTTCAATAGAAGTAAATATTTGTTTATCAACACCATTAACATTATTCAAACAATCCACATTTCAATCCAACAAAAGACTTTCTAACGCACTGCAACTTCGTCAATCCAACACTATGATTATTCCAACAAAGAACAGATATTTGCAATACCTTAATTAAAGAAATTAAAATTGAAATCTAAAATTCTTATTCTATTATTTCTATTTAATCACTTGACTTCAACGAGTCAAACTTTACAATTAAAAATAATTGGCAAGACCACAATTGAAACTGCACTTATTGATTCAATTGGCTACGTAGCAAAACATCAAAACACAAAACAATTAATTGACGAAATAAATTCAACAAGAAAAAAACTTTCCGCTACCGGCTATATTGAGAACAAAATACTAGAAGAAAAAAAGGAAAATGATAGCATTTACACCACTATAATCTCATTAGAAAACAAAACAAAAAACATACATATATATATAGGTATAAAAAACACCTCATTTATACCAAATTACTATATCATAAATCAAGACAGCATAATATTACCATATTCTCAAACAGAATCATTTTTAAAACACACTACACAAAATTTAGAACAAAATGGTTACGCCTTCACAAAAGTAAAACTCACCAATATCCAAACGAAAAAACAAAATCTCTATGCTGACTTATCAATCTATACAGGAAACAGAAGAACAATAAATACCATTGAAATAAAATATACCAATCAACAACAAAACAACCTCATCCCAAAAGCTGCCGAAAAACAAATCAACAAAAAATACAAGAACACAATATTCAGCCAAAAAACAATAGAACAAGTACATGATGATTTTCAAAAATT
Organism: Flavobacterium sp. M31R6; assembly: GCF_013284035.1. Lineage (NCBI taxonomy): Bacteria > Pseudomonadati > Bacteroidota > Flavobacteriia > Flavobacteriales > Flavobacteriaceae > Flavobacterium > Flavobacterium sp. M31R6. The sequence goes on from NZ_CP054141.1 coordinate 4,190,961, forward strand.
TGGATTCATCAATCAAATAAAATATCCAGAAATTCTATTCACAAAAGACACAACCAAAGTATTTGTGTATTTAGAAAAAAGAAAAGCAAATATATTTGACGGATATCTAGGCTTCAACAATACAGAAAATAAAAAAATACAACTTAACGGATATCTAGATTTAACTTTAGTCAATACACTTCGAAACGGAGAAGAGCTATCCATATACTGGAAAAACGATGGGAATAATCAAAAAATATTCAACGCCAATCTGACTGCTCCATATTTGTTTAAAAGCCAAATAGGAATTAAAGCGATCCTAAACATTTTTAAGCAAGACAGCATTTTCCAAAACACAAAAACTGCCGTACAACTAAGCTATTCCACAGACTACAATAAACGATTCTACTTAGGATACGAGTCAACCGAATCAAGCGATATTCAAAACTCAAACAACCAAAATCTAAGTGATTTCAAAAATTCATTTTACACCACCTCACTTGATTTCAAAAAAGAATCAACTGAAAACAAACTATTCCCCATAAAAACGTTTTTGAATATAACAATAGGCACGGGAAACAGAACCACAATAACAAACCCATCTCTGAAACAAAATTTTGCAAATTTTAACATAATGAACGATTTTTACATTAATAAGAAAAACATTATAAATGTTAAAAATCAAAACTATTATCTAAAAAGCAAAAACTATCTAACAAATGAATTATTTCGTTTTGGAGGCATCAACTCCATAAGAGGATTTGCAGAAAATAGCTTACAAGCCAATCTAATGATTACACTCATGACGGAATATCGCTATCTAGTTTCACCAAATTTATACTTCAATTCCATCTTAGATTACAGCTATTACGAAGACCCAACAACAACAATAGAAAAAAATAAAACCGAAAAACTTCTTGGGATTGGAATGGGTTTGGGCCTACAAACCACCAATGGTTTACTGAAATTTGCCATCACAAATGGAAAGGCAAAAAATGAAGAATTGAAATTTTATAACACAAACATAACTATAAGTTATAATGTTAAATTTTAGCTTTAACAAAAAAAAGAGTTTCAGATATTAGGATAGTTAACAAATTATTATGATTTTTGCCTCACTAATTCAAAATATTTAAAAATGAAACTAAAGTTCAATGGATTCTTAGTACTCCTAGTAGTACTAGTGGCGCAACTAACTTTTGCGCAAGAAAGATCTGTTTCAGGGATTGTTTCTGACAATGCAGGTATACCTTTACCAGGTGTAAGTGTATTAGTAAAAGGAACAAAAAATGGAACTCAATCAGATTTTGATGGAAAGTATTCTATCAAAGCTGCACCAAGCGATGTATTGGTATTTAGCTATGTTGGAATGAAGACTTCAGAGAAATCTGCAAGCTCAGCCACAGTTAATGTGAAATTAGCAAGTGATGCTACTCAATTAGAGAGTGTTGTTGTTACTTCATTAGGTATTAAAAGAGATAAAAAATCTCTTGGATATGCTACACAAGAAGTTAAAGGTGAAGATTTAAAAAGTGGCGCACCAAGCGGAAACTTTTTAAATGAACTTTCAGGTAAAGTAGCTGGTGTAAACATTACAAGAAACAGTAACTTTGGAGGTTCAACAAGTGCAGTATCTAGAGGTATCAAAGCATTGGGACAAAGTAACGAAATGCTTATTGTAATTGATGGTATGCCAATCAACAATGCCAATACCACAAATGACGGCACAGCATCTCAATCTACTGGAAGACAAGGTTTTGACTACGGAAACAATGGTATGGACATTAACCCAGAAGACATCGAAAGTATCAACGTATTGAAAGGTGCCGCGGCATCTGCATTATACGGATATTTAGCAGGTAACGGGGTTTTAATGATTACAACTAAAAAAGGGAAGTCTAAAAAAGGAATGGGAGTTACCGTTTCATCTGAATTTGCTGTAGGATCAGCAGACAAAGACACTTTTGTAAAATATCAAAAACAATATGGAGGTGGTTATGGAACTTCTTTCTTTGATCAAGACATTGACGGAGATGGTATTGATGACCAAGTGGTTGCAATGGGAGATGATGCTTCTGCCGGAGATCCTTTCAACTCATCACAAAATGTTTATCAATGGGATGCATTCTCAGCATATCCTGGAAATGCAAATTACGGAAAAGCGACTCCATGGGTAGCTGCCAAGAATGACCCAAACTCATTCTTTGAAAAATCTACTTCATTAGTAAACAGTATTTCATTTGAAGATGCAAACGATAAAAGTAATGTAGTTTTTAACTACAGTAACTCAAAACAAACAGGTCTTTTGCCTAACAGTGAATTAAAGAAAAATAATTTTAGTTTAAAATTAAATCACCAATTCACAGACAAATTATCACTTAGTACTTTTGCTAATTATTCTGCTCAAACTACATTAGGTAGAAACATGACTGGATATAGCGATAATATGGTAACTGGTTTCCGTCAATGGTGGCAAACTAACGTTGACATTAAACAACTAGAACAAGCTTATTTCAACTCAGGTGGACAAAACCTTACTTGGAACAGAAATTCTGTAGCAGATGGAAAACCAGCTTATTGGAATAACCCATATTTTGAACGTTACCAAAACTATCAAAATGACAGTAGAAATCGTTTTGTAGGATATGCTAATTTAACTTACAAAATCAATGATTGGTTGTCAGCAACAGGAAAAATCTCTACAGATACTTATGCCGAAATACGTGAAGAAAGAGTTGCAGTTGGTTCAGTTGCAAAAACATTCGGTATTAACGGACTTGACGAAACATCTGGATACCAACGTTACAATGGTAACTTCTCTGAACAAAACTATGATTTCCTTTTAAATTTCAAAAAGAATTTTGGTGAAGACTTCAGTTTAAGTGGAGTTGCTGGGGGTACTATAAAAAGAAACACTTTCAATTCAATTCTTGCTTCAACTCAAGGAGGTCTTATTATTCCAGGCATCTATAGTTTGTCAAACTCAATTTCAGCAAGTCCTTACGCATTTGAAAGAGACACTAACTCTGGTGTAAACAGTTATTACATTTCTGGATCTTTAGGTTATGTTGACACATTCTTCTTGGATGTTACAGCACGTAGAGATGCTTTCTCTGGCTTACCTAAAGGAAACAACAATATAAATAGTTATTCAGCTTCTGGAAGCTGGGTTTTCTCTAAAAACATTGATGCTAGCTGGTTATCATTTGGTAAATTAAGAGGTGGTTATTCTGAAAGCCCATTAGGAACTCCTGCTTTGGCTTTGGTTGATACCTATGCTAAATCAGATCCATTTAATGGAAATCAAATGTACTCAGTAAACTCTACAAAAAACAACCCAAATTTAGAGCCAATCAAAACTACAACATATGAGGTAGGTCTTGAAATGCAATTTTTGGATAGAAGAGTAGGTTTTGATGTATCTCTTTACAAAAACATAAATGATGGTGAAGCAGTAAGAGTTCCTTACTCAACTGCAACAGGAAATGGATTCCGTTATGTAAATGCGGCTACTATTGAAAATAAAGGTGTTGAAGTTCAGTTTAATGCTACTCCAGTAAGAACAGAAGATTTTGCTTGGGACATTAATGTAAACTGGTCTAAAAACAACAATATGGTAACGGCACTAGCTCCAGGTATTGACAATTTACAAATCAGTTCATTCCCTGGTGGTGTTACATTGAACGCTGTAGTAGGACAACCTTTTGGTGTATTAAAAGGAACTGACTATACTTATGCTGCAAATGGTCAAAGAATCGTAAACCAAACAACTGGTAGATATGTAATAAATACTTCTACTAATAATATCATTGGAAATGTAAACCCTGATTGGATTGGTGGTATTCGTAATAAATTCACTTACAAAAGTCTTTCATTTAGTTTCTTAGTTGATATGAAACATGGAGGAGATGTTTTCTCAACCGACCAATGGTATGGAGTAGGGACAGGTTTAGGTGAACAAACAGCTGGAAATAATGATTTAGGAAACCCAATAAGAAATTCTGTAGCCACTGGTGGTGGAGTAATATTCGAAGGGGTAACTGATGCCACTGGAACAACTCCAAATACAATCAGAACTGCCTATTTCAGACCTGCTGCTGGAGCTATCACAAATTCATACTCTGGAGGAGCAAGAAAAGAATATGTTTATGACGCTGGTTTTATTAAATTGAGAGAGGTAAACATTACTTACACTCTACCAAGTTCAATTGTATCAAAAATGCAATTAAGTCAATTACAAGTATCCTTAGTTGGTTCTAACTTATGGATAATTGACAAAAATCTTCCAGATGCCGATCCAGAAAGTGGATTAGGGTCTAACGCTGGTTCATTAGGATTATCTATTGGATCTTTACCAACTGCTAGAACAATTGGTTGTAACCTAACAATAAAATTTTAAGCTATGAAAAATAGACTGCTCTTATTAATTCCAATCATATCCTTGTTTATATCATGCAGTGATGATATTACAGGATTGAATCAGGACACCAAAAACGCTACAAGCGTTCCCGCTAACTATTTGTTCACCAATGCTGAAAAAGCAATGATGGATCAAGTGACAAGTACATCAGTAAACTTTAATGTTTTTAGATTATTCTCTCAACAATGGACAGAAGTTCAATACCCACAAGAAAGTCAATATGACCTTACTGGGCGAAAGATTCCTGATACACATTGGACAGTATATTACCGTGATGTATTAAGAGATTTTAAAGAAGCCAAAGATCAATTAGTTGCATCAAAAGCTAATTTTGTTGGATCTCCTAGCGAAGCTAAAGCATTAGACAATAAAATTGCGATAATTGACATCCTATCTGCTTATTCATATGGTATATTAGTAGATACTTTTGGAGATGTCCCTTATTCAGAAGCTTTAGACATTCTTGGTCATCCACAACCAAAATATGATGATGCAAAAACTATCTATGTAGATCTTATAGCAAAATTAACTACTGCTTCTCATGCTTTGGATCAAACTAACGGAAGTTTTGGTAGCGCTGATTTAGTTTTCCAAGGAAACACTAAAAAATGGGCTAAATTTGCTAACTCTCTTCGTTTAAGAATGGCTATCAATATGGCTGACGTTGACGCTCCTTATGCATCTACACAAGTACTTGCAGCTTTAGCTGATGGCGTAATTGCTGCACAAGCTGATAGTGCATATCTAGTTTACACTCCAAATCAACCAAACACAAACCCATTGTATGTTGATTTAGTAGCTAGTGGTCGTAATGACTTCTTACCTGCAGATACATTTGTAAACAAAATGAATACTCTTGTTGATCCAAGAAGAGCTAAATATTTCACAGAATATCCAGTAGGATCAGGAAATTACAAAGGAGGTATATATGGTGAACTTAATACTTATCCTAATTTCTCTCACATCACTCCTACTATTACAGCGCCAGCATATCCTGGTGTATTGTTCACTTATTCTGAAGTAGAATTCTTGTTGGCAGAAGCTGCTGCAAGAGGAATTGCTGTAGGTGGTACTGCTGAAACACACTACAATGCTGCGATTACTGCTTCTATGTTAGATTGGGGTGTAGCTCCAGCTACTATTACAACATATCTAGCAAATCCAGCTGTTGCTTATACAACTGCAGCAGGGACTTGGCAACAAAAAATTGGAGAACAATCATGGATTGCTTTATACAACAGAGGTTTTGAAGCTTGGACATCTTACAGAAGATTAGATTTCCCTGTTTTAAAAGTTCCTTCTGTGACTTTTGAAGATGCAGATGGTCCAATTACAGTAGTACCAAGACGTTATTCTTACCCAGGTGCAGAAGAAACGCTTAATGCTACTAACTTAAATGCTGCTGTTGCCAAATTGGGTAGCAATGGTACATCTAAACGTATTTTCTGGGATAAATTCTAAATTTACCTCATTAATTTAATACATCTAAACCACCAGCCTTTGCTGGTGGTTTTTTTTATACAAACCTTTTACTTAACTTTGCCGCATGGAAAAAGAACATCAAATTTTTGGAATAAGAGCAATAATTGAAGCCATACAAGCAGGCGCAACAGTAGATAAAGTCTATATTCAGAAGGAAGCGAGCAGCGAACTAATGAAAGACTTAATGAAAGTGATGAAAAGAGGGAATATCAATTTCTCTTATGTTCCTGTTGAAAAACTGAACCGATTAACGCCCAATAACCATCAAGGTGCTGTAGCTACCGTCTCTCCTATTTCATTTTATGATTTAGAAACCTTGATAGAAACCGTTATTGAAAATGGCAAAAAACCTTTGTTTTTAATTTTGGACCAGATATCGGATGCGCGTAATTTTGGTGCTATAATCAGAACAGCAGAATGTACAGGCGTTAATGGGATTATCGTTCAAAAAGCAGGTTCGGCTCCTGTAAATGGAGACACAGTAAAAACATCGGCAGGCGCGGTATTTAATATTCCGATTTGTAAAGTAGAACACATTAAAGACGCTATTTTTCTTTTGCAGGCCAGCGGCATAAAAACTGTTGCTGCCACCGAAAAAACAGAACAAAATATTTATGACATTTCTTTGAACGAACCGGTAGCAATCATTATGGGATCGGAAGATAGAGGAGTAAATCCATCTGTTCTTAAAATCGTAGATGAAAAAGCAAAACTTCCTATGTTTGGCTCAATAGGTTCTCTAAATGTATCTGTAGCTTGTGGCGCTTTTTTATACGAAGCCGTTAGACAGAGAAGTTAATAATTACAGAATATAGATAAAATGTAGATTTAAGAATGTAAATTTTTAAATTAAAAAAAGCAAATGAATCAAGACTCCAGTTTTGATTCATTTTTTTCGTTTATATCTTCTTGATTTTCGATAAAATCATAAACAACATTAGAATCCGTCTGAAAAAAAGGGTCAATCTCTGTTTGATTTTCTTCGATGATTTCGGGTTTGGGTGGATTGACGAAATTACCGTTTTCGTCAAAACGCTGCATGAATTTATCTTCCGATGGATCGTAATCTGGACGCTCCCAATCGTATTTTATCACTTTTTTGAATTCTGGTTTTTTGTATAAAAAAGTAATTACAAAACCAGCAATCAACCCTGACAAATGACCTTCCCATGAGATAGTTTCATCAATTTTTGGAAAAACGTACCAAACCATTCCACCATAAAGCACAACAACCGTGAGTGACAAGGCTACCAATCGATAATATTGGGTTTGGATTCCTTTGAAAAAAATAAAAGAAACCAATACATAAATCAAACTACTGGCACCGATATGATAATTTTCTCTCCCGATGAGCCATGTTATAGCTCCTGAAAGTAAAATTCCGTACACTAATATTCCTATTGCTTCTTTACTATAAAAAAAGAACAACGCCGCTAATAGCACTATTAATGGTATAGAATTATTATAGAGATGTTCGATATTCGAATGAATAAATGGGCTGAAAATTATGCCTTGCAATCCTGAAAAAGTTCTCGGTAGAATTCCGTTATCATCAAAATCAAATCCAAAACGGATTTCTAACCAATAGACAAACCAAAGGAATAGCACAAAAAAAAGAGGCACTCCCACTACTGCATTGGTGAATTTAAAATGATTTTCTTCCATTCTTAAATATTGGATTATTAGACTAAATAGATTCTTAATATAAATCAAAAATGTATCCAAAAGCAATTTAATGCTATTTTGTCATATAAAATAATAACTATTATGAAAACGAATACCCTAGCCCTGATAGTAGCGGTATCCTTTTCATAAGGTGATTTTTCTTCACCTTATGAAAAGATACAAGCGGATAGCAGGAAAGAGCTCCTAAAAAATATACTCTTAAAAACTGAAAATTGTGTAATTTTACCATATGGAAGCACCACTGGCAGAACGCATACGCCCACAAAAATTAGAGGATTACATCAGTCAATCCCATTTGGTTGGGCCTAATGGCTCGTTGACGCAACAAATTGCAAAAGGAATCATCCCGTCGTTAATATTTTGGGGTCCTCCAGGAACTGGTAAAACAACTTTGGCACAAATTATTGCCCAGGAGTCCAAACGTCCTTTTTATATATTAAGTGCCATTAACTCGGGGGTAAAGGACATTCGGGATGTAATTGAGAAAGCGAGACAGAGCGGTGGTTTATTTACTGCCAAAAACCCTATTTTATTTATTGATGAGATTCATCGTTTTAGTAAATCGCAACAGGATTCTTTATTGGCCGCAGTCGAAAAAGGATGGATTACGCTTATAGGAGCCACGACCGAAAATCCGAGCTTTGAAGTTATTCCCGCTTTATTGTCCCGTTGCCAAGTATATATTTTAAATGCGTTTACTAAAGCGGATTTGGAACATTTATTGCAAAGAGCCATGAAAACAGATACTTATTTGGCTACAAAAAATATTCAACTGCAAGAAACAGAGGCACTATTGCGACTTTCTGGTGGCGATGGACGCAAGCTATTAAATATTTTTGAACTTGTCGTAAATGCTTCCTCCGAAGATGAAATCTTGATCACCAATGACCGAGTTTTTCAATTGGTACAACAAAATACGGTTTTGTATGACAAAAGTGGAGAACAGCATTATGACATTGTTTCGGCCTTTATAAAATCGATTCGGGGAAGTGATCCGAATGGTGCTGTCTATTGGCTGGCGCGAATGATTGAAGGTGGTGAGGATGTGAAATTCATAGCCAGAAGAATGTTAATTTTGTCCAGTGAAGATATTGGTAATGCCAATCCGACGGCTTTTATAATGGCAAATAATGCTTTTCAGGCGGTTTCTACAATTGGTTATCCCGAAAGCCGAATTATTCTGAGCCAGTGCGCTATTTATCTTGCCACTTCACCCAAAAGCAATGCTTCGTATTTGGCTATTGGAACGGCTCAACAATTAGTGAAACAGACTGGCGATTTACCTGTACCTATCCATTTGCGCAACGCTCCTACCAAATTAATGAAAGAATTAGGATATGGCGAGGATTATAAATATTCGCATGATTATGCCAATAATTTTGCCGAACAGGAATTCTTGCCAGACGCAATAAAAAATACCCCTATTTATGTTCCTGGAACTAATTCCAGAGAAAACACAACTCGTGAATTCTT